>DATKEV010000031.1:0-60663 GCA_035511855.1 Candidatus Udaeobacter sp.
GCCGAGCCAGAAGGCGGTACCGAAGAAGTCGCGGGGCGTGAGATGCGTGAGGCGGCTGGTGGCGAAGAAGATGCCGACGATGGGGCGGATGGTGGCGACGGCGAGGCCGATGGCGAACGCGCGGAGCATCCATTCAGGGTGCTGGGGAATCTCGCGGCGGCGGATATGGAGGAAGGCCTTGACGAGCGAGAAGAGAAACAGGACAGCAAAAAGCAAAGTGGCTGCGGCTTGGTTGAGCCCTCCGATGGACATCGTGAAGCTCATGCAGATGGCGGTGAAGCCGATGATGACACCGCAAGCCACAAAGATGCGGCCCGACCAGCGATGAAAGCGCAGATGGCCCGAGCGGATGTTTTTGGCAAATTGCAGCGGGCCGAGAACCATGAAAAGAAAGCCGGGAATGACGTGCATCAAAGTTAGCGAACGGTGCAGGGCGAAACCCTCATCCAGCGCGGCGGCAGGCGAGTGATTGCCTGCGAATGGCGCGGGGTAGAGGAGAACGAGGGCCCTTCGCGCGGCGACAGCGACTCCCATTAGCGCGAGAAATATGACCGCGCCCCAGAGGATTCGCGGAGTTCTTCGGGTATTTTCCATGGCGCGTCCCGAGGGCCAGGCAGGCCAAGCGAATGGCGTATTTCGCCATTTCCCGTGCAAATGGAAATGCGCCAGCGGCAAGGAAAAGATTACAAGGGGCGCAGGAGCGGCGGAGTCGCGCTTGTGGGAGGAGGGTCCGGCACGCCGGGCCGGGGACTTACTCGGCGTGCCGAACTTTTCAGACGGGCGGAGGGTGGGGTTCGGGGGAAAAGTACTGGTTGCCGATTCCTCCGCCTGACTAGGAGTCCAAGAGCCCACTGGTAGCTGCAACATCTACACTGCCCAGGCCGGTCATGGAGCCCGGCCCAGGATGTACCCCTTTTGCCCAGTGGTCGCCTTGCGCGGTGATTTCTAATGCAGTCGAGGAGGACTTTCCATTCGGTGATTCCTGCAATCTAGCATGGGGAGAATACCTGAGGACCAGCCGCTAGCTGGGAATGCCGCTCGACGATCGAAGACCGGACTCTTACGCTCTGACTTCTACCGAATCACCTCCTCTCGTCATTCACACGCTTGGCGGGATAAGTTACCCTCTCCGAGGCAAGCTTTAGGGGTTGAGACCGACGAGGGCAACGAACATTTCGAGGGAAGCAAGCAAGACGGGCGCGACGCGGGCGGCAATGCGGAAGGCATCGCTGCTGCCGTTTGTGTTTGTGATGTACGCGTACACAACGGGCGGGCCGTTCGGGCTGGAAGACATGGTGACGACGAGCGGTCCGGGGCTGACGCTAGTCTATCACCTGGTGATTCCGTTTTTTTGGTGCATTCCGGTGTCGCTGGCGGTGGCGGAGATGACCACGGCGATTCCGGTGGAGGGAGGATCGTACCGCTGGGTGCGATCGGGCTTCGGCGACTTCTGCGGATTCCTGGCGGGATGGTGGAACTGGAGCGCGTCGTTCGTGCTGGGCGGCGCGTACGCGGTGCTGACGACGGATTACTTGAGCTTTTATTTTCCGGCGATTGCGGGATGGAAACATTATCTGGTGAGCGTGCTCATCGTGGCGGTGATCACGTGGATCAACGTGCGCGGAATTCAGATGGTGGGCGTCATTTCGACCGTGCTGGAGATTTTCGTTCTGCTGGCGGTGGCGGCTTTGTGCGTGATGGCCGCAGCGAAGTGGCACCACAACCCGTTTACGCCGTTCGTGCCGCCGCATGCGCCGCCGTTCCAGGTGTTCGGCGTGGGACTGGCATTGGGCATCTGGCTTTACTCGGGATACGAGCAGATGTCCAGCGTGGCCGAGGAAGTGGAGAACCCCCAGCGGAATTATCCCTTGGCGCTGGCGCTGGTCGTGCCGCTGTCGATCGCCACGTATTTTCTGCCGACCTTGCTTTCGCTCGCTGCGCTGGGCAACTGGCAAAAATGGCACACAGGGTATTTCTCGGATGCGGCGGCGTTGATTGGCGGGCCGTGGCTGGGATTCTGGATGACGGTGGCGGCGCTGCTGACGAACCTGGCTTTGCTGAACGCGACCGTGCTGACCAGTACGCGCATGCCTTCGTCGATGGCCGAGGATGGCTACTTGCCGGCAGCGCTGATGAAGCGGCATCCGCGGTACGGGACGCCGTGGATCGCGATTTTAACTTCGTCGCTGATTTATGCGGCGCTGGCGTTTCACACGTTGACGCAACTGCTGACGGTGTATGTGTGGCTGAGGATTGCGGTGACGATTTTGACGGTGCTCGCGGCGTGGCAGTTACGGCGGAAGCGCCCGGAAATGGCGCGGCCGTTTCGGATTCCGTGGAGGCGCGCGGGATTGGCTTACGTGGTGACTGCGCCGCTGGCAATGAGCGTTGTCGCGCTGCTGGGGAGCGACGCGTTCGCGCGTCGGTGGGGACCGGTGGCGGTGCTGCTAGGGCCGGTGATGTATTTTGTCGTGAAAAAGAGATGAAGTAAGGAGGTACGGAAGGAATGATATGAGGAAGTAAGAAAATAAGAAAAATACTGAACGCAGAGGACGCGGAGTTCAGAGGAAGAAAAGAGCAAGAGGGCGGCCTGCAGGCCGGCGCTACAAAAATAAGGACGCCGAGACTACGTTAGGAAATCGAGGAGACGGTACCAGGCGCCGGCGAGAGGGAGCGCCCAGGTATGGCCGCTGCGCAGGCCGAACGGAGCTGAAGAAAATTTGATGTTTGTGAATGGAATGTCGTGGGGCTCGCCGCAGACGAGCCCGGCAAGCTTGGCGCCGAACCAGGTGGCGGCAGCGACGCCGTGGCCGGCGAATCCCGCGGCGAAATACATGCCGTCGATCATTCCGGCATGCGGCATTACGTCGAGAGTGAAATCGAGCGTGCCGCCCCAGGCGAATTCGACCTTGGTGTCGCGCAATTGCGGGTAGACCTCGATCATGCCACGGCGAAGGATTTCCGCGCTCCGGCGGACGGTACTTTCCGTTTCAGGAAAAAATGCGGCGCGCCCGCCGAAGAGCACGCGATTGTCCGGCGTGAGCCGGTAGTAGTAGAGAAAATGCTTGGAATCATAAATCATGCGGTTGCGGGGGCTGAGTTCGCGGGCCAGGTCGGCGGGCAGAATCTCTGTGGCGATGATGTACGAGCCGATGGGGATGATTTTCTTGCGCAGCGCGGGGGTTGCCTCGCTGGTATAGGCACCGCTAGCAAGAATTACTTCGCGGGCGGCGACGGCGCCTTTTGAAGTGCGCAGGCGGAATTTGCGCGCTGCGTTGTTTCTCTCCCGTTCGATGGCTGTAACGCGCGTGTGCTCGTGAAGACAGGCACCGGCGCGCTGCGCCGCATAGGAGAGACCGGCGACATAGCGGGCGGGATTCAAGCCCGCACTGGATTCGTCGACCATGCCGCCGAAATAAATATCGGAGCCGATTTCCGCGGGCAGCTCGCTTTTCGGAATGACGCGGAGCTCGTGATGGAACTCGCGCTGGATGAGAGCGGCGGATTCTTCGTAGCCGTCGAAGTGCGATTGCTTGCAGGCGACCTCGAGGTGGCCGCAACGCGAGAAATTGCAGTCGATATTTTCCTCGCGCACGAGCTGCTCGACACAATCGATGGTGTCGAGCGAAGCGGCGTACATCTTGCGCACGGCTTCGCTGCCGTAACGCCGGATCAGTGCCGGCACAGGCAGCTTCATTCCGGTGAGGACCATCCCGCCGTTGCGGGAACTGGCGCCCCAGCCAAGCGTTTCCGCCTCGAAGACGGCGACGTTCACGCCATGCTTCGCGAGTGCGCGCGCGGCGGAGAGACCGAAGAAACCTCCGCCGACGATGGCGACGTCAATGCTGTCCGGCAAATCGCGCGCCGACGGCACAGGGGGCGTGGTTACGGTTTCAAGCCAGTAATTTTTTCCTTTGACCGGCATGATGAAAGGGAAAAGAACTGAAAATCTTAACATCATTCGGCGAAAACAAGAGTGAACCGGAAGAATCAGGGGATCAAGAATAAGACGGCAGAGCATGGCCAGGCTCTGCCGCCTCGTTCACTTGTTTTTGCGTCTTTTGAAGAGCTAATCGCCCGAGAAGTTACTCTTCGTCGCCGTCGAGGCCGTCAACGGGAGTGATGGTGCCGAAGAGGCCGTCCTGTTCGCCGTTGATGCCGGCAGTGAAATACAGGGTGTTTGCGAGCCCGGCGATCCCGTCATTGGCGAAGGTAAGCGACCACAAGCCGTCGATGGTCAGGATGGAATCGTCCGGAGCGTTGGGTGCTTTGGGTGCTTTCACGAAGCCCATGAATTTGTAGGTGAAGCCGTTGAAGGCGGCGATCCAGCCGCTGCCGAAATTGCCGACGAGAATGGCGTTGCTGAATTCGCCAAAATCGCGGGTGGTCCAGACGACTCCCCAGGGCGAATTGAGCCAATCGCCATGTTCGAGACTGCCGATCTGTCTTCCGGAAGGAGTGAAAATTCGAACGAAGCCATTGCCGGCGCCGGCCACGTCATCGTGCCTCGCGGCGTTCTGCTTGGCGTAGGTGACGAATAAGCTGCCGCCGATGTTCTGGATGTTGAAGGGAGCGAAACCGCTCGGAATGCCCTCGGCTTCGAAGGCATCTTCACCGAGGTGCGCGCGGGTGAAGTTGGTGTCGTAGACTTCGACTCTGGCGGAGCGGAAATTCGTGACGTAAAGAAAGCGCTGGCCGTTGATGTCCGCGGATGTGGCGCCTTTGTAGACCGCACCGTTCGCCGAACCATTATCGGAATTATCTACCCTCAGGACGGCGTTCTGCCCGCTAGCCCAACTGGAAATGGTTCCATCCTCCGTCGCGAAGATGAAGTGAGCGGCCTTGAAGTCCGTCGGGCTTCCGTTGAAAACCACACCTGTCGGGGCAGACTGAGTACCCGGCGCGAAACGCGGAGGCGGAACGGTGACGACCAGCGGGCCCCCATTCTGTGGTGGTGGAAAGGGATTGCCATTGCCGTCGTACAGCGTGGAGGTGCCGGAATTATTGTTGCCGATCCACCAGGGGCTGCCGGAGGAGCGCGTGAGTCCCCAGGGATTTTTCAGGTTGGGGTCATGGACGGGAGCCATGCCCATGATGTCGGAGACGAGATTTGTTTGTTTGTAGTGTTGCGCCTGAACTGCGGCGGGGAGTAGAAAAATCGAAAGTGCAAAGACAGCGAGGAACCTCAGAAACTTGCCTGTGAACTCCATGGGTGAATCCTCTCCTAAGCGAGATTTTCGAAGCGAACACGTCCCACGCATTCGCGAACACGCCTCCGCCTGGCTGGACTCAACCCGGTTGGATGCAAGCTGCCTACCAATAGATACAAGACTTGCGGTTGGCTCATTCGAATTGAGAATAAGCGACTTTGTTGCGGGGAACCGAGGCAGGCGAAAAGGCGGCCTCCTGAAAATTGGATTCGCAGCCCGAGAGGAATACGGAACTCTGGAGATTTCTAGTCCACGGCGCTTGAGGATTGTAGAAAAAGAATTCGTTTGCGGCGGCGCCCCTAATTAGGCGCGGCGGAGGACGATAAGGCTGATCTCCGGGGGCACGCCCAAACGGACGGGAGCGCCCACGGTGCCGAGGCCGCGATTGACGTAGATATGGGCCATCGGGGAAGAAGAGGTGAAGGGCGATGGAGCGAAGCCGCGAGAAGCACGAGGTTCGGCAGAGACACGCCCCGCCGGCGCAGGAGCGAAAAGCGGGCGTTGATAGAGGCCGGCGATGTAGTCAGTGATGAAGCGCGCGGGACTGAGGCGATGGTCGAGGATTTCGACTTGAATCTGGCCGCCATGGGTGTGGCCGGCAAGCGAGAGCTCGATGCCGAGTTCGGCGGCGCGAGGGAAAGAGTTGGGATTGTGGGACAGAAGAATATTCGGCATGCCGGGTCGGACGAGATGTTCAACGTTCGAAAGGGTCTGTTGGCGCTGACCGTGGGGGTTGCGCTCGCGCTGGTAATCGACGCCGATGAGATTGAATTGCGTGCCGTTGAATGAAATTTGCGCGTTCTCGTGGCGCAGTAGTTTCATGCCCGCCTGCGCGTAGAGATAAGCGGCTTCGTCTTCGGCGCGCGCGTAAATTTCGTGATTGCCGTTGCAGCCCCAGATGCCCAACGGCGCGTGAAGATGGCGAATCTCGTCCACGCAATCGGCGATGGGGTCGCCTTGGCCGGTAATGAGATCGCCTGTGACAACAGCAAGATCGGCGCCGAGATCACTGGCCATGTCGACGGCGCGGCGGACTTGCGAGCGGGACATGTAGCCGCTAAGGTGAATATCGCTAATTTGCACGATCTGCAGGCCGTCGAGAGCGGAAGGCAGATTTGGGATAGGAATTTCAATGCGGCGGACCTGATAGTTCAGGCGCTCAGCGGCAAAACCGTACATCGCTCCAATGAAGGGAGCGGCGCCAGCAGCGGCGGTGGCAGCGCGGAAAAAGTAGCGACGACTGGGATCGGCGACGACTTCAGCAGCGGCAGGAATGGAAGGCAGCGCGCCAGAATGTTTAGGCGGCACGGCGAATCTCGGGGCGACCGAGGCGTGCATCCATCTCCACAAGCGCTCCAGGGCGTGAACTATTTTGACTGCCAGATAGGCGAAGAGAGCACTGAAGAACCAGAGGCCGGCAAGAACGGTAATCATGGAGCTTTGGCGAGCAAAGCCTCCGCGGCCGAAGGCCAACCCTTGGGCGATGGTGACGATCACCAATAGGAGAAGAACGACGTAGGCCAGACGCGCACCAACACGGAGCGGCATGCGTCCCCACTGGGAGGTGACACGCCAAAGGGCCTGGTACCAGAAGCGCTGCGAGAAAAAGAGCAGGGTCAGAATCGCCAGAACGATGGCGATACGCAGCAATAAAAAGCCCCAATTCACGGTGATGGCACCCCCAACACGTAAAGTACAAGTTTAGCATGCATAGCTTGCGGAATTTGCATGACGTAGGGAGCTCTTCCTGCGTAAGATAACCCCCCGGAAGGCCAGGTGGACCGGGCTGGACCGAGGGGAAACGACTGGCCGAGTGGGCCGTCTGATGGAGAGAACGTCCGGATTCCGGGCGAAACGGAGGAGAAAACTTATGAAGAAGTGGAATGTGCTGGCAAGTCTTGTGCTGGGGGCTGGGTTGGCTGGACTTCCCGCGGTGGCGCAGGATGCGGCAAAGAAGAAAGAGCCACCCAAGGCGGCGGTGAGTCCGACAGAAGCGGTGCTGGTGCAATGGAACGACATCGGGCGGAAGCTGACAGCCATGGCGGAGGACTTCCCCGAGGACAAGTACGAGTTCAAACCGAATCCGGAGCAGCGCAGCTTCCGAGAAGGACTCCTGCACGTTGCGGATGTGAATTATTTTTTCACCAACCCGGTGAAGGGAGAGAAGCCGCCCCCGCAAGAAGATTTCTCGAAAGACAAACTCAAGAGCAAGGCGGAAGTGGCCGCTTACGTGAAGAAATCCTTCGCCGACGGTGCGGCAGCGATCAAAGCGAAAGGCGATGCGGGGCTGAATGCCCTGGTCGTCGATCCGTACGCGAATCAGCAGGTGCGCGTGATTGACTTCGCTTATGGCTTCATGGAGCACTCGGGAGAACACTACGGGCAACTCGTGGTGTACTACCGCGTGTCAGGATTGGTGCCGCCGGAATCGAGGCCGAGGAAATAAGAGTGACAGGTGACGGGCGACTGGTGAAAACCGGCCAGGCACAGATGTTCTGAAACGCAAAGCTGTTTGTTCGGGGCGCGGTGCGGAGCATCGCGCCCGTTTTTCATTTGCGGCAGAATTCAAGTCGCGGTCTGTGTGGAACGCTCGGTCGTAGGGGCACAGCATACGGCGCCCCTACAATGGAACTATTCTCTTCTGCTCGCGCACGGTGAGTGATGCTACAAGGTGGCGGCGCCGGCGACGCCGTTTTCTAGGAGGGCGACGAGTTGCTCGGGGTCGCTGGTTGGGGGCAGACAGGTGTTGCCGGAGCAGACGAGAGCGAGCGGTTTTCCGGCCGGGAGATGAGGGAGAGTCTCTCTGAGGGCGCCAGCGAGACGGAGTTGCGGAGTTCCGGGAGTTACGCGGAGAACGGATTTGCCGAAACGGTAGACGCGGTTGGCGGCAGCTTCGAGGGCTTGGGCGATGGGATCGTTGGCGGGGCCGGTGATGACGACTTGCAGGGGATGATGGGCGAAGAGTGTGGCCGCGAGGCCATAGGTGGCAGCGAAGAGACCGTACTGCGGAGCGATGCCAGCAAAGGCTTCTAGAGTTTTTTGGGCAAAGGCGTAGTAGCGGTCGTCGCCAGTGAAGGAGTGCATGCGAACGAGGGCCACGGCAGCGACGGAGTTCGCGCTGGGCGTCGGTGAATCCTGAAAGGGTTTGCGGCGGACATCGAGGCCGCCCATGGGCGCGGCGTCGGATGGGCGATCGAAGAAGCCGCCGCCTTCGGCGTCGCCGTAGCGGGCAATGGCGAGGTCCATGGTTTTCTGCGCGGCGGAGAAGTAACGCGGATCGAGTGTGGATTCGTAGGCGTCGAGGAGAGCGAGGACGCTGAAGACTTGATCGTCGAGCGAGCCTTCGAGAGCAAGGCCGCCCATGCGGTGGCCGAAGCCACGGGAGTCGGTCCAGGCTTCTCTCAGCATGCGCTCGAGAGTCTTCAGAGCAAATGCCCTGCAGCCGAGATATTCGGATTCCTCTAATACTCGACTTGCTTCTAGATAGGCGGACACAAACATCGCATTCCAACTTACGTACATGGTCTTATCGACGAACGGCGTCGGTCGAGCGCGGCGTGCGTTCAGCATCTTCAGATTGGCCTGAAGCAAGAGCTTCATGGCGGAGTCCGGGTCTGTTTTTACGGTTTCAGCGATTTCCTCGAATTCGCGCGCAACCCATAGGACGTTTTTTGTTGGGTTGTGATGCATTTCTCCATGGGATTCCACGTCGTAATACAGCTCGGCCACTTTCGATTCTTCTGCCGAGAGGACCGCGCGCACTTCATCCAACGTCCACGTGAAGTAGTCTCCGTCGTCGTCTAGGGAGTAGTCCGCGTCCTGACTGGCGTAAAAACCGCCGTTCACTTGGTCGGACAAGACTTCGTTCACCCAAGCGATGATGCCAGCGGCCGTCTCTGGCAAAAGCCAATTCTGAGTCAATTGCGCACCGTGAAGATAATTTTTGAGGAGTTCGGAATTGTCGTAGGACATTTTTTCGAAGTGGGGGACGAGCCAGCGCTCGTCAACGGAATAGCGATGGAAACCGCCCGCGAGCTGGTCGTAAACGCCGCCGCGAGCCATTTTTTCGAGAGTGGTTTCGGCCATGGCCAGCAGATGCTTTTCTTTCGTTTGTTGATAGCGTTCGAGGAGGAGGTCGATGGCGGAAGCGTGCGGGAATTTTGGGGCGCGGCCAAATCCGCCGTTTTTTATGTCGAAGAGCTGGGTGATGGATTTGATCTGGGCGTCGACGACGCCAAGGTCGAAATCGGCGCGGGCGCCGGTGAAGGCTTCGGCTTGGGCAACGGCGTCGGAAAGAGAATTGGCAGCGCGCTCAAGCTCGGCGCGCTTGTGGCGATAAGAATCGGCGACGGCGAGGAGGAGGCGGCGAAAACCGGGGCGGCCCATTTGGTCGTCAGGCGGGAAATAAGTGCCGCCGAAAAAGGGCTTGCCATCGGAAAGCAGGAAGCCGGTGAGCGGCCAGCCGCCCTGGCCGGAGATGGCGCTGATGGCAGATTGATAGCGGGAGTCGACGTCGGGGCGCTCGTCGCGATCGACTTTTACGGCGACGAAATGTTCGTTGATGATCTTCGCGATTTCGACGTTTTCGTAGCTTTCGCGATCAATGACGTGGCACCAGTGGCACCAGACAGCACCGATGTCGAGGAGGATAGGCTTATCTTCCGATTTGGCGTGGGCGAACGCGGCGTCGCCCCATTCGTGCCAGTCGATGGGTTGGTGGGCGGCGGAACGCAGGTAGGGGCTGGCGGAGTTTTTCAGACGGTTTTCAGTGGGTGAGGACAAGCGACTTCCTTTCGGGAAGTGGAACGGGCGGGATAAGCCCCGGCCCCGTCACAGAATGACACAGGCACAGCGTTCGAGAGCTATTTTACGCTGAGATCCCTCGCCCCGCTCAGGATGACACCATGAAAAAACGCCGGTCTGAAGACCGGCCACAACGGCGCCGGGCCAACGCGCCGAAAGGGCGCAGGCTGAAGCCTGTGCTACTGAACTGTGTCGCCAGGGCCGAGGTCGCGAGGGTCGAGGGGCTTGCGGCCAGAGAATCCTTCGTCCTGGCGATGATAAAAACGGATGCGGTCCTCGCCGAGCTTCCAGCAAAGATAGACGTCCTGATTGTCGATGATCGCAGGAAAATCGAGGAGGCCAATTTCGAGGTCCTTGATGATGCAGCCGGTTTCGAGGATACGGTCGAGAGCCGACTTCAGGGATTCGGCGAGCTGCTGATGCTGGGCGCGGACGGCGGCGAGCTTTTCGTAGGGGACCAGCACGCCGCCCATCATCATGATCCTCGCGGCGACGGCAGAGAGATCGTTTTCGAGGCCGGAGAGTTTCTTGCGGCAGTCAATGGCCTCGACGAGAAAAGGCTCAAGTTCCCGACGGGCGCGTTCGGCTTCCGGCAAGGTGAACAGGCGTTGGGCCGGTTCCGGAGTTTCGTCTTGCTCCTGGTCGTCGTCATCGTCTGCCATGAAGTTTCCGTTCCGGGGACTCTTCTGCCGGGACAACAAGAGAGAATAGAACTGATACTAATTGGATGCTAGCGCAAACTGAGCATGCGGTCGAGAGCCAAACGCGCATAGTGGCGGGTTCGTTCGTCGACGGAAATACGGTTGACGACGTGGCCTTCGCCGAGATTTTCGAGCGCCCAGAGAAGATGCTGCGGGGTGATGCGAAACATGGTGGTGCAAACGCAAACACTGGGGTCAAGCGAGATGACTTTGTGGTTCTTGAGCTCCTTACCGAGGCGGTTGACGAGGTGAATTTCCGTGCCGACGGCCCACTCCGCGCCCGCGGGAGAAGACGTGATGGCTTTGATGATGCCTTCGGTGGAGCCGATTTCGTCGGCGGCTTGCGCGACTTCAAAGCGGCATTCGGGATGAGCCATGACGTGAATCCCGGGATGCTCGCGGCGAACGCGCGCGACGTGCTGCGGGGTAAAGCGCTGGTGCACGGAGCAGTAGCCCTTCCAGAGAATGATGCGCGCGGCGCGAATGGCTTCGGGAGTGTTGCCGCCGAGTTCCTGGTAGGGATCCCAGATGATCATCTGGTCGAGGGGCAGGCCCATGCGATAACCGGTGTTGCGACCGAGATGTTCGTCGGGGAGGAAGAGAACTTTTTCGCCAGATTCGAAGCCCCACTTCATAACCGCAGCGGCATTGGAGCTTGTGCAGACGGAGCCGCCGTTTTCGCCGGTGAAGGCCTTGATGGCGGCGGTGGAGTTCATGTAGGTGACCGGGATGATTTTCAGATCGCCCAGCGAGGAGAGCTCCTGCCAGCAGGTTTCGACCTGGCCGATGTCCGCCATATCCGCCATGGAACAGCCGGCGTTGAGGTCGGGCAGAATGACCATCTGGTGTTCGCGGCGGAGGATGTCCGCGCTTTCGGCCATGAAATGGACGCCGCAGAAGACGATGTAGCGGCCCTGGGCTTGAGAGGCTTGAAAGGAGAGCTTGAGGGAGTCGCCGCGGAAATCGGCCCATTTGATGACTTCGTCGCGCTGATAGTGATGGCCGAGAATGACGACGTCGGCACCGAGGCGGGCCTTGGCGGCGGCGATGCGCTCGTCGAGGGTATTGTCGGGGACCAGGAGGTAGGAGTCGAAATCGCAGCCGACACCAGCTTCGATCTCAGGGGCGCGGACAGTCTCCGGTTGGTGACTGCCGACGAGGGGGCTGCTTTCCGAAATGGAAATGAGGTTACTCATGGATTGGACTCTGGGGCTTCTGGGCTGCTGCTTGGCGTTCCCCGGTCCCTGGCTCGAAACTTGATTTTCTCACATTGGGGGGATTTTCCACTATCCCCCGATAAACACCATGGTCCGGGAGGGAGGCACGAAACCGCGCTCGTTGATGCGGTGCCCCTCCTCCTTCTCGTTGACAACGGAGGTGATGTAGGTAGACAGATCCTCGTCGGAAGCGCCATCGCGGAGGAGCTGGCGGAGGTCGTGGTCGTCCTGGCTGAAAAGGCAGGTGCGGAGCTTGCCGTCCGCGGTGAGGCGGATGCGCGAGCAATGGCCGCAGAAGGGCTGCGTGACGGGAGCGATGAGGCCAATTTCGCCGGGCGCGCCATCGGCGAAGCGGTATTTGCGGGCGGTCTCGCTGCGCTCGTGGGGGATCTGTTCGAGAGGCCAGCGCGCGTGGATGCGGTCGTGGACTTCGGCGGCGGGGACCACAAGGTCGCGGGTCCAGTGGCGGTCGGCGTCCAGCGGCATGAATTCAATGAAGCGCATGATGACGCCGCGTTCGCGGGCGAACCCCGCGAAGGCCTCCACTTCGTCGTCGTTGATGCCGCGAACGAGGACGGCGTTGACTTTGGCGGGGGCCAGGCGAGAGTTTTGCGCGGCGTCGATGCTCTCCATCACCATGGAAAAGGATTTCGTGCGCGTGATGCGCTCGAATTTAGCGGGGTCGAGGGAATCGAGGCTGATGTTGATGCGGCGGAGGCCGGCAGCGAGCAGGCGGTTACAGCGCTCGGCGAGAAGGTGGCCGTTGGTGGTCATGGAGAGGTCTTCGACGCCGAGGGCGTGGAGACGAGCGATGTAATCCTCGACGCCCTGGCGGACGAGCGGCTCGCCGCCGGTGATACGGATTTTGCGGATGCCGAGGTTTAGAAAAATTCTGGCGAGACGGTCGAGTTCAGGCCAAGAGAGAATTTCGTCATGGTCGCGGTAATTTTCTGGATCAGCGGAACGGCAATAAACGCAGCGGAAATTGCAGCGGTCGGTGATCGAGATACGGAGATCGGTGATGCCGCGGCCGAATTTGTCGTGAAGGGTCATGGCGCACTGAATTTGTGGGATGCTGCTCCCGAGGTTCGGGACTCAACGGAGCCCGTAAAAACAGAACCGCCCGATCCAGTGCTGGGAATCGGGCGCTCGCCGAAAAGCTATACATTTTCGGTCGGATCGCTCCTTTCCAAGCACGGGAGGCCCAGGCGTTTCCACCCGAACCCTCAGTCCCGATGACGTCTCGGGACTTCGCCCCTGTGGCCGTAGGTTTGCTCTCCCGTAGGCCGGGGGGTCGGAGTTACGTCTTTCAGTGTATGCCTGTGCGAAAGGAAGCGCAATTCGGCTCTTCCAAAAAACGACCCCCGAAGCGAGTGCCGCGAGTGTGATAGAGTTTTGGCCACGCCATGCGGATCTTCGTTTTGGGGGCCGGAGCGACCGGCTCCCTTCTCGCACAATTGCTGGATAGGCAAGGACATACGGTCTGGTGCGGGGACCGCGACCAGGAGCGCGCGCGGCGCTTCCTGGGGGGGAAAAGCACCATCGCCGTGACGAAAGTGAATGCCCGGAACTTACGCGGCATCGTGAAGGTGGCGAAAGGCTGCCACCTTATCGTCAATGCTTCAGCGTCGGTGTTCAATGAAATTGTGATGCGCGCGGCGCTGCGACTGCGAACAAATTACCTCGATCTCAGCTCCCACTTGACACGGAATCCGTTTAAGGCGGAGCAGTTTCGGTATGCGGAAAGATTCGAGGAAAAGAACCGCGTGGCACTGATCAATACAGGGGCAGCACCGGGTCTGACAAACCTGCTGGTGAAGCGCGCGGCGGATTTGCTGGATGAGGTCGAGAGCGTGCAGGTCCGGCTATATGAAAGCAGCGAGAGCGACGATCCGATTTCGCAATGGTCGCCGGAAGTCTCGTTCGATGAAGCGGTCTCTCACCCGCGCATTTACCGCGGCGGGAAGTTTCAGTTGGGCAAGCGATTTTCGGAGATTGAGAAATTTCGATTTGCCGATCCCATCGGAACGGCGCGTGTGGTGCTGGCGGCGCAGGATGAAGTCGCCACGCTGCCGCATCTCATCCGCATGCGGGACCTCGACGTTAAGATCGGCGGGAGCGAGATCGACCGGCTGCGACGGTGGCACAAACAGGGAAAACTCTCGAGGTCGCGCGGGATGGCACGGCAGCATTTTCCGCAGACTTCTTCGCCGCGCTTGATCGCGAAGTTGATCCGCCAAGGAATCTTGCAGAATGCACGGTTCGCGGCGGCGGTTCTGGTTTGGGGGGTCAAGCGCGGGAAGAAGGAAGATCAGCGGCTGTTGATACGAAGCGATTGCATGTTTCCGACGCTCTATCAGATACGCCAGCAAGGGCGGTATACGACACCCGTGGCCTATGCGACGGCGCATATCGCGGCACTCTTCATCAAGTTTTTTCCGCGGGAACTAACTGGCGTTTTCGCCCCGGAAATGCTTCCGTTGGACACGCGGCGCGCCATTCTCGCAGGGATCCGCAACAACAGCATCCGCATCACACACAAAACCACGGCGTTGAAACCGCTTGCTGAAGACGACGGAGAGTTCTAGCCAGATGCGCGAGCCTTCCTTGGATAGGGAGGCTCGGGCGACCGGACCAGCTCGAGTCGAAGGTCAGTCTGCTGCGGCCGCCTTCGCGTTTCCTGAATAGTGAATGGTGATCAGGAACCCGTTGGTGCCGTCGTAGGAGAACTTGTGGCCGTCGCCGTCGAAGGCTTCGTGCTTGCTCTTCCACATGCGGAAGCCGTCGTTGGATTGCGCTCCCCAATACTTCAGGTTGTGCACGACCACTTCCTGGTGGGGATTGTCACCCTTGACGCGTTCGAGCGTGACCTCTCCCTTGCCACTGTTCATTTTGGCATGGGCCACGCCTGCCTTTGTGTCTACCTCCCATGAGAAGGCCGAGGTGTCGGCAGCCTTTTTCTGCCAGGGAATCGGATAGAGCTGGCCCAAGATATCGGCCATGGCGGCTTGCTGCTCCTTGCTGACACTGGGATCGAAATTCACCACCAGCCAGGAATCCTTGCCGGTGCTCCAATCGCTGCCCAGATCGGTGGCCATCCAGACTTTGGCGCCGTCCAGCTTGGTGTCCTTGTAGTAGCCCTTGTCGACTTTCAGAACGAGATTGGCGCGGCAGAAGTGTTCCTCCATGTGATGCTCGCCCGCGGCCATGTGATTGGTGGAATGGTCATTGTAGTAGCAGGGACAGAACATGTCGCAGCTGCATGCTTCGATGTAGCTGGCCGTCATGTCGAAATCGGGTTTGGAAGATTTCTCCTGCGCTGACGAGGTGAAATAAATGAGGCTGGCAGCCAGCGCGAGAAGAGGAATTGAAAACATACGGGGAATACGTCGCATGATCCCTCCAATGAAGGTGATAGAAACGGGTGCCGACACGGATAAGGTGAATCTACTCCTGGGACCTTGCGGCAGCAAGAACCATTTTGGCGTACCTCAACAGCAGCGGTTCGGCCGCGAATAGCGGCGGTCGAGTTGCTCGACGTAGAATTCGGCTGCAGAGAGAGTTCGAGAATCGCTGGACTGCCTGGCTTTCGAACGAAGATAAAGTTCGTAGGCGGAATCGCCGCACCATTCACGGAGGCCGCGCCAGGCGATGCGCGCGAAACGACGCAACCAATGGCGACGGACGGGCAGGCCAATGCCTGTCCCTACTTTGACTTCATCGCGTGTGGCCATCGTGAACATCAATCGTCTCCGTGGGCGGTCCCGGCAAAGCCTTGGGCCCATTGCGTGGCTACATAGGGCGTTTCGTGCAGAACCGGTTCGCGACGGCGGCTCAAGATTGAGTACCACTGCACGAAAGCTTCGACGATCAGGACAAGAATCATCAGCGCCAGGACGGCGGTGACCGCGGCATCGAGTCGGAAGTTGAAAATGAGCCGATGGGTTTCCGCGATCTTGGCAGCGGCGATTTTTCCGGCCGTGATTTGCGCGGCGAGCGCGTTTGCACCCGAGAGAAATCCGATGCGCGGATTGAGATCGAAGATTTTCTGGTAGCTGGCGGTCATGGTGATGATGACCAGCCACACCATCGGCAGCAGCGTCACCCAAATCCAGCGCAGACGGCCCATTTTCAGAAGAATCGTGGTGGCCACGACGAGCGCGACGGCCGCGAGCAATTGATTGGAAATGCCGAAGAGCGGCCAAAGCGAATTGATGCCGCCGAGCGGATCGATCACACCCTGGTAGAGGAAATAACCCCATAGGCCCACGATGACGGCGCTCGAGAGCAAAATGCCGGGCATCCAGCCTTTGCGGCTGAACGGCGCCCAGATGCGGCTTCCAAGTTCCTGCACCATGAAGCGGCCAACGCGCGTGCCGGCATCGAGCACCGTGAGAATGAAAAGCGCCTCGAACATGATGGCGAAGTGGTACCAGATGCTGAGAAGACGCGGACCGCCGAGGGTGTTCGAAAAGATCTGCGCCATGCCCACGGCGAGCGAGGGCGCGCCGCCAGCACGATTCCACAAGGTAATTTCGCCGACTGCGTGCGCGAGGTCGGTCATAGTTTGCGCTTGCAGCGTGTAGCCCCAGCTGCTGATGGTCGTTGCGGCGGCATCGGCGGTACTTCCGACGATGCCGGGGGGACTGTTGATGGCGAAATAGATGCCGGGCGTCATCGCGCAGGCAGCAACCATGGCCATGACGCCTACGAAAGACTCGAGCAGCATGGCCCCGTAGCCGATCAGCCGCGCGTGGCTCTCTCGCAGAATCATTTTTGGCGTGGTGCCGGAAGAGATGAGCGAATGAAATCCGCTGATGGCGCCACAAGCGATGGTGATGAAACAAAACGGGAAAATCTTACCGGCGAACACCGGGCCCGTGCCGTCAACGAAGCGCGTGAGGGGCGGCATCAGCACTTGCGGGCGAACCAGGAGGATGCCCGCGGCAAGCGAAAAAATGGCCCCGGCCTTGATGAAGGCGCTGAGATAGTCACGCGGGGCAAGTAGCAGCCAGACCGGCAAAGCGGAAGCAGCGAAGCCGTAAAGGATGATGGCGAAAGCCAAGGCGATTGCGCTCAGGGTGAAAACGTGCGACCAGAAAGGCGAATCGGCAACCCACTGCCCGGCAACAACGACGAATAGAACAAGCGCCACGCCCATAATGGAAGCTTCGAGCACGCGGCCCGGCCGAACGAATCGAAGATACAGCCCCAGCAAGATGGCGATGGGGATGGTCATGGCGAGCGTGAAAGTGGCCCAGGGGGAGGACTTGAGCGCGTTGACGACGACCAACGCGATCACGGCGAGAAGGATGGTTATGATGGCGAGCACCGCGAGTTGCGCGATGAAACCGCCACGTTCGCTGACTTCTTCGCGAGCCATCTGCCCGAGAGATTTGCCATCGCGGCGAATGGAGCAAAACAGAATGACAAAATCCTGCACGCAGCCGGCAAAGGCCGCGCCCGCAATCAGCCAAAGCGTCCCGGGCAAATAGCCAAATTGCGCGGCGAGCGTGGGGCCGACAAGCGGGCCGGGCCCGGCGATCGCAGCAAAATGGTGGCCGAAGAGAACCCATTTGTTCGTGGGCACGAAATCGCGGCCATCGTCATGGCGTTCCGCGGGAGTGGCACGACTGTCATCGAGGGCGAGGATCCTGGCGGCCACAAAAGCGGAATAGAGGCGGAACGAGACGAGATAACTGCACACCGCGGCGATGACAAACCACATGGCGTTGAGCGGTTCACCGCGGTAGAAGGCCATGGCGCCGAGCGCCCCCGCAGCCGCAACCGCCAGGACAACCCATATCAGAATACCGAAGAATCGCTTCATTTCGTCGCGCTTCCGGGAAGGCTGGAAAGGACGAATTTCGCCATATCCTGTTTGAGCTTCATGAGAGAAGGCGGGTGAACGTACATCATGTGGCCGGCTTCGTAGTAAGCGCCGCTGAGATGTCCGCGCAATGTTGGGTCCAGGCCGAGGTGATCAAAGGTGTAGTCCGCAGCGAAAAAAGGTGTGGCGAGATCGTAGTAGCCTTTGGCGACGAAAACATGGAGGAAGGGATTTTGCGTCATGGCCTGGCGCAGCGTTTCGGCTACGTTGACGTAGCGATTTTCGTACGGCGCGTAATTCCACGGGCGCACCCGCGCGGTGAGAACTTCATAAGGCAGATCGCTGTCGAATTTGAGGTCGTTGCGGACGTAATCATTGAGCATGCCCGCGTAAGGGCCAATGATCGCGGCGATGCTGGGGTCGAACTCCGGCTTTTCCCCAGCGGCATCGCGGTCCATGCTGGTGAAGCGCGCGTCGATGCGGCCGATGGTGCGGCGTTCGTTGCGGAGAAGTTCCTTGGTGAATCGGTTGATCTCGACACGGAGGTTGGTGCGGTCGATGTAATCCGTCGAAAGGCCCGTGAGGCGCGCAAGTTTTTGCACGATTTCCGCTCGTCCTGAGGCAGGGAGCGCATCGCCGGTCATGAGCGCGTCGGCGTATTCGCCGACGGCAAATCTGCGCGATTCATCGACAGCTTTCTGCAAGTCGCCCTGCAGATCCGGCGAGAGTTTTTTGTGATACCAGGCGATGGCGGTGTAGCTCGGCAGATAGAGGATATAGGGCAAATCATTTCCGGCATCGAATTCCGCAGTCTCGAAATTCAAAATCGTGGAGATGAGGAGAATGCCGTTGAGGTACATGCCGTAGCGCTGCTGGAGATAGCCGGAGAGGCCTGCGGCGCGCGTCGTGCCGTAGCTTTCGCCAGCGAGAAATCTCGGCGAAGACCAGCGCTTGTTGCGCGTGGCGTAGAGCCGGATGAAATCGGCGACGGACTCGACATCTTCCGTGACGCCGTGAAATTGCTTGGGAGCTTCGCCGGGAACGGCGCGGCTGTAGCCAGTGGAGACGGGATCGATGAAAACAAGGTCGGTAACATCGAGGAGCGAGGCTTCGTTATCCACCAACTTGTAAGGTGGCGGCAGCAGTGCGCCGGCGTCGCCCATTTGCACGTGGCGAGGGCCCAACGCGCCGAGATGCAGCCAGACGGAAGCCGCTCCGGGCCCGCCATTGAAGCTGAAAGTGATGGGGCGCTGGCTGAGGTCGCTGACGTCGTCCTTCGTGTAGGCGATGTAAAAGATACTGGCTTTGGGCGTGCCGTCTTCGAGCTTTAGGAGAATCGTGCCTGCCGTGGCGGTGTATTTGATCTCCTGGCCGCCGATTTTGATGGAATGCTTTGTGGGAACGGATTTTTCTTCGGGAGCCGGCGGCTTCTTTTCCTCTTTTGGTTTCTCAGGAGCTTTTTCGGCCTGCGGCGGCTGCTGGGCGAAGCAGAGGCTGGCTCCCAGGAAGAACAGGGTGACGGATTTCAAGAGATTAAGAAAGAGCTTCATGGGCGGTAGCGCTCCCGTCTGGAGATGTGCTTGCTTCACATTTCGACGTGAGGCATCGTAAGCGAGAGTGCGGAAAGGGTCAATCGGTTCACGTTTATCCCGCCCGAGGCCGTTCATCCCTATGGCGTCATCCAAAATCGCGGATAGAATGCGGCCCAAAGGTGAGCTTTATGCCTAAGGAGCGCCGCTTGCGTCAGTTTAGTTTTCTAGCAACCGCGTCAATTTTTCTCGGAATAGTGTTGGCGCGGTTACCAGTCCGGAGTGCGGCGCAGAAGAAGGACGATTTGCCGCACCCGAAGACGCTCGAGGAATTGCAGAAAGCGATGAAGGAAGTTCTGGGCAAAGAGCATGTGCCGGGGGCCGGCGTGGCGCTGGTAGCCAACGGCCAGGTGCTTTGGTGCGGAGGGATCGGAAAAGCGGACATTAGCGCGAATCGTACGGTCGCGTGCGACACCGAATTTAGAGTGGGTTCGATCAGCAAGACGTTTGTGGCGCTGGCGCTGTTGAAACTACAGGAAGATGGAAAAGTAAATCTGTACGCACGGCTGCAGGACGTCGCGCCGGAAATTCCGGTGAAGAACCGCTGGGAAGCGACGCATCCGGTGCGCATCGTAAATCTGCTGGAGCATACGGCGGGTTTCGATGACATGGAGTTCAGTGAGGTCTACAACTTACACGATCGGTACGATTATCCGCTGCTGGAAGCCTTCAAACGTTTTCAGAGGCCAGAGATTGTGCGCTGGCCGCCGGGAACGCGCATGTCGTATTCAAGTCCGGGGAACGCCGTTGCCGGCTATCTGATCGAAAAAATCACCGGCGTGCCTTTTGACCGATATATTCGCGAGAATTTCTTGCGCCCGATGGGAATGGGAAACGCCGACTACCCATTTACGGACGCCAATAAACCTTTGCTGGCGATCGGTTATGACGGCAATCCGTCGAAAGCTGTGGGATATCCCCTCATCTATCTGCGGCCAGCAGAGGATCTGAAGGCGTCGCCGGGAGAATTGGCGAAGCTCGTGCAATTTTTCCTGCGTCGGGGAAGCGCCGAAGGTGCTCAGCTGGTCAAGCCGGAGTCGATTTTGAGCATGGAAGCGCCGGAAACTACCTTGGCCGCTAAGAACGGACTGCGGCTGGGATACGGGCTCGCAAATTATTCCAGCGTCGAAGGCGGAGTGGTCACGCACGGGCACAACGGCGGGATCGATGGCTTTCTCTCCACGTATCGCTATATGCCGGAGCAGAACTGGGGCTACGTGATGCTGTTGAACAGCACGAATTCGGGGAATGCATTTCGGGAGATGAATCGGTTGGCAATTGATTTTCTTTCGAAGGATTTCCCGAAGTCGCAACAGGCTGTTGTTTCGCTGCCCGCGAGCGAACTGGAAAAATTCACTGGTTATTACGCGCCGCGAGCACCCCGGAACCAGCTTTTTGCGTTCACGGACGATTTGATGGGAGGCACTCGCATCCGGGCAGGGAATGGGCGATTGACGCGCTCCAGTTTATTCGGCCAGCCCGAACTCCTGTTCTGCGTTGGAAAAAATCTTTTTCGCAGCGAGAAGGAGCCCGAAGGCACGACCCTCTTTTTCATCAATGAAGCAGGTCAAATGGCCGTTGTTGGCAACGGCCTGGAGGGAATCCCCTACAGCGAGAGGAGCAGCCTGATCTTGCCTTATCTCCGGATCGCGCTGCTCGCCCTGTGCTTCTTTTTTGTGCTGACTTCTGTGCTCTTTGCGCTGGTCTGGATGGTTCGAAAACTCGCCGGCGGAATGAAAGACGTGCATCACCTGAATGTGCGCGTGTTTCCGCTCCTCGCGACGCTGGCACTTCTGCTTGTACCCCTATGCTTCAGCAAGCTAAGCGGTCAGCAAATCGGAACATTGAACCTGCGGACCGCAGGGGTTTTTCTCGGCACATTCTTGTTCCCGCCGTTTTCGGTCATTGGCTTGGTGCTCGTTCTGCGTGTCCCGAAAAGCGAGATTCACCGCGGAGTGCGCATCCACTCGTTACTGGTTTCCTCTGCCTGCTGCATCCTTACCGGATTTTTCTGGTCTTGGGGCTTGCTCGCGCTGCGCCTTTGGGCAGAGTGAGGAACGGCGCGGTTCATTTCCGCTGGGCCAAGTATGCGGGGGTGATCTTCTCGATGGAGGTTGTTCCGGCTTGGCGCATGATGGTTTGCAGTTCGCGCCGGAGGATGCCAAGGACAGCCTCGACGCCAGGCTGCCCGAAGGCGGCCAGACCCCACATGGTCGGCCGGCCAATCCCGACCGCGGTTGCGCCAAGCGCGAGCGCCTTGAAAATATCGGTGCCCCGCCGGATGCCACCGTCCACGATGACGGGAATTTTGCCAGCAGCTCCTTCGAGCACTTCCGGCAGACTCTCGATGGTCGGGCGCAGGGTCTCTTCGGCGCGGCCCCCGTGATTCGAAACGATCAGGCCGTCCATGCCATGCTCGACGGCAAGCTGAGCATCCTCGCGAGTAACAATCCCCTTTAGCGCGAGCTTCACCGTAACCGTATCCCGCAGGCGCTTCACAAAATCCCAGTTCGCGCTGTGCGGGTGAAGAGCAGTTACATTGGATAAGTCCAACCCGTCGAACATTGGTTTTCTAGCCGCAAATTTCGCAAAGCCGCCCGAGTTTACTCCTGGTCTTCCGCGGGCGTAACCGGTGTAGGAACTTGAATGGCACGCCGAGCATTCTCGTTTGTCCGCCCGCTGGCCACGAAAAAGTGTCTCGCGGTTGCTGCCCTCCTGCAGATCGACGGTAAGGGCGATGGCGGGGCAGCCCGCCGCTTCGGCGCGCTTTACAATCCCGCGCGTAACTTCCCACACGTTCGTCGGATAGAGCTGTTGCCAGACCGGCATGCCGCGGGCGGCGATCACATCCTCGACAGAAGACGTCGTCGCGGTGGAGAGGATTTGCAAATGGTCTTTTGCGCGGGCCGCGCGCGCCACGCCAACAGCGCCATCAGGATGAAATGCTTTCTCGCTGCCGATGGGGCAGATCACCAAAGGACTGCTCCAGGTGGTGCCGAACAAGTGCACCGAGGTGTCGAGCTTTTCGACATCGACCAGCCTGCGAGGCCGAATCTGGATGCGCGAGTAACCTTCACGATTGGCACGCACGGTAGCATCGTCGTCGACGCCCGTGGCCAGATAGGCGAAGTGCGCCGGTGGCAAAGCCTTGCGTGCGGCGGCCTCGAATTCCAGAACATCGAGCGCCTGGTCGGGAGAGGAAAGGACATTGTCGTCCTGTTGCAGGTTTTCGAGCCCGTCGAGAAACTTTGTCTCTGCCGAATCGGTGATTGCCAGGAGACTCGCGAGCGAACCGGAGAGCGAGGGTGAAGTAGCGATGAGCGGGCTGGCCGCAAGCATTTTAATGAATTTTCTCCGTGCGCGATCGCAATTCGAGATGTGGTTCATGATATTCCTTTCCCCACTTCTTCATTCGGGGAGCGAGGTGAAGCGCAAGAGAGGATACAGATCGCAATAAACCTTGACAATGTCTCGTGGAAAGGAGGTCCGCGTGGCTGCCGCCGGCGTGAATTTGCGGCGTACGATCCAGGCGAGTATCTTCTTCCAATTTTCGGCGGAAACCGGCCAGCCCTTGTGCTTGGTCCACTCACCCTTTTCCATGGTGTACCAATAGCTTTCGAAGCGGCGGCCAAGACGCTTTTGCTGTTTCACTACCCAGGCGGGTTTCCGGAGAAAGCGCGGTTCTGCTATTACGGCGAGCGTGGAATCCTTGCGTTTCCCGCCGGAATAGATGCGAAAACCTGCCGTCACCGTGTCCGTGGAGAGGCCCACATAGAGCTGTCCGGTCTCGCGGTCTCCAGGCGCGGGGACAGAAAACTTCAGGTACATTTGCGTTTTGTAAGGCGTTTTGTCCTTCGCGAATCGAATATCGCGGTTGATTCGCGAAAAATTCGGGCCCGTCCTTCCCGAGGTATCGAACCCCGCGTCGAGCTTTAACGCGGCTGGCGCAAGCTCTTCCAGCAAGCGTCGAAATGGCTGAACAACATCCGACTGGTAGCGCTTCCGGTTCGCGTCCATCCACGTTTTGCTGTTGTTGCGGCCAAGCTCTTTGAAAAACTGAAATGTTGCTCGGGCGAAAATTCGTTTTGCAGGAGCCATGAGAAGCCTCGGGATTGCTCGCACTCTACAGCTTGACGCCCCAAAGCGTACACGATTCCAAATGAAGGTCAATTGGACTATGCTGGTGAGCCTGCCATCATGGGTGGTCGCGGCGCGCGGTACTGAAATCTCATTCGAGGAAAAAGATGATTCTTCGCAAACCTCTTGCGTTAGGCCTGATTCTGGCTGGATTCTCCGCCGCAACGGCATGGATAGACGCCAGGCCAGCCACAGCCGACGAGAAACAACCGAACACTCCCGCCAGCCTTACTCCTCCAATCGCCAAAAAAATCCATACCGAGAATCACGTCAACGGCGGAAACCTGGTGGACGACTACCGCTGGCTCCGCGATAAACCCAATCCCGAGGTTGCACAGTATCTCGAAGCGGAGAACGCTTACACCGATTCCGTGATGAGACCGACGGAAGCGCTACAGAAGAAGTTGTACGACGAGATGTTGAGCCACGTAAAAGAAACCGACGTGAACGTCCCTTATAAAGAGGGGGAATACTTTTACTACTCGCGCTGGGAGGCAGGAAAGCAGTATCAAATCTACGGCCGGAAGAAAGGTAGCCTCGACGCTGGCGAGCAAATCACGATTGATGTCAACGAACTGGCCAAAGACGAGAAATTCATGTCCCTAGGCTCTTACACGATCAGCGACGACGGCAATTTGCTGGCCTACTCCACGGACAACACCGGGTTCCGCCAGTATCGCCTGCACGTGCGGGATCTGCGCACGGGCAAAGATCTGCCCGACACAGTGGAAAAAACCGGTTCGATTGTGTGGGCCAATGACAATCAGACCCTGTTTTACACCGTGGAAGATCCCGCGAAGCGCCAGTATCGCCTCTATCGCCACAAGCTCGGGACCGACACCAAGAACGATGACCTCGTCTACGAAGAAAAGGACGAGCGTTTCTACATCGGCGCAGGCAAGACGCGCAGCCGCAAATACATTCTTCTGGAATGCGGCAGCCATACCACTTCGGAGGTCCGCTACCTGGATGCGGCGAATCCCACCGGCGAGTGGAAGCTGATCGCGCCGCGCGAGCAGGAGGTCGAATACGATGCCGAGGACCTTGGCGACCAGTTTTACATTCGCACCAACGACAAAGGGCGCAATTTCCGTCTGGTGACAGCGCCGGTCAGCGACCCGGCTAAGAAAAACTGGAAGGAAATCCTTCCCGTTCGCGATGGCGTCATGCTCTCCGATGTTCTTACCTTTCAGGATTTCTACGTCCTGGTGGAACGTGAAAACGGGCTGCCACAACTTACGATTGTAAATCTGGCCGGCGGCGCCAAGCAGCGTGTCCACTTCCCCGAACCGGTGTACACAGCGTCGCCGCAAATCAATCGCGAGTACAAAACGAAGTTCTTTCGCTATGCCTACCAATCGCTGGTGACTCCCCCTTCCACTTTTGACTACAACGTAGAAAAAAACGATTCGACGCTTCTCAAGCAAAACGAAGTGCCTGGCGGGTACGACGCATCCAAATACAAGTCCGAGAGAGTCTGGGCGACCGCAAGAGATGGCGTGAAGATTCCTATTTCCATTATCTACCGGACGGACAGGAGAAAAGCCGACGGATCGAATCCTCTCTACGTCTACGCCTACGGCTCCTACGGCTTTTCGCTCCCAGTGACGTTCAGCGGCAACCGCTTGAGCTTGCTGGATCGCGGGGTGGTCATGGCCTACGCGCACATCCGCGGCGGCGGAGAGATGGGCAAGGCCTGGCACGATGCTGGGCGCATGATGAACAAGATGAACACGTTCACCGACTTCGTCGACTGCACGGAATATCTCGCGGCCAACAAATTCGGCGCGCCAGACAAGATTGCGATGGAAGGTGGCTCTGCGGGCGGCCTGCTGATGGGCGCGGTCACCAATTTGCGCCCGGACCTCTACAAAGTGGTTGTCACGCACGTGCCGTTCGTCGACGTGATGAACACGATGCTCGACGCATCCCTGCCGCTGACCGTGGGCGAGTACGAAGAGTGGGGCAACCCGAACGAGAAAGCTGCGTACGACTACATGCTGAAGTATTCGCCGTACGACAACTTGAAGAAGTCCGCATATCCCGCGATCCTCGTCAAGACCTCCTTCAATGACAGCCAGGTGATGTATTGGGAGCCGGCCAAGTATGTGGCCAAGCTGCGCACGTTGAAAACTGATGGAAACTTCCTGTTGCTCAAGACCAATATGGCGGCGGGGCACGGAGGTTCTTCCGGCCGCTACGATTATCTGAAAGAAGTGGCGTTCGACTACGCCTTCATGCTGACGCAGTTGGGCGTAGAAAAATAAACATCCCTCCTGAAGGGCGGGTTGGGACTCACCGTCGTGAGCATCCAGATTGGCACTTGCCGCCTTCGCCGGTGCGGAATAATCTGTCAAAATGAATAACTTTCCTCCTACTGAACGAACCAAGGTGCGGCGTAAGCCCGATCGCGGCAGTTACGATCGCGAGCTCATCTATAGCATTCTCGACGAAGCGTTCGTCTGCCAGGTAGCCTTCATCGCGGACGGCTTGCCCTTCGTAGTGCCCACAAATTACGTGCGCGTTGGCGATAAGCTGTTCCTGCACGGTTCGACGGCGAGCCGACTGATGAAAACGCTGGCGAGCGGTGCGCCGTTTTGCCTCAACGTGACGCTGCTGGATGGCATTGTGCTGGCGCCGACCGCCGTGGGCCACTCCGTTAACTACCGTTCCATTGTAGTGATGGCCACGGCCGAGCCGGTTGAAGGCGAAGCGGCGAAACTCGCGGCCATGCGCGACTTCGTCGAATACGTCATACGTGGCCGCTGGGCCACGGTGCGTCCGCCGAACGAACAGGAACTGAAAGGCACGATGGTTCTCACCGTGCCGCTCGTCGAAGCCTCCGCCAAGGTGCGCACCGGCTTCGCCGTGGATGATGCCGCTGACTACAGTAGCCCCGCCTTCACGGGCGTCATTCCGTGCAAATGGACCGCAGGTGAGCCAATCCCCGATCCGCGCCGAAAATCCGAGATTCCCGCGCCAGCGAACATCCTGCACTATTCGCGGCCGCAATAGACGTGCAGTTTCTAAGAACCTTTTGAGGGGGAAGAACGCCGTGGTGAGGGTCTTTCTACTTTTTGCCGCCGGAGCCGGCGAACGCAGTGGCCACGCCTAGAGAAATCAGCATCCCGCCCGAAACGTAGCGTTGCGTGCTTAGCCAGCGGGCATTGCGCTTCAAGTGTTGCGCCACGGTCCCTGCGAACAGCGCCCAGAGGCTATCACTGGTCATGCCCATCACTGCGAAGAGCGCACCCAGAAATAGAATTTGCAGCGCGACCGCTCCGCGCGAAGCATCCACGAATTGCGGGAGAAACGCAAAGAAAAAGAGTGCCGTCTTCGGATTCAGGATATTGACGATGATGCCTTGGCCGAAGATGCGGCTCAGTTTGGCGCGAGGAGCTTCCTGCGAAAGCTCAAAGGATTCCTTTGTGCGCAGTTTCTGTATGCCCAAATAAATCAAATACGCTGCGCCGAGATACTTTACGGCTCCGAACGCGGCCGCCGAGGACATCAGCAACGCTGATAGTCCTACGGCCGCGGCGGCCACATGGACCAGCGTGCCCACCCCAATGCCGAGCGCAGAAACAAATCCTGCAGCGCGGCCCTGCCCGATGCTGCGGCTCGTTACGTAGAGCACAGCTGGCCCGGGAATCGCCAGCAGCACCAGTGCGGCACTGACAAAGAGCAAGAGAGAAGAATGATTTGGAATCATGGGTGTTGAGACGGAGGCTTCAGGCAGCGGTAAGCAGAACAGGCTCGCCGCGCGTAATCACCACGGTGTGCTCATAGTGAGCGGAGAGGCTGCCGTCGACGGTTCGGTAGGTCCAGCCATCTGTGTCTAACAAGACGTCGCCGGTCCCGGCAGCAATGATCGGCTCGATGGTGATGACCAGGCCCTCGGTCAATTTATGCTGGGCGGAAAAATCAGCGTAATTCGGCACGGAGGGCGTCTCATGAATGGTGCGCCCGATGCCGTGCCCGCCGAGTTCCTTGACGACGTGAAACCCGCGGCGGCGCACTTCGCGCTCGACAGCGCGGCCGATGTCTTTTGTGCGGTTTCCTGCCCGCGCCGCTCCAAGCGCTTGCCGGAATGCGCGCTCGGCGCAATGCGCCAGTTCCCACGCTTTTCCATTGGGCTTTGCTGGTGGCACTTCGATGCTCACTGCGGCATCAGTGTGGTATCCATCCTTCACCGCCGTCAAATCGAGTTTGACCAGGTCTCCCGGCTGGATCAGGCGGTCGCCCGGAATCCCGTGCACCACCTCGTCGTTCACGCTGATGCACACATCGCCAGGAAATCCATAAACCATCGGCGGGGAAGAGCGCGCTCCATGCGCGGCCAGCACGCGCGAACCGATCTCGCAAAGTTCCGCCGTCGTCACGCCGGCGCGCACTTCTGCGGCCATGGCGCGCAACGCCTTACCCACGATCATTCCGCAAGCGCGCAGCTTCTCAAATTGCTCTGGACTGTTGATGGACATGAAGCCTCAATTGCAACCGCATCCGCCGCCGCAGCAAGCGCTGCCTCCGCCGGAAAATCCGCCGGATGACTTTGCCGAAGTTCCGTTGCTCGATCCATTTGCCGCGCTAAACACGGAGAGCTGAATCGCATTCCTCTTCCCCGCGCACTTCGGGCAGGCAATCTCCTGGGTCTTGTTCAGCACAATCTTCTCAAAGTGCGTCTGGCAATCCTCGCAAATGTATTCATAAATCGGCATTCTGAAAACCTCAGTTGATTTCGCCTCATATTATATCAATGCTTTTGCCAATGATTGCACATCATTGCACAGACAAAATAGCGATGGCCCTGGCAGAGCCCGGGCCATCGGAACCGCGGAGTTGGACAGCATCCTTAGTTGCCAGCGACAGCTTCGGCTGCTTTCTCACCAGTTTTGGTTGTAGCGCCGTTACCATTCGAATGGCCATTGCCGTTGCCATTCCCGTTGGCCGGAGCGATGGCGACCGGCTTGCCAGCGTTAGCGAAATTGGCAGGCACCGCCTTGGCGATGTCTTGTACTGTGCCGATTTGCACGACCTTCGGCTGGGGTTTCTTCAGCACCAGCTCTTCGTAAATCGCGCGAACCTTGGCTTGCTCCTCGTAAGCCTTCTTGCGGCGCGCGCGGTCTTCTTCCGCCGCGGTCACCGGAACGTCGTGTTCGAGGTGGCGAACGCGCGCTGCGTCTTCGGCATCAATCTTCAAGGAATGTTCAAAGCTCTGTAGGTTGACGGTTTTGCCTTTGGCGTAAATCTCATGCTTCCCGTGCGTCTTGTACCATTCGGCGACGGTCGCATTCTTATGCATGTTCTCGATGATCTGCCGCCAACCCACGCCGGTGTTGTATGCGCAGAAGGAGATTTCGCCCTGTTGCGTGGCGTACGGGATAATGCACATTTCCGTGCGGCGGAAATCGTAGTTGAACAGGTCCTGGAACCACATGCCCGCGATGAACAGGAAGTTCCACGGATCGCTCTGCCGGCGCTTCATGGCGTCTTCGTAGGTGCGGTCCGGAGACGTGCGCCCGTACTTCTTCTCCGAGCCCTTGGTCAGCGCCCAGGTCTTGTCGAATTTCTTAAACAGGTCGTACAGCTTGAGCCCCTTCGGTCCTTGGAACGCCCTGTAGTTCTTTAAGAGGGCGAGCGCCATCATGAAATTTGAAAAAGTCTTGCCGCGGGCCGCGTCGGTGATGGCCGTTACGTCTTTTGTCAATTGCGTCGCGTTCAAGAAGCGCGGAACGGGCGCCCATTCCTTCGTTTCCTTGTTGATCATCAGCGCTGTGCCCACGCCGCAGTTCGGGTGGCAACCGCAGGAGAGCGAACCCCACTGCGATTCGTTGCCCTTCACCATGTCTGAGAAACCGGCGAACGTGCTGATGAACGAAATCGGGAACCAGTCGCGCGTAGGCTCGACCTTGCCCACCTGTGCGCTGACGTCTTTCGCCAGGTGCGAAAGCGTGTAGCGCTGCCGTAACCGGCGTTCCGGCGTAATGTCTTCGTCGCGCCCGGTAAACGAAACTGGCTGGAAGCTGACAAACGCGATCTTCTTGGGGTTCTCCATCGCAAACTTCACGACCGTGCCCACCTGGTCGTTGTTCACGTTGTTGACGATGGTCACCACCAGCACGATTTCGATCCCCGCTTCGTGCATGTTCTCGATGGCGCGCAGCTTCACGTCGAAGAGGTTGCCGATTTGCCGGTGGCTGTTGGCGTCGTTGCCGATGCCGTCAAACTGCAGGTACGCATAGCGCATACCTGCTTCGAACGCCTTCTTGCTGAACTCCTTGCTCTTGGCGAACTCGATGCCGTTGGTCGCCGCCTGCACGCTGTTGTAGCCGATCTTGCGCGCATAAGAGACGGCATCCAGGAAGTATGGGCTCATGGTCGGCTCGCCTCCTGAGAACTGCACGGACATCTGGCGGCGCGGCTTGATCTTCAGCGCGTTGTCCAGGATTTCCTTAATTTCTTCCCAGCCCAGTTCATGCACGTACCCAACCTGGTTCGCGTCCATGAAGCAGGGATCGCACATCATATTGCAGCGGTTCGTCAGGTCGACGGTCAGCACCGAGCCGCGGCCATAACGCACCGTCGAGGAACCATGCTTGTGAAGATCTTCGTCGTTGTGCGCGGGGATGTCGCGGCCGGGGAACTGCTTTTCAATCCAATCGAGAAACTTGGAATCGATGGCCATCATGTCTTCATAGTGGCCGTGCAGTGGGCAGTCTTTCACCATCCAGACCTGCCCGTCGCGCTCGATAATCTGCGCCTTGATCTCGCCGACCTTCTCGTGCATCAGGTCGCGCCAATCCTTGTTGCCCGCGATGATCGCCTCGCGCGCTTCCTTGACGCACGCGGGACAGAGCGAGTCGGTCTGCCGCGGCCAGCCGAGTGTCGGCTTGGTCTTCTCCCACGACTTCAGCAGCGGCTTTTCCGACCACTGCGGCGTCACGGACGGATTCGGATTGCGCTGGTTGAAAAACTGGATCGTGTTGAAAGTAATGGCTGCGGCTTTACAAACCGCCCAGTCGAACGTCCGGAAAATCTGCGTCGCCACTTGATTCGGCATAAACCTCCGCCCTCCACTTTCAAAAAGTACAATTGCACTTGGCCCTTGGATAATTTGGAGCCCAATCAATCGTTGGAGCCGACTCCAAACGACTGCCCCCGGGCTCACCTTGTGGCCTGAAAACGTACCGTAAAAAACCAGGTACATCCAATAAGTCTTTGGACTCCTATAGTTTGACCCTTGGCCGGTCCGGAGGCTAGCGTCTTGCGGCGAACGGTCGAAAAGAGGGGGTGAACGGCAATCTGGAGCAGCGAATGGTAATTGGGGGCCCTCGACCGAGCACCGCTTTTTGAGGTAAACACCCCCCATTGGGCACGCGAGAAAGCCCATCCGCGGTCCTCAAGGGACGCTTTTCCCTAGGACATTTCTGCTTATTCGTTGAGGGAAGGCCGGAGCACGGCGATGACGAAATGCGCGAAATGCGAGGCGCCCTCATCCAGTTGCAGCCACCGCACCACGCAATGTTCGGCAAGGTATTTTGAGACGCGTGTCTCAGGAATCCCTAAATGCTCGGCAAGCTGCGGCTTGATGGAATCCGCTCCTCGCCGGCTCGAGCCGCCCCGCAGGAGATTTCCGATCGCGATGCGCAGCGTCTGGCAAGCTTCCACGTAGTAGTAGCTCGTCAGGTCCGAATCCGTCAGCACAAAAACTCCGGGGCCGACGGGTGCGTGATCCGCTCCGTCCAGTTTCGCGGGCGGACAAGTCATCAACCGGCGGAATTGCATCTCCAACAAAGAAATTCTCGAGGAAAGCCCGGGATCGCCGTAGCGCCCTTTGACGCTCGTCCCTCCCGGCTCCGCGGCAGACTCAATCGGCAAAGTGGGCATCGCACGGCTGTGCGTGACGCGCGGCGGTGTCGGTTCTTCTGCCACATGAGAATCCCTCGAGGGAGCTCCGCGATGTGTCGCGGTTGCCGTCTCTGGAAGATGCGAAGTGGTCGCACCTGCCCCTTTCCGCCGGTTTCTGCCGCCGCGGCGTCCCCTACGGCGGGGCGTTCGGTCCGCTTCGGAAACCGCCGGGGGTTCTTCGACATTCTCCATCGCTTGCTGAACCTCGCTGCTGACGGCTACGGCGGATTCCAGCGCCGCTGCATTCTGTTCGAATGGCAGCCCCGGCTCGGGCGTCGTCACGGGCGGCGGAGTCAATGCGAACTCCCCCGCAGGCTCGGCCACTTGCGCGGAAATCTCTAAGGAAGCGCCGCCAAGCCGGACCGCTGCTTCCTGCGCTTTGGTTTTCCAATCGGCGCGCCGGAAACGTTCCGCGGCCGCCGAATACCATTTTGCTGCGTCCGCATTTTGTCCCGATGTTTCGAAGTGTTTCGCCAATTCGAACGCCACCATTGCGTCGCGTGTCTTCTCGTAAAGATTCGAGAGTTGCCCTGCAGGGTCCTTGCTGGTGCGTGCGCGGCGAATCCGGGCGGTAATCTGTTTCCAGTCGGCCATATCTTGGCTGGCATTGTAGCAGTGGAACGCGGTATCGGCCAGCGTTCCCCCCTTGCCCCGGAGGAGGGTGACTTTTTCTGAAAGCCCGTGTTTATCGATTGACGGCGGAAAACTTCCTCAGTATTCTTCCGTTGGCCTTCTTGGAGGCGTAATGACGCGTCCGCGCGTTAGCCGCTTTGCTCTTGTAAATGGCTTAGTCGCTGCACTGTTATCTTTTTCGCTCGCGATCGCCCCAACCCTCGCTGCTCCTTCGTCCCCGCTTGGCACCGTAGTCTATGCGGACCGCGCCCAAGTCGGCGCTGCCGTTGCATCCGTTGGCGCGACAGTTTTCGGCGGCGACCGCCTGAGCACCGATCAGCTCGGCAGCGTTCAAATTCGTGCCGGGGCGGCCCGCTTGCAGCTTGCCAGCTCGACCATCGTCACGCTGATGAACGATGACTCTAGCCCCGCCGCAACGCTCGCTCTTGGCTCGGCCACATTTTCCACTGCCAATTCGAAGGCGTTCTCTATTCGCTTTGCAAATGCCCTGATTCGCCCGGCCACTGACCAGCCCACCATCGGCCGCGTCACCGTTCTGGGCGCCAAGGAATTCATCGTCAAAAGCACTCGCGGCTCCTTGACCATTGCCGTCGAAGACGATGTGCGCGAAATTCCCGAGGGCGCCGGCTATCGCATTGTTCTCGATAGGTCAGCCCCCGCCGCCGAACCTCAAGGCCCGCGCGGCGCCGGCACGAGCGGTATCGGCGGCCCCCCCGTCAAAGCCGCCAGGAACAAATTCATCTGGTACGCCATCGCCGTCACCGCCGTCATAACCTACTTAGCCGTCAGTGAAGCTCCCGAAAGCCCCGACCGGCCGTAAGCTCGGCCACACTTGTCCTCTCGCCGGTCTCGCTACGGCCCGGCGATCACGTCAATCTCTACCAGCGCGTCCTTCGGCAACCGCGACACCTGCACCGTCGACCGCGCCGGAGGGGCCGACGTGAAATACTTGGCGTATACCTCGTTCATCGCCGCAAAATCGTTCATATCCTTCAGGAACACCGTGGTCTTCACCACGTGATGGAGATTCGAGCCCGCCGCCTCCAGAATGCCCTTCAAGTTCTCGAGCGTCCGTTCCGTCTGCTGCCGGATGTCCGTGCCCGTTATCTCGCCCGTTTTCGGATCCAGCGCCACCTGCCCCGAAAGGTATAGGAATCCGCTCGCGCGAATGGCCTGCGAATACGGCCCGATCGGTTTCGGCCCCCGGTCGGTCAGAATGACGTCTCTCATCGTATGCTCTCCTTTTCAGAATGAACCGTGGGCGCGGCAGTTTCTCCATAGGGGGCACGAAATTCTTGCGGTACTCCCGGGCGCTTCATCCACAAACGCACGAACTCTGCCACGTTCTGGTGCGTTTCCTCTTCGAACGCGGCAATCAGGTCACTCAATTCGAATCCACGCTTCCTGCGAGCATACAACATGTGGCTGACGGCTTTTTGAAACACTTCCTTTCCATACTTGTCCTGCAGCGCGTAAAACAACAGAAAACTTTTCGCCCGCAGAACATCGTGGCTTTCTTGCTTGTGAGGCTCTGTCTTTAGAGGAATCAGTCGAAGGCTGCGGCGAATCGTCTCCGCGCGGGACTCCGCACCCGCAGCGGCTTCTCGGCCCGTCGCCGCCGCAAACGCTGGAAGAAGAGAAAGCGGCAGCTCCTGTTCGTAAAAGCCGGGATTCTGCCCGTAACCTAGCCAGCTCGAAGCCAGCGACGGCGCCACCATGGCCGCAAGGTTCGGCGTGCCGCCGCCCAAATCCACCACTATGGTGTCCGAAGAAATCATTTCTGCTGAGGCGGGGCGATTCTCCTCTTCCCCGAAGAGTCTCGCGCCCGGGGAGCCGAAACTTGTGAAACACCCCGCTGTCGAAGGACACTCCACGATCCACGTCGGTGAAGAATCTTTGCCGCGAGAACCGAAAGTGGAATCGTACGCTTCGATGGTTCGAACGAGCGCGTCGCTCAGAAGACGCAAAGCGGCGGCCTCCTGCGTCGTTCGCGTCCACAGCAACACTTGGCCCTTTCCGTCACCCATCGTTGCGGAGACGTATCGTCCTGCAATCACAAAAGGATACTGATCCTTCGGTTGCTGCATGGCTCGCATCGTCAATTCTCCGCCGCTGCGCGAGCTTTTCGTTTTCTCGCCGCTGGTGTGCACCAGAAAGGACTCCGGAACGCGCACGCTCAACTCCCATTTTTTCGGTGGCACCCCGCCGCTGGCGAAAAGCCCATGCGGCGGTAGCAATTCCGGACTCCACCCCTGTGCCGGAAGAAAGAAAGCATCACTCGTGAAACTCAAGCCCGCCTCTCCGGCCGCTGGCGGAAAGTACTCCACCGAAAGATGTAGCGTGTGGCGCGCCAGCGTGGTCCACGGCTCAGGCAAGGAAATCGTTGCATTGCGTGGCTTATCAGTCGAGTTCTGTGTTGTCACCGCTACGGTGTCCCAATTCGCCCGGGGATTTTCATGATGAAATCGCCGCCGCCCGGGCAAGCGCAACTCCAGCTCGTGGAGCGGCTGGTCCCCGGTATTTTTCAATTGATACTCCGCCTCAATTCGAAGGCGCGGCTCCGGCGCGGAAAGAAACTGCACGCGAATCTGCTGCTTTTCAACCGTGTAGCCCGGGCCTGGCGTCGTGGCGCAAGACGCCACCCAAAATGTCGCTCCAAGAAGAAGCAGCGCTCGCATGAAGCGCGAGTGAGGTTGCCAGATCACAGCGCCTCGATTGTAACGGTGAATGCTCCGAAGCAAAAGCCGCTTGCATAACCTTGGGCCATCTTCACTCGCCGATTCGAACGAACAAGGAAAGCCGGTCCGCAGTCACCGCGATCTTCTTCCACGGATGCAGTGTCTGGAGTCGATCCGAACGGCAGACGTTGCTCGAGGCGGTTTTTCAGCGACGCCTGATCCCAAATGTGTCTTGCTTGGAGTTAATTCGAAAGGTTGAGAATCCCGCAGTAGTTCTTCAGCGCTATCTGCGCCCGCGTAAACGCACGAATCCTGTTCCCGAATGGTTTCGAACGGCTTCGCGCACGGTCGCTTCCTTATCCGCTTGCGCGTCCGTCATGCCCTCATTGATGCGCTCCATAATTTGTTTTTCGGTGAGGCCGGTATTTTTCAGACGCCCGATTTCCGCGCTCCCCATGGTGGGTTGTCCCCTCAACCGGCGATGCAAAATCATGTCCACCGCGTGATCGGAGAGCCCCACCAGCCGCAGCAAAACCGCGTCGCCGCTAACAGTGTCGAGCTGATCGATATTTGCAATTTCCAGAATGACGGACTCAGGGTAGCCGGCATGAGAAAGATTCACCGCGGCATCGGCGCTGGTGAAAAGATGTTTGTGCTGGTGCGCGTCGGAAATCAAGGCTACGCAAGTGTCGTCGCTGATTCCGCCCTGTTTCACCTTGACAAGTTGTGCGATTTCCGCGTCAGAAGTATTCAGAGTTTTCAACTGCTCGACGTTGCTGGACCACACGCCCGCTCGATCGAGCGGGCGATAATCCGTGAGCGGATGCTTTTCGCATCCGCTCGTACGGAGGAGGACAAACACGCCGAGAAGCATGAGCTTGTACCGCATGACTCTATCTTAGCGGGGGCGGCTGGTGCGGAGGCGAAATGTGCTGTCTGAGGTACCCGTGCGGAAGTACAGGTCCAAAAAATCCGGCCACCCACGCGGCCAGGAGAAATCTTCCGCGTGTCTTGCGAAAGGACAGGTAGGCACTAAGGGTCGAACGGTCCGAGGCCGGAAGAAATTTCTGCGGCGCGGAAAGCGCGAAGCACATTAGGCAGGGGAACCCGTGCGCCGGGTGAGGTTTGCGATGAATAAATCATTTTAGTGGCCGGCCTGGTAGACGCGTTCAACGCCGTAGACGCCGGAAATTTTGCGAATGTTGACGAGAATGGTTTCCAGCTGGCGTTTGTCAGCGATTTCGAGATTGGCGTCGATGCGGGCGTTCGCGCGATCGGGGCGGCTTTCGAGATTGTGAATATTGGAACCAGCGCCGCTGATGACGGCGGTGATTTCCGCGAGCAATCCGGCGCGATCCTTGGCGCGGATGGAAAGTTGCACGGGGAACTTGGCGGAGCCTCCGCCGCCCCACTCGACGGCGATGCGGCGCTCGGTCTGATACATCAAATTCTGCACGTTGGGACACGTGCGCGTGTGCACGGCGACGCCGCGGCCGCGCGTGATGTAGCCCACGATTTCATCTCCGGGAATAGGATTGCAGCATTTGGCGCGGTAGACCAGCAAATCGTCGTGGCCCTTGACGATGAGCGGCGCTTCGCCGAAGCCCAGCATGCGCTTGACGGTCTTGACCAGCGTGGGCTTGTCATCGATAGGTTCGGGCTCTTCCGGTTTTGCCGGCTCGCCGAGAATGCGGGAGAGAATCTGGCGCGCGGAATATTTTCCGAAGCCCACGGCGGCGTAGAGGTCTTCGATTTTGGAAAGTCCATGGTCGGAAGCCAGTTTGAGCATGTCCGCTTCCGGAATTTTCTTCAGGCCCCGTCCGAAGTGACGCGCTTCCGTTTCGAGCAGACGCTTGCCGATTTCCTTGGCCTCTTCGCGTTCCTGCTCGTTGATCCAGTGGCGGATTTTGCTCTTGGCGTGGGAAGACTTGACGAAACTGAGCCAATCGCGGCTGGGGTGGTGGCCTTTCTGCGTGAGGATTTCCACCACGTCGCCGCTGGAGATTCCGTGGCGCAGCGAAACCATCTGACCGTTCACTTTTGCGCCGACGCACTGGTGCCCCACCTCGGTGTGCACGAGATAAGCAAAATCAACGGGTGTGGCGCCCCGAGGAAGCTCGAGCACGCGGCCCTTGGGCGTGAAGGCGTAGACCTCGACAGGCGCAAGATCCACTTTTAGCGTGGAGAGAAATTCTCCGGGCTCCTGCAGCTCCTGCGACCACTCAATTAGTTGCCGCATCCAGGCGATACGCTGGTCGTCGTCTTCGGTGCCGGGTTTACCGGCTTTGTATTTCCAATGCGCGGCGACGCCTTCCTCGGCGATGCGGTGCATTTCCTGAGTGCGGATTTGGACTTCAAGCGGCTGGCCACTGTGCAACACGGTGGTGTGCAGCGATTGATAAAGATTCGGGCGGGCGATGGCGATGTAGTCCTTGAAGCGGCCGGGCACGGGCCGCCAGATGTGATGCACCACCCCGAGCGCCGCGTAACAGCTGCGCTCGGAATCCGTGATGACGCGGACGGCGAGAAGATCGTAGACCTGTTCGAGGCCGGTTTCCTGGCGCACGAGTTTGCGATGCAGGGAATACAAACCCTTCACCCGGGCTTCGAGCTCGGCGGGAATTCCTGCCTCGACAAGTTTCGACTGGATGGTGGCCTGGACTTCCTCGAGAAATTTCTTGTGGAAAGGCGCTTTGTCCGTGACTTCTTTTTGCAGAGCGAGGAAGGATTCTGGTTCGAGATAACGAAAGGCCAGGTCCTCAAGCTCGCCGCGAACGACGCCCATTCCGAGGCGATGAGCGATGGGCGCGTAAATGTCGAGCGTCTCGCGGGAGATGCGCTGCTGCTTTTCGGGCTCGAGATATTCGAGCGTGCGCATGTTGTGAAGCCGGTCAGCCAGCTTGACCAGAACGACGCGCACGTCGTTCACCATGGCGAGGAGCATCTTGCGAACGTTTTCGGCCTGGCGGGTTTCCGGAGCCATCATGTTCAGGCGGCCGATTTTCGTGACGCCTTCCACGAGGCGGGCAACGTCGGCGCCAAAGCGCTCCTCGATGCGCGAGACGGGATACTCGGTGTCTTCAATGGCGTCGTGGAGCAGCGCGGCGGTGAGTGTCGTGGCGTCGAGGCGCATGTCCGCGAGAATGTGGGCGACATCCAGAAGATGAGAGAGGTAAGGCTCGCCGGATTGGCGGAACTGGCCGTGGTGGCGCTCGGAAGCGATTTCGTAAGCGCGGCGAACCATCCAGGGATCTTCGGAGGGGCGGTTCTTGCGAAGCTTTTCGAGCAGCTCTTCGAGGCGCGTGTTGAGCTGGCGAACCGCGCGGTCGCGGTCAAAGCTCAGCGGAATGTTGCTCGGCGAGGGCATGGGTTAGTTTACGCCCGAAAGGGTGCCTCCCGCGAGGGTGGGGTGGCGAAAGGAAGGAAGCGGCGCGCGGCCCTTCGGCTTCGCTCGGGCTGAACTGGTTCCAGAATGGGAAGAGTTGGGGCACATCCGGCAGTCTTCTCGAAAGAGTACGGAACGTCTTGATTGGAAAAGAGTTGCGAAACACTCTTTGTGCAATGAGCGAAAAGGGCGAGCAAAGGACGCGGTTAAGGGAGACAGACTCCACCGGGAATGGGGCGAGGCCCCTCAGTCGCGATGCTCCTTCAAGATAGGGATACTGAGAGGGAATGAAGAGAGCTCCTTCGACTCGCTGCGCTCGCTCAGGACAGAAATCCACCATAACACCCCCTCCCCCCTATGTTTTTTTTGGTCGCCGCTCTAAGATCTTAGAGTTCTAAGAGCGCCTAAGAAAACCTCCACCCCGGCAGCTTAGTTTCGCTCATCGCAACTTCGCGTATTCCGTCTTGGCTTCTTTCAGGAGGATGTCGAGGTAAGAAAATGCATTGAGCATGGTTGCGTCTACGGACTGGCTGTCGCCTGTAGTCACAATGTGGCGCTGAAATGCTCCCACTGCTGCTTCTGCTGCGCGATAAATGCAATAAACCGCGGGTCCTTCCTCACGTTATCCAACTGAGCGTCACCCTCAAATAGCGGATAATTAGGGAAGCCTTCATCGGCGGTCACTTGCAACCATTCCGTCGTTTGCTCTGGCTCATTCATAAGAGCGTAAGCGGAAGCGATGTTATAAGACGTGTGATGGAAGTGAGCGTAACCACGGCCGATCTCGATAGCGTGCTGGATCGTGGCTTCTGCTTCGCTATTCTTCCCAGCCTTGGCCAGCATCATGGCTTTCACGCTGGTAACCATCCCACCTTTATCTTTCGAATAGTCTTTGAAGTATCGCTCAATTAACGCCGCGGCGTCCTCGTTCCGCCCCAGCCGGAATAAAGCGTTGGATGAATAAAATGCCAGGAGTTCAGGGTTCTGTTCGAGCGGAGTGCTATTGAATATCTGAAAGGCTTCTGCGTATTTGGCCCGGCACATATCGATGACGCCCAAGCGGTACCGCGCCAGCGTGTTGGCCGGATTGATAGCCAATGCCTTCTCAATCTCTTGCTGTGCCTTGTCGAGCATGCCGATGTGAAGGTAGACAAATCCCAGTTGGTGATGCGCTTCATCGAAATTGGGATTCAATTCGATCGCCCGACGGTACGACTGAATCGCCTGCGCGTGAGGGAAGCGCTTGTAGGGCGTCCACAACATCAGACCGCGAGCAAAATTACCCTCCGCCAGATTGGGGTTTATCGCGAGCGCTTTGTTCACAGCGACTTCAGCATCCTCATACGACTTCTTCCTCTCCGCACCGGACGCAACATAACGTGCTTTGATAGTGTAGGCGCGGGACAGTTCGGCAAAGGCAGAGCCAAAGTTTGGGTCAGCAGCTACGGCCTGCTCGAATAGTTTGATGGCAGCCTGATTATCGGCTGGATTCTCGCTGCTGACATTGACCATCCCGCGCATGTAGGCGTCGTAGGCCACAGAGTTGGAGGACATGACAGCCGCACCCAACGCAGGAGGATGCTTCACAGCCCGTGATGAATACACGTACACGCCCGCCGCCAGCGCCAGCACAATGGATGCCACGACCGACCCGAGCCCAAGCTTTGAAACCCCAAATCGGCTGACCTCAGGGCCGGTAATGGCCGGCTTCGTTTTTACACCTGCTGTCTTGGCCTTCGGCGTAAACTGTCCGGTCTCGGATTCGCGGCGGATTTGCTGTAGGTCAGGGATCAAATCTCCCATTGTCTGGTAGCGCAGCGCCGCATCCTTCTCAAGGCATTTTCGTATCAGCTCCTCTTGGGCACTGCCGCTGGGGCCAAGGCGGAAGCGACGAATCGGCGGCGGTTCCGCGGTCAGGATTGCGGAGATGACCTCTGCCGAGCTCTTCGCTTCGAAGGGCCGCCGCCCGCTCAGCAATTCATAGAGCACCGTGCCGAAGCTGAAGATATCGCTGCGACAATCCAACGCCTCGCCGCGCACCTGCTCTGGCGACATGTAGGGCACCGTGCCCATCACCATTCCCGGCATGCTCAACATGCTGACCGTATCCCCCTCGATGATGCTTGAATCGCGCAACACCTTTGCCAGACCGAAATCGAGCACCTTGACCTGGTTGCGCGTCGTGAGCATGATGTTTTCCGGCTTGATATCGCGATGAATGATGCCCCGTGCGTGTGCTTCGTTCAGGGCGTCGGCAACCTGTGACGCAATCGCGAGCGACTCGGGCAAATCTGGCAGGTGGCGCTTGAGCCTCGAGGCCAATGTTTCCCCTTCAATGTACTGGAGGACTATGAAGCTGTGATCGCCCTCCTGCCCGACCTCGTAGATAGCGCATATATTCGGGTGATCGAGAGTGGCCGCGGTCTTGGCCTCTCGCAGCAGGCGTTGTTTGGCTCGCTCATTGGTCGCGACTTCTGCTGGGAGGAATTTAATTGCGACTTTCCGGTCGAGCCGCTTGTCCTCAGCCAAGTAAACCTCGCCCATACCGCCGCGCCCGAGCTTCTCGATGATGCGGTAGTGCGAGATGGTTTGGTCGATCATGGGAGCCGTCCAATAGTAGGCCGGACGCTTAGGGGGGTCAATGTATTGCGGGCAAAGCTAATTTTCACTCTGCCGCCCAATCGATACGCAGGAAGCGCCAGCAGATCAGAGCACATCCCAACGACAAGAATGCCTCACCGAGCGCGAGGGCTTGTTGCGAGTCGTTGCGATTGGCTCCGGTGAGTTGCATGGCCAGCGGAACCCCTCAGGTAAGCGAGGCCTGCCTCCGTTGGGCCTCGGCGGTGCAAGCGGCAGCAGCGGTTGAATCAGATTCCACAAAGCACCGGGAAGCAAAGGAGTGCTCATGGATTGAGCATCCTAGCATCGACGGGAACAGCTTTCCGATCCCGCAACTGGTTAGGAGAAGGTTTTGTTAGGCCGTCTAAGGTCTAAAGAGGGTGGTGCCTTAGCTTCCGGCAGGGGCCTGGAGCCACCGGATCGCCCGGCGCCACATGGCGAATTCACCGCTGCTCATCGGAGCGCGCAACCATTGGATCGTGCTGTGCCAGGCAACGGCCCAACCGCTTGGACCGCTTTCCGTGACCTCCGCCGGGAGATTAGGAGCTGCTTCCGAGGGCGTAAGCCAATAAGGGCTCGCGTCCCGGAAGGTTCGCCCGCCAGCGGCGCTCGACGACTGCCGCTCCGGGAGCGTACCCACAACCGACAGTTTCAGCAGCGCCCTGAACTGCTCCTGGGATTCCCTCATGGCCTTGAGAATTCTGCGAGCAAACCAGATCCCTGCCGCTAAGAAGGCAAACTGACTGAGGAGGTTTCCCAGGTCATACCAATTGCTTTGCATCCACGCGCCAAATTCGTTCATGGCCACACCTTGGACCGGGACTGGATCAATCTACAACGCAGAACTGGCGGAGGGAACTGGCAGGAAGTCCAAGAAAAGGGCAGGTGCTGGCCTGCCCTCACCGGCTAGTCAGCCGCGTGGGTGGTCCCTTAGTTTATGGGGTCCTACTGGGCGAAAAAGTTGGAGAAAAACCGATTCAACAAGCTGAAGTGTTAAGCACAGCGCCGACTAAGACGTCTGCGGCTGGGGCTGCTCGGCGCGCTTCTGCTTAATCTCCTTCACTTTGTCGACGAGCGCATCGGCCTGCTTTTGCAGCGCTTCGCGTTCATTGGCGCTCTCGACCATGTCGGCCTTGCGGCGATAGAGCAGATTCAAATAGGCCATAGCGTCGTCGTAATCAGGCCGTAGTTCGATGGCTTTCTGGAGTTTGGCGACACCTTCGTCGACGAGGGCACCATACTTAGAGGTGTATTCCGTTCGCACCACGGCCGGAAGCGGGTCGGTGTCCCTGACCTGCTTATTGATGTGCTCGCGATTGTAGGCGGCGCGCAATTCGCCATTGGCGCGGAAGGCCAGAGTCCAGTCGATGACACCGATCCAGTAGTAGGGCTCGGGGTCATTGGGCCTCAAGTCGATGTGCCTCTGGTGATAGGTCTTCGACTCCTCAAATTTCTTGGGATCGTAGGGCTGGCCGGCCATCTGGAAGATGATCGAGCCGATGCCGTCGATGGCGCTCAGGTTGTTGGGATCAATATCCAGTACTTGTTTGAATTCATCAACTGCCGCGGCGCCGAGCTTCATATTTTGTTCGGAGGGCGCGCCGGGAATGTACTGGCTGGCGTAAGCGGTGGCGAGATAGAGGCGGGCATTCATCAGCCCGGGATCCGCCTCCTTCGCCTTTTGAAAATCATCGATGGCGACGTCGTACTGGCCGTTCTTGAAAGCGGCGACGCCCTTGTTGAGGAGGTCGCGAGCCTTGAGCTTGTTACAGCCGGAGAGGCCGGCAACGAAGCTCAAGATCGCCGCGCAGGAGAAAACCCGGCGCGCGATCCGAGCCACCCGAGGATAAGCTGAGCTAGAAGCTGCAAGCGCTGATGCATGAGTCATCGAAGCATCCATCCCTGCCGTGCGCGACCACGTGAATGACGGGGCCGCACCAGGAAATTCACGTCCGCCCTGCGAGGGGCAATTCGAAACGAATCAGAGGCCCTTTTCCAAATCCGGCGTCAGCAGGCCGACTGACGCAATCCCCGCGGTGTGCATCACGTCGATGACCCTAGCCACCACACCAAACTCGACCAGGCCGTCGCCGCGGATGAAGGCCGCGCGGCTGGCACGGAACTTGAAAACTTCCTCGAGCCGGCCGCCCAGTCTATCCCAACTCACGGGTTCCTGGTCAATGCGCAACGTGCCGTCTTCGAGAACCTCAATGACCACCACGTTTGGCGGCGGCCCTCCGTACGTGGATGCCTGAGGAATCTGCGCATCCAGGCCCTTGTTGTGCGCCGGGATGATCATGAAGATCACCAGGAGCACCAGCAGGATGTCGATCAATGGAACGACGTTCATATCCGAGACGACACCGCGCTTACTGCCGACTACCACTCCCATAATCCACCTCGTCTTGAAATCGCCCGGCGAGGAGGACTCCCACATCAGCTTGCGAGACCGACAAACAGCCGACCAACCAGAACCGGCGGGGCAAGCCCCACCCTACAGAATCAAGAGCATCGAAAACTTACTGACCGGCTTCGAGCTTGGCAGTGATCAACCCAATCTTGTCAATGCCTGCACCGCGCATGATATCAATAGCGTGGGCGACTTCCATGAACATTATATCGTTGTCGCCTTTGACGAAAGCGATTTTCTCGGCGCGCTCCTTGAAGATCTGCTCGATGCGAGGACCGAGTTGCTCCCAAGTCGTTTCTTCGTTATTGATCTTGAGCTTGCCGCCCACAAGAACCTGAACGACAACGGTCTTGTTTTCCAGCTCCACGCTCTGCTGCTGGTTCGGCGAGGGCTGAGGAACGAGCGTATCCAGGCCCTTGGGCGTGAGCGGCGTAATGACCATGAAAATGATGATCAGCACCAGCAAAATATCAATGAGCGGCACGACGTTGGGCGACGCCATCGATCCGCCCTGTTCGCCTCCTACATCCATCCCCATAGCGAGTCTCCTGTGGGCCTGAGGTAGAGCATCGCCGCAGGCCATGATGCCGCGCCGGGTGGGATCCGGCACGGCTCTTAAGAAATCAGCAAACGAATGGAGCAACCAATCTTCATTCGCAGTGACCCCGGTCAAACACGGGATCACGAAAGACTACGGTCCTCAATCCGCGGGCGGCGGAGGGGGACTCGTGGTTTTCTGGTTCCTCTCGGTGAGCAGACCGAGCTGATCGACGCCAGCCGAGCGAATTTCATCCACCACCGCAACGACCACGCCGTACTTGGCGCGCGCGTCGCTCTTGACGTACACAGTCTTGTCAATACGGGTGGAGATTTTGTCCTTGATCTGGCCGGTGAGATCTTCCTTGGCCAACTGAGTGTTGCCCAAATAGATCTTGTCGTCACGAGTGATGGCGACGATGACGGCATCGTCCTTATCGGCGTCGGTCATATCGCGGGGGTTGTCCGTCTTCGCCAAGTCCACCGATTGCCCCTTCTGCAACATGGGCGTGACGACCATGAAAATGATGAGCAGGACGAGCATGATGTCGGCCATCGGAATGACGTTGGGGGCCGCCATCTGCGCGCCGGCTACTGGCTTGTAGGCCATGGCCGCTTACTTCTTGGCGCCGCGGCGCAAGATGAAGTAGTTGATCAACTCCATCGAGGAGTTGTCCATCTCGACGTCGAAGGCCTCCACTTTGTTGGTGAAATAGTTGTAAGCCCAGACGGCCGGGACCGCCACGAGGAGACCGAACGCGGTGGTGACAAGCGCTTCCGCGATACCGCCGGCGACAGCGGAGAGGCCCGTCGCTTTGTTCTGCTCAATGCCCTTAAACGCGTTCAAGATGCCGACGACCGTGCCGAAGAGTCCGACGAACGGGGCAGTGGAACCGATGGTGGCAAGAGCAGAGAGACCGCGCTTCATTTCCGCGTGAACGATGGCCACGGAGCGCTCGAGACCGCGCTTGGCCGCGTCAATCACGTCGGAATCGGAAACCTGCTGGGAGGCGGACTGGAATTCGGAGAGACCGGTCGCGACAACTTTCGCGATGTGGCTCTTCTTGTTGCGCTCAGCGATAGCGATGGCTTCGTCGAGCTTGCCGTCCTTGAGGGCGCCGGCGACCTGCTGCACGAAGACGCGCGACTGCTTGCGCGCCGCGCTGTACATCAGGGCGCGGTCAATCATTACGCCGAAGGAATAGATGGAAAGAATGAACAGGATAAAGACCACGACTTTCGCAAGCGCGCTCATCGAGGCCCACATGCTGCGCAGATCCCACGAGCTAGCCTGCTGCAGCACCCAGGCTGAATATACGTACAAAGTGGCTACCATTCGTTTTGCTCCTTAGTTTCTGGCGACGCCGGTCCCCCCAGCGCCAGCGAGAGTGTTTGCTGAATTTGCGACCCGGACTGACGCGCCTGTCCGACGACCGGCGCGCCCGACCGTACTACTGGTTGAGAGAGAAAATCACGTCAATCGTCGTGTCGACTTCCACCGGCTCGCCGTTGAGGAGAGTCGGTTGATAGCGCCACTGACGCACCGCGTCAAGAGCGGCCTGTTGCAAAAGCGGGTGGCCGTTCAAGACTTCAAGCTGTTGGATCGTGCCATCCTTGCCGATGATGGCATGCAGGCGCACCGTGCCGGAGATGCGTGTCTGGCGCGCCAGCGGCGGATAGACGGGCGTCGGTTTGCTGATGATTCTTGCCGCTTGGACGTTGCCGCCAACCTTGATCGGCCCAGTCTGCTTGGGCTTTGGCGGGGGTGGTGCACCGCCCATGCCGCCGATCACGCCGCCGATGACGCCGCCCATCTGACCACCAGCAACGCCGCCGGGAACGCCACCAACGGCGCCCATGGCGCCCATATCGGGCTCGGCATCTTCCTTAATAATTTTGACATCCTTGGGGATGACTTTCGGCGCCATCAATTTGCCCGCATCCATCAGGTGAGCCTGCGGCTTAACGTGCACAATCGTAGCCGCCGGCGGGGGTGGCGGCGGCGGTGGTGGTGGTGGCGGAGCAGTGAGCATCGTCGCCATCATCGTTTTAGGAAGGGCCTCGGTGTAAATCAGCGGGATGAGAATCAGGATTGCCAGGAAGGCGACTTGGAACAGCATCGAAACGACGACGGTCCAAGGCTTGTTCGTCTTCTTGGGATTCGGACTCGAAACCACCATTTCTTCAAACATGGATCCTACCTCCTCCCGGCGGGAGTGAGTGCTGCGGAAACACTTTCACTACCGCGGGTCTTGTTGCCGGCTGCGGGTCCGGTGCCTGCCGCAAGGCCCTGGCCGCGCCAACGATTCCAGGCGACCACGAGCGGAGCAGCGATACCAAAACTGGAGTACGTTCCTACCACAATCCCCACCACCAGAGCAAAGGAGAAAGCACGAAGCACCTGGCCGCCCATCAGGAACAGGACGAGCACGGTGAGGAAAGTCAGACCGCTGGTCAAGATGGTTCGCGAGAGAGTCTGGTTGATGGACTTGTTGACCACGTCAGCGAACGCTTCCTTGCGCAGCAAACGGTTGTTCTCGCGAATGCGGTCGAAAATGACGATGGTGTCGTTCATCGAATAACCGACCAATGTGAGCAGGGCCGCGATGACCGTCAGCGAAATTTCAAAACGCAACAGCGAGAAAAAACCCAAAGTAATCAGGACGTCGTGAAACACGGCCAGAACGGCGGCGGCCCCGTACACCCACTCGAATCGGAAGGCAATATATACCAGCATGCCGCCTAAAGCATAGAGGGTAACGAGAATTGCCTGGTTGCGGAGCTCGGCGCCGACCTTGGGGCCGACAATCTCGACGTTGCGAATGGCGAAAGGACCGAGGGTGTAACCATCCTTGACCGCGGCGAGAACGGGGGCGGTGACGCCTGCGACTTTGGAAAGTTCGTCGAAATTGGAAAGGACGCCGTTGGCGCTCTTGTCGCGATAGTCGAGAAGCTTTCTGGCAAGCTGCTGATAGCGGTCGCCGGCGTTGGCGGAGAGCAGAAGCGGATCTCTCTGCGTGAGAACGGCGGCGAGAGAGGAGGGCGTGGCAGAATTGAAATCGGACCTACTGGAATTTTCGACGCCGTACGTGGCGTTGAGGGCGCTCAACACCCTGGCCCGGTTGGCATCGAGAATCTGCTCGTCCTGGCCCTTACCTTCCACGAAGATCAGTACCTCGTTGGCGTTGGGATTGGCAACGTCACTGATGCCCTGGATTTCCGCGTTGCCGAGCCCCTGCGCGGTAAGGCCGCTGCGCAACTTATCAAGGTTCGGAGGCTGGGCAAAACGCACATCCACGTTGGTGCCACCTTTGAAATCGATTCCGTAGAGGACGCCGCCGTGCTTGTAAATCGAAGCCCACCCAGCGAGGAGAAGAATGCCACTTAAGGCATAGAAATACTTGGCTTTGCCCATCCAATCCAGATTGGGCTGTTTGAAAAGCTCGATCATGCCCTTTTACTTCCCTTCCTTAGACACCGGGGGCGGCGGAATGTTCCCAGCGCCAAGCCATCTACCAAAGGTAGAGGAACCTGCCCGTGGAAACTACTACCCACTCGTTTGGAAGCGAATGGGACACGCGCCCCCGAAGTTCTAGTACGCCCTAGATGCTTAATTCCGCCTGGCGGTCCATCTTTGCCAGGTGATACTGGAAAATCGTTTTCGACACGTAGATGGCCGTGAAGACGTTGGCGATCAGACCAATGGTCAAGGAGATGGCGAAGCCGCGAATCGGTCCCGTTCCGAACAGGAACAGGAAGAAGGCAGAGACCACGGTGGTGACGTGAGTATCGATGATCGTCAGGAAGGCCTTGTCAAAGCCAGCGTCCACGGCGGCACCCGGAGATTTGCCGTTGCGTAGCTCTTCGCGAATGCGCTCAAAGACCAGGACGTTGGAGTCCACACCCATACCGATGGTCAAGATCACGCCGGCGATGCCGGGCAATGTCAGCACAGCGCCAAAGAGGGCAAGCACGGCAAGAAGAATAACCAAATTGAGAATCAGGGCCAGCACAGCGTTGCCGCCGGAGAGGCGGTAGTAAACGAGCATGAAGAGCATAACCACGACGAGGCTGAGAACGGAAGCCTGAACCCCGTGACGAATGGAATCGGCCCCGAGCGATGGCCCGACGGTGCGTTCTTCGAGATATTTGATCGAAGCAGGCAAAGCACCAGCGCGAAGGACCAGGGCAAGATCGTGCGCGCTCTCCTGGCTGAAATTACCTTCAATCATGCCCGAATCTTCAATGCGGCCGTTGATCACTGGCGCCGAATAGACTCGATGGTCGAGGACGATAGCCATCTGGCGCCCTTTGTTCTGCTCGGTGAAGGGACCGAAACGGCGTGCGGCTTCCGGTGAAAGGCTGAAATTCACCTGCCACATGCCGGGGTTGTTCGTGTTGCGATTTTCGACGGCCGAGCGCAGATCGCGGCCGGTAACGACGGCAGTGCGTGACAGGACATACCAGCTCTCACCGGTGTCGACTCCCCCTGTGGGATTGCGGGTCTCGGAGCGGCCAGGGACGATTTCCGTGCCCGGCGGCAGAACCCCGCCGTGGCGAGTGAGAGCTTCCATCTGGGAACTGTACGGTACGGGATCTTCCACTAATCTTAATTCCAATTGGCCGCCGGCCTGAATGACGTCCTTGGCGCGAGTCGGATCCCCTTCACCCGGCAACTGCACGAGAATTTCATTGGCGTTGCGGCCCCCGCGAGGCTGAATGGTGGGCTCGGTGAGACCGAGAGCATTGATGCGGCGCTCGATGGTCTCGACCGATTGTTGCATGGTTGATTCCTGGATCTGGGCGATGGCGTTCTGCCGCAATGTCAGCGTGTAGCCTGGAGGCGTGCCCGCAGCGGGAGCGAGGTCCCAGACGTTGGCGTATTGCGCGTTGATGATGTCCTGAAATTGCGAGACCTGGGAAGGGTCGACATTGCGAACGACAATGTGCGTGTCGTCGACGCGGCGCACTTCATCGTAACGGATGTTCTTGGTGCGAAGCTGGCTCGTCAGGCGGTCCACCGTCTGGTCGGTCTCCTGCGCGATGGCTTCCTGCACCTGGACCTGGAGAATCAGGTGTGTGCCGCCCTGCAGGTCGAGACCGAGCTTGATCTGCCTGCTGAAATTGTCCTTTACCTGTGCGACGGACGTGGGAAAGGTCGGGTAGCCCAGCAGAAAATAAATGCAGAACAGAATGAGAATCAGGATGAACAGCGCTCTCCACTTCAGATTGGGGTTCATGGTTAGAATGTACGCGTGAACCGGCGAAGAGCGGGTTTATTTTGCATCTTCCGATGCCTCCACTTGAGCGATCGCCGCACGCGAAATGCGGATTTTCACCTGTGGTTCGCTGGAGATTTTCAGAATGACAGAATCGCCATCGATACCGTTGATTGTGCCGTAGATACCGCCACTGGTGATGATTTTGTCGCCGGCCTTGAGCGCGCCGAGCATCTCCTGGGTTTTTTTGCGCTGGCGCTGCTGGGGCATGATCACCATAAAATACATGATGGCAAACATGAGGCCGAGCGGAATCAAGAAGCCGCCGAAGCCCGCGCCACCGCCGGAAGCCTGAAAATATATCGTTGCCACCATTTCGAGAATCAGTTGTCAGCCTTCCGTTGTCCGTTATCAGTTCCGGGTCCCCGAACGAAACCTCTTATGCTTCCAGGGACCACAAGGCTTGGCCCTCGTCTACCGTTGAGAAGAAAGAAACACAATGCCGGAGCAAGTTGCCTGCTCCTCAACCGCCACGACCTTCGCTGCTTTTGGTGCCCCGCGGACGGCCCGCACGCCTCTCGGATTCAAACAGCCTGAGGCCTAAAGGCCTGAGCTACATCCCCGTTCAGGCCGGACCTGCCGCGTAGCGCGCGTGCATGTCAGATGAGAAATTCGCTAGGTTCCCAAACTCGATAGCCTCGCGGATTTGGCGCATTATGTCAAGGTAAAAGTGGACATTGTGGTGCGTCGCGAGGATGGCGGCGGTAAGCTCACCGGCAGCGAAGAGGTGACGAAGATAGGCGCGGGAGTAGCGGCAGCAGACGCTGCAGGAGCAATGCGAATCGACCGGGCGCCGGTCTTGCGCGTAACGCGCGTTCTTAATGAGGACGCGGCCTTCGCTGGTGTAAAGACAGGCGTGGCGCGCGGCGCGCGTGGGCAGCACGCAATCCATCATGTCGATACCTAAGGCGACGTAGTCGGCGATCTGCTCGGGGCGGCCAACGCCCATGAGATAGCGCGGGCGATCCTTGGGCAGAAGCGCCGTGACTTCCCTCGTCATTTCGCAAGTGATTTCATGCGGCTCGCCGACAGCGAGCCCACCGACGGCGTAACCCGGAAAATCAAGTTCCAGAAGCTGGCGGGCGCTTTCACGGCGTAGATCGGGGAAGGTGGCGCCTTGGACGATGCCGAATTGCCATTGCGGCAAATCGCCATTGCGTTGCGCGGATTGTTGAAGATAGGAGCGTGCGCGCCGCGCCCAGACGGAGGTGCGTTTGAGAGCGGCTTCGGCTTTGTCGCGAGGGGCAGGCGTCTCGATGCATTCGTCCAGGACCATGGCAATGTCCGAGCCAAGAGCGAGCTGAATCTCGGCGGCCTTTTCCGGAGTGAGGAGATGCTCGGAGCCGTCGAGATGAGAACGGAAGCGAACGCCTTCATCGGCGATTCTTCGGAGCTCGGAAAGAGAGAAAACTTGATAGCCGCCGGAATCTGTCAGGATGGCGCGCGGCCAGGACATGAATTGATGCAAGCCGCCGAGCTTGCGGATGAGTTCGTGGCCGGGGCGCAGATAAAGATGGTAGGTGTTCGCGAGGATGATCTCCGCGCCAAGCTCTTCGAGCGCTTCCTGGGTGAGGGCCTTGACCGACGCTTGCGTACCGACCGGTAGGAAGAACGGCGATTGGATTACCCCGTGTGGAGTTGTGAGCCGGCCGCGGCGCGCGCCGGTTGGATCAGTTCTTGAAACTTCAAACGAAAAATTCACGCTCCCAGTGTATCAGGAGAAGATAAAGGCCCAGCCCACGCGCAGAACCACATAGGTGGCCCAAACCGAGAAGGCGATGACGAAGGACTTCGACCCTTTCAGCTTCCTAGGATTCACTGCGGCGAAGCCGATGGCGATGAGGATCAGAGTCCAAATGGTGAAAATGTCGAATGACTTGCACAGGGCCACGAGCCACTTTGCGGATTCTTCGGGGAGCAAAACACCCAGATTGGTGGCCAAGGGGTTTTCGGGGTCGATACTTCCAGGCGGTTTCAGGAACAGAACCACCAAGAAAAGCGGGGTGCTGACAATTCCCACCAAGGCCGCGTGAGCAACAATGGAAAGTGCGGCCGAAAATCTTGCACCAGCGCCCGCGAGAAGATTGTAGGCACCCATCATGACGAGACCCACCACCAGAGCAAAACATGCCGGCACGAAGATGCCAGCGACATACACGATTGCCACCGTGAACTTCGCGCTGACTTCGATCTGCTGCTGCTTTTGATCTGCGGAGAGTTGTGCCGCACGCGGGTTCTTTTCGATTTGCTGGGCGATGTACTCGCGCCAATTCACTCTTTGGTTCAGCGCGATGACAGCGATGATGCTCAACACCGTGGAAACAAGAACCGGCGTGATCCAACCGGGCTTTCGCACGATATCTTCAAAGGTGTTTTTCGGTGAGAAAAATACGCCGATAATGCGGGCGAACGGACTGAGAGATGCTTGCGACTCCGGCGCTGGGATAGGAGTTGTAGCCATCGAGGATTCCTCCGCCACAAGGTTGCGACGTACCGCCCTTTGAGAGACAGTACGCGCGGACACCGAGAAATATTTCAGTGGGAGGATTCTAACGCAGAGCAGGAGAGGTTAACAGCGGACAGCTTACAGTTCACAGTTAGGAGTCCGAAGGCACAGGGAAGCAGATGGAAGAGGGGAGAAGAGAAAAGGGGAACGAAAGGATCAAGTGGTGGGCAATTCCGGGACGGCGGAGAGGAGCTCGCGGGTGTAAGGGTGACCGGGTTGGTGGAGGACTTGTTCGGCGGCTCCTGTTTCCACAAATTCGCCGGCGCGCATGACGGCGATGCGCGTGGCAACCTGCGCGACGACGGGAAGGCTGTGCGAGATGAAAACATAGGTCAGGGAAAATTCGCGCTGGAGTTCTTGCAGAAGAAGGAGAACTTGTGCGCCGACGGAAACGTCTAGCCCGGAGACGGGCTCGTCGGCAACGATGAGCTTGGGCTGAAGAATCAGGGCGCGGGCGATGCCGATGCGCTGGCGCTGGCCGCCGGAGAATTCGTGGGGATAGCGGCGGAGGGCTTCGTCATTCAGGCCGACACGCCGGAGGATAGCGACGGCGCGATCGAGACGTTGCGCGGCGGAAAGAGCAGCTTCATGAATGACAAGCGGCTCGGCGACAATTTCGCCGACTCGCATGCGGGGATTCAGGGACGCGAAGGGGTCCTGAAACACCAATTGCATCTGGCGCCGCTGGGCCCGAAGTTTGTCTCCGCGAAGGGCGAGCAGGTCGCGGCCTTCGAGACGAATTTCGCCGCTGTCGGGTTCGATGAGGCGGAGGAGCATGCGGGCCAGGGTGGTTTTGCCGCAGCCGCTCTCGCCTACGATGGCGAAGGTTTCGCCGCGCGCAACAGAAAAACTAACACCGTTCACGGCGGTAAACCGCCCGCCTTTTGAATTCTGCGAAAAAACTCCGCCGTCTCGGCGGTAGGTCTTGCGCACTTCGCGAACGGTAAGAAGTGGTTCCATCAGACAAGCACGCAGCGTGCATTGTGATTTTCGCCAGCGGTGCGCAGCGCAGGTACTTCCGTCACGCAATCGGAGCGGCGAAACTCGCAGCGCGGTTCAAAGGCGCAGCCGGTGGGCAACGCCGTTAGTTGGGGCACGGTGCCGGGAATCGGTGTGAGCGCGCCACGCTTCAGAGTTGGCGAAGCCTTCAGAAGGCCTTGCGTGTAGGGATGCCGCGGCCTCTCTAGGACTTCACGCGCGGGCCCTTCTTCGATGACGCGCCCCGCGTACATCACTGCCACGCGCTCCGCGACTTGCGCCACAACGCCGAGATCGTGCGTGATAAAAAGTAGCCCGAGCTTTAGTTCACGCCGCAAGCGATCGAGTAGCTCCAGAATTTGCTTTTGCACGGTGACGTCGAGAGCGGTGGTGGGCTCGTCGGCGATGAGCAACCGCGGCTCGGCAGACAGCGCCATCCCGATCATGGCGCGTTGCCGCAAACCGCCGGAAAGTTGATGCGGGAATTGGTGCGCGCGAATTTCGGGTTCGGGAACGGCGGCGCGTCGCAAGGAATCGATAGTCCTGCGTTTCGCTTCAGCGGTATCCAGTTGCGGCCGATGTGCGCGAATCGCTTCTTCGATTTGAGCACCGATGCGCATCACGGGGTTGAGCGAAGTCATCGGCTCCTGAAACACCATGGCGATTTCGCCACCGCGAATTTCTCTCCACTCGCGTTCGGTCAGCGCCGTCAACTCTTTCGGAACTGCTTCTACCGCGAGCGATGCTTCGCCGCTGACGCGCGCGCCCGGGGGGAGCAATCCCATCAGCGCCAGCGAGAGCATCGTCTTACCGCTGCCCGATTCGCCGACCAGCCCGAGCGATTCGCCCGCAGCGATGCTCAGCGACACTTCGTTCACCGGCCGCACCCATCCTGCGGCCGTCGGCAACTCCACGGTCAGACCGCGCACCTCCAACAGGGATGTCATCACGTTGATCATACGCACGAAATAAAATTCATGAAACTTTTGCTCGAAAATTCGAGACGAGAGAGTTATATCTTTCTTGGATGGAAACGAGAGAACGGCAACTGTCTACCAGCTACGAATACATATCCGGTTTGCCCAAACCGAGGCACGTGCAAGCAAATGCGGTGACTTTTGCACTGCCGTTTGCGAATTAAGTACTGATTAGCGGTTGGGCAGAGGAATCACAAATTTCAGAGCCGTGTGGCTTGGAGAGAAGCCAACAACTTTCACATCCTTCAGGCCGGCCTTGCGGCCGGCGGCGAGGACGTCGTTTTCCGTGATGTGTTTTTGACCCTTGGGATAAACGATCCACAGCGCGGCTGCGCCTTGCATGGATTTGGAGATTCTCGGCATGGCGCCGAGGTCTTCCTTCGAATCAGCGTTGAAAAAGATCCATTCCGAATCGCCTGAAACTTTGGTCTTGTTCACGGACTTGGTGAGCTTGCCTATTTCCGTAAGAAATCCAGCATCGAAGCCGCCGATCAAAGAAACTTTGGCTCCAGGCTTCACGCCGAGCTTTTCAATTCGCGACTTTGGATGAAGGATTTTCTCGCACCACTTTTCAGCGGCCGCACCGAGCTGGAAGACCGCGAGCCCTTCCGCAGTCTGCAAGCGGAGTTCGCCATCCACGGCTTTCGCCGATTTGATTGTGGAAAAGGGAATCTTCAGCCGGAACTGGCCGCGGAAGAGAATCTCGCTTGTTTCGAGCAAGACCTTTCCTTCGGACTCCTGCTTGCCCAACCAGGCCGTGCATTTCACTTCGTTTCCCACGGTGGTTCACCTCTCATTCTGCCAATTTGTTTCGGCAGAGGAACTCTTCGATGGCGCGTGTCGTCCATCGATGGCGCTCACGATAGTAAACTACTACGTTCCATGGCAGCCACCGCGACACATCGAGTCGATTGGACGCTCATCTGGGCCCAGCGCGGATTCCGCTATTTCTTTGTCGCCATGTTCGTGTCGCTCTTCGGCAGCGGCATGAACTTCGCCGGCGTGAGCTGGTACATCTTGGCGGCCACGCACTCAACCGTGAAAGTCAGTTGGCAGGTCATCGTCATGACCGTGCCCGGGCTTTTCGTACCGTTCCTCGGCGGCGTGCTGATTGACCGCATCGACCGGCGCTACCTGGGCGTCATGCTCGACCTGGCCCGCGGCTGTTTCGTGCTGGCCACCGCGTACATCGCGTGGCGCGGCCAGCTCCAACTTTGGCATTTGTATGCCATGACGCTGATCACTGGAACCGGCTCGGCGATGTATTGGGCCACCGTGAACGCGCTGGTGCAGGAAGTGATTCCCTCGAGCCAGTTCACCGGCGCAAATGCTGCGGTGCTCGTCGGCGTGCAGACCGGAATGTTGATCGCTGGCGCGTTCGTCGGATTCCTTTACAACTCGGCAGGAATCACAGGGATTCTTTTTATCGATGGCCTGACGTATTTCGTTTCGGGGTATTGCCTCTACAAAATACGGCGCGGATACGTTTCCCCGCGTGAAAGCCAGAAGTATCCGCGCGAATACAATGAAGCGACCGAGGCGACGGCCGAAGCCCTAGAGAGCGGTGAGAATCCGGAGGTCGCGGAAGCCGGCCTGTCGCTGGCCGTTTACGCCGACATGCGCGAAGGCTTCGCCTATCTGCGGCAGCAGCCGCTGGTGCGCGCTCTAGGCGTAACGCATTCCATCATGATGGCGGGCGTGGTGAGCGCCAACGTCGTGCTGGTGGCGCTGGCGAACGACATCCTCCATTCCGGCCCGCGGGGGCTGGGCTTTCTGGAAGCAGGCTGGGCCACGGGAGCGATCTGCGGCGGCTTGATTGCCAGCCAGCTCCCCAGTGCGAAGCGCATGCCGCTCTACGTTGCGGCCTGCGCCGTACTCGCGGCCGGCCACATGGCGACGCCGTTCGTCGCGTTCCTGGTGGGCGCGGTGATGATGCAGATTCTGTTTGGATTCTGCCGGGCGCTAGGCGGCGTGGTGGCGCAGTCTTCGTTGATGTCCATCGTGCCCAGACATTTCATGGGGCGCACGCAATCCGCGATGGCGATTCTCACGACCGTGGTGCAACTCTTGATGAGTGTCGCGCTGGGCTGGGTGGCGCAAGGCGCTGGGCTCGTCGCAGGATATGCATTGTTGGCGGCGCTCTATATAGGATCCACGATTTCCGCGGTCCGCGCGCGCCAGCTCATGCGCTGACATTAGTGGCGATTGATTTCTGATAGCAAAGGCAAAATGGAAATCCGCACGATCGAGCCATATCGCTTCCGGCTAATCGGAAGAAGGCGCGGGGGCGGGCGGCGGCAACTGAACATGCTTTCCACCGAGCAAATCAACGGCGGCCCGATAGAGCGTGGCGCGCAGCTGATAGCGTTCATTGGCGCGCGTGACGTAGCGAACAGCAATTTCGACGCCGCCGATGACCGGCTTCACATTGATGGCCGGCGCGGCAGAAAGGGAACTCAAATCCCGCGAACGCGCTGCGTGTTGCCACTCCTGTTCGGCTTGTTTGGAGGTTTCGGCCGTGGCTTCGGCGACCTTTTTCCGAATCGCGTCGATGACCGGATAGGGGTCCACCCCGGTGGGAAGTACCACTTGCAATTCATCCCAGAGCCATTGACCGGAGGTCGAAAAATTGAAGTAATGGCCTTCGATAGCAAAGCTGTTCGTGAAAGTGACTCGGCGCCCCGTGGGATGCCCGGAATCGGTCCAGTTGCCGGTTTCCAGCAGGACGGTATGAAACATGTTGAGCTCCACAACTTCGCCGGTCACGCCGTTGATCTCCACCCAGTCGCCCAGCCGGATGCCGTTCTTTCCCATAAGCACGAGCCACCCGATGAATGCCACGATGAAATCCTTGAGCGCCACGGTCAGGCCGGCGCCCGCCAGCCCGAGAAACGTGCCGAGCTGGCCCGGTGGACCAAAGACTACTAACAAAATTAATAAGACGGCCGCCACCTGGAGCCCAACGCGCGTCACTGTGCGCAGTGTTTCCACCTGTCTGCGATCCAGGGATGTTTTGCCCAGCAGCCGTTCGAGCCAGCTATCGAAGAAGACCCCCACGAGAGCGATCACCAGGATAATCAACACTCCCTGCAAGGCCCGATGCATGACGTCGCGCTGCCGCAGGGCTACTAGCTCGCTCCATTGAGAGTAAACCGTGGCGAGCTGCCTTTCGTAGTCGGCGCGCCTGTCAAAATTAGCGAGGTCCTTTTGATCCGAAACAATCTGCTTCATCCTCGCCAGCGCTACGGCGGATTCTTCGTGGTTGCGGTCTTTCCGCGAGATGACAGCAGCTTCGCCAACCGCCTTTTTCGCATGTGTTGCGAGATCTGGGGAGGCCTGCTTAGCGGCCTCAATCTGGGCATCCAGAGCGTCATGCTTTGCGGCAAATCCGGCGGTGGCCGTTAGCGCAGCCTGTTTCGCGTTTAGGAGCAATTCTTGTTTTTGCCGTAGTTCGGACCACTGCTGGTACCGGCGAATCAATCCAAACTCGTCGGGCATTGGAGCCGGATAGGAGGGAACGGCCTTATCTACCTCATCGGAAATCGCGTCATGTTCTTGCTGGATCTGCTCGATACGCCCTCTCGCGTCACCGCCTTCCCGAATTAAGTCCTGGGTCGCATCGTCAACTTCATCTTCATCGGACTCGATTTGCGCCTTAACTTCGTTCAATCGGTCTTCCAGCGCATCCTTCTTGCTGCCGCTAGCCTTCGCCGCTTCCGCCGTTAGATGGGCAGCCTGCGCTTGATCTGCTTTCTGCAGTGCTTGCGCCTTTTCCAGACTTGATTGGATTTCTTTGGCTTTTGGACTTAGAACAGGAGGGTGTGCCTCTACATCACGCCGGGCGCTTTCGTAGGCCAGATCCAATTCGTGGTCGGCTAACCGTATCGCCTCCTTTGACAAAGTCTGCTCTTCAGGATGGTCCGCAAGTTTCACGAGTTTCTGCGCGGTCCGAAGCGGAGACTGGTCAACTAACGCAGCCTTTCCGGTGGTCGCGGGCCTCCCTTTGGCTTCACTCGGGAGAACAGTTGGAGGTTCCGTCGTGCGAATGAGTCCATAGACGGTAGCGCCCAAGATTAGCACCAGAAAGATTGCCGCGAACTTCTGACTTGTTCTCATCTCTATCTTCAAGGTTCTTTGCCATTCTAATACCTAATAACTCCGAGTCTGTCAGTGAAAATATGCGCGTCTGGGCACCCGAGGGAGTCTTCACCAATACAAACATCCTGTTAAACTAGGGCTGGTGACCGTCCCAGGAAAGCCGGGCGACGATTTGGCGCCTGGGACGTTGAACAGCGTGCTCAAGCAGGCAGGATTGAAGCAATGAAAAAATACTTGATCGTTATCGAAGGGACTCAGACGGGCTTTTCCGCATATTCCCCAGATTTACCGGGACGCGTCTCAACACGGGAAACCCGTCAGGAAGTTGAACTGAACATGCGCGAGGCAATCGCTTTTCACCTCGACGGCTTGCGTGAAGAAGGCCAAGCTGTTCCCGAACCGCACACCTACTCGGCTTATGTCGAACTCCCCATTTAACATGGGTTCGCGATTGCCCAAATTAATCTTTGTGCTGTTGGCAGCTTATGCGGCCTTGCATTTTTCGTCGTGCTATTCGCAGCTGCCCGGCGTCGTGGCTTCGCATTTCGACGCTCACGGCATCGCGAACGGATGGCAGACCAAATCGGCATTCATTCGCGTCTTTGCCATGGTGAGCGTTCTGGCGGCTGCCATCGGCTTTGGATTGCCTCGCATCATCGCCTTGGTTCCGGCCCGGTTGATCAACCTGCCGAATAAGCAGTACTGGCTTTCCCGGGAACATCTCGCCGAAACGCAGGAGTTCCTGAGTACCTATTTTGCGTGGTTCGGTTGCGCCGTCTTCCTGATCATCATTTCTACGTTCGACTACGCGGTCGAGTCCAATCTGCATCCGGAGGACCGGCCTGACATCTCTCGCATGTGGTACACGCTAGCGGGCTTTCTCGTCTTCGCGGTTGCCTGGATCATCAGAATACTGACAAGATTCCTCCGCCCCGGGCAGGAAAAGCTTCCGAGCTAGAATCGGAATATGGAAGAAACCACGGTCTTGTTCCGGCCTGTCGGCGAGGACGAACTCCAGTCTAATCGTTGCGTCGGGATATCGAGCTTTCCCGTCGCGCCTTTCCGGTCAACCGATCTTTTATCCTGTGCTCAACGAAGACTACGCGACTCAAATCGCGCGCGATTGGAACGCCAAGAATTCACCCTCGAAGACAGGATACGTCACACGGTTCGCGGTTAAGAGAGATTATCTTTCGCAATTCACGGTACAGAAGGTGGGCGGGACAATCCATGTCGAATACTGGATACCTTCGGAGAAACTGGCTGAGTTCAACCAAAACATTGTGGGATTAATTGAGGTCATTTCGGAATTTCGTGGTAAGTAAGGGCCTCCGGCCGGCCTGAGGCTTCTTGCTTCGAGCCGTTCCAATCGTTCTACAAGTAATCGCGGGAGGGGCCTTCGAGGAAGGCCCGCAGCTTGCGCGAACGTGATGGATGGCGCAGCTTGCGCAGCGCTTTCGCTTCAATCTGGCGGATGCGCTCACGGGTCACCGCGAACGACTGGCCGACTTCCTCCAGCGTGTGCTCGCTGCCGTCGTCGAGCCCAAACCGCATCTTGATGACTTTTTCCTCGCGAGGCGTCAGCGTCTTCAGTACCGAGGAAGTCTGTTCCTTCAGATTCAAATTGATGACCGCATCGGAGGGCGAAACCACGGCCTTGTCTTCGATGAAGTCGCCGAGATGCGAATCTTCCTCTTCGCCGATGGGCGTTTCGAGCGAAATGGGTTCCTGCGCGATCTTCAAAATCTTGCGCACCTTGGACACCGGAATGTCCATGCGCTTGGCGATTTCTTCGCTGGTCGGCTCGCGGCCCAGTTCCTGCACAAGCTGGCGGCTCGTGCGGACGAGCTTGTTGATCGTTTCGATCATGTGCACCGGGATGCGGATGGTGCGCGCTTGGTCGGCGATGGCGCGGGTGATGGCCTGGCGAATCCACCATGTCGCATACGTCGAAAACTTGTAGCCGCGGCGCCACTCGAATTTGTCAACGGCCTTCATCAGGCCGATGTTGCCTTCTTGAATCAGGTCCAGGAATTGCAATCCGCGGTTGGTGTATTTTTTCGCGATGGAAACTACCAAGCGAAGGTTGGCCTCGATCAATTCCTTCTTGGCCTGCTCGGCTTCCGCTTCTCCGCGATGAATGATCGTGAGGGTGCGTTTCAGCTCCGTGAGCCCGACTTCGCTGGCCTCTTCGATATCTTTCAGCTCGGTGCGGCGGGTGCGCAGTTCCTTGCGCGCTTCCGCGGCCACGTCGCCTTTGGCGGCATCCACGCGCCGCTCCAGCCGGCCCGCTTCGCGCTCCAGCGATTGCAGGCGCTCGACGGTGCCGCGCATTTTGTCAATCAGGCGCTTTTTCTCAAACGGGTTGAAGTCGATATCGCGAACCGCGAGAGAAATCTCCACGCGCGTGCGGGCCACATCCCATTTTGCATGGATGTATGAACGCTTCTTGGCTTTCGGCGTCTTCTCCAGCCGGATGGCCTGCTTCAACCCGTTGTCATACAGCTTGGCGATTTTCTCGATGTGCTTGAGCGTCTGCTTGGTCTTGTTCGCGATCTTTTCTTCAGTGAGCTCTTCGTCGTCGAACTGTACGATCTCTTTGATGGACCGCACGCCTTTACGCAAATCGTCGCCAACCGCGATGAGTTCCTTGATGACGATCGGCGATCGGGTGATCGCTTTCATGACCACCAGCTGCCCGCGCTCGATGCGCTTGGCGATGGTCACTTCGCCCTCCCGCGTCAGCAGCGGGACGGTGCCCATCTCGCGCAAGTACATGCGCACAGGATCGTTGGTTTTTTCCAACGAGCCGGGCGTCAAGTCCAGATCGCTCTCGCCCTCGTGGGCGTCTTCCTTCACCACCACTTCGTGGTCGCCGCTTTCGCCGGACACCTCCACGGCGCGCGCGGCCTTAGCCGACGCCGCATCTTCGTAAATCTCGATGCCATTGCGCTCAAATGTCGTGAGAAGGTCGTCGATCTCTTCCGAGGAATGCACCTCCGCCGGAAGCGAATCGTTTACTTCGTCATAGAGCAGGTAGCCGCGCTCTTTGCCGACCGCAATGAGCTGGCGTACCGCGTCGTATTTTTCTTCAAGACCTACTACCGCCACAAATCCCTCCCCAATTTCACCGTAAATCCGCCGCTTTGGGCGTTATTCGGGGCAAAT
>DATKEV010000032.1:0-40839 GCA_035511855.1 Candidatus Udaeobacter sp.
GCCTTCGCCATGACGAGCGGCCCCTCGGTATGAGGAGGTGGACAAAGGATGCGCCCGGAGGGCCGTCCTGTCGGAAGTTGCGAGGGGCACGGACGGCTGCTAAGATTCAGTGTTTGCTGGGACGCGGCCGTCTGCGCCTTGTGTGCGGACGGCTTTTTCTGCGTCTTGCTCGGCGTCCGAAAGCGAACGGCTGACGCCCCGTCTTTTCGGCCTGATCCCCTCGAGTTTCTTCGAGCGTGACTCCGGTGAGCATGGACTCAATTCGCCGGTCCTGGCCCCTGCGGAAGGGAGACTACGCGTGGCAAAGTACGATGTAGCGATCATCGGAAGCGGACCGGGCGGGTACGTGGCAGCGATCCGGGCGGGTGAACTTGGCCTGAAGACGATCGTCGTGGAGAAGGACCCGTTTCTGGGCGGGACGTGCCTGCACGTCGGCTGCATTCCCACCAAAGTGCTTTTGCACCATGCCGAGGTCTACGATCACTTCAAGAATGCCGCGGAACTGGGATTCGAGGTCAGCGGGCTGAAAATCAATTGGACGAATGTGCTGGCGCGCAAGGACAAGATCGTCAAGAAGCACTCGAAGGGCATCGAATTTCTTTTCAAGAAGAATAAGGTGGAATGGGTGCAGGGCTGGGGGAGATACGAAGGCCCTGGGAAGGTGAGCGTCGAGAAGGAAGGCAAGAAGACCATCATCGAAGCTGCGAACGTTTTAATGGTAAGCGGGTCGGAAGCGAAGTCCCTGCCGGGCATCGAACCTGACCACAAGACCATCCTGACGAACCGCTCGATTATCGAACTTCCCGAAATTCCGAAAACACTGATCGTCGTTGGCGCGGGTGCCGTGGGCGTGGAATTTGCATCCATTTACAACTCGTTCGGGACGCAAGTGACGGTCCTCGAAGCACTGCCGCGCGTGGTGCCCGTCGAAGACGAAGAAATCTCCGCGGAATTGTCGAAGGCCTTCCAGAAAAAAGGCATTCAGTTGTTCACCGGATGCGCCGTGGATTCGGTCAAAAAAGATGCCAAGGGCGTCACCGTTTCGTTCAAGGATAAGGATGGCAAGGCGCAAACGCTCCCGGCGGAAAAGCTGCTGTTGGCGGTGGGCCGCAAGGCGATGACGGATGGCTGCGGGCTGGAGAAGTCGAAAGCCAAACTGGAGCGCGGATTCGTGCACGTCGGGGACTACATGGAGACGGCCGAGAAAGGATTGTACGCCATCGGCGACATCGTGGCGGGGCTGCCCCAACTGGCACACGCGGCGATGATGGAAGGGATCATCGCCGTGACGCGCATCGCCGGTAAGCCGGCGCACCAGATCGTCAAAACGAGAATTCCCAATGCGACGTATTGTGAGCCCCAGATTGGCTCGATTGGATTGACGGAAAAGCAGGCGCGCGACGCGGGCTATGAAGTAAAAGTCGGGAAGTTCCCGTTCGTGGGGAACAGCAAGGCGACGATTCTGGGGAATCACGGCGGGTTCATCAAAGTCGTTTCTGAGGAGTCTTACGGCGAAGTGCTGGGGATTCACATCATTGGGCCGCTGGCGACGGAGATTCTGGCGGAAGCGGCGGCGGTGTTGCATCTCGAGGGCACCATCGATGACATGATGAACATGGTGCATGCGCATCCGACGGTGTGGGAAGGTATGGGGGATGCGTTTGCGTCGGTGCGAGGGCTGCAGATAAATGTTTGACATCTTGCTTGTTGGGGCGCAGCATGCTGCGCCCCAAGAAAGAAACTCGGCCTGTCTTGAATAAATGCCTGACCGTGGACTTGGGACTGATTGGCTACGCGGAGGCGTGGGAGCTGCAGCAGAGGATGGTGGCCGCGCGGAAGGCCAACGCCGTTGAAGATGTGCTGCTGCTCTGCGAGCATCCGCACGTGATCACGCTCGGGCGGAACGGCAAACGCGAGAATTTGCTGGTTTCCGAACATGTGCTGCGGCAGAAGGGCGTGGAGCTTCACGCGACTGACCGTGGCGGCGACATTACCTATCACGGGCCGGGACAGATTGTGGGCTACCCGATTCTCAATTTGAGTGCGATCCGCCGCGATGTCGTGTGGTACGTGCGTATGCTGGAAGAAGCGATGATCGGGGCCACGGCGGAATTCGGGATCACCGCTGGCCGCGAGCCAGGGAAGACGGGCGTTTGGGTAAAGAGCGGGCGCGCCAATGAAAAGCTGGCGGCGATTGGCGTGCATATCAGCCGTTGGGTGACTTCGCATGGATTTGCTTACAACGTTTCAACGGATTTGCGGTACTTCGATTTGATCGTGCCGTGCGGGATTGCGGACCGCAAGGCCACGTCGTTGGAGAAATTGCTGGTGCGGAGCGTGGAGGAGAAGGAAGTCGCCCCGAGGATCGCGACACATCTGGCGGAATTGTTCGGGCTGGAGATGAAGGAAGCCACACGGCAAGAATTGCAGGAAAAGTTGGAGCACGCCGAGCAAGGCGTGACGGTTTCCGTGTAGTACGGGGAGCAGCGGATGAAGAAGGAATTGACGCAACAGCAGTACCTGGACCTGTATTACTACATGCGGCTGAACCGCGCCGTCGAAGACACCATGGTGAAGCTGTTCCGGCAGAACAAGATTGTGGGAGGGCTGTACTCCAGCCTGGGCCAGGAAGCGATTTCGGTGGGCACGGCGTACGCGCTGGAGAAAAAAGACTGGCTGGCGCCGATGATCCGCAACATCGGGGCGCTCCTTGTTAAGGGCGTGCCGCCGCGCGACATTTTCATGCAGCACATGGCCAAGTACGATTCGCCGACCAAAGGCAAGGACGGCACCAGCCACTTTGGGGACTTGGACAATCTGCACATCGTCTCACCGATTTCGATGCTGGGCGATTTGATCCCGGTGATGACCGGGGTGGCCATGGCGGGGCGCTATTTGGGACAAGAAATCGTGGCCATGACGTGGATTGGCGACGGTGGCAGCTCGACCGGAGTGTTCCACGAAGGACTGAATTTTGCCGCCACGCAGAAGGCGCCGTTTGTGTTGATCCTGGAAAACAACTTGTGGGCGTATTCGACGCCGGTGCGGCGGCAGGTGCCGCTCGAAAACCTGGCGGACCGAGCGAAAGCTTATGGCATCGAGAGCTACATCGTGGATGGCAATGACGTGGTCGCGGTTTACTCCACGGCGAAAGAAGCTGTAGAGCGTGCGCGCGCGGGCGAAGGGCCTATCCTGATCGAAGCCAAGACGTTTCGCCGCCTTGGCCACGCGCAACACGATCCGGCCGAGTACGTGCCGAAGGAGATGCGCGCGTATTGGGAAGCTCGTGATCCCATCGCGCTTTACGAAAAGCTTTTGACCAGGGAAAAGATTTTGGACGCCAGCGGCAAGAAAGAAATCGACGAGAAACTCGATACGCTACTCGCCAAAGAGCGGGATTTCGCGGAGAACTCGCCGATGCCGCCGGCGGAGCTGGCGGAAGCAGGCGTGTATTGTACCGGCGACGATTGCCACAAGATCCGGGCGAAGTGGGAGCGGCCGATCGCCGAAGTGACGCCGCCGAAATCGAGTGTCACGGCGGTTTGGACGGTTCCGGGGTTCGGCTCGGGCAAAAGCTCCGGCGGGGCAAACGCTCCGATGCACTTTGGGGATAGCCAGCCGGCGACGGAAAAACTGGCCCGGGAAATGAAATCTCGAAACGGCGGCAAGCCCGCTACGCGAGCCGCGACGAAAACTGCTCCGAAGAAAGCGCTGAAGGCGGCAACTGCCGACGCTGCGAGAAAGGCCCGGAGGTAGCCATGGCGGCGGCGAAAGCAGCCAAGGTGAATGGCTCCGGAACCAACGGTGCCGCGGCGGGCGGAGCGCTGGTCACGTTTCTCGAAGCCATCAAGCAGGCCATGTTCGAGGAGATGGAGCGCGATCCCGCTGTCGTCTTGATGGGCGAAGACGTAGGCGTCTACGGCGGAGCGTTCAAGACCAGCGAAGGATTGCTCGAACGATTTGGCTGGGAGCGGGTAATCGATACGCCGATCAGTGAGAGCGCTATCATCGGCGCGGCCTGCGGGATGAGTTATCTGGGGCTGCGGCCTATTTGCGAGATGCAGTTCATCGATTTTATCGTCTGCGCGTTCAACCAGATCACAAATTTCGTGGCCAAGGGGCACTATCTTTGGGATGCTCCGGCGCCCATCGTGGTGCGCGGGCCGTCGGGCGGCGGCGTGCACGGCGGGCCGTTTCATTCGGCGAATCCGGAGATGTATTTCGTGCACACGCCGGGATTGAAAGTGATTTATCCCTCGACGCCCTACGACGCCAAGGGACTGCTGAAAGCGGCGGTGCGCGACAATAACCCCGTGCTCTTCTTCGAGCACAAATTCCTCTACCGGCGGATCAAGGGCGAACTGCCGAGCGAAGATTACACCGTGCCCATCGGCAAGGCTGTCGTGCGGCGCGAAGGGAAGCACCTGACGATCCTCTCCTACGCCGCGATGATGCATACTTCGCTCGAAGCGGCGGAGGCGCTGGCCCAGGAAGGCATCGAAGCGGAAGTCATTGACTTACGGACGCTGCTGCCGCTGGATGAAGAGACGATTTTGCAATCCATTAAGAAAACGAATAAATGCCTGGTCGTGCATGAGGACACCAAGACCGGGGGGATCGCCGGCGAGATTGCGGCGATTCTCTGCGAAAAAGCGTTTGACGACCTGGATGGGCCGCTGCTGCGCGTGACCTCGCTGGATACGCCCGTGCCGTACGCGCCGACGCTTGAAGATCATTTTCTGCCGAACGCGAAAAGGATTTTCTCCGCTGCAAAGGAACTGGCGCGGTATTGAGCCAAGTTTTCACTAGGCAGTTGTCCGTGGTCAGTGGGAAGAAGAGAATTCATAGTAGTCCAAGATTTGCAGACTGACCGCGGAGAACCGAATCGGGGAAGAAGCGGACTCTAAGGAGCAAGGAAATGGCCGTTGACATCGTAATGCCCCAGATGGGTGAGAGCATTTTCGAAGGCACGATTACCAAGTGGCTGAAGAAGCCCGGCGACAAGGTCGAGCGCGACGAGCCGCTGTTTGAAATCTCCACCGACAAAGTGGACGCGGAGATTCCCTCGCCCTCCGCCGGCGTGCTTAAAGAAATCAAGGTCGGAGAAGGCCAGACCGTGCCAATTCAGACCGTGGTGGGCACCATTGATGCGGCGGGTTCGGCAGCCGCAGCGCCTTCACCAGCGCCAGCGAAGGCGGAAGCACCGGCTCCCGTGAAAGCGCCCGCAGCAGCGCCAAAGCCGGCCGCGCCCGCTTCGGTCCCTACTCCCGTCACGGCTTCTCCCGCGCCTGCTTCTTCGGGTTCAAGCGGCGAGAGAATCCACAGTTCGCCGCTGGTCCGGCGCATGGCCAAGGAACATGGCATTGATCTTTCCTCTCTCACAGGTACTGGCGCCGGAGGCCGTATCAGCAAGCAGGACATTGAGGCGGCGATTGCCGTTGGCGGCGCGCCGGCAGCGGTCCCCGCGTACTCGGCTCCGGCTCCTCGCCCGGCGCCACCGCCACCTGCGGCCGGGGCCTCCGGCGGGCAGGCCCATGCGGCGCTTGAAACAGCGGTGCCCCGCGAAAAGATTTACTTCGGTAATTACGAAGTGCAGCCCATGAGCATGATGCGGCAGCGGATCGCCGAGCACATGGTGGCTTCAAAGCGCGTCTCCGCCCACGTGTACTCGGTGGACGAAATCGACATGACCAAGGTCGCGGGGTTGCGCGCGAAGGCCAAAGACGAATTCGAAAAGCGCTACGAAACCAAACTCACCTTCATGCCCTTCTTCGTCAAGGCGGCCGTGGCAGGTTTACGCGCGTTCCCCACTCTGAACGCCTCGCTCGACGGCACGAACGTGGTCATCCACAAGGAGATCAACATCGGCATTGCCGTGGCGCTCGATGGGGGCCTGATCGTCCCGGTGGTGAAAAACGCCGACGAGAGAAACCTTCTCGGCATCCAGCGGACGATGAACGACCTTGCCGAGCGCGCGCGTTCGAAAAAGCTGAAGCCGGAAGAAGTGCAGGAAGGAACCTTTTCGATCACCAATCCCGGCGTATTCGGCGGGCTCTTCGGCTTGCCGGTAATCAGCCAGCCGAACGTCGGCATCCTGGGCCTCGGGGCCATTGAGAAGCGGCCGGTGGTGGTGGAGGACGCCATCGCCATCCGCTCGATGTGTTACGTGACGCTGAGCTATGACCACCGCGTGGTGGACGGCGCCATCGCCCACCAGTTCCTGCACAAGGTGAAAGAGACGCTGGAGAAGTGGTCCGAGCCTTTGCTATAGGAATCGAGGACGGGTCATCGCTGACGTGTGACTCAGGCTTTCCGAGGGAACGATTTCAGTGATCCCGCGAATCACACTCCCGGGCATGCCTGTCCGGAACTGGGATGCCCGTTCCCAGGAGTGGCCAGCGATTCTCGGCTCACGGGCGCAACTGTTATCATAAGTAATTCAAGGTAAACCAGTTAAAGGAAACGAACGCTGGAAGTTAGCCTGCGCTATAGCCAGCTAACCTGGTGCACGCTAGCGCCGGGCGCTTGGGAGTAGCCGGGCATGCGTGGGACAGCCCTTGAAATCTCAACGGATTGTGAAGCGATGCAGCCGCGCATTCTTATCGCCGATGACCAGCAGGACGTGCTCGACGCTCTGCGCCTGCTCCTGAAGGGCCACGGCTACAGCATCGAAACGGTGAATTCCCCGGCCGGCTTGCTGGCGGCACTGGCGCGCAGCGAGTTTGATCTTCTGCTCATGGACTTGAACTACGCGCGTGACACGACGTCAGGGCGCGAGGGCTTGGACGTGCTCGGACGGCTGCAGCAGAGTGAAGATGCGCCGCCCGTGGTGGCCATGACCGGGTGGGCCACCGTGGGCCTGGCCGTCGAAGCCATGCAGTACGGCGTCAGCGATTTTGTCGAGAAGCCGTGGACCAACACGCGGCTCCTGGAAATTCTCCAGAAGCAAATCAGCCTGGGCCGCGAACGCCGCGAAGCGCGCCGCCGCGCCGCAGAAGTAGCGCGGGCGCAAGAAGAAGCCCTCGTGCATATGCACGAGCAGGAGCGCGAGTTTGCAGAGGCCCGGGCCATTCAGGAAAAACTTCTGCCGCGCGAGATTCCCCAAATCGCCGGCTTCGAGATTGCCGCCGCTTCGCAGTCCGCCCGCGTCGTTGGCGGAGATTATTTCGATGTTCTTCCCTTTGATGAAGGAACACTGGGGATCTGCATCGCCGACGTGGCCGGAAAAGGGATGCCCGCCGCCCTGCTCATGTCCAACCTGCAGGCGGCCGTGCGTGGGCTCGCCTCCAGTTCGGTGCCGCCGGATCTTCTCTGCGCCCGGCTGAACTCCCTTGTCTACAAAAATACGGCGAGCGACCGGTTTATTACTTTTTTTTACGCGCAGCTGGACGGCCCTACCGGCCGGCTGGCTTACGTCAACGCCGGGCACAATGTGCCTTTCCTAGTGCGCTCCGACGGCTCGTACGATCGATTGCGGGATGGCGGCGCAGTGTTGGGCGTCTTCGCCAGCCGGAATTATGAGATGGGTTTCCTGCAGCTGTCCGCCGGTGATCGCGTGATTCTGTTTACCGACGGCGTCACGGAGGCGTGCGACGCCGCGGGCGAGGAGTTCGGCGAAGTCCGCCTTCTGCGCCTGCTGAAAGATCACCGCACGCTGTCCGCCGATGATTTGCAAGCAAAAATTCTCGCCGCCGTGGCCGAGTTCAGCGGCGGCCGCTGGCAGGACGATGCTACGTTGCTCGTGCTGGCCGTGGATGCATAAGGACAGAGGGGCAGAGATCGCCTTCAAACCTCGGTGTTGCTCTTCCCGGTAAGCGCCGGAGGCGCTGCACGAGGGCCGCTGCAAAACGAAAAGGCCAGGACACGCGTCCCGGCGTTTCGCACGCTAACTTTTCGTCAGGAAAAAAGGCTACCGCCTCTTTTTCTTCTTCGCCGGTTTCTTGCCCTTCTTCTTGGCTGCCTTCTTTTTCGGCTTCGATTTCTTGGCTTTCTTTTTCGGGGCCGCTTTTTTCTTGGCTGCTTTCTTCGCGGGTTTTTTGGCCGCCGGCTTGGCGGCGGGCTTGGGAGCGGGAGCCGCTGCTTCTCCTTCCTCTTCGCCGACGATCACCAGCTCCTCTTCTTCCGTCTCCACGATCTCTTCCGTTTCGCCGCCTAGCTCCTCGTCTTCCAGCGGCGACAGTTCGTTGTCTTCCTCGAAGTGGTCTTTCTCGAAAGCCATTCCATCCTCCCCTGGGAGTATCGGTGCGCCAAGCGACTGTGGGTCGCTGCCCCGGCCGGAGTCTCTCCAATTCTCACCCGGTCCTTGAGCCGTAGTTATCGTACTCGCCGGGAGTTGTCAAGCATTCTGCGCTTTTCTGCGGAAAGTTCTGGCCGATGGTCCCGGATCGCCGGCAGGAGCAGACTGTGCGCACGCCGATGAAATCCTTGCAGACTCGATTAACTTGTTTATTACAATGGACTTACCGGTGACTTATGGCCACGGCCCCGTTTGCAGAGGCCCCCACGCCCGGCGCTGAGCTTTTCTTTTTCAAGCGCGAACGGGCCCGCACCGGCGAGGCTTCCGGTGCTCCGCCAATCGTGTAAATGCGCAGCACCATGCCGCGGCCCACTTTGTTGGATTTCAGCCGGTTCCACTTGCGGATGTCCTCGGCGCTGACGCTGAAGCGATCGGCGATCCCTCCGAGCGTGTCGCCGCGGCGCACGCGATAGCTCACCAGCCGCCGTTTCGTCTCCGAGGACGGCGGCGTGGCGGGAATGATCAGCTTATCTCCTGCCTCGAGCGCGGCATTGCGTTCCAGGTTATTGGCGTCGGCGATCGCCGCGGAAGTCACGCGGTATTTTTTCGCGATGGACGCGAGCGTCTCACCGGATGCCACGCGATGCCGGCGCCAGCTCACCCACTTGTCCGGAGGAATGGCCGCAATTTCCGCGGCAAATTTTTCGGAGGTTCCTTGCGGCAAGTGCAATTCAAAGGAGGGATCATCGGGAGTCGCGAACCGCAGCAGCGCAGGATTCAGCGCGCGCAGCGTCTCCACATCCACGTCGATGGTTTCCGCCACCAGTCGCAGATCAATCGCGCGACCCGGCTTCACCATGTCGGTCGGAACCGGCGATTCCGGATCGGCCAGAATATTGTAGTGCGCTGCGTCCTTGGCAATGAGCGTCAGCGCAAGAATGATGGGCACATAATTCCTGGTTTCGCGCGGCAGCACGTTGCGTTTGTATAGCTCCCAGAAATCCGCATACCCGGTTCTTTCAATTCCCTTTTGCACGTTGCCGGGGCCGCAATTGTAGGCGGCCATCGCCAGATACCAGTCGCCGAAAATCCTGTAAAGATCGCGCAGGTGCTGGGCCGCCGCGCGCGTGGCCTTCTCCGGATCCTGGCGCTCGTCCACCCACCAGGTGTGGCGCAGCCCGTATTCGTGGCCCCGGTAGGCCACGAATTGCCAGATTCCCCGGGCCCCCGCTCGCGAGAGCGCCAGTGGCTGAAACGCGCTCTCCGCTTGCGCCAGATAGATCAAATCCTGCGGTACGCCTTCTTCCTGCAGCACGCGCGAAATCATCTCCCGGTAACGGCCGGACCGGCGCAGGCCAGTTTCCACGATGGCGCGGCCGCGCGGCGTTTGGAAAAAATTCAGGAAGGAAAGGACTTCGTCGTTTACCGTCAGCGGCAGGTCGTGCGAAATATTTCTCGCGGCTTCTTCGGCGCGCTCCTTCAGCCGCGGGTCCACGGGAAAAGTCATCTCCGCAACTTCATCGATGGCCGCCGGAACCGCGGGCGTCTCTCTGAAACCGTCGCCCGCGCGGAACGCCTGCAACTCATAGGCGTACACCGCATCGACCACGTGGTGAAACAATTCGCTCAGTTTCGCATCGCTGTCCGGGTCGTAGCCGCTCTCCAGCATCCAGTCCACGGCGTCGTCAAAATCCCTGCGCGCGGCTTCCAGGTGTCCGGCTTTGTAATCCTGCTCCCCGGAGGCGAATTTCTCCTGCACTCTCTCGATCAAATACTCTTTACCGCCAGGAACCTGAGGCTGCAGCGATAGCAGTGGGCCGCGGGTGGGATTTGTCAGCGGCAAGTCCGGCAAGGTTGGCGCGGCTTGCGCGGCGCCAGCCGGCGCGGGCACCAGGGCCGGAACGCGCGCCTGCGCGGGTTTCTTCCCCGCGTCCTCGCAACCGCAGAGGTACACGCTCCACAGTGCCGCCAACCCCGCCAGATAGAGCCCCTGCTTCATCTGTCCATGGTAAGGAGCGCCGTGCACCCCGGTCAACGCTTTCCCGCCCGCGGGGGTTGACGCTCTCAGTACAAGCGGAATACCGGTAGGCGTGGCATTTTCGTCGGTTCTCCGTTAGGTTAGACTCGCGAGCGAGGTGTTCCCATGATGACCATTAAAAGATTTTCCGTGGTCCCGGCGGGCCCGCTGCGCACCGGCGCGCTCCTCTTGTTCTCGTTTGCCGCCTTCACGAACCTGGAGGCCCAGGAAAAGGGGCTCTCACGAGAAAAGTACTTGGAAATTGAAAAAGCGGTCTCCAGCTTCATGTCTGCCAACAGCATTCCGGGAGTTGGAGCGGCGGTGGTGCTGGACGGGCAACCCCTATGGTCGGAAGGATTCGGCATGGCCGACCTGGAGAACTACTCCCCCGCGACCTCTTCCACGCTCTTCCGCCTGGGTTCGATCTCCAAACCCATCACCGCGACGGCCATTCTGCAACTCTGGGAGCGCGGGAAGCTGGATCTGGATGCGCCGGTTCAGAAATACTGCCCGGCCTTTCCGGAGAAAGAATGGCCCATCACCACGCGCGAGCTGCTCGGCCACCTGGGAGGCATCCGGCACTACAACCCCGACGGAAAGGGCGATATTCCCGAGGACAGCGCCCGGCATTTTGCGAGCATCGAGGACTCGCTGCAAATTTTTGCGGGCGATCCCCTTGTCGCCAAGCCCGGAACGAAATTCAACTATTCGACTTACGGCTACACCCTAGTAGGTTGCGTCCTGGAAGGCGCGGCCGCGGAAAAATTCGTTGACTTCGTCCGTAAGAATATTTTCCAGCCCGCCGGCATGGAACAGACGCGCGACGATGATTTCTTCACGATCGTGCCGCACCGCACGCGCTGGTATCACAAGGACAAAGCCGGCATGGTTCGAAACGCTGGCGTTCTCGATTCCAGTTACAAGATTCCCGGCGGCGGGCTTATCTCTTCCGCAGACGACATGGCACGGTTCGAAGCCGCCATCCTCGCCGACAAGCTGTTGCTGCGCGGCACGCGCGACCTTATGTGGTCCATTCTGCAGCCTACGGAAGGCCAGCCAAGCCATTACGCTCTGGGGTGGTTTGTCGCTGACAAGTTTGGTTTTCCCTCCGCGGGTCACACTGGCGGCCAGCAGGGGACGGACACAGCCTTCTTGATCGTGCCGGACCGCCGCGCAGGCGTCGTCGTTTTGGCCAACATGGACTCCGTGAACACCAACCTTTTGGCTGATGCGATCTTGAAGATCGCTCTGGACCAGAAAGACACCGCCCGCTAGACACAGCCGCCCTTCCCAAGATCGGTTAGCCGCCCCTCCCCAAAAAATGGACACCGCAAACCGCTGAAAACAAGGGAGTACCCAGCTAGAAAAAATCAGTTGCAGAAAATACCAGCTTGTAGTATTCTGTTTTTGCGTTTGTTGCTCTTGTATCGCCTTTGGGTAGTAAAGCGGTCGCAAGGTCACACTTGCGGCCTATTTTTTTTGCCCGATTTACCGCTTTGCGGTCTTCCGGGCGAAGCTTGAAGACGGCCGCGGCTCTGTTGAGGGGCTCGGGACTTGGGGCATCAGATAGCTTAAAGAAGTGCGGCCGCACAAGCGGCCCAGAAAAGAGTAAAGCAGTGAGTAAAGAACAAGGTACCGTGAAGTGGTTCAATGCCAGCAAGGGCTTTGGGTTCATCCAGCGCCAGAGCGGTGAGGACGTTTTCGTCCATTTCTCCGCGATCGTGGCTGATGGCTACAAGTCGTTGAACGATGGCCAAGCGGTTGAATTCGAAGTTACCAAGGGCCCCAAGGGCCTGCAGGCCTCGAACGTACAGCCCCTCTAATTTCACTTCACAAAAACACATCACGGGCGGTGCGCTTCGGCGTCCCGCCCGTTTTTGTTTTCGTCTCTCTTATGGGGGTACGGTACATCGCGATTCATCTAGCCCCTCTTCGGTCTTCACTGAACACTCATCACTGCCTGCACCAGGCTCCCGTGCGTCCAATTCCAAAAAATTCCCAGCAGCGCGGCCGCATTCCAGCCCCACATGAACAATCTCATTTCGGCCGGACGGTACGCGCGGCTTCTCCAAACGAAGAACGCATCCCCGATAAACCAAAGCGCGCCGAGTGCAAGAAAACCGGTGATGACCTGCTCGCGAAAATGAAAATAGATCAGCGTTGCTTCGACGCATAAGAATCCCGCGATCAAGAGTTTCGCGGGAATTCGGCCAATCTTCGTCGCTGTCGTGTGCCGGCCGCTGAGCTGGTCGGGCTCCATGTCCATCACCTCGCCGAAGACATGCGAGTGCATCGCAAACAGCGCGCCGAACACAAAAGTTTGCCAGGGGAGCTGCGGCACGCGATTCAGCCAGCTGCTCAGGACAAAGACGAGCAGGTAGCTGGACTGAATTAGCACGTCAAACGGAGCATGCCCTTTCCAGCCGATTCGCGGCGCGTTGTAAAGCGCCACGGCCAGCAGCAGCGCCGCGTACCACCACAAGATGCGCGGCCCGATTACGTAGAAAAACGCCACCAGAAACGGCAGTTGCACCGCAGCAATCTGCCATTTTAAAGCCGCGAGCTGTTCCGGAGCACCGCGCGAGCCAAACAAAAACGTTCCCTTGCGCGGGTTCAGCCGGTCCGCCTGCGCATCGGCAATGTCGTTGACGCCATAAAGCAGGAAGCTCAGCGGAAAAAGCACGAAAACTAATCCCAACCACAGCCTCGCGGAATGAAGGAAATCGGCACGGCCGAGTGGCATCAAGTAAAAAAGAGCGGTCGTGCTCCAAAGCCCTGGCCGCGACACCTGGAGTAAAAACTGGAGGTCGGAAGTTCGTGGGGTTGGCAGATTGCCCGCCGCGGTCCCCATGCTCCCGGAAACTTCCCTATTCGCCTGTGGCATCCCCGGCCAATATACGGCAAATCCAACTGGTGGCGTTAACTTTCATAGTTTTCGAATCCTTCGCCGTCCATATTGCATTCTTCGGTCGTTGCTTCCGACTGCTCCTCTCAGGTACGCTGAACTTATGCTCGACGAAAAAGACTTCCAGCGAAAGGCCGACGCCGCTTTCGAGGACCTCAAGAAGCGCCTGCTGCTTCTTGGCGACGAGCATGGCTTCGATGTCGAAGGCGAAGCGGGCAAGCTGGAAGTCCTCTTCGACGAGCCCGAGGAGGCCAAGTTTGTGATCTCCCCGAACACCCCGGTCCGCGAAATCTGGGTTTCCGCGCTCTCCACCAGCTTCAAGCTCGGCTGGAACGCCGCGCGCAATTCGTTTGTGCTCGAAAAGACCGGCGAAGATCTTCACGCGGTGATGAGCCGCGTCGTCTCCCAACAAATCGGCTCGCAGGTGACCGTATGAAATCCATCAGGACACTTTTCTTTGCCGCCGTACTGGGGCTCTCCCTCATTTTCTCGGCTCAACTAGAGTCCCAGGTTCCCTCGGGCCGCGAGGTCGTTAAACCCGAAGTCTACGTTTCGCTCGATCCCGCCGGCCGCGGCAGCTCTTTTCAGATCGCCGTGGTCATGAAAATCCGTACAGGTTTCCACGTCAACGCCCGAGAGAAATCCGAAGAGTATCTCATCGCCACCGATCTCAAGGCCGATCTCCCCGACGGATTTTCAAGCGGCGAAGTCTCCTATCCCAAAGGCAAACTCGAAAAATTCGCTTTCTCCAAAACTCCACTGAATGTCTACCAGGACGCCGTGATTCTCCGCCTGCCGGTGACCGCGCTTGCCACTGCCCGGCTCGGTGAACAGCACATTCCGTTGAAGCTCCGCTACCAGGCTTGCAGCACGGAAATCTGCCTGCCGCCGGTCACCGTTCCTCTCGACGCCACCGTCAACGTCGCGGCATCAGCTTCCGCGTCCAAGCCCGCCCATGCCGCGCTCTTCCCGCCGAACTAACACGCTGGGACTGAAACGTTCGCCCCCGCTCCCGCACTACCCAGGAGGGAGAACACTGACTGATTCGTCTCCGGCACCGGATCCATGCCGGCCGGTGCCTTCCTAATTCGATTTCGCGTACTCCCGGATCGGGTGGAATCGGGCAGGCTGGGCGCTAGTCAGCGGCGCGAAACGCTGCTCGTGGCCAGGCCCCCGCCCTCCTCGGCGCGTTGACTTGTGCTTTAGCGCAACCTAATATGATGTGGCCCCCGCAAAGGCGGCTCCGTTTCCATGATCGGGCGGTGCATTTCACATTATCGAATTGTGGAGAAGCTGGGTGGCGGCGGCATGGGCGTCGTGTACAAGGCGGAAGACACCAAACTGGGCCGCTACGTCGCCTTGAAATTCCTCCCCGACCAGCTTTCGAAGGACCGCCTGGCCATCGAGCGATTCCAGCGCGAAGCGCGTGCCGCTTCCTCCCTAAACCATCCGCATATCTGCACCATCTATGACGTGGACGAATACGACGGGCAGCACTTCATCGTCATGGAGTATCTGGAAGGAGTAACTCTCAAGCATTGCATCGCAGGCAAGCCTTTAGACCTGGAGCGCATACCGGACTATGGGTACCAGATGGCCGATGCACTCGACGCCGCGCATTCGAAAGCCATCATTCATCGCGACATCAAGCCGGCGAACATCTTCATTACCGAGCGCGGCCAAATAAAGCTCCTCGATTTCGGACTTGCGAAGCTCATGCCCGAGCGCAAAGGCACAACCTGGCCGACGCCGGGGACGTCCGGGTTTTCTAGCACAACCCAAGATGCCCATCTGACCAGCACCGGCGCCGCCCTGGGCACCGTCGCTTATATGTCTCCCGAACAAGTTCGCGGCGAAGAACTCGACCCTCGCACGGATCTTTTCTCGCTCGGACTTGTCCTTTACGAAATGTCCACCGGCCACCAGGCCTTCACGGGAACGACCTCGGGTGTGGTCTTCGATGCCATCTTGAACCGCTTGCCTATGCCGGCGGTGCGGCTGAATCCTGCGATTCCCCCGCAGCTGGAACAAATCATCAGCAAAGCCCTCGAAAAAGACCGCAAGCTGCGGTACCGGTCGGCCTCCGATTTGCAAGCGGACTTGCAGCGTTTGAAGCGCGACACGGATTCGGCGCGCGCCATTCCCGCCATGCGCGGACACGCCACCCGCCAGGCCCTCGGGCGGCATTGGCCTCATCTTGTATGGGGCGGAGTCCTCGCTGTGCTGCTGCTGTTCTTCGGGCTGAACACCGGCAATTTGCGCGAGCGGCTACGTGGAAGGAGCGGCGCGGGGCGCATCGAATCGATCGCCGTTCTGCCCTTCATCAATTTGGGCAACGATCCCAAGACGGAATACCTCAGCGATGGAATTTCCGAAAGCCTGATCAACAGCCTGTCACAGCTGCCGAACCTCACGGTGATGTCTCGCAACACAGTTTTTCGCTACAAAACGCAAAACGTTGACCCGCAGCGGATCGGGCGTGAATTGGGTGTCCGGGCCATTCTTACCGGAAGACTTGTCCAGGACGGTGAGCAGCTGCTGATTAGCGTCAATCTGGAGGACGTCGGGAACAGCCGGCAAATCTGGGGCGAGCAGTACAACCGCAAAATATCGAATCTGGTTTCGGTGCAGGAGGAGATCGCTGCGGACATCTTTGGGCAGCTGCGTCCGAAGTTTGCGGGCGAGGAAAAGAAATTGCTTCCGAAACGGCCCACCGAAAATGCCGAAGCTTACCAGCTCTATCTACAAGGCCTCTTCTATTGGAACAAGTGGACCGGACCGGATTTCAAGAAAGCCGCAGACTACTTTACGCAGGCGGTTTCCAAGGATCCGCGCTATGCCTTGTCCTATGCTGGCCTGGCGGATACCTACAGCCTGCTGGGAGACGCCGGATACCTTTCTCCATCGGAAGCTTGGCCAAAAGCGAAAGCCGCCGCTATGGAAGCATTGGAGCTTGATGAATCGTTAGCGGAAGCGCACACATCCCTGGGTCTTGTAAAAGAACGTTACAACTGGGACTGGCCCGGCGCGGAGAAGGAATTCAAGCAAGCCATCAAACTCAACCCCAATTCAGCTACGGCCCACCACTGGTACGGGGAATACCTGGCCAACATGGGGCGTTTTGAGGACGGCATGCACGAGACAAAGCGGGCTTTGGAACTCGATCCGCTTTCCCTGATCGTTAATACCACGCTGGCTCGCCAGCTCTATTTTGCCCGCAAGAACGATCAAGCCGTCGAGCAACTGCGCAAAGTCTTGGACATCGACCCTAAATTCAATCTCGCGCGTCAGCTGCTCGAGGAAGTCTACGCCCAAACGGGCAAGCGCAAGGAAGCCGTAGCCGAAAGAGAAAAAATCATCTCACTTTCCGGAAGTCCGGAACTGGCGGCGTCCATCGAAGAGGATTTTTCCAAGTTCGGATACCGGGGCGTCCTCGAAAGCTGGCTCGATGGAATGACGGAAATCTCCAAACACGATTATGTCTCTTCTTTTAACATCGCGGCGATCTATTTGCGCATGGGCGAAAAAGATAAAGCGTTCGCCTGGCTGGAAAAAGCATACGAGGAGCACGATAGCGACCTTGTTACCGCCGGAGTGGAGCCGATTTTCGACAGCGCGAGATCGGACCCCCGCTATCGCGACCTCTTAAGGCGCCTGAAGCTCTCCCATTAGGGTCCCCAGAGCCCTGGGGCGCGAGTCAGGGAGATACAGCCAGTTGCCGCAGGATGAGCCTATCGCAAGGGGTAGTCGTGCTCGCCGGGTAAGTGCCCGTCGACGCGCAAGACGCGGAGTCCCGGAGGTACGTTTCGAGCATCGATAAAGGCGATGGCCCCGGGTATGGCGGATACGAGCTCATATTGCACGTCGTTCGAGTAGACGATTTTCGGTGGCGAGGCGGCCTCCGCGCGAAAAATCTTCGCCACCCAATATTGTTTGAACTGCGCTTCCGTCATCTGATATATCACCCGCAAAACGACGTCGCGCTCTCGGGCGACCGGAGCGCGAATCAGCAAGGTCACGGGAAGTTTCGAATTCCAGTATTGGCGCTCGCCAAGCAAGACCTTTCGGACTTCAGCGAGCGTGAGGTCTGAGACGGGAGTGTCGGGGTGGACCACTACGGCGATATCTGCACCACGCGAGGTCTGGGCGAGTGCGGGGTAGGGAGAAGCCACAGAGACCCACATCAGCATCCAGCAGAGAGTCACAACGCGTCTGAAGGTGGCATTCATTTTTTGGGCTCACTCAGAAGGTGAAACAAGTTTGAAAGAACGCGCCATTGACCCGAGGGTCGCCGGGTGTGCGCCGGGAATTCCGGTATTCAGCTTTGAAGCTGGCATAGTTTGTGATGTCGTAGCGCACCCCGGCAATCGAGCCCACCAGGTCCATCGTGTCCGTAAAGAGCCGTTCGCTGGGTGGAACGTGCGTGTATTCGAATCGGTAGTAGGGTTTCACGGTACGCTCGAACCACGGCAAGCGGTAGCCGAGCTGCGCGTAGAAAGCCTGATTGTTGGAACTCTGACCGGTCATAATCAGTTCGTGGTTGACGTTAGCGAATTCCGCGAGGAACTCCGGGTGTTCCTTGGTCCAGACGAGATATGCCGAACCGATCCATTCGCGGAAATTCCTGCCGTCGGCGAGAGTGATCTTGTCCCGATACCCGGACGCGCCGATTTGCAAACCGTATAGTTTTGCGGGCCGCACGAAAAGATTAGCCACCCAGGCCCGGTTGTTATTATTGTCGCCGGCGTCTCCAGGGCGGCTGATGTTTTCGCCCCGGCCATTGCCAACGCCCACGCTGTAGCCGAGCCCAAGGCCCCCCGCGGGGATGTTGCCTTCGGCGAGGAACCCCACGAAGTGTATGGGAATGAACGTACCTCCGAATTTTACCATCTCCGGCCTGGCAATGGTCGTTTGCAGCCAGGCGCCGTGGTGGAAGGCCGTATTCCAATAGCCGATGGGCGTGTGATAACGCCCGAAGGAGATTTTGAAAAAGTCGTTGTAGTCATAGCGAATGATGTTGCGCTCGACTTCCACAGTGTAACCGGTCGGCTGGGCATTGAAGGTAATTTCCCCAAAGTAGCTGACCTTCTGTGACAGCGCCGAAGCGAGATGCAAATCAAGCTGGCCAAGATTAAAACCGCTGGTTGTGCCTTTTTGGTCCGTTGTGGAAAAGTCCGCATCGCCAAAACCACGAACCTGGAGCGAGGGATAGTGCGTTTCGATTTGGCGGACCGCTGCTTGCGCCTCCGCCCCTTCGTGTTGGTGTGCTTGGACGGTAGCCGCGGGGGTCTCCTGCGGCACGGGCTTTGACCCAACGGGGGCGGTGCCGGCATAGAGCACCGGAGTCGGATATGCCGACACTTTCGCCTCCAGTTCAGTAACCCGCTGCTGCAGTTGTTGGACCTGCTGGACGAGGGTTCTGATTTGATCTGCCTGATCCGGTGTCGGCGGACTCTGGCCCCCTGCGGCTACTGCGGTCAGAAGCAGCACAGCGATAATAAACAGTCGTCGATACATAATGGTCTCCCCCGAGTCACGATTTCCGACTCGCTTCCGGAATCAGAAGACTACCGTTCTGGCGGCCGCGAAAGGTCACCCAAATCCAGCTCCGGCAAGAAAAAGAATTTCTGTCGCGGGACCTACGAGAGGACTATATAGCCAACCGGAGAATCGAGCGTATTCTATTCAGAGCAATGGAAATGTCAAAGTATATATCGCCGCGCGAGCGGCTGACCCTCTCTGCCATCCGCGGCGCAACAGTCATCTGACAACATGGAATAGCGCAGCGGGCAGGTTTCCTAGCGTGATTCGACGGCCTGGCGCAATCGCTGGACGACGCGCCGCTGGCCGAGGACAACCATGGTGTCGAAGAGCGGAGGCGCGACGGCCTGGCCGACAATCGCGACGCGCGTCGCATTGATCAGCAACCCGGCTTTGACTCCCGCGGCTTCGGCGACGGCGCGCGAGGCATGATCGCACGCATCGTGGTTCCATTCCTTGAGCGCTGCGAGCGCATCGGCGAGTTTGGCAAGCAACTCCGGAACTTTCGGATCTTTCCAAAATTTTTCTTTGGCCGCGGGATCGCGCAGGAAATCGTCGGTGAAAAAAGCGCGCGACCAAGTGGAAAAATCCGGCAGCAGTCGGATGCGCGGCCGCAGCAGATCCACGGTCCTCGAGAACCATGCGTGATCGCGTCCATCGGGGCCCGGAGCGGCGCCCGCGGCCCACTCCGGTTTCCAGAGCCCGCTGCGCTTTAGCTCGTGTTCAACTTCAGGGAGCAGATCCTCGATCGGCAGTTTTTGAAGATACTGCGTGTTAAACCACTCCAGCTTGGGCCGGTCGAAAACCGCATTCGTGCGGCTGACCCCCTCGAGCGAGAATTTCCCGAGCAAATCTTTTGTCCGCAAAAATTCTTCGTCGCCGCCGGGCGACCACCCGAGCAGCGCAAGGAAATTACGGAAAGCTTCCGGCAAGAATCCTTCCGCGCGGTACATATTAACGTCCGTCGCTCCGTGGCGTTTCGAAAGACGGGACTTGTCCGCTCCCAAAATCAGGGGCACGTGCGCAAACACCGGAGGCTCCGCGCGCAACGCACCATAAAGCAGCACTTGCTTGGGGGTGTTCGAAATATGATCGGCACCACGGATCACGTGAGTGATGCGCATCTCGATGTCGTCCACCACCACGCCCAACTGGTACATGGACTGGCCGAACTCTTCTTCGCCTTTGCCGGAACGCAGTAGCACGAAGTCCTCTATCTCTTCATTCGAAAACTCGCGCTCGCCGAAGACCGCGTCCGCGAATCTCGTTGTTCCCCCGAGCGGCACTTTGAAGCGGACGGCGGGTTTCACGCCCGGGGTGGATGGCTTTCCGTCGCGGCAGGAGCAACGCGTCACGCGCCGCGGGCCGCCGCCCTTGGGCTCTTCGTCCTGTGCCGGTTCGGCATAGTCGCCCCCGGCGTATTTTTCCGCGGGGCAATAGCAGAGAAAGGCGCTGCCGTTTGCCAGGCATTTTCTTGCGGCCTCGCGATAGAGCGGAGTTCTCTGCGACTGATAAAATGGGCCCTCATCCCAATCCACGCCCAGCCATTTCAAACCGTCCAGAATTCCCTGGACGAGTTCGGGTTTGTTGCGCTCGGCGTCGGTATCCTCGACGCGCAGGATCATGACGCCCCCATGTCGCCGGGCAAACAGCCAATTGAACAGCGCGGTTCGCGCGCCACCGACGTGCAAATAGCCGGTCGGCGACGGCGCAAATCGCACCCTGGTGCCGGCTGTTTTGTTCGCCGAATCGTTCATTATCCGGGGGATTTTTCCGTTCGGATGCAATGATGCAGTGTAGCGAAACCGTCTCTAACCGTCCAACGCGCCGCGCAGGCCAAACCAGTGCTAGGGGCTCTCCCTAATTTTGTATTGAAACAGTTACCCCCGGCACTGCTGTCTCTTTGGCAACCAGTACGATGGTACGCTTGCCTGTGTAAAATCATGTAATTCATAATCGCGGATGCTTGATTTGTGTGTTTCGGTCATGTTCCTGCGCCGCGGGAAGAGCGCCTCCGTGCGCTTGGGAGCACCGTCTATACGCATACAAATACAAGAGGTTTTTTGCTTTTGTGCCTCGGCCGTTCGCCGAGTGGGCGGAGAATCGAATTTAGTCTTGGCAAATCAGAGCTTCATTTCGCTGGCGATGCTATTCGCCACCATGCTGGTGGCGGGTTTCTTTGCCTACATTTACAGCATCAAGCGCCAGACCTACCTGCTCGTCTGGACCGCCGGATGGTCCGTGTTCGGGCTTCATTATGTGACTCAGGTGCTCGATCAGGGCACTCCTCCAACCTCCCTGGAGAATGCATTGAATCACTGGCTGTATGCCCTCTCCGGCATACTATTTTTCCTCGGAGCGCAGCTCTATTCACAGCGGCAAACCTGGAAAGTTCCCGCGGCCATCGTCGCGGTCGGCCTCGGCCTGTGGGCGATGGGGAACGCCAGCGGCGCGTTTTCGATTTCCGTTGTGTTCCCTGCCTCGGCGCTGTATGTCGGTGTCGCCGTTGTGTTCTGGCAAGAGAGCCGCAAACAGGAGACCCTGGCTGACCGGCTGCTGGGTGTGTCCTTCGCCTGTTGGGGCTTGCTGTGGTCATCGCTTCATTTCCTGAAACCAACGCCGGAAATTCACGGCGAGGCGATAGGCGTGGTGGCGGCGTCCCCTTGCGCGTTCGTGGCCATGCTGATGGTGATGGCGCTCTACGAAGAAGAAAAGAGGCGTATTGAGCGAAACATGCTCGCGCTTTCGAATCTGAATCTAGCGACGTCCAGTTTTGTCGGCGGGGAAATCCAGCGGATGCTTTCACAGGCGCTGGACCGCGTACTGGGAGTTGTTAGGCTGCCCGCCGGGGCTTTGTTCTTGCATCACGGCGACACCAAGGGGCCGACTTCGGTCGTGGCCGTGGGACTGAGTGATCAGTTCTGCCGCGCCGCGCAAGACGAAGGTTTGGACGATTACTTGGTGGGATTGGTGGCCCGGCTCGGCGGTTTGTTGGGGTTCCGGGATCTGCGGGATGACTCTCTCTCTGCCCTCGAGAGAGAGCAAGCCATCCGCCGTTTCAGAGAGCTGGCGCTCGCGCAGGGATTGCGCAGCGTTGTAGCCATCAGCTTGCAAGCCAAGGAGCAGGCCTTCGGGGTGTTGCTGCTGGGGACGCCGGACAGCCGCCGGTTCACGCCGGCGGAGCTGCGCTTGCTGCTGGCGCTCGGACATCAGATCGGGATGGCCGTCGAGAACAGCTACTTGATTCAGCAAACCTCGCGGCGCACCGAAGAGCTGCATGTGCTGAACGAAATCGGGCGGGCGCTGAGCTCGACACTGAACCGCGAAGATTTGATGCGCAAGGTGTGGGAGGAATTGCGCCGGCTTTTTGACGTTGAGAATTTCTACATCGCCGAACTGGATCCACTGCGGGACGAAATCCACTTTGCCCTCGAGATGATCGACGGGGCGCGCATGCCCAAGCGCAACCGGCCCGCCGGCAATCACCTTACGGAGTACATCATTCGAACGCGGCAGCCGATTCTCATTCGCGACGACTTTATAGCCGAGACGAAGAAACTGGGAGTCGAACCGCTGCGCAGCAAGGGTTGTTTTTGCGGCGTGCCGCTGGTGGCCTATGACCACGCCATTGGAGCGATGGCCGTCTACTCCGATCATGAGCGCATCTTCGACGAAGGCCACCTGGAGCTCCTTCGCGTGCTGGCCAGCGAAGCCAGCATCGCCATCGAAAACGCGCGGCTCTTCAACGAGGAACGCACCAAGGCGCGGCACCTGTCTCTGTTGAACACCATTTCACGCAACGCCATCGCCACGCTGAATCCGGACGAAATGCTGGCGAAGATCACCGAGCAGCTCGAGGCCGGCCTCACTTACGATCACATCGGGATCGGGATGCTGGATTACGCGACACGTGAAATCGTGGTGCAAGCCGAAGCCGGCCAGCGTCGAGGGGCGTTGGGACAAAGAATCCCCCTTGGTGCGGGGCTGATTGGCCATGTCGCGCGCAACGGGCATTTGGCGGTTTATCGGGCGGCTTCGCCGGCCGACAATGCATTGAAGCCCCTGCTGCCGGATACCGCTGGGGCGATTGCGCTTCCGGTTTTCTACGCCGAACAACTTCACGGAATTCTGTACATCGAATCCTCGACTCCCGCCGATTTCTCCGAGGAAGAAGTTCTTCTGCTTCGCACGCTCGCGGACTTGATTGCCGGTGCGCTGCACAACGCGCTGTCGTTCCAGAAGGCGCAGGAGCAGGCCATCACGGACGGCCTGACCGGAGTCAAGACGCATCGTTTCTTCATGGAAGCCCTCTCCGCCGAATGGAAACGCTCGACGCGCGCGGGACGCGCCTTCGCGCTGGTGCTCATGGACCTCGACCGGTTCAAATTTGTGAACGACTTTTACGGCCACCTCGAAGGCGACCTGGTGCTGCAGCGCGTGGGACACATCCTGGAAACCAACTGCCGCCGCTCCGATGTCGTGGCGCGTTATGGCGGCGACGAGTTCGTGATTCTCATGCCGGAAACCAACATGGAGCATGCGCGGCAACTGGCGACCAAGCTGCGCGGCTGGGTATCGGCAGATCCGCTGCTGCGCGAAAAAAATATCAGCGCGAGCTTTGGTATCGCCTGCTATCCGCTCCACGGCTCTTCCCCGCAAGAGCTGATTCAAGTCGCTGACGCGTCCATGTATCTTTCGAAGCATCAGGGTGGCAACGCGGTCTCGACTGCCGATCATTTTGATCCCAACGAAGCGAAAAAGTGGAAGCGCGACGTGCTGGAAGCCTACCTTGGCGTTACGCTCAAGCGGCTTTTCGCCACTGGCCCCGAAGCGTTCGAAGAAATCTACCAGCGGCTGACGCAATTTACCGAATCGCTGGCGGCGACCGAAGTCACCAACGGCAAACCGGCTGCGGCACCCGCGAACGGCCCGCAAGCATTGCCGCAGGCGGTGCTGGATACGGTAACTTCTCTGGCGTTTGCGATTGACGCCAAAGACCACTACACGCAGGGTCACTCGCAAAAGGTCTCCGCCTACGCCGCGCTTATCGCTGAAGCCATGGAGATGAACGATGCGGAAATCGAGGAGATCCGGCTTGGCGCGGTGCTGCATGACATCGGCAAAGTCGGAATCCCCGAGAACATTTTGAACAAGAGCGGCCCCCTGAATCCGGACGAATGGGAAACCATGAAGTCGCACGTCAGATTTGGCGCAAAGATTTTGGAACCCTTGTCGCCCCTCGCGCGCATTCGGGAAATGGTCCTGCACCATCACGAATTCTATGACGGCTCGGGCTATCCCGACGCGTTGGTGGGCGAGCAAATCCCGCTGGGCGCACGAATTATCGCCATTGCTGACGCCTACGACACCATTACCAGCGACCGGACTTACAAGAAAGCCCGCAATGCCACGGATGCGCTCGCCGAACTCGAACGCTGCGCCAACGCGCAGTTTGATGGCCGGATCGTTGGAATCTTCGTGCGCACGATGCGCACCATGCCCAACCCCATCTTCGAGGTTGCCGCCACCACCGGTCCGCGCACGTCCTGACCCCCGCGAGGGCTGGCCTGCTAACGTATCCGAAAGCCTCTTCGTCAAATGGGACAAGCCGGGAACATCGGGTTCGTTTCACGACCGTGACGTAATTCATGCCGGGAGGCATCCCATGACACTAGGTAGAGCCTCAACCCTGATTGCCGTATTGACATTTGCCGCCATACCGCTCGTCGCGGCCATCCATTCCGAAGCGGCTTTCAACAAGCTACTGTCACTGGCGGGAGAGTGGGAAGGAAAGGACGAACACGGCATGGACGCAAAAACGAACTTCCAGGTTCTAGCTACCAAAACGGCGGTCATGGAAACGCTCTCGCCTTCGGGAATGGATGAGATGGTTACGCTCTACAGTATCGACAACGACGGAATTGCGTTGGTGCATTACTGCCCGACCAACAACCAGCCGCGCATGCGCGTAGTGCCGCAATCCGATGATGTTAAGGAGCTAAGTTTCGATTTCCAGGGCGCCGGAAATCTAAAGTCTCCCTCATCCGGACATCAGCACCATCTGGTTCTTCGCTTCATCGACGGCCAGCATATCGCCGAGGCCTGGACATGGCGGGAAGATGGCAAAGATACGCCAATGACCTTTCAGTTTAAGCGAAAAAAGCAGTAAGCGTTTCTCCGGAGCGTTGGCGGCCCCGGGACTCGCCCATCGCTCGAACGAATCGGATAAGCCCAGATTTTCACTTTGCATCTAAATTCACATCCTTGATGGGGAGATCCCAGTGGCCGACGAGGATCTCAAAGCGCCGCTGCTCTTCCTTCTTGTAGGTTTCCTGATCGGGATAGAGCTGCTTGATGATCGTGGAGCTGTCAAAATTATCATTCGCCACCGCAGCGTTCTTGAACACGATGGTGACGCGGTAGTCCCAGCGTCCATCCTCGGTGGGGTGATACCTGGGCATGGCCATGGTGACTTTCAACATGCGGCCCAGTTCCATTTCCTTTTTCAAGACGGGGTAATGATTCTTCTTGAAGAGCGTCAGAAATTCTTCCGCGTAACCCCATTTCGCCTTGTAGTAATACTCGATGACGTAAGGTTGATCTTTGGCGTCGGCGGCCATGGCGCCCTGCGGGGGTTCGGCGGCGGCATGCCCTGCGAAAAAGAGCAGGATCGAGGCCATCGTGGCGATCAGCAGTGAGCAATAGACACGTATCATTCGAATTCCCATGCGATATCTCCTCCGGAAACTCACACCAACTTACGCGTTAGCCGAAGTAAATCAAGTTCAAAAATGAAGTGAAGCCGAATCACTGGCTCATGTCGTGGAAACCTTTTCGACACCCGCAGACGGCTGAATCCTGCTGCTGCTATTCTCTTAGGCGGGAGGCGACATGCAAACGGCGACTGTAAAGTGGGTCGGCGAACAAAAATTTCTGGCCACAAGCCCGTCCGGACACGCCATAACCCTGGACTCCGATCGCACTACGAACACCGCGCCCGGGCCGATGGAGATGGTGCTCATGGCCCTGGGCGTCTGCACGGCCACCGACGTAGTTATCGTGCTCGAGAAAAAGCGGCAGAAACTCGCGGCTCTCGAAGTGATCTGTTCGGGGGAACGCGCGGAGAATGCACCCACGGTTTGGACCAAGCTGGAAATCCTCTACCGGCTGCACGGGACTCTCGAAGAGAATGCGGTGAAACATGCCATCCAGCTTAGCGAAGACAAATATTGTTCCGTCGCGGCCATGCTCAAAAAGACGGCCAAACTTTCATGGCGCTACGAAATCCTCGCTCCGGCGAAGTAATCCCCGGATCCGGCCGGCGGGCTTGGTAGTGATCTACCTGTATCAATTTACTTTTGCCTGAATCTGCGATTTCAGGCTAGTGAAATCGAGCTGCCTCGCCCGGTTCCCGAGAAGCGCCGGTCTCCGCCTTGTAACCTCGCGGCGCAATCGCATAAAATTCAGATTCTTTTGTCCCGGGGAGAAATTCCGAAGGAGTCTCATGTCCCACCGGATCGCGGCAAAAATTACGGGTGTAGCCGGGTACGTCCCGCCAAAAGTGCTGACCAACGCGGACCTCGAGAAAATCGTCGCGACCAACGACGAATGGATTCGCACGCGCACCGGCATCCGGGAGCGGCACACCGTCGATAATGGTATGGCTTCCTCGCATCTGGCAACGGAAGCCGCGAAGCTCCTGCTGGCGCAGACGAAAACCAATCCGGAGGAAATTGAGCTGATCGTGCTCGCCAGCGTCACGCCGGACATGTTTTTTCCGGCGACGGCGTGCCTGGTACAGCAGCGCATCGGGGCGAAAAAAGCGTGGGGATTTGACTTGTCCGCGGCGTGCTCGGGTTTTGCTTACGCGCTGACCGTGGGCGCGCAATTCGTCGGCGCGGGGACGCACAGGAAAGTGTTGGTGATTGGCAGCGATACGATGACCTCCATTCTGGATTACACCGATCGCGCGACGTGCGTCCTGTTTGGCGATGGCGCAGGTGCGGCGTTGGTCGAACCGGCCGGTTCCCATGAGGGCATCATCGATTTTGAGCATGACGTGGACGGCTCCGGCGGGCAGTTCTTGTACATGCCGGGCGGCGGCTCGCTCCATCCCTCGAGCGCCGAAACGGTCGAAAAACGCATGCACTATGTGCACCAGGAAGGCTCGCAGGTGTTCAAATACGCCGTCCGGAGAATGGCCGAAATGTCCTCGCATCTTCTTGAAAAAAATGGCTTTACAAAGAATGATCTGACTTTACTGGTGCCTCACCAGGCTAATCTCCGCATCATTCGCGCCACGCAGGAGCGCCTCGGCATAGACGACTCCAAGGTGATGGTAAACATCGACCGCTATGGCAATACCACCGCGGGAACGATCCCCTTGGGCCTGCGGGATGCTGTAGAGCAGGGTCGGCTGCGCCAGGGCGACTTGGTCTTGATCGTCACGGTCGGTGCAGGGTATACGACCGGCGGCGTGCTGCTCCGCTGGGCCTATTGAAACGCTTCCTGGGTCTCTCACACGCGCTCCAATGAAAAAACCGCCCTGGGGTTTCACCCGGGGCGGCTCCTCAATGCTAACGGCCGGAACCCCTAGAAGCTGAATTTCCCCCACAGAACAACCGTGCGGGACCCGTTGATGGTTGCAGCCGTGTTGTCAAAGAATGAGCTTGCCAGGTTCAGGTCCGGAATGCCCAGGTTCGGATGGTTAAAGGCATTGTAGAACTCCCCGCGGATCATGAACCCGTAGCGCTCCTTGAACTTTACCGTGCGCTGAACGGAAAGATTCCAGTTCTGGAATCCCGGGGAGATGAAGGTGTTGCGTCCTATATTTCCATTCTTTCCAAAAATCACGTAATAACGAAAGTCATTCTTGGTCGCAGTAAAGGCCCCGGTGACAGGGTCCGTTCCGAAAGAAGAATTGAAATCCGTAAAATTGACACCGTCAAGGGTGAAGCCCACTCCCGAATCGCAAGTACCGGCTGGGTTCAGGCAGGCCGTGCTGTAGTTGATGGGCACCTTCGGGTTTCCCAGGAAAGGCCGGTCGTTGCCGTGAGTATCGCCATTGTTATCGAAACCGTCGTAAAAAGTCTGGGGGGCGCCGGTTGAGAATATGATCGTGCCAGAGGTCTGCCATCCGCTGGTGAGAGCATGGAGCACGGCCAAGGCGGCATGGTCCCGGCTGTGCACGTAAGGTAGCTCGTACAGATAGGCGAGCGCAAGACGATGCCGGTGATCGTAAGAGGAGAGGCCGCGGTCGCTGTGCTGGTTAAAAACGTTTTGGGGATAAGAACTGGATCCGCTGGTTATAAACACGTCCGACATATCGTCGAGGAACTTGGAATAGGTATATCCGGCGCGCAGCAGCAGCCCATGCGAAAAGGACCGCTCCAGCTTGAGCTCCCCGGCGTGGTAGATGGAGTCGCCGCCATTGGTGCGCGCGGTTACTCCCCCAGGGAAATTCGGGTTTTCAAAGAAAGGATTCATGTCCGTGTTGACGAAGAGATGCTCGCCGCGAGTGCCAACATAAGCGGTGGTGAGCAGAAATCGGCCCGGGAGTTGCCGCTCGATGTTGAGATTCCACTGGTGAGTGAGGGGATTTAGCAGATGGGCGCTCATGGTTTCAATAAACGTGGACGATGTGAGCACAGGCTCGAGCGCGGCCAGTACGCCGGTCGCATTCGGTGTCCCTCTCCCGAACTGACCTCGAGGTGTAGCTGGACCTACCTTATTTTGCGCGACCCCGTTTGGTGATCCCGCCGCCGTGTTGTCCACAATATTCGTGAAAAGGCCGTCGTAGAAAATACCGTAGCCCGCTCGAATAACGGTCTTGTCCGCGCCAAACATGCGTTTCCAGAAGTGCGGGGTGTAGGCAAGGCCGACGCGCGGCGCAAAATTATTCTTGTCCCCTTGCTGTTCGGCGGCAAATGCAGTCGGGAAGATCGCGCCTGCCAGTCCCTGCCCAAAACGCGAATCGAGGGCCGGGAACTGAAGATCATTCCCCGGAGTTCCCCAATATTCGTAGCGAAGGCCCAGGTCCAGTGTAAAGTTTTGCTTGATTCGCCAGCTATCCTGAACGTAAGGAGCATAGTTGGGAAGAAAAGGGTGGATCTGGGTATTTCCAAAGAACTTCGTGACCGATCCGCCCGGACCGGTGAAGTTGTCGATGTAATCGGTCAAACTGTTGCAATCGAAGGTGGTCGTGGTGTTGGGAAGTGTGCCGCAGCTCTTGTTTTTCGTGCCAAAAACGGTAATGGTGCCGCGAGGATCCACCGGGATGGCGTCTTTCACAAAGACCAGGGCCATGTCACCGCCGAATTTCAAAGTATGTTTTCCAAAGGACCAGCTGAAGGCGTCTTGGAACTGGTACGTCTGGTGGTTGCGCCCTGCCGGTTCATTGCCCGGAAGTCCGTACAACATGTTGTTGCCGTTCGGATTGGGGAGATCGTGCAGGATGACCGTGAAATGGGTGCCGATGGGGCTGGCAAGCGTAGCTGGAGTGGGCTCGAAAGCGAATTGAATGCTGCCGTAGGAGAAGCGCAATTCATTCACCATTTTTGAGGAGACCGTGTGTACCCAGCTGGCATGGTAGTTCGAAAAAGGGCCGCTTTGCTGAGTTTCGAACGTCGGTAATTCCTGGGGATTGTTGAAGAAATCAGGAATGAAATTTGAGCGGCCGCGCAGGACCCGCAGCGTCAGTTGGTCATGGTCCGAGGCGACATAATCCAAACGCGTGCTCCATTGCAGCCCATTGGAGACGATGCTGCCGTCGCCTCGGGACAAGGTACCGAACTCCACCGCGGGCCGCGGATTTCCTTGCGCGTCAAACCCCGCGGGCACCAAGGTCGCTCCGTTCGAAGTGCCGCGGACACTTCCCAGCGCTGCGATAAGATAATCGATATTCGCATTGGCCCCTTCGTTTGTTTCTATTTGTTTCAACGCCGCCACACCGTTAGCGGTCGGGATACTAATGGGGCTTGTAAACGCCCCGGCATTGGCCCGGAACCGGCTCCATTGCGGCGTGGCGAAGAAAAACAATTTGTCTTTTTTGATGGGGCCGCCAAGCGAGAAGCCGAAAGTATTGGTAATTTGCACCGGCTGCCTGGTCCCGCCAAAAAAGGCGAACCCAGCGTCAATCGCGGAGAGCGCTGAGGGTTGAATGATGTCCCAACCGGAGCCGTGCCAATTGTTGGTGCCGCCCTTGTAGACTTCGTTGGCGATGGCGCCGCCGCCGCGGCCGAATTCCGCGCTGGAAGAGTTCAGAATAACAGTCACTTCACCGATGGCTTCGTGGTTGGCGGTTTGCACCGCTTGACCGGTGATCTGAGCGTCGTTGTTGTCCTGCCCGTCGAGCAGGAAATTGTTGCCGCGGGGCCGAGCGCCATTGGCTGAAAACCCGATTCCGTTGCTGGTGAAGGCGTCGCGGCTGCTGGATGCCTGAATGCCAGGCTCGGTGAGAAGCAGCTCAAGAGGGTTGCCGGATAGGTAAGGCAGGCTTTCCATCTCAGCAGTGGCAAGATTCCCGCTGATCTCGCCCGACTGCGTCTGCAACTCCTGCCCTGCGTTTGCCTCAACGGTGATAGTAGCCGCAGAAGAGCTAATCTCCAGAACAGCGCTGGCCGTGGTTTCCAGCGATGCGCGCACTTCGAGGTCGTTGATTACCGTGGCCGCGAAGCTCGGTGCCTCGATCGTTGCTTTGTATTTTCCTGGTTGAAGCGTGGCGAGACGATACGTTCCGGAAGAGTCGGTAGTGGCTGTACGTGCTTCGCCCCCGCGATCGATGCTGGTCACTTTTACCGTTGCGCCCACAATCACGCCGCCGGCCCTGTCGGTGACCGTACCCACAATCGTTCCATTGCTCGTTTGCGCAACCGCGCTGCCCGCAATGATCAATGAGGCCCCCACAGCCAGGGCCAACACGCCAGTCAAAAAATTGCGAAGCTTCATGAAATCTCCCCCTTCAAAATTCATTCCCTGGATCCCTGTTTTTGCCGGCTAGGGCTAGGCCCAAGCTGGCCGGAGTTGTTTCGGCTGAGATAATGTTTGGTCTGATAAAGGAGGAGTGCACGGAAACTTCCATCCCCGTCGTAGGTGCCGAGCAGGCCGAATGGCAGCCGTAAAGAGCTACGTATGAAAGAGTTATGAAGATCTAGCAGATTCGCGGACGCAACAATTTCACCTAACTTTCGCAAAGATATGGAGAGTTTAGGTTTCCTCCATACGAAATCAGGGATTTACAGAATGGCATAGAGCGAAACGAGTCTGGCCCATCGAACTTGCTTTGATGAAATCCACATTACGGGGGAGCAATCCGAAATCTCAAAGGCGCCCGGAAATGCCTCGCTTAGATGGGAAGAGCGCGAGTGGATGCTTCAGCAGGAGCGCAGCGAGGCGACCAGCTCCAGATTAGCCTGGAGGCGCTGGTCCACCAGCACCGCGGCGTAGCGGGCGCAGATGAGGCGTTCGCGGTCGCTCCAGGCCGCCAAGGCGGGCAGCTTCGCGCCGGCCAGCGTGTCCAGAACTTCCACAAAGCGGTGGTAAACACGAACAAGGCCCAGACCACCGCGGTGCCGATAGAGATTGGGGGTCAGATCGTGAAGGCCCGCAAGGGTCGGGAAATGCTTCGAGGTCAGGCGTCCATTCTCGACGCGCGCAGCCGCCAGCACCCGCTCCGAGACGGGCTGGGCGGCAACCCCTGCCAGAACTGCTCGCCAGTAGTACAAGGCGAACTGCGTCAGGGCCACAATCGAGATCGAAAATAGCATGGCGGCGAACATCCCCGAGCCTCTATTCGCAGTGTGCCGTGAATGCCGTAACGCACCAATAGCTCTCTAGTACCACGGGACTGGTCCCCGCGGGTGTGGCCCTTGGCTGCAAAAAAAGCCCCGTGGCAGCGCCGGCGAAAAAACAAGGCGAGAAAACAAGGTCTTGCCGGGCTGCTCCCTCTCAACTATCCTCTGAATTCTCAATGTATTGCGAAGGAGGGTGGCGATGCGGAAGATTTTTCGCTCGGTTTCATGCTTTTGCGCCCTGGGCGCACTTTGCTTTCTGACGGGAATCGACATGCTTCGAGCGGACTCGAACGGCGAGCGAAGCACAGACCGGGAAGCCATCACCGCAGTCCTCAACGCGCAGCAAGCGGCGTGGAACCGCGGCGATGTGGAAGCCTTTTTGGTGGGCTATTGGCATTCGCCGGAACTGACTTTTTCCGGGACGAGCGGCGTATCGCGCGGCTGGGACGGGGTTCTCGCGCGTTACAAGAAGAACTATCCGGATCGCTCCTCCATGGGGCAGCTCGATTTTTCGGAATTGGAATTCCGCTTTCTGGTGCCGGACGGCGCGCTGGTGCTAGGACGTTGGCATTTGAAACGCGAGAAAGACGATATCGGCGGCGTGTTTTCGCTTGTCTGGCAGCGCTTCCCTGACGGCTGGAAGATCATTCACGATCACACCAGCTTCGTACCCGCCCAGAATTGAGTAACCAACCTTCTTGGGGTTTCGAAAGGGAAATCCCTGCAGAAACTCGGTCGATCGAAGAAACATGAGAAGGATTTTTTCATCTTGATCTGCTGCGGCAGGGAGTAACGCCCGAGAAAATCGCGTTGAGCGCGGCAATCGGCCTCCTTCCGGCGTCGCGTGAGATCAAGAAAAATCCTCTGGCCTAAAAGCCTGAGCTACAGAATCTCCAGGATCTCCTCATAGCGTTTGAACGGAGGAATCAAATACGCGCCGGCAAGCTCGGTGCGCGCCCAGGCCAGCATGTCTCGTGCAACTTCGAAACCGCGGTCGCGTGCGGCAGCTCCTGCTGATTCCATGGATTTCAGCAAAGGCGCGGGGATGACGATGCCGGGCACTTCGTTGTTCAGACGAAGTGCCTGCTTGTAACTGTTGAGCGGCCAGATGCCAATGAGCACGGGAATTGCAGGTTTGCCGCCGAGCTTTTTCAGGAAGGCGTGCCAGTGCTCGGGGTCAAAGAGCGGCTGGGTCATGGCGAAGTGCGCGCCGGCTTCGACTTTCGCATGAAAACGCTCGATTTCGTTTTCGAGATCGTCGGTGACGGGATTGACCGCCACGCCAATCGTAAAATTCGTCGCGCCACCCAAAGTTTTTCCCGCCCAGTCCGTACCTTGATTCAACCGGTGCAGAACTTTGACGAGCCCGACAGAATCCACTTCGTAGACGCCGCTGGTTTCCGGGTAATCGCCGACGGATGGCGGATCGCCGGTGATAGCCAGAACGTTTCGAACGCCGCCGACGGTCCAGGCGCCGAGAAGCGCGGCCTGCAGACCGATAATGTTTTGGTCGCGCGTGGTGAGGTGCGGAACGGTCTCGACGCCGCGAGCTTCGAGAGCGCCAGCAACGATGAGCGCGTCCATGCCCACGCGGGCCATGGCCCCGCTGTTGATGTCGATGGCGTCCACCTTCTTCGACACCATCACTTTGTCGACTTGCTCGAAAATGCGGTCGAGCGACAGGCCTTTCGGCGGATCGATCTCCACGCACACCGAAAACTCTTTCTTCTGAAGTTTCTTCCAGAACTTGCTTTCCGGATCACGCTGTGTCAGTGGCGCGGGCTTTGAGATCACTTCGACGGCATGTCCGGCAGGGTGCGTTCTTGCGGGGCGCAGCGATTTGACCGCCTCGGCCATGGCGTGAATGTGAGCGGGGGTTGTGCCGCAGCAGCCGCCGAGAATGCGCACGCCGAGGGCCGCCGCCTCGCGTGCAAACAATGCGAAATATTCCGGAGAGGATTTCGGATAAACGATGCGGTCACCTTCGCGCTTGGGAAAACCGGCGTTGGGCATGCCGCTCACGCGAAGATCATCGACCGCCGCAAGCTCCTGAAGAATCGGCAAGAGCGCCTGCGGACCAAGCGTGCAGTTCGCACCAATCACCTGCACATTTTTGTTTTTCAATTGCGCCGCGGCATCGGCGGGCCGGACATCGCCGTACGTGGTGCCTTCTTCCGCGTAGGTAAGTTGCGCCACGATCGGCAATCCGCTGAAAGAACGAATGGCATCAATCGCCAGTAGCAACTCCTCGATGTAGGAAAACGTTTCGAGGATGTAGAAATCGACCCCGCGTTCCTCGAGCGCGAGCGCCTGCTCATGAAAAATATCTAAAATTTCCTCGTCGGAGGGATGGCGCGACTGCACGCCGAGTCCCAGCGGGCCGATGGAGCCGGCGATGAGCACTTCCCGCGCGGCCGATTCGCGGGCCTCGCGGGCAATTTTCACGCCGCGGCTGTTGAGGCGCTGGACTTCCTCGGCTAGCCCCAGGGGCGCCAGTTTGAAGCGGTTGGCGCCGAAAGTATTTGTTTCAATAATCTGCGCGCCCGCTTCGATGTACGCCTGATGCACGCGGAAAACCGCTTCCGGCTCCGTCGCGTTCAACTCGTCAAAACAGCGCTGCGAGCCAACGGTTTCATGGAGCATCGAGCCCATCGCACCATCAGCGATGAGCATCGCGTCCTTCAGCCGCTCATTGAAGTCATAAATCTTCACAGTTCGTTTTTCCTGTCGGCAGAAAATGTACCACGGGGGACGCTCAGCGTTTTTGTTCCATGAGGCTCGCAACGGTGCTCATGAGGTCGTACTTGGTGAGAATTTCAAAGTGGCCGTTGCCCATCTCCACGAACACCGCCGGATTTTCGTGGCTGAGGATGTGCGTGACGCGCTCGACCGGCGCGGTCTTCGGCACCTGCGGCAGCGGGTTGCTCATCACTTCGCGCACCACAAGTTTGCGCAGATCGCGGCCTTGCAACGCGAGATTCAGGATCTGATCTTCATAGATGGTGCCGATCGGAATGTTTTCCTCGAAAACAGGAATCTGCGAGATGTCCTGTTCCTGCATGGTCTTCAGGGCGTGAAAAACGGTCTGGTGCGGACGGGCGATGACCAGGTCGCGCACCTTGCCGGTGGCATGTTTGGCGTTGACCACTTCCGCCGCGGTCAAGGCCGTGGCCGCGTCCACATAGCCGCGCTCCCGCATCCATTCGTCGTTATACACCTTGCTCAAGTAGCGCATGCCCGTATCCGGCAATAGCGCCACGACGAAATCACCGGTCTCCAGATTTTTTGCCAGCCGCAAGGCCCCGGAGATGCACCCGCCGCCGGAGCCGCCGGTAAACAGGCCCTCGAGCTTTGCGAGGCGCCGCGCGACGACGAAACATTCCTCGTCATTGACCTGGATGATGTCGTCCAGGATTTTCAGATTCATCGTCGTCGGGAAAAAATCCTCGCCGATGCCTTCCACAACGTACGTTTTCGCCTTGATGGTCTCCCCGGTTTTTACAAAATCGTAGTACAGCGATCCGTAGGGATCGACGCCAACGATTTTGACGCTGGGATTTTTTTCTTTCAGATATTTTCCCACGCCGCTGATCGTTCCGCCCGTACCCATGCCGCAAACGAAATGCGTGATCTTCCCTTCGCTGTCTTCCCAGATTTCCGGGCCCGTGCTGAGATAGTGGGCCTCCGGATTCATGGGGTTGTCGTACTGGTTCGGGTAGTAAGAATTCGGAATTTCGCGCGCCAGCTTTTTCGCCACGGAGTAATAACTGCGAGGATCCTCCGGCTCGACGGCCGTCGGGCAAACAATCACTTCGGCGCCAAGCGCTTTCAAAAGATCCACTTTTTCCTTGGACTGTTTGTCGGTCGTGGTGAAAACGCACTTGTAGCCGCGCACCGCCGCGACCAGCGCCAGGCCCATGCCGGTGTTCCCGGAAGTGCCCTCGATGAGCGTGCCGCCGGGCCTCAGCAGGCCTTTCTTCTCCGCCTCGTCAATCATGCTGATACCGATGCGGTCCTTGACCGACCCGCCGGGGTTGGTAAATTCCGCTTTGACGTAAATTTGCGGCTTCAGCCCCTTATTGATGCGGTTCAGCCGAATCAATGGCGTGTGCCCGACCGCTTCGAGGATGTTGTTGCACTTCATCTGTCGTCTCGATTTCTTTTTCGAATTTGCTTCAGTGTAGCATCATCCCAACGGCTCCCGATGTCCACCCGCACCAGTCATTTTGATACATCCGAAGCCAGAGAGAGTAGATTATGCTGTCGGAGAGTTCCAACCGGGGGATCAGACCATGCCACGTCAAAACATTTCGAGCGGTGCGCCGTGGGAGCCGATTGTCGGCTACTCGCGGGCGGTCAAGACCGGCAACACGGTTACCGTCTCAGGCACGACGGCGACGGGGCCGGACGGCAAGATTGTCGGCGTCGGTGATGTGCGGGCGCAAACGATACAGACGATCAAGAATATCGAGGCCGCTCTCAGCAAGGCCGGCGCGAGCTTGAAGGACGTCGTGCGCACGCGCATCTACGTGACCAACATCGCCGAATGGGAAAAAATAGGCCGCGCGCACGGAGAATTCTTCGGCGAGATTCGCCCGGCGACCAGCATGGTGGAAGTGAGCAAGCTGATTTCTCCGGAGATGCTGGTGGAGATCGAGGCGGACGCCATAGTCGGTGATTCGTGACTGGCGGAAGGACCTAGGGCAACAAATACGCTACGTGAACACTTACAGTAGAGCGCGGAAAGACGGATGAGTTCCGCATTATACGATTCGTTCATCGCGGATTATTACGACGAGTCGCCCATCGTAAAGGGGCGGCTCCAGGACGTTATGTTTTACTGCAACGCAGCGCGAGAGTACGGCGATCCGATCCTCGAATTGGGATGCGGCACAGGGCGGATCACCATGGAGCTGGCGGAAGCGGGCAAGCGCATCACCGGGCTGGATCTCTCCGAGCGCATGCTGGAGCGCGCAGTGAAAAAACGCGCGCGACTTCTTGTGGAAGCGCGCGAGCGCGTGCACCTGGTCCAGGGCGACATGACGCGTTTCGATCTTGGCGAGAAGTTTCGCCTGATCATCATCCCCTTCCGGCCGTTTCAGCACCTTTTGGAGGCACAGCAGCAAATCGATTGCCTGGGCTGCGTGCGGAAGCATCTTGCTCCGGGAGGCAAGCTGGTTCTGGACGTGTTCCAAACCGATGCCGAGCGCATCCACGACCCCATACATATGCGGGAAGCGCTCGTCACGGAATACAAAACCGCGGATGGACGACAGGTGAAAGTCAGCGAGAGGGTGGCAGCCTTTCACCGCGCCGAGCAAATCAATGATGTGGAAATGATCTATACCGTGGTGCACCCGAACGGACGCAAAGAGCGGCTCGTCTTCGCGTGGCCCTTGCGGTATTTTTTCCGCTATGAGGTCGAGCACCTGCTGGCGCGCTCGGGATTCAAGACGAAGGCCCTATACGGAAATTTCGATCGAACGCCGATCGGCGATGATTCTCCCGAAATGATCTTCGTGGCGGAAAACAAGTAGCAAGAAATTCAGGGGTACCCCCCACCCCCATTAAATGCATGAACTATCAAAACAAAGGAGTTGCGAAAATTGCAATTCGTAAGTGATTGATTCTATAAGAATGCGATTTCGGTTGCTGAAAGCATTACCGCACGAAGGTGGGTCCAGTCGAGGAAAATCTTTGGGTCGACCTGTTGTGTTACCAGCTCGCGCGGATACGGTATGTCAGCACGGACCTTCCGTCCTTCGCGACCGGCACGTTGAACTGCGCCGCGAAGGCTGCGGTCTTCGTGTACTTGTAGGAGGAAGAAAGCATTTCCCAAGAACCACCGATGGGTTCGTTCACCTCGACGGTGATGGCAGAGTCTTTGTGATTGCGCAGCGTGACTTCAAACTCCATTTCCCAGGTGTTCTTGTCGATGCGTTTGTAGTCGGTTTGTTTGTGCTCGGCGACCACGTCAAAGGCGTTGCCGATGTGGATGTTGATGTCTTCATCTTTGGGCGTGTGATCGATGCGGTCCTCCCCGGCAAAGAGTATGCCGCCCTTGGAATCCTTCTGGTAGACGCGCACGTTGCCCCCGGGCAGCGGAATCCCCAGGCCGTTTTTCTCTTCATTTCTGAATTTGTAATAGACCATGACGGGATCTTTCAGGGGCGCGCCGGGAGTCTGCTGGTTGTGGTAGTAGTAGTTTTGTCCGTTGACCATGAGAATTTTCTCGACGGGAACCCCGGAGCCCTGGAGGAGGCTGATCTGCTTGGTTTCTTTGTCCTCGACGGAGGTCTTGCGGCCGAGGGAGTAGAGGTGGTATTCGCTGAAGGCTTCCTGCTGGAACTGCTGAGCGGCTTTAGCCATGGGCACAGCCGCGTTTGCGTCCATCCTTGTCCTGAGGCCGCCCTCCGCTACGCGGTTTAGTTCACCGGCGACGAGCTGGAGCCGCGCATTGTGAAACGCGGTGCCGCTGTTGTTGACCACGGTGACCCAGCCATCCAGGTCCGCATTCTTGTCGTCGCGGGCGACAGTAAGAACGTAATCGGCATTCCAGGACAAATTGCCCGCGAGATAGGACGCTTCGATCTGCTGTTTTCTTGCGCCGGAGTTTTCGAGAGACATTAAGAGCGTCGGACGGTCGTAAAGATTCGCGGGGACTTCCGGGAAGCGATAACTCTCGGCAAACATTCCGGTGACGATGTCGTTGCCGATCTTCCAGACGGGGCCGTTGTTATCGGAAAGCAGGGTCGCTTTGATCTCTTCGCGTTTCGTCGAATTGTTCTCTTGATACGAGCGCACCAGCGTGACTTCCTTGCCGACGTACTTGTGCAGGAGTTTCGCGGGCTCGAGGAGGTCGTATTCGTAGTTCTGTTCGATGACGCCGAGTTTTTCCGGATCGTTCAGGGAACGGAAATGAACCGTCGCGGGATTGACGGTGGCGGCGATGTCCATGAATTTCAGGCGAAACGCGCCGCTGGGGAGCGTGAGCTGCCGAACGTCGCGCACCAAGGCGATGTTGGAGTTGTAAACGGTGACGTTCAGGTCGGTCTGATCGCTCAGGCTCGTAGATTGATCGCTAGCGGTGGGGCGGGCGGCCTCCTTCTCTTGTGAGGCATAGACCTTGTTGGCGCGGGCCGCAGGATAAATCATTGTGGCGCCGGCGGCGACCATCACAACGGCAGTGATTATCCACAACGCTCGAATTTTAACCTTACTCGCGGGGATCCTCATCAATTTCACCTCGATCTGGATTTGCTTTCTCTCTTAGAACGATGCGCAGGGAATTTCTTGCAGCGGATGATTCGGGCTGGGGCCCTCCGCATCATGGATTCGGGACGGGCTTCCAGGTCAGACCACCATCGCTGGTTTCGAAATTCTTGGTATTGCGGGCGTTCCAAATCGTGGCGTGGCGCTCATCGGTGGCGTGAATCCCGCCAAGATCCTCCGACAGTGGAGAAGAAATCAACGTCCAATGCGCGCCGCCATCGGTGGTCAGAAGAATGGCTCCGACACGGCCCACGATCCAGCAGACTTTGTCCGAGGGCGCAGAGCCGGTCAGCAAATCGGTGAGCACGCCGCTGCTCTGGCGGGACCAGGAGGAGCCGCCATTTTTAGAGTGTTCGATGAGGCCACTACGGCCCGCGCGCCAGAGGAAACTCGAGCCCGGCGGCGAGATCAAACGCGGATTGGAAATCTCCCGTGCGACTTCCAAGGAAGCGGAGCTGTTATAGCTGGATGCAACGCCGTCAACTGCCGCTGGCTGCGTGGGAGGCGGAGGAGCCGCAGGCGCAGCAGATGCAGCCTTCATTTTCTTCGTTTCCATCTGGCCGAGTGGAGCGGGACCCGGTACCTTGGGAGAGTTGAGATTTAATTGATTCTGAGATTGAACATTCGTGGCTTGTGTTTGTAATTGCACTTCAGCATTTTCTTGTATTGCGCCTGTCGCGGTCTTGGCGTCGCGATCCAACGGTTCTTGGGCACGAAGCAAATCAACGGAAGAACTACGCCCGGCATCCTTTCGCAAGCCGCTCTCTTTATCGGCCAATGGTTTCGAAGGAGAAACCCGCGCTAGCGACTCCAGCTTCTCACGCGATGTCATGGCTTCGGATGCGCTCCGGGTATTCTCGCCGGCAAATTCATCGGCTGCGGATTGGGGCTTCTTGAGGGCGGCCTTCGCCGATGGAGAAACCTCTGGCATCGCTGTCGAAACCGACGGTGTGGGCGGAGGGGGCGGGGGCGCCTGGTTCGTCGCCACCTGGACTGCCTTCAAGCTTGGAAGAGCTAGCGGCTGGTTTTCGTGGAGCGCGATCCAAACAAGTAATCCGGCGGCGATTGCTCCCGCGGGAGCGAGCCACTGCCAGCGCGCACCTCTCAAAAGAAGAGCCCGGCGTGACTTCCTGGGGGGCGCCGCTCCGGCTGCACGCTGGCTTTGGCCGGATGCAGGCGCTGCGGGGAAGGCCTCAACGTTTCGGGCAGCGATCGCCGGCTCGGATCCCTTCGCAACGATTTCCTCCCGCTCAGCGGCCTGCAATGAAATCTCGTCCGTGGCTTCGAGTTGCGCGAGAATATTCTGGCAATTAGCGCAGCCCACGATATGTTCTTTGCAGGAATTCAATTCTTCCGGAAGCAAAGACCGCTCGTGATAAGCCGCCAGTGTTTCCGAGTCCGGACAAGAGCCTCCCTGCGAAGCGGGGACTGCGGGCAATCCCGCGGCTTCGCGCGCAGGCGCCGCGGAGCGCAGATGGCGCGCAAGGGCTTTGTCAAATCTCCGATCGCGTTCGTCAGGCGCCATAGGCTTCTCCATCCTTAGAACGAAACTCCACAGCTTTCTTGCACCGCGCGGTCAAGGCGTCCGCTTTCCGGCTGCCGGGCCCGGCGATTTTGAACGCGGCAGCAATTTCTCCAAATCGATGGGGTTGTCCTCCGAGCAGTATTCGAAACAGAGAGCGATTTCCGCATCGCTCAGTCCGGGCTGAACCACGGAACCGTTCGTCGATCCGATACCGCGTTGAAGAATATCTTCCACCGCATGCCGTAAATTGCGCCGCGCGTGGTCCAGATGACGCGAAACGCTAGATTCATGCTCCCCGAGCAGCCGTCCGATCTCCGCAAGCGTTTTTTCCTCGGCGTAATAGAGGCGGAGCCTCTCCTTTTCCTGCGGTTCGAGGCGTTCGAGCGCCGTCTGCAATGCCCGGGTGAAAGAAGCGACGTAGCGCTCGCGATGCGGATCGCTGGGCTGCATCTGCGGTCCGAGCAGCGTCCTCGGCAGTCCTTCGCCAGTTTCGTATTCGCCAAGCTCCTCGAAGCGCCGGCCGGCACGGATGGAATCAACGTGCCGTTGCAC
>DATKEV010000033.1:0-12900 GCA_035511855.1 Candidatus Udaeobacter sp.
GTAGCCCATAACTGCGCCGCCGACCATGATGTAGTGGAAGTGGGCGATAACGAAATAGCTGTCGTGGAGGTGAATGTCCAAGCCGAGGCAGGCAAGGAACAGGCCGGTGAGACCGCCGATGAGGAAAAGACCAATGAAACCAAGGCCGTACAGCATGGGGGTATCCCAGGAAATAGATCCCTTGTATAGCGTGGAGGTCCAGTTAAAAACTTTCACGGCCGAAGGGATAGCGACGAGATAGCTGAGGAATGAGAAAGCCAGCGCGGCGTAGGTAGACTCGCCGGTAACGAACATATGGTGAGCCCAAACCAAGAAGCCGATGACCGCGATGGCGATACTTGATCCCGCAATGAAGGAGTATCCGAAGATGGGTTTACGCGCGAACGTGGGGATGATTTCGCTGACTACGCCCATCGCGGGAAGAACCATGATGTACACGGCGGGATGGGAGTAAAACCAGAAAAGATGCTGGAACAGGATGGGGTCGCCGCCCATGGCCGGATTGAAGAAGCCAAGGTGGAACATGCGTTCGAGGCCCACCAGCAGGAGGGTGATGGCGATCACCGGGGTGCCGAGAACCATAATCAGGCTGGTGGCGTAATGGGCCCAGACGAAGAGCGGCAGGCGGAACCAAATCATTCCCGGGGCGCGCATGGTGTGAATGGTGACGATGAAGTTGAGGCCCGTCAGAATCGAGGAGAACCCATTGATGAAGATACCGATGACCGCTGGAGTCACCGCGGAATTCGAGTAAACGCTGCTGAGCGGCGTGTAAAACGTCCAGCCGGTGTCCAACCCGCCCGTGCTGAAGGAATACAGAACGAAGCAGCCTCCGATAACGTAGATGTACCAGCTCAACAGATTGATCTTCGGGAAAGCCAGATCCTTCGCGCCAATCATGAGGGGAATCAGGAAATTCCCGAAGACCGCGGGGATCGAGGGGATCAGGAAGAAGAAAATCATCGCCACGCCGTGCATGGTGAAGAGCTTGTTGTAAGTCTCCGGCGTGACCAGCGCTCCGCCGGGGGTCAAAAGATGGATGCGAATCATCGTGGCGAAGACGCCGCCGATGAAGAAGAAAACAGTGACCGAGCCGAGATACAGCAAGGCGATGCGCTTGTGATCGGTGGTCAGCAGCCACGAACGGATGCCGGAGCCGTAGGTGGCGTTCAAATAATGCGTGCGCGGCAATTCGTGGTCTGGCGTTGGCGGCGTGTTGCTCATGACTTATCTCTTCCCCGTGGGCGGCGCAATGCCGGAGCCCTTCGCGGGAACCGGCTGCGACTGCAAAGACTTGATATAAGCGGTGAGAGCGAGAATCTGCTCCTCGGTGAGCTGTCCCTGGAAGCTGGGCATCAGCGGCAGATACCCGGCCACAATTTTCGCGTTGGGTTGCAGAATCGATTCCCGGATGTAAGTCTCGTCGGCGGCGACGGTCGAGCCATCCGCCAGGAGAACTTGCGCGCCATAAAGGCCGTTGAGCGAGGGAGCGCGGCCCGTGCCATTGGCGATATGACAAGTGCTGCAGGTCTTTTCCGCATAAAGCTTTTCGCCCGCCACGACAGGATTGGCGTTTCCGCCGGAGGAGCCGGAGAGCCACGCGGAGTAGTCCGAAGGCTCCAACACCGTGACCCAGCCGCCCATCAAAGCATGATTCGTGCCGCAATACTGGGAGCAGAAGAAATGATAGCGCCCAGGCTTGGTCGGCCGGAACCACATGGTGTTGTAATGGCCCGGGACGACGTCCATTTTGACGCGGAACGCAGGAACGAAAAAGTCATGAATAACGTCCTCGCTGGCCATGATGAGGCGAATGTTGCGGCCCACCGGAACATGCAATTCATTTATTTCTTTCAAGCCATTGGGCTGCTGCGCTTTCCACATCCATTGTTTGCCGATGACGTAAATGTCGAGGGTATCCTGCGGCGCGCGCCGGTAGTCCACGTAGACGATGGCGCCCCAGCTGAACATGGCCATGGCCAGGATTAGGGGAACGATCATCCACGTCGCCTCGAGCCGCGAATCTTCATCGATGGGAATGCCAACGGCATTCGGCGCTTTGCGGTGATACTTGAAGAAGAAAACGACAATCGCCGTGGTAATGGCGGCCGCAAAGAACAGGCAAACTGCGGTGATGAACACCATCAGTGCGTCCACGTGCGGCGCGAAGTTGGACGCTTGCTCCGGATACAATGGCAATTGCGACTGCACGGCTTAGTGAGCTCCTCGTTCCACGCCGCTGGAAAGCGGCGGGCGCAAATTCCGGGCCGCCGCAAGCGTTTCGCTGCGGCGTGAAATCAGAATCCCCGCCACGATACAGAAGACGGTCAGGATCCCAGCCCAACGGATGATCCTGAGAATCGCGGCACTGTAGGTGGCGGCGCTGGGATCGTACTGGTAACAAAACAGCAGCACGTGATCGATCGGGGTGCCGATTTTTCCTGTGGAGGCCTCCACTAGACCCAGGCGCATGTCGCGGCCGGGGTATTCCACGCCGTAAAAATAGCGCGAGATGCGACCCTGGGGCGTGAGCACGATCACGCCGCTGGCGTGCGCGAAAAGATTCGTTTTTGGGGAGAAGTTGTAGCGGAAATTGGCGGCATGGGTCACCGCTTCGATGGATTCCTGCGTGCCGGTTAAGAAATGCCAGCCCGATTCCGTCCCGGGGCGCCTGAAGTGGGCGAGTGCCGTTTGCTTTTTCTCCGCGGCCATGTCCGGTGTCTCGCGCGGGTCAAAACTGACAAAGACCACCTGATAATCGATCCCGGGAGTAAAGGAAAGCATGCGCAGCGTCCCGACGACGCCTTGCTGAACCTGGTTGCAGAGCATCGGACAGCCGTAATAAACGAAGGCGAGAACGACAGGTTTTTGCCCGAAGTATTCGCGGAGCTGAATGCTGCGGCCGGTTTCATCGCGGAAAGCCAGGTCGAGCGGTATCTGGCCGTCGAGGGGCGGCTCGAAACCCACGTTTTGCAACGCGGAGGGCATGGTCGCGGCCGTGGGGCCGACGTTGCTGGGTACTGTCTGCGCGTGCAGAGCGCAGGAGGCCAGCAACAATATCGCTGTCCCGATGATAAAAATAGTTCGTTTCATCAACTTACTTTTTCTGTGCCGCCGGCGTGGTGGCCGAAGGCAAACCTTTCTCCGCGATGATCTTCATCGCGTCTTTCACGGGAATCTGAGCGATACCGGAAGTTCTGTCGATCCAGTCGAACTTTTCGTTCGCTTCGGTGTCGGCCTTTAACTTGTTCCGCAAATCCTGTTGTGGATCGGTGATGTGGCCGGGGACACCCTGAAGGCGTGGCTCGGGCGGCAATTCCTTTGGATGAGCCTCGCGGGAGGGCGGTGCAGGGGTGTCGGAAGATGCCGCAAAATTGGAGGTGAAGCGCAGAATGTAAACGCAAATGAGCAGAGCAGCTGCCGTCGCGGCACCAAGAGCGAGGAGGTAGCCATAGATGGTGCTGGCCTTAATGTCGCGTCCCTCGAAGGAGACGTCGGCGTGGCGCGGCTCCTGGCCCGCGTTGTGGGACTCAGTGCTCATGATGCTCGATGGCCTCCTCAAGTTTCGGGTCGCCGACCGGGAGTAGCGGCAGCTGCTTCAGATTGAAGGCGAAAAAGCCAAGCCACAATCCGCCGAGCGCCAGGGGCAGGACTATATCGAGCCACGTCGGTGCGGCCCGAGAGGTGAATTCCGGGCGCGTCATCCAGAAGAGATCGACGAGGCGCATAAAAATCAGCCAAACGGCGATCTTGGGGAGGAGCTTGGCGTTGCGCTTGACGTCCTGTGACAGCAACAGGAAAAACGGAACAAAAAAGTGGAAAACCAGAACGATCACCGCAACGACGCCCCATTCGCCATACAGCCGCGTGCGATAGTAGCTGATCTCTTCCGGCAGGTTGCCGGACCAGATGATCAGGAGCTGCGAAAAATCGAAGTAGGCCCAAAGCATGACGAAAGCTAGGAGCAATTTCCCCAAATCATGCAGATGACGCTTCTGCAGGATGCTGGCGAAAGGTTCAGTGCGCGCCAGCAGCACGACGATCGCAATCATGAGCGACATCGAAGAGATCAATTGGCCGACCACAAACAGAAATCCGTAGATCGTCGAAGCCCAATGCGGCGAGAGAGACATCACCCAGTCGATGGCGGCGAAGCTCATGGCAAAGACATAGACAATGATGCCCGGGCCGGCAAGCATATTCAGACGACGGCGCAACGCGCGATCTTCGCGGGCCGCGTCCTGTTGCCTCGACAAGCGGTTGAAGATAAACATCAGCAAAAGCCAAATCGCGAAGTAGATCACCGCGCGTGTCAGATAGCCGTTGTGCGTCAGGTATCCTTGCTGGAACTTTGAGAGCGGTTCCTCTTTCACTTTTTCAGGGTCGAGCCACGCGCCATACAAATACTTCATGCCCATGAAGGCGATGGGAAGAAAGAAAACGGCGACCAGCGGCAGCGTGCGCGTGGCCGATTCGAGCGGGCGGCGGATGATGATGCCCCAGTGTCCGCTGGTGAGATGCTGCAACATGACCAAGCCGAGGGAGCCAAGCGCCAGACCCAGGATAAACATGAAACTCATTAGATAAGACGGGTAAAACAGCTCCGGTGAACGCACCGCACCGAAGACGGCGAGGACCAGGGCGATGCCGCCGATGGCCAGCGCCGACTGTTGAAGGCGGCCGACGCTCTCCGGCGCTTTGTAGTCCTGTGCGGTCATTCTTTTTTCGCTCCTGCCGAGGACAGGCGTTCCCGCAATTCCGCGGGCAGATCGGAAACTATGGCATTGCGACTGAGTTGCAAGGCGCGCACGTAGGCAATGATGGCCCAGCGATCCGCGGGAGGAATCTGCGCCGAGTAGCCGTACATGGCGCCGAAGCCGTTGGTAATGTTGTCGTAAAAATAGCCGTTAGGGGCCTGGCGGAGGCGGTCCTGATGATAGGTGGGCGGATGCTTCATACCGCGCATGACCACGAGTCCGTTGCCGTCGCCCTGCAAGCCGTGGCAGGGAGAGCAAAAAATTCGGTAGCGTTCCTCCCCGCGCTTGAGCAGGCGAAGGTCGACCTTCAACGGGAAATTGTTCGAATCCTTCGGCACGAAGAGTTCGTCGGCGGCGATCGAGCCGTGCGCCACAGTGTTCTCCAGGATTGGACGCTCGGAACGGCCATCGGCAAAAAAATCGGAAGGCGAAAGCGGCAGGTTCTTCGGCTGGTTGGCCATGTCCTGTTTGAGATATCGGCAGCCGGAAGCGAAGACCATGGAGGCTGTGGCGCACGCGGCGATGAGGAGGCGCGAGGTGTTAGTCATTGGACACCTCGGAAACATGATGCGCTTCGAGGCCCTGGAGAAACCGGGCCGTCTCCGCAAGCTGAAACTTCGGGTCGCGCGACTCGATGCAAACAAAGAAACGATCCGCGGAGGCATGCGAGAAGCGGTGCACGTTGAACACCGGATGATGCGGCTGCGGCAGTCCGTTTAGGGCGAGCATGCCAAAAACCGCAGCAAGTGAAGCACCGAGAATGGTGAGCTCGAATGTAACGGGAATGAAAGCCGGCCAGCTATTGAACGGGCGGCCGCCGATGTTCAGGGGATAGGTGATAGCCGCAACCCAGTACTGAAAACCGAAGCCGCCGATGCCGCCGGTGAGACCGCCGATCAGAGTAATCAGCGGCACAAGGTTTCGCTTCAGCCCCATCGCCTCCGAAAGGCCTTCGACGGGAAACGGGCTGAACGCCTCGAACCGCCGATAGCCCGCTTCGCGCGCTTTCTCCACGGCATGGATGAGCTTCTCCGGAGTTTCAAACTCCCCCATCACACCGTAAATGTGGGACCGCTGCAGAATCACTCTTTTTCCTCAGACGTCTCCGACACAAGCTCGCGCATCTCGGCAATGGAAATCGCGGGAAGCACACGGACAAACAGGAAAATCAGCGTGACGAACATGCCGATGGTGCCGATGTACGTGGCCCAGTCCCAGAAGGTCGGGCTGTAACGGCCCCAGGCCGACGGGACGAAGTCACGCGTCAGGCTGATGACCACGATGACAAACCGCTCGAGCCACATGCCGATGTTCACGACAATGGACATGATGAAGAGGACCGCGACGTTGTGGCGGATCTTGTAAAACCAAAGCAGCTGTGGTGTGAGGATGTTGCACAAAATCAGCGAGTAGTAGAACGGAGCATAAGGGCCGTGGAGGCGCTGCTGGACGAGGAAAACATCGAATCTGTTGCCGCTGTACTCCGACATGAAGAATTCGAAGAAGTATCCGTAAGCCACGATAAGGCCAGTAGCTAGCATGACTTTCGCCATGTTGTCCAAATGGCGCATGGTGATGTAGTCCTCGAGGCCATACACTTTACGCAAAGGGATTGCGATGGTAATGACCATGGCAAAGCCGGAATAGATGGCTCCGGCCACGAAATACGGCGGAAAGATCGTGGTGTGCCAGCCGGGAACAATGGAGACAGAAAAGTCGAAGCTGATCACCGAATGTACGCTGAGCACGAGCGGCGTTGCCAAGCCCGCTAGCAAAAGGTAAGCCGACTGGTAGCGATGCCAGTGCCGCGCGGAGCCGCGCCACCCCATCGCCAGCATTCCATAAATAATCTTCGCCGGTTTTTGAATGGCGCGGTCGCGCAGCGTGGCTAGATCGGGAATCAGACCGACAAACCAGAACATCAACGAAACGGTGCCGTAAGTCGAAACCGCAAAAACGTCCCAGATCAGCGGGCTTCGGAACTGCGGCCAGATGCCCATGGTGCTGGGGTACGGGAACATGTAAAACGCCATCCACGGGCGCCCGGTGTGAATGAGCGGAAAGATGCCCGCGCAGGCGACGGCGAAGAGCGTCATCGCTTCCGCAAAGCGGTTGATGGAGGTGCGCCACTTCTGGTTCAGCAGGAAAAGAATGGCCGAGATCAGCGTGCCGGCGTGGCCGATACCGATCCACCAGACGAAATTGACAATCGCAAAGCCCCAGCCGATGGGAATATTGATACCCCAGATGCCCGTGCCCTTGATGAACAGCCAGCCGATCGCAACGGTCAGCAGGCCCGTAAGGCTGAAGGCAATGGCGAAGCCGATGAACCAGCCAAGAGAAGTGGGACGAGTCAGAACGATGGCGCTGATCTTGTCCGTGACCGAGGCGTAGGTATGACCCGGCCCCAGCACCGGCGTGAGGCGCCGAATTTCCGGAGAATCGAATGGCGGCTGCCCGACGCTCATGTCTTCTCCAGCTCCGGATTCGGATTGCGCACCGCCGCAAGATAAGTCGTGCGCGGGCGTGCATTCAATTCGCCGAGCAAGGTGTAATTCCTTTGCTGGGCTTTCAGCTTGGCCACGCGGCTGGATGGATCATTTGCATTTCCGAACACGATGGCTTGGGTCGGGCAGGCCGCTTCGCAAGCGGTGACGATCTCGCCGTCGCGAATCTTGCGGTTGTCTTTTTCCGCCTCGATGCGCGCCGTGTTGATGCGCTGCACGCAATAGGTGCACTTCTCCATCACCCCGCGGCTGCGCACGGTCACTTCCGGATTGCGCAAGAGTTTCAATTGCGGCGTCTCCCAATCCTGGAAACGCAGGAAATTGAACCGGCGAACTTTGTAGGGGCAGTTGTTCGAACAGTAGCGCGTGCCGACGCATCGGTTGTAGACCATGTCGTTCAGGCCTTCAGAGCTGTGCACCGTGGCGCCCACGGGGCAGACCTGCTCGCAGGGTGCGTTTTCGCACTGCTGGCACGGCACGGGCTGGAAAAAGGTCGGGGGATTGTCCAGCGATGCGTCGTAGCTCGAAGGATCATTCGTCGCTGATTTGACGTTTTTTTCGTAATAGCGGTCGACGCGGATCCAGTGCATTTCCCGTCCGCGCATGACCTGGTCTTTGCCCACCACGGCGATATTGTTTTCCGATTGGCAGGCCACCACGCAGGCGTTGCAGCCGTTGCAGCTGTTCAAGTCGATGGCCATTCCCCAGGCATAACCGGGGTATGAATATTCCGTGTAAAGCGAAAGCTCTTTCGGGGGATTTCCGCTGGGTTCATGGGCGAAGTCGGGATTCTTCTTGTATTCCTCGAGCGTGCCGGTCTCGAGAATCTGACGGCCTTCCATGTTGAAGTGATACTGCGTGCAGGCCAGCGGGTAGTCTTCCCCGGTTTTCTTGATCACGCTGCTCAAGGCCGTGGCCGCCCAGAGCGCACTGGAACTTCGCACGGCGTAGGCGTTGAAGCCTTTGTTCGTGCCGGTGTAGCCCGCTCGTTTGCGGCCATAGCCGAGAGGAAGTACTACAACACCATCGGCCTGGCCAGGAACGATCCACGTGGCGGCAGTAACTTTGCTGTCGGCAAGCGCAATATCGATCACGTTCGAATAAACTTTGCCGTGCTCGCCGCCGCGCCAGGCGACGTTGTGCCCCAATTTCAGATTCTCCGCAGTCTTGGGGCTGATCAATGCGGCATTATCCCAGGTAAGTTTCGTGACCGGCTTCGGAAGTTCTTGCAGCCAGCCGTTGTTGGCGAAGCGTCCATCGTAGACGCAGGGGTCGGGCCGGAAGAGGAACTCGGTTTCATCAGCAGAACTCGTCTTCGCCGCAGGAAGGCTCGCGGGGTTGAACTTCAGCGTGACATTGATGGGCGCGGACGCTGAGTTTGATAGCACCCCGTCGTTCAAGGTTTTGCGCCAGAACTTTTCGAAATCGGCGGAGGGATAAGCGGCCTTCAGCTGTTCCCGCAGCACATCGTAATCCGTCGCTCCGGGCTTCTCAGTAAATGCGCCGAGCACCTCGCGCGCGGAATGCGTGTGATACAGCGGTGCGATGAGCGGCTGAATGACCGTGACGGTGCCGTCGAAAGCGCGAGCGTCGCCCCAGGTTTCCAGGTAGTGAGATTCGCCTACGTGCCAGTCACAAATCTCGGCCGTCTCGTCAAAGTGCGAACTGACGCAGATCGTGTTCTTGACCTTCTTTTGCTTTGTGGATGGGTCAAACTTGATCTTCGACGCGAAATCAAAATCGTGCGGCGCCGTGTAAACAGGGTTCACGCCAAGGATCAGAAGCGTCTCGACTTTCCTGGCGTCAATGTCGTCACACAATTGGCGGAGCGATTCGAGATGATTGACCGGATTCGCTTCCACGGGCGCCGTGTAGTAAACGGTGGTTCCCACGTTTCCTAGCGAAGCGTTGATGGCGTGCGCGAGCGCGTGCACTTCCGCGGGCTGATGCTCTCCCGCGGCCACCAACGAAGCTCCCTTGTGTTTCTGGAGATCTTTGGCAACGACATCGAGCCAATTTTCCGAACTTGCCGGCGCGGCCGCAGAACCGCCAAGGCCGAGCTTGGCCGCCAGCGCGCGCGTAAACACTTCTATGGCGGAAGCTCGAAGCGGCAAACGATGATCCGCACTCGCGCCCGTTATGCTGGGCGTCGGCTCGACTACATAAAGCCGGTTCATCGTGTCGTTCGGCCCGTTCAGTTTGCGGCGGCGTGAAAATTCCCGCGCGTATCGGGTGTGTCCCGGGCCGCTACCCAGAAAATCCGAGTCGAGGGAAAGAATGACCTCCGCCTTTTCCGGGCGATAAACGGTGTTGACGTAACTGCCAAACGCGAGCCTGCTGCCGTCGCGCGCCCCGTCACCTTCGGCGGGCTCCCATTGGTGCCATTTGGCTTGCGGATAAAGTGCCAGGAAAGATTGAATCTGCGCCGCCAGCGTCGGCGAGGTGACGATGCCCGTCAGGATGCGGAAACCCGCTCCATTCGTGCTCTTCGTTTCAGCAGCAATCAACTGTGCGCTATCCAAGAAGGCCGCCCAGGTGTGAATCTCGCCGTAATTTGTGACCGTTTGCGCGCGGTCCGGATCGTAAAGATTTAAGATCGAAGCTTGAGCAAATGCATCGGTGGCCCCGAGACTCGACGGATGGTCCGGGTTACCTTCGATTTTTGTGGGCCGGCCTTCATGACTCTCCACTAGAAGGCCAATCGCATCCGCGCCAAACGGCATCGCCGTGGCGTAAAACTGCGGTTTGCCGAGGACCATGCCGTCCGGCTGCTTGACGTAAGGAACGATGTGCTGTTCGGGAGCGCGGCCGCAGCCAGAAAGCCCAGCGAAAGCCAGCGACGCCGCCATGAGCTTCAGGAAATCGCGACGGTCTACCGATTCGTCCCACTCGGAGGGAGCCTGCCGCGGAAATTCGCGATGCAACAACTCTTCGAACTGTGGATCTTCGGCGAGTTCTTCGAGCGTGCGCCAATACTGCTTGCCGGTTTTCGATTGCAGCTTCGTGCGGACCGCAGCCAGGTCCAGCGAACCGTCGCGCGAAGCCGCTTCTTCAAGCTGCTCGTGACGCTGGAGCTCGTGCCCGTGTTGTTCGCGCTCGCTCATACGATCCATCAGCGATGACAAGTCGAGCAGCTCGTCAGCTCGGCCGTGGTTCGAATATTTCGCTCCGCCGCAAGTCTCTTTCCGATCTCCGCCTGATTCTCCGGCGCTTTCCAATCCATGTCGTAAACATCTTCAGGCTTCTCGCGCAAGACCGCTTCCGGATTCCGGTGGCAATCCAGGCACCATTGCATCAGCAGGGTATTCGCCTGGAAAATCAGCGGCATCTGGTTGACCTGCCCATGGCAAGAGGAGCAGCCGACCCCCTTATTGATATGAATGCTGTGGTTGAAATAAACGAAATCGGCCAACCGGTGAATTTTCACCCATTCGATCGATGTATCGTCGCGAAAGCTGTCCCGGATCGGCTCAAGGTATCCAGCGTTGTTGAAGAGCACGGAATGACAGTTCATGCAGGTTTTCGTTGGTGGAATTCCGGCCACCGCGGAGGTTTCCACGCCGGTATGACAATAACGGCAATCAATGCCGTCATCTCCCACGTGATGCTTGTGGCTGAATTGCACGGGTTGTTCGCGCGTGATGTTCTGGCGCGTCATGTAAGGCGACCGCGCCACCGCCAGCACCGCCAAAGTTGCAAGCCCGATCAAGAAAAGCGCCGAAAAGACACTGAATCGGGAGATGAAGTTTGTGCTGCGATGAAAAATTTGCGCCATGTCTGTTCTGCACTTTGGCGGGGAGCGCTCCCGGGAGGAGCTGCGGTCAGGGCGTTCCTCGTGATTGCCGGGAAGTGCAAACCCGGGTCATTCTTGACGCGATAGTGTCCATCAAAACATTTCGGAATGCAACCTCTACCCCTATTGTTTGAAAGATGTTCTTCGAACCCTCTCAGCAAACTTTGCGCCGCTTTCAAAACCTTCGAACAAGACCTTCATTTGTTGGTTTCAAGCTGGAAAGATGCATAAAGACAGGAGAATACAAATAGATGGCCACCGACATGGGCTCTCCACTCCTTCTGCATCCGTCAACCCCCACGGCATGTGATGCATGAGCGAATTGAGAAGTTCAAAGATTTTTTTCACTAAATTTTGACCAGGGCATTCGCTAAGGGTTCGGTCGTGATATCTTAGAGGTATCCTTCGCTGCTCTTTTTTCGGCGCAGCCTACCCGCATGCCTGCGACCTGAGTCAGGGTCTGCGACAGCCGCTGGGGCGTGGTCCAACTGGTAGGACACCTCACTGTTAATGAGGACGGTGAAGGTTCGAATCCTTCCGCCCCAGCCAATTTTCCCCTCGGAAATGATGGGATCGGCGGCGGCTGCTTTTATACCGATCGCACTACCTTTATGGGTGGTTTTACAGTAACAGGATTTCTACTTCTTAAACGCAATTAGCTCTGAGAACGCTGATCACTTGCCGCAAGCTTTCTTCACAGAAAAAACGAGCGGTGGTGACATGATCACCACCGCTCAGAAAACTACCGCAAATTACGGCGTCACGTGCATGACGAACGACCCCCAGTTGACTAAAATATCTCGCGGAGCATCGGGGATGTATTCGACCGCCAACCAGATAGAGCCGTCAGCGTCGGCCACCGCAGCGGAATAGTCGCCCCAGCGCGGGACAACCGGTGCGCCAAACGCCGGGTACTCCGTGAACCCATCCTGCGAACCCGCTCCCGGACCAGCAACGTGTACCGCGCCTGCTCCGTTCACCGCGTCGATGGGCGTATAGGCAGCGCTGGGGAAGTAGTTTCCGCCAACCAGAGTGAACGTCATCACACCCTTGCCGGAGGTATTGACGCCGATGGAGGGGAATACGACGCTGTTCTGGTTCACAGACACGTAGCCTTGATTAGCGATCGAGGCCGAGAGCGACCCAGTACTCAACGAAGGAGCCACGATGAAGTAGGCAATCCCGGAGCGCGTGGGGCCGTTTGGGGTTTTGACCACGGTGTTTACACCACCCCATAGATTGCCGTTGGCAAATACAACCTGGTTCATGCGGTCGTCATTGCTCGCAATCAGTCCCAGATGCTCCAACCTCAGTTTCCCGAAAAATCCTGAGTTGAGCAGGTCCAACAGCGGTGCCGGTCCCGCCATCTGCTGCGCAAGCGGGGGCTGCCCGTAGACCTCGCTGTCAATCACATCCACCGCCAGCTGCACGTTCGGTGTCGCAGCAGTCAGTGAGCTGGTATTGGTGAGCGCCCAAGCCGCGATCTGGTTGGTCAGAGTGCTCGTAAAGTCGAGGGAGCTCAGAAAATACTCGGTACCACCCTGAGCGCTCTCCTGCGTACCGCCCGGCGGTACAGTTGCCGGCTGCACCGAGACGAAAGGCAAGCCCGGCAGAAAATTCAGCCCGCTGAAGTGGACTACTGTGGGCATCGCGCCCGCCGCCAGCGCAGTTTTCGACATGGCATACACTTGTGCCCCATTGAATCCCGCATGAAACAGGGGAAATTCGTTGGTGGTGATGTAGAAGCCATTGGCGTCGGCCCCGATCAGGGGTTGGTCCCCAACGCAGGGACAGCCGGCATGCTCAGGAGTTCCCGTCACGTCGGTGGTGTCGAGCCGGAAGA
>DATKEV010000034.1:0-77872 GCA_035511855.1 Candidatus Udaeobacter sp.
ACTGCCGTCCACAACTGTTCGTGACCAATCAATTCTCTTGGACCGAGCCAGCCAATCCAGGAGCACCAAGTGGATTAATTGCCAAATTCCCGCCTCCTGCCAATCACGCAACCGCCGCCAGCACGTCATGCCCGAACCACAGCGCAGTTCCTGAGGCAGCATCTCCCAGGGTATCCCGCTGCGAAGGACGAACAGAACGCCGGTGAGACAAGCACGATCGGGCAAGCGGGGTCTCCCACCTTTGGGGCGAAGTGGTACTGCCGGCAACAACGGTTGAATCAGATTCCACAAAGCGTCGGGAAGCAAGGGGGTACTCATAGACTAAGCATCCTACCACTTGACCAGCAAGCTATGTCGCACTTCATGGACTGAAAGCGTGGCTTTGTTAGAAGTTCTAAGAAAAGCCGCTTCTCTTTAGCCCTGGCCAGCCGTCCAAATTGGATGGAGATGCCGACGTGCCGTATGTCAGAATGTCCGCATCCAATGGACGAGACGGGGAGCAAACGAATTTGCCTCGAGATTCCTAACGAGTACGCTGCGAAGGACTTACATTTGGGCGAGAGCTAGTTGATCTAGCAGGAAACTCTCCAATCGATTCCCAAATCGGGTGCCATTGAGCCTTCACGGCTTCCCGAATTCGGGCATCCCGTCAGACCGCGTACCCAAAGAAATGCTCCCGGGAATCTAAGAGATAGCAAGGGCGCACAAGAGGGCTGACAGGTCAGGATAGAGTCAGTTTTTGCGGCCGCCTCGGGGAATGAATTAAGACGATATGTGGATTGTCCGATTAGCTCTAAGGAGGCCATACACCTTTGTAGTGATGGCACTCGTCATCATCCTTCTTACTCCTGTCGTGCTCATGCGCACGCCCGTGGACATCTTCCCGGACATCAATATCCCAGTGATTTCCTTGGTCTGGACTTACAACGGCCTAGAGCCACAGGAAATGGAGCAGCGCATCACCACGAACGTCGAGCGCGGCCTGACCACCCTAGTGAACGACGTCGAGCACATTGAATCGCAATCGCTTCCTGGCATCGCGGTCATTAAGGTGTACTTCCAGACGGGCGCCAACATCCAGACGGCGCTCGCCCAAACCGCGGCCATCTCGCAAACATTTTTGCGATTTCTCCCACCGGGAACTACGCCGCCCCTGGTCATCATCTACTCGGCTTCGACCGTGCCGGTGATCCAGGTTGGTCTGACCAGCGACACCTTAAGCGAGCAGCAGTTGTTCGATTTCGGCAACAATTTTATCCGCACGGGACTCGCGACAGTTCCGGGCGCCGCTACGCCTTTCCCTTATGGCGGAAAGCAGCGCGTCGTCAGCGTGGACATTGACTCGAAAAGCCTCCAAGCCAAGGGACTATCCGCCGTTGACATCGTCAACGCCGTGAATGCGCAAAACCTGATCCTGCCGACCGGAACTGCGAAACTTGGCCCCCTCGAATTTAACGTGGAGATGAACGGCAGCCCGCAAACCGTCGAGGAGCTCAACGATCTGCCGGTGAAGACGGTCAACGGGGCGACGATCTACATGAAAGATGTCGCGCACATTCGAGATGGTTTCTCTCCGCAGACCAACATCGTGCTCTCCAACGGGCAGCGCGGCGTGCTCATGAGCATCTACAAAACGGGCACCGCTTCGACCTTGGACATCGTCGACCGCGTGAAGCAGATGCTCGAATACACCAAATCCTCTCTCCCCGAAGGTCTGCACATCTCCACTTTCTTCGACCAGTCGCTCTATGTCCGTGCCTCCATCCAAGGGGTGATCCGCGAGGCCATCATCGCCGCCTGTCTCACCGCGATTATGATCTTGCTCTTCCTCGGAAACTGGAAGAGCACGCTGATCATTGCCATCTCCATTCCTCTCTCGATTCTCGTGAGCATCCTCTGCCTCAGTGCACTCGGGCAAACCATCAACATCATGACTCTCGGCGGCCTGGCGCTCGCTGTCGGTATCCTGGTGGATGACGCCACCGTCGAAATCGAAAACATCAATCGCAACCTGGCGATGGGCAAGGAAACCGTGCAGGCCATCCTCGACGGTGCGCAGCAGATCGCCGTGCCGGCCTTTGTTTCGACGCTGTGTATCTGCATCGTGTTCATCCCCATGTTTTTCCTGTCGGGAGTGGCCAAGTTTCTATTCGTGCCGCTCGCGGAAGCGGTGAGCTTCGCCATGCTGGCCTCCTACATGTGGTCGCGCACGATCGTTCCGACCTTGGCCATGTATCTATTGAGTTCCGAAGACGAGTATCACGCCGAAGACCACGTCGGCGAAAAGATGGCGTTCTTCCGCCGGTATCAGCAGGGTTTTGAAAGGAACTTTGAAAAATTCCGTGATGGCTACCGCAAGGCCTTGCAGGTCGCGCTGCACTCGCCCCGGCTCTTCGCCGGATGTTTTCTGGGTTTCTGTGTTTGTTCCGTCATGCTCGTGTCTGTTCTTGGCCGAGATTTCTTTCCGAAGGTGGACGCCGGCCAGATTCGTTTGCACATGCGCGCCCGCACGGGCCTGCGCATCGAGGAGACCGCCCGCATCGCCGACCAGGTGAATGGCGTCATCCGTGAAACCATCCCGAAGGACGAGCTCACCACGGTCCTCGACAATATCGGTTTGCCTTATAGCGGCATCAACCTGACCTACAGCAACGCCGGCACCATCGGAACTTCCGACGGGGAAATTCTTGTGCAATTGAAAGCAGAACGCAGCAAGAGCACCGGGGCGTACATCAACGATCTGCGTGAAAAGCTTCCGCAACGATTCCCGGGCGTGCAGTTCTTCTTCCAGCCCGCCGACATCGTGACACAAATTCTGAATTTCGGCACGCCCGCGCCCATCGACGTGGAAGTTACGGGAATGAACCAGCGCGGAAATTATCTGATTGGAGAAAAACTCGCCAACCAGTTCCGGCACATCCCCGGCGCCGTGGACGTGCACGTTCAGCAGGCCTTTGACAATCCCACGCTCTTTATGGAAATCGACCGGGCACGCGCGCAATCCGTGGGCATGCAGACCCGCGACGTCGCGCAAAACGTGCTCGTTTCCCTCAGCTCCAGTTTTCAGACAAGTCCGTCGTTCTGGCTGGACCCCAAGAATGGAGTGGAGTACACCGTCGCCGTTCAGGAGCCGCAGTATCGTGTTGAGACCTACCAGGCTTTGCAGAACACTCCCATCAGCGGGAGCACCCCCGGCGCGGTGCCCCAGATCTTAGGAAATCTTGTGCAGACCCGAACGGTTGCGCGGCCCGCCGAAGTATCCCACTACACCACGCAGCCGATGATCAACGTCTACGCGGCGGTGGACGGCCGTGACTTGGGCGGTGTGGCCGATGAAGTCGAGAAGGACGTCCACGCCATTGAAAAGGAGTTACCGAGGGGCAGCCACATCGTCACGCGCGGGCAGGTCCAGACGATGAAGAGTTCTTTCCTCGGCCTTGGCTTCGGCTTGATGGGGGCCATCGTTCTTGCCTATCTGCTGATCGTCGTCAATTTTCAGTCCTGGCTCGACCCCTTCATTATCATCACGGCGCTGCCCGGCGCGCTGGCCGGCATCTGCTGGATGCTCCTGCTGACACGCACCACTTTAAATGTGCCTTCGCTGACGGGCGCCATCATGTGCATGGGCGTGGCCACGGCGAACAGCATCTTGATGGTGTCCTTCGCCCGTGAGCAGATGGAGGAAGGCAAGAACGCCCGCGACGCTGCCATTGAGGCGGGCTTTGTGCGCATCCGCCCGGTGCTGATGACTGCCATGGCGATGATTATCGGGATGCTGCCCATGGCCGTAGGACTCGGCGAAGGCGGTGAACAAAATGCTCCCCTTGGCCGCGCCGTCATCGGCGGTTTGCTTTTTGCTACGTTCGCCACGCTCTTTTTTGTGCCGTGCGTCTTTTCCATGATTCACGGCCACAGGGAACGGCGACCAGCGAGGGGCGAGTCGCCGTCACCGGCGTCCGTTTGAGATTCTAAACTGGAAGTGAAGTGGGAATTGCGTGATGATGGAATCTGGAGTTGAGATGGAATCCGAATATCAGGAGCAGTCACACAAGAAGGGTAGCCGGCTGTTCGCGGTTCTATTCCTTGTGGTGATTGGGCTGGTCATTCTCGGCGCCGCGACGCTGTTCCAGCGCCGCGCGCAGTACCAGGCGCTCGCCAAGGAAACGGAGACGCTGGCAGTCCCCACGGTGGCCGTGATTCATGCCACGACGGAGTCGGCTGAGGAAGATCTCGTTCTGCCAGGTACGATGCAAGCGTATGTGGAATCGCCGATCTACGCGCGCACCAATGGCTACTTGAAAAAGTGGTATCACGACATTGGCAGTCGTGTCGCCCAGGGCGAATTGCTTGCCGACATCGACACCCCCGAGGTGGATCAGCAGCTGTCTCAAGCGCGCGCGGATCTGAACACCGCCCAAGCGAACGCTAATCTTTCCAAAATCACCGCGACTCGCTATCAGGAACTCATCAAAACCGACGGTGTCTCCAAGCAGGAAGTCGATAACGCGGTCGGTGATCTGGAGGCCAAACTAGCCACGGTGAATTCCTCGGAGGCCAACGTGCGCCGCCTGGAAGATTTGGAATCCTTTAAGCACATTTATGCACCCTTCAGCGGCGTTATCACCCGGCGCAACGTTGATCTCGGCACGCTGGTCAACGCAGGCAACGGTGGCACATCCCAGCAGCTGTTCTTCCTGTCGCAAACCGATCCTATCCGCGTTTACCTGAGCGTGCCGGAAACCTATGCGCCCTCGATTCGTGCCGGACTCGGGGCCTTTCTCGAGCTCACGCAATTTCCCGGCCAGAAATTCGAAGGCAGGGCGGTGCGGACAGCCGAGGCCATCGACACTGGCACGCGTACGCTGCTGACCGAAGTGGACGTGCCGAATCACAATTCCGCCCTGCTACCGGGCGGATATGCGCAGGTGCACTTACAGGTAAAAGTGACCGGTGCGCGTCTCCAGGTGCCGGTTAACGCATTGCTGTTCCGCTCGGAAGGACTCCGTGCTGCCGTCGTGGATTCCGGCCACAAAATACACCTCAAGTCCCTGACCATCGGCCGCGACTTTGGAACGACGCTGGAAGTTTTGCAGGGGCTGGACGCTAGCGACTCGATCGTCCTGAATCCTGCGGATTCGCTGGAGGAAGGCCAAGAAGTGCGCGTCAAAGAAGCGGCCTTGAAGGCTACTGTTCCCGCGGTTCAATCCGGCTCTCCCGCGCCGCCGCAACCTGCTCCGAACGCTTCACCCGGAGCTAAAAGACAATAATGATGCGCGCTCAGCATTTCCCCGCCCTTCTCGGGCTGGCCGCCTGCATCTTTGTCAGCGGATGTACCGTCGGGCCAAAATATCAGCGCGCCACCGCGCCCGTCCCAGCCCAATGGGAGGTGTCCGAGCCCTGGCGCGCGAGCGCACCCAAGGATGGCGTCGCGAAGGGTGAGTGGTGGGGCGTTTTTCAGGATGACGAACTGAGCGCACTCGAAAAACAATCTCTCGACGCCAACCAAACCATCAAAGTTGCGGCCGCGCGTTTCGAGCAGGCCCGCGCTTCCGCGGCCGTCCAAATCGCAACTCAGTTTCCCACTCTATCCACTTCTCCCAGCGTGGAGCGCCAGCGTCTCTCCGGCAATCGCCCTGCCAACAGCAACTTTCCGGTGAATTCACCGGTCTCGCAAGCCAACGTCGTTTTACCCTTCACCGTTGGTTACGAAGTCGATCTCTTCGGCCGGCGCCGTCGCAGCATCGAAGCCGCGCAAGCCTCTTACCAGGCCACCGGCGCCGATCTCGAAAATGTTCGCCTGGTCATCACCGCGGAACTGGCGGGCGATTACTTCACGCTCCGGCAATTGGACTCGGAGTTGGGAATTTTGAACCGCACCGTCGAGACGCTGAAAAGAGGCTTGCAACTGGTGGATTCGCGGCACAAGGGGGGTGTCGCTTCCGGCTTGGACGTCGCTGAAGAAGAGACTTTGCTGAACACTACGCGAACCCAGGCGATCCTGCTTCAACAACAAAGAAAACAATTTGAAGACGCCATCGCTGTCCTGGTCGGAAAACCCGCTCCGGATTTTCATCTCGCAACCAAGGAACTGAACGCCGAACCTCCTTCCCTCGATGCCGGATTGCCCTCCGATCTTCTTGAGCGCCGCCCGGACATCGCCGAAGCGGAGCGCCAGATGGCCGTGGCCAACGCCCAAGTCGGAATTGCACAAGCCGCATATTATCCCTCGTTGAATCTTTTTGGAAATGGCGGGTGGCAAGTCGCAGACATCGCCAAGCTCCTGAACGTGCAAAGCACCTTCTGGGCCGTGGGCGCAAACGTCGCCGAAAGTATTTTCACCGGCGGCTCCCGCCGCGCCCAGGTACAATTCACAAGAGCCGGCTACGACGCCAGCGTGGCTTCCTACCGCGACACGGTTCTGAATGCCTTCCGCGAAGTGCAGGACGATGTCACCGGCCTGACCGTCCTCGATCAAGCCAAACACTCGCAGCAACAAGCCGTAGACTCTGCGCGGCGAACATTGGAGATTTCCACCGACCGCTATACCGGCGGTCTTGTGAATTATTTGGACGTCGTGACCGCGCAGCAGAATCTGCTCACCAACGAGCAGGAAATGGCTGTGATCCAGGGGCAGCGGCTCGTGACCAGCGTCCTCCTCGTCAAAGCTCTCGGAGGCGGCTGGGACGCTTCCAGCCTCTCCGCCGTCCAGGTCAAGCCGAAACTCAAAGACATCGTCGCTCCATAAAACTAGCCACTGTCGACGCAAGACCTTTTTCTCACTAGCTTCGTGACCGTTTGAGGTTCCCTGTCCAAATCTTAAACAAATGCAGAAGTACCTCCGGGAAAGCGCTCTCTTGACACCTGCAAATTCCTGCCGTATGGTCAGCACAAGAAAGTCGCAAATCCCCTCCATGCAAGAGGATTTCCGATTTGGAGGTGTTCCTTGCCATTCAACATCATGACCCTGTCGAGAGTGGATATGCCCGTAAGCCAGGCTGAAGCCCTGAAAATCCTGGAACGCGATCAATACTGCTGCCAGTATTGCGGATTGGACGGAAAGGCCAGCTTTGAAAACGCGCTGGTCATGTCCGTTGATTTCGTCGTGCCTCGCGCTCACAAGGGCAAGAAGGGTCCCGGCAACCTGGTGGCCTGCTGCCGCCCGTGCAACACGATCAAGGGCACGAAGGTCTACAAGAACTTCGAGGAAGCCAAGAAATACGTGCTAGCGCGGCGCGAAGAGATGCGCCAGACCTGGGAAACCAAGCGATCCCGGCCGGCCGCAAGAGCGGCTTCCGCCTGATACGTTTTGATCTCACGGCGACGGGGGGTGAAGCGCTCACTTATGGGTTGGCCGTGTCGTGCGGCGAAATCACGCGGCCGAATTCGGACGCGCGGCTCAGTCGGTTGAACATCTGGTACGCGGCGTTGGAGATGCGAATGATGGCGTCTCCGCCGTCGCGCTCGCGGCGCAAGTAAGTCGTCATCACGCTGATCGCGTACGGCCGGTTGCCGGTGAAGACGATGCCGGAATCATTCCGCACTCCTTCGAGTTCGCCAGGTTTGTTGGCTACCTTCAAATCTTCAGGCAATTCGCGAGGTATGTAGCTTTCTTTGTGGATGCTGAGAAGCTTGAAAAAATCCTCCAGGTACTGCTTGTTCAGCACTTTTCCGCGGTAAAGGTCTTCGAGCAGCACCATCATTTCGCGCGGCGTGGCGATGTTTTCTCGGCCCTGGCTCGCCGCTTTCAAATCCATCATCTTGCGGCGCAAACGTGTGTGCGTCAGCCCAAGCGAATCGAGCAGTTCGTTCACATTTTCCATGCCCACGCGATCGATCATGATGTTGGTTGCCGAATTGTCGCTCACGGAAATCATCAACGCGGCAACATCGCGAATCGTCAGTCGCGTGACCCCCGGTGTGAGCGCCTCTGCAATCCCGCTGCCTCCAACAATATCGCTGCGCTGCAGAGTGTACAGGTCTTCGAGCTTCAGCTTGCCCTGCTGCGCCTGGCGGTACAGTTCCGCAAGAATCGCAATTTTAATGGAGCTCGCCGTGGGCATTGCTTCATCCGCATGCAGCAAATATTTCTGCCCGGTAGATAGGTCGAGGATGGCCACGCCCAGGACGCCGTCGAGGTTGCGATCAACGTCAGCGATGGTGGCCTCCAGCTTCTCCCACAAAATTTTCTCTTTCTCCTGCGGAGTTTGCTGGGCGAACGCCGGCCGTGGAACAGCCGCGCTGGCGGAAAGTAAGCCGATGCAAACGAATCGCGTCAACATGTGGGCCTCCGGGTCAGCGCGATTATAAGGCGGATTGTCTGAAAGGAAAGATCGAATGGGCGCCCGGGAATACCGTCGTTTCGCTTCAGCCTTCAACAAATGGGCTGCATCAAGGACGATCGGTGAAAAGCAGGACTTCGTTTCTTGTCTAGCGTCTGGAAAATCTTGGAGCGGAAGAATCAGGAATCACGTGCCCAGGAAGGTCAATGCGATCGGAGATTGCCAGCGCCCGTAGGCCCCGCGGACGATCTAATGTGCGGCGAGATCCGTCATCATCTCGCCGAGCAAGTCGCTCATGATGCGCACTGCCGGTGGCGCGGTATCGTTCTTGCGTCCGCGGCTGGCGCGAGTTTCTTTTTCATGGCCCTTGGGCGGCCCAGGCCAGTGCTGAGATATGAGAATTCCCTGCTCGGTGTAGGCGGTCGCATAGAGAGTTTGGGCTTGCTGATTATGCGGAACACTCTCGGTCCATGCGGTGGTGACCGTCGTCGTTGCGGCATTGTCGTGGGTGTAGTGCCAGGTGGAGCCGAAACTTGTCGTGAACGTCCCGCCCGACAATCCCGAAGCCGTGCTGGCAGAAACAGTAGTTTTGGCCGCCGCATCAGCTGGCGAGGCCGGCGGCGCTGCGGTGAAAAATACGACCAAAAAATTCGACACGCCCGTCAGAGGCGAATCGGCAAAACATACACCCGGAAATCTCTTCTGATTCTTCTCAAGCCACTTCATCGCCCAGTCCGGAGTGGCCAGGACAAGCCTTTCATTTTCCATGCTCCCCAGCGAAACGATTCTTGCGCAGCCGGGCCGCGGCTCTTGAATCGCTACGTCCTCGGGAAGCGCGCCGAACGGATCAACGGGCCCCTGCGGCTTTGTCTCGGTCTCCCGCGGCGGTTCAAACGCACCGAGCTTAACCTCTTGGGGGCGCTCCGAATTCGATTCTGCCTTGGGCTCGGGCATGGCTGCTCTGACTTCCGGTCTCTCGCCGTTTCGAGGCCCCCCTTGCGTGTCAAACGATCCCGTTTTCATCTCCGGCTGAGAAGCGTCCATTGCCGGGGTGGCTGGCGGGGGCGCTTCTGGAGAGAGTTCGGGTTTCGCCTCTGCTGAAGGCTCCGCTTCCATCGCTGGCGTTTTCGTTGCCGGTTGCGCTTCCGCCGTGGCCGGCGCTGCTGAAGCGTTCGCGGCTGGGGCGGACTCGGGCTGCACCTCGAGCGGCGGTTGCGCTTCGACTGTCGCAGTCTTCGGCGTGAGTTGCGCCTCTCGAACGGCCAGAGCTTCTGAAGCGCGTGCCGACGGTGCGGATTCGAGCTTCACCTCGAGCGCGGGTTTCGCTTCGACTGCTGCAGTTTTCGCGGCTGGTTGAGCCGCGGCCGACGCCGCAGAAGCTCGCGCAGTGGGAGTAGCTTCCACTTTCGAATCCATCGCCGCTACCGGTATGACCGCAGATGTTCGCTCCGGAATATCTGTTGTTTGCGCCGGAACAACCGGCGTACTCGGCACGGCGGTCGCGCTCGGAGCCTGGCCCTTTACTTTCGGTGTTGTCGCCGTAAGAGCTTCTGCGACAGCTGGCTCTTCCGGTTTCTTGGCCGTCTGGCGCCTTGATGACTTCTGGTAGGCGCGCGCCACATCCCCCAAACTCGGAGCCTGTTCCACTCCGAACGTCGGATCCCGCGGGGCAGCACTACTCTCGGAAACGGCCGCTCCCGGCGCAGGGTTCGTGTATGCGCCTGGCGTAGCGGCCGCGGGCAATGGGCCGGCCTTCGCGTCAGGCGGTTCGGACTTCGTATCCACTATCCCCAGCAGCGCCACCTTCGAACGAGGGTCAGAATCTTTTTTCGTTGTTTCTATCGTCGAGGCAACTGGTTTAGGCTTCACGATCTTGCACACTAGACCGTCTGCCATGACTTCGTCAGGCCCGAGAAAATTCCCCGCGTCCGCCAGCGTGCGGCAATCCTTTCCCTGCAGACCCTGCCCACACACAATCGTGGGCACGAATGCCGTGCACGCGGCGAACATCCATTTGTACTTCATGCGAGGACTCCGACCTTTCCTCATGCTTAAGGATAGTGTCAGCCCGCACCCCGGTGACCCGTCAACTGACGGTTGGTCCAGACGGTTACCTGTCCCCACGGACAGGCTGCCGTCTGGATGCTTTTAGATTTCTGCTTAAAGCAAGCGCGTTCACGCTCGGTCCCGCTGCCGCTTCTTCCGGCGCGGTGTCCTTTCGAAAACAGCGCTTGCGATTTCGTATGCTTTGCGGACTGATTGCGGCACAATGGTTGTGGGCACCCGGTCGACCCGACTGAAACTTGTGGCCCAACTCAAGACCTGCCGCCCAACGGCGCAATTTCTGGAGAGAAGACCTATGCGCAAATTAATCATGGTTTCACTGTACGTCGCTTTGGCTGGGACGCTGGCGGTCGCCGCACCCCCGCAGGATCGCGACGATCGTCGCGACCGGGATGAGCGCCACGACAACGGCAAGCACAAAGGCGCAGAAAAACACGATGCCCGCGTCGATCACAGCGACGACCGCCACGACAATGGCAATCACAAGGGTTGGGACAATCCGCATAATCCCCATGCCAACTGGGATTCCGAACACGACCGCATCCGCCCGGGGCGTGCTTATCCTTACGGCCGCTACGAGCACGTCCGGGCAGACTTTGTCGCCCGCCGGATCGATTACCACACACGCCGCGTGGTCCTCTATGACAATTCCAATTGGGTGGTTGCTTCCTACGACCTGGACCGCTGTCGCGACTGGGAGTGGGAGCGCGATCGCGTTTACGTTTACGACGACGACCACCACCCCGGTTGGTATTTGCTCTTCAATGCCCGCCTCGGCCGCTATGTCCACGTCGAGTATTTTGGCGTGCACTAGCGAAGGCGAATCGTAGAAACGCTCTTTCGACAGATAGTTCATGAACCCAAGGCAAGAGCGAGTGGTTTGGCCTCCTATTTGCTCGCGGAGCACAGAATAGACAAGCCGACACGAACCCGCCCGCCACGGGATATTTGCTCTCAGGTCGCGTCAGAGATTGTCGAGGAAAAACTGCGTCACGCGCTGCCACAGCACGCGCCTCGCGGGTAGGTCGCTCACGCCGTGTCCCCGCCCCGGAAACGGCAGTACCTCGACATTCAAGCCCTTCTCGATCAACTCGTTGATTACCGCCAGCGTATTCGCGAAGTGCACGTTGTCGTCTCCGGTGCCGTGGGCAATCAGCAGTTTACCTTTCAGTTGGTCGGCGTAGCGCACGGGAGAAGAGTCCTGGTAGCCTTTTTTGTTCTTCTCTGGAAGCCCAAGGTACCGCTCGGTGTAAATCGAGTCATAGTAGCGCCAGTCGGTTACCGGGCCGCCGGCAAACCCCGCCTTGAACTCGTCGGCTTCGAACATCGCGTGCAGCGTCATGTGCCCGCCGTAGCTCCAGCCCCAGATTCCGATGCGGTTCCCGTCCACATACGGAAGCGACTTGAGGTATTGCACGCCGTCCAGCTGATCGGATAGCTCCTCCGCGCCCAACCGCAGATGAAGAGGCGTTTCGAAGGCATGCCCGCGGCCGGCCGATCCGCGGTTATCCAGCAGGAAAATGATGTAGCCCTTCTGCACCATCAGCTGGTGCCACAGAAAATTCGCTCCGCCCCACGCGTTGCGCACCACTTGTGCACGCGGCCCGCCATACGTACACACCAGCACAGGATATTCTCTCTGCGGACTGAAATTCGCCGGCTTGATCATGGCAGCGTTGAGCTGGACGCCATCATGAGCTCTTATGGTGAGCATCTCTGCCGGCGAGAGATGGTAATCGGCTAGCTCCGCGACTTTGTTTTCGTTGATAACGGCGACCTTCGAGCCATCCGCGCGATAAAGATCCTGCCGTGATGGTGTCGCTGCATTCGAATAGGTGTCGATGAACGCAGAAGCATTGGGCGCAAAAACCGCGGCGTGTGTGCCCTCGTCCTTCGTGACCGGGCTGAACCCGGATCCATCCAGCCCGACGCGGTACACTTGGCGCTCAAGTGGAGATTTTTCCGTTGCCGTGAAGTACACCAGCCCGTTTACCTCATCCACAGCGCCAAGCAAGGTGACTTCCCACTTACCATTCGTGAGCTGCACAAGTTGCTTCCCGTCGAGGTCGTAAAGATACAAGTGGCGATAGCCGCTTCGTTCGCTGGACCAGAGGAATCGCTCGCCATTTTTTAGAAAGTGAAGCTCGTCGCTAACATTGATCCAGAACGGATCGGTTTCGCTCAAAACAGTGCGCGTCTTTCCCATCTGCGAATCGGCGATCAAAAGATCGAGGGTGGTCTGTGCGCGATTGAGCCGCTCGATCGCCACGCGTTTCGAGTCGGGGAGCCAATTCACCCGCGGAATATAGATATCGGTGTCCGCGCCGAGGTCCATCGCGCGCGGCTCTCCCCCGTTCAACGAAGCTACAAAAACACGCACGATCGGGTTCGCGCCACCTGCCACGGGGTAGCGCTCCAGCTCGGCTTCGCCGCTCGGCGAGGAAAAATCCACCAGCGGATACTGCGAAACCTTTCTCTCGTCCATTTCGAGATAGGCAATCGCCGAAGAATCCGGCGACCACCAATACGCCGTCTTGATCTCCAGCTCTTCGGGATACACCCAATCCAGCTCACCTTTGCGAATCTCTTCCGTCCCGCCCTGCGTTAGGGCTCGCTCTTTCCCGTCCGCGACATTCACAACCCATACGTTGTGTTCACGCACGAAACTCACAGTGCGTCCATCCGGAGAAATCTTCGCATCGGCGAGCGATGCCTTGCCTGCGACGAGCGTGCGCCCCGTTTGTGACTTCAGATCGAGCCACGCAAGTCCCGTCGCGCCTTGAAAAAGAATCCCCGTGCCATCTGGTGCCCATTGATACTGCGACGGAGCGTGCCGCCCAAGTCCCGTAGCTTGCGTTTCCCTACCGGATTCTGCCGGGAGCATCGATTCCAGTTTGCTCGCCGCTACCAGTGCGTGCCGCTCCCCGCTGCTCGCGTCCATCACCCATAACTCTGTTTTCGCTTCCTTGCCCGACCCCTTGGTCTCGAAAAAACTGATCTGCTTGCCGTCGGGCCTCCACGCAAGTCCTCGCGTCGGCCGTCCGCTCAAACTCGGCTGCGAATAAATGCGCTCCACGGTGAGTACTTTTCCTGGTGTGGCGGATTGCTGTGCCCTGGATGGAACCGTGAAACAGGCCAGAAAAAAAGCAGCAAGCAAACTGGGAACAAACCAAATGCGTGGTCCAAAGACCATGCGATCCTCCTGAGGACGGACACTAGTCTAAGACGCAGCGGTGCGTGCAACAAAATTTCCATTCACAGGTTAGCCTGGCGGCCAGCGGAATTGCCGCCCGCCGAGCAGGTGTAAATGCAAATGAAACACGGATTGTCCCGCGCCGCTGCCATTGTTCAGCACCGTGCGATAGCCCTCAAGCAGCTTGCGTTCGGTCGCCAGTTGCGCCGCGACCAGCTGCAGCTTGCCCAAAACCGCTTGATCTTCTGCCGCAGCATTGGTCAACGATTCGAAATGCTTCCGCGGACAAATCAGGATATGCGTGGGCGCCTGCGGGCTGATATCTTCAAACGCAAACAAATCCGCATCTTCATAAACAATCTTCGATGGAATTTGTTTCGCGCCGATCTTGCAGAACAGGCAGTTGGTATTCATCGGATTCCTCCGGCGGAAGCACCTTCATCCAGTCTGGTCACGAACGGCAGGAAACCCTCACGGTCATGGAGGTGATCGCTCAACTGGTGTGCCGCGTCTTCTCCCGAAATTTTTCCGACCCGCACCCGATACAAGACTCCGTCGGGCGAATCATACTGTTGGATAAAAATGGGCACGTACGCACCGCTGAGCCTCTCGCGAAGTCGCTCGGCGTTGCCGCGATCCCGGAACGCGCCCACTTGCACCGTAAAAAATCCCACTGTGGGATCGACATTCCCGAGAACTTCAACGCGTACGGGCGCCACCCCTGGTCCGATCAATTCAATTTCGCGCGCCGCAGCGAGCGACAAATCAATGATGCGGTTGTCGACGAACGGGCCGCGATCGGTGATTCGAACGACCGTGGATTTGCCGTTGTTCTGGTTGGTCACCCGGACCATCGTTTCGAACGGCAGCGTCCGATGCGCCGCGGTCAATTTGTACATGTCGTAGACCTCGCCGTTCGAAGCGCGCCGTCCATGAAAAGGCTCGCCATACCACGAAGCGTTGCCTTCTTCCGTATAGCCGGAAGGAGCCGGGGTGGGAGCGGGCTTGTTCCGCTTCGGCATCGGCGAAACCGGCGCTGGCCCGGGGGACGGTTCGGGAATATCCCTTGAGCGCCTTGCAGCCTCGGCAGCATCCGCAGGCGTCTCCGAAGGTTGGCTCGGAGGAGGCTGGCGCCGGTTCGCGATTGGCTGGCGCGCGCCGCAACCGGAAAAAATCATACACAGGACGCAGAGCGCAGACAGAAGAGAGTGCGAATCTACGCGAGAGAGCGACAATCGCTTGTGCCCGTCGTTTGGAAACGCAAAACCGAAAGTTTGTGAATCCGCGCCAGCGGAGAACGGTTCCAATGAGATCTTCAAAGAGCTGCCCGTCTCATAACGCCCACTTCATGACGATGAGGGAGTCTGCGTATGTTGCGGATTCTGGGCGTTCCGCGCCTGGCGCGCGGCGTTCCGCGCCTCGATCCATCCTGCCGCTTCGCTGAGCTTCTCCGAAACTTCGCGCAAAAATTGCGCGGCGCGCTTTTCCGTTTCCGGCGCGGCATCTTCTTTCACAAAGCTCTTCACCCGCCTCAGTTCTTCGTCAACGCGCTTCCCGAACTCTTCGAAATTGTTGATGCTCTTAAGCCGCGCGACTTCCTCATCGATGCGTTTGCCGAACTCTTCGAATCGGTCCATGGTATCCCCTTGTCCATTCCTCGGGTGCCGGAAGCCCGCAATCTCTTTCGGGTATTATAGGAACGCCTTTCGCAAGCTGCAAGGAGGAGAATTGGCGCTTCCCTATAAATGGCAGTGGCGCGTGGATCAATGGAAAAACGCGACGCGCGGATTTTTTGGCGGCGGCGAACAGCAACCCCGGCCGAAAATTTGCCCCGCCTGCGGCACGCTCGTCGGCATCAGCGCCACGCGCTGCCACCAGTGTGGGGCCAGCCTGCGATTTTCTCTCGCGGCCCTCAGCAAAAAACTTTCCGGCCTTTTCGGTGAGCATGAAGCTCCGGTGACGACCGTTCTGCTGATCGCCAACATTTTGATGTTTGGCGTGAGCTGGGTGATGACCATGCAAGCAGGCCAGGCCGGCGGCCTGCGCACTCTCTGGGGTATGAGCGGCGAAGCGTCCTATCAATTGGGGGCGAGCCTTCCGATCTTCTTCTTTCTCCAGGACCATCAATGGTGGCGGCTGGTTACGGCGATGTTTCTGCACGGCGGTTTGATTCACATCGGCTTCAATATGATGAACCTGATGCAATTTGGTCCCGCGTTGGAAGAGCTTTATGGCTCCTCACGCTACCTCTTTTTGTACGTGGTCACCGGAGCGCTCGGATTTGTGGCCAGTGCGTTGACGGGACACTTTTCCATCGGCGCCAGCGGCGCCTTGTTAGGGCTGATCGGCGCGATGCTGGCGGTTACCACAAAACGCGGCGGCTCGTTTATGCGCGATTTGCGGTCCCGGCTGATTACTTCGGTGGTGATCCTGTTCATGATCGGTTTTTGGGGCGGTCTTGGCATCGACAATTCGGCCCATATCGGTGGTTTCGCCGTCGGATTTGTAATCGGCAAGATTTTTGACGACCGCCAGCCGATGAACGCTGCCGAGCAAAAGCGGGCGCAAGCACTCGGTTGGCTCGCGGGAATGGTGATTGTCGCGTGCTTTGTCCTGATGATTTTTCATTTTCATGACCCGTTGCCCGGCCCTGGTTAGCCGCAACGGTTTGATTTGTCTCACCAAGCCAGCAAGTGTCTGGCCCTCATGTCCTAAGGAACGGGGTGAGACGTGTTGAGGCGCCGGGCGGTGGTGAAGGAATAGTGCAAGCCAGAGCCGACGCACAGCGCGGTAACGGCGTAGACGAGAATTCGCGTGAGGATGGCAACTCGGGGATTCGGATAAGCCGCGCCAAGAACGACGAAGAAGACCAGAACAATTTGAAAGGCGGTTGTGAGTTTCCCCCAGAGTGTAGGTGGAAACGGGCGATAGCCGGCGCTGAGAATGATGACGACAGCGACGATCAGAATCAGCACGTCACGGCTGAGAACAAGAATCGTGAGCCACCATGCAAGCTGCTTTTTGAAAGCTAGAATGAGAAACGAGGAAGAGAGCAAGAGTTTGTCCGCAATGGGATCGAGATACGCCCCGAGTGAAGACCGCTGATTGAATTTCCGCGCGATCAATCCATCAATGCCATCGGAGAGTCCGGCGACGACGAGCACGAGCAAGGCCCACCGGTAACGTTCATAGGCAATCAGAATCAGAAAGAACGGCAGAAAGCCGAGCCGGAGAAACGTGATTTGATTGGGTACCGTCCAGATGCGGCCTTTCATTTCTCTTGAGAATATCCCAGTTCAGCAGATTTTTTCAGGCAAATCGGCGGCGGCCCATTTCGCGTAATGCAGGTCATCCTCAATTCAGATTAGATTTCTTTGGAACAGTCGCTATTTCTCATACCCCGTCAGGCGAACTGCGCGAGGTACTGGGCGAGCGAGCGGCCGATCTTCCTGGCGAAGAGCTCGTCCATGGACGGGATCGCCCCGGATGGCTCGTCGAGAGAGATGCGCTCGACGCGGTTCATGGGAAAGAAAACCGTAGGCAAGCCCATGCGCTCCCCGTCCGGCTCGTTGAGCTGGCGGATGAAGTGGTCAAAGGAATTGAGATCGATGCCGCGCATGGTGATTCCCGCGGGATGAATGGCCAGCAGTTCGCCCCAGACTTTTTCCTTGGGGGTGTGCAAGCTCACGACGACAATCGAGTGCGGATCCATGGGCTGTGTATTGTGTGTCTCTCTTCAGCTTACCGCAAGCCGCTGGCGCATTGTTTCCCGAGTATGGAAACAGTGACGGGTGACTGCTAACCTGCTGAGGCATTGAAAGCGACGATGGCGAGCAGATATGAATTGCAAAATCTGATCGCGTGGTAAGGTGCCGGCTACTTTTTGGCAGCTTCGTAAGCACGGCCAAGCCAGCCGAGGGCGCCCTGCGTGGCCGAGGCATCGTCCAGGTCAAAGAAAAACCATCCCGCACCGGACATGCCCGAAACCGGGTCGACTTGGGGATCCTTCTTGACGGACTCCAGAATGGATGGGGAGATCGAAGCGAATTTGATCATGATGGATCTTGGCGATTTCATGGCGCGGGAACGGGGAAGGGCGGCAAAGATTTTTCCATTTCGATAAACACCTTGGTACCCGAACATAGGTCTCTTTGATACGCCGGGCCAGTCCGAGACTTCTGTTTCGAGCATGGCCGAAAGTTCCTTCATCTCGTCGTCGACGGGGAAAAACTTCGGCATCTTCGAGCGCTTGGATTTTGTCTTGGCACCTTTTTTCTTAGGCTTCATGTGGCACGCCTTCGCTTTCTACGCTTGAATCCTACACCGACATGGATTGGGGGCCGCCGGGAGGAACAAGGAGTTTGGGCTCGGTGAGGGACTGGACCTGTTCGAGAGTGGCGTCGGGAGCGATTTCGCGGAGGAGGAGGCCGTTGGGCGTAACGTCAATCACGGCGAGCTCCGTCACGATGTGATCGATGACTTCGACGCCGGTGAGCGGGAGCGTGCACTTTTTCAAGATTTTAGGTTTGTTGTCTCGCGTGGCGTGCTCCATGGCGATGAAGACGCGCTTGGCTCCGGCCACGAGATCCATGGCGCCGCCCATGCCTTTGAGCATTTTGCCAGGGATGGCCCAATTGGCGAGTGTTCCCTTCTCGTCCACCTGCAGCGCGCCGAGAACGGTGAGATCGACATGGCCGCCGCGAATCATAGCGAAAGAATCGGCGGAAGAAAAATAAGCAGTGCCAGGGAGTTCCGTGACAGTTTCTTTTCCGGCATTAATGAGATCGGGATCGACTTCGGATTCGAGCGGATAAGGGCCGACGCCGAGCATGCCGTTTTCGGATTGGAGGATGACGTCCATTCCCTTCGGAACATAGTTGGCGACGAGCGTGGGCATGCCGATGCCGAGATTGACGTAGTAGCCATCGCGCAGCTCAAGAGCGATGCGTCGCGCAATGCGTTCGCGTTTTTGGTCTTCGGTAAGGGGCATAGTTGAATCCTCGATAGTAGAGGCACAGCATTGCTGTGCCCCTACTAAACCAAGATGGCGACATAAGTCGCGGCTACAACATCTAAGCCGACAAGGATGCCAGCACTACAACTTTCGGGTGGTGCGGCGCTCGATGCGTTTTTCGTACTTCGAGCCTTGGAAAATGGCGTCGACGAAAATGCCAGGCGTGTGAATCTGATTCGGATCGAGCTGGCCAAGCTCGACGAGTTCTTCGACTTCGGCGATAACGTAGTCCGCCGCGGTGGCCATCATGGGATTGAAGTTGCGCGCGGCTTTGCGATAGATGAGATTGCCCCAGCGGTCGCCCTTCCAGGCTTTGATGAAAGCGAAATTGCCGCGGATGCCGCGTTCCATAACGTACATGCGGCCGTCGAAATCGCGGGTTTCTTTTCCTTCGGCGACCATCGTGCCGTAACCCGTGGGCGTGTAAAACGCGGGAATCCCGGCGCCTCCGGCGCGCAGACGCTCGCTCAGCGTGCCCTGCGGATTCAGTTCGACTTGCAATTCCCCGCTCAGGACAAGCTGCTCGAAGAGTTTGTTCTCGCCAACGTAGGTGGAAATCATTTTCTTGACCTGGCGCTGCTGGAGCAGCAGGCCGATGCCAAAATCATCGACGCCCGCATTGTTGCTCACGATCGTGAGGTCCTTCGTGCCTTTGCGCCGGATGGCAGCGATCAGATTTTCCGGAATACCACAGAGCCCGAAGCCGCCCATGAGGATGGTGGCACCGTCATTCAATTTCGCGATGGCGGCGTCAGCGGAGGCGATGCGTTTGTCCATAGATAGTTGCCAGTTATCCGTTGTTAGTCTTTAGTTTTAGAAGGGAAAAAGCAAGACACTCGTTTTGTGCGACGCGGTTTCGGGATTGGGGTCCAGACCGGAGCGGTGACGACCAAGATGGCCCCGATCGAACTCTGTGCTTGGGGTTGGATGAGCTAACCCTGGCGGTCGCGAAATTCTTCGTGCCAGGCCATCTGGATGGCTTCGAGCTTGGCTTCGTTGGAGGCGGCGGGGTCGCCAGAAAAGCCGGGCAGTTCGGTGATCCACTTGTGCATGTCTGTGAAGCGGACGGTAAGGGGGTCGGTTTCCGGGAATTTGTCGGTGAGGGCGATGGCGATGTCTTCGAAATTGTCCCAACCGAATGTCGGCGGCATGTCCACTCCAGAAAGAGATTTAACACGGAGAGAGCACAGAGAAAGATGGCGGGATAAACCCGCCACTAGAATAAGTTAGTTAGTGGTCGAGTTCCTTGGCGTAGTTTTTGTTCCACTCGGGAATTTCCACAACGATGTCGGTGGTGCCGTCGGGCACGGTCTGGCAGCCGAGGCGCGACTTCGGCGTGATGCCGGGGGCTTCGTCGAGCTCGTCGAGTTCGGCGTCGGTAGCTTCGTTGCATGACTCAAGGCCTTCCCGCACGATGACGTGGCACGTCGAGCAGGCGCAGACGCCGCCGCAGGCGTGGTCGAGGCCGGCTTTGATGCCCTCGGAAATGTCAAGGATGCTGCCCGGCAGGCCGTTGTGGCCATACGGGATTTTTTCCGGGTCGACCTCGATGGTTTTGCCGCTGGGAAGAAATGTAACTTTATATTTCTTCGTGGCGGGTACGTATTTGACTTCTTCGATGTATGGATTGCTGCCGCCCATGGTTTATCCCCCAGAACTAGAGACGTTCGGATGAACGTCCAACAACCAACAATCTTGCGAGCTGGCGCGCAGCATGCTGCGCCCCCAAGAAAGAAAACTCAAACTTCGGCGAGCTTGCGGCCTTCGAGGGCCGTCGAAACCGCGGAATTCATCAAGAGCTCCGCCAAGTGCTCGGTCGCGTGATTCAACTCGTCGATGCGCTTGCGCATCACCTTGTAATCGTTGCGCGCGGCGGCTTCTTTCAACGCGGCAACGCTGGCGTCGATGGCTGCGCGTTCGTCGATGGACAAGCCTGCCGATTGCGGATTCGCCAGTGCTTTCGCGGTGGCGGTCAGGATCGATTCGGATTCCGTGCGCGCTTCGATGACCTGGCGCTCGGCGAAATCCTGCTCGGCATATTCGATGGATTCCTCGAGCATGCGCTCAATTTCGGAATCGTTGATGCCGTAGCTGGGCTGCACTTCGAGGGAGTGCTGCTCGCCGGTGCGAAGATCCTTTGCGCCAACCTGCAGGATGCCGTTGGCGTCAATCAGGAATTTCACCTCGATGCGCGGCAGGCCGGCCGGAGCAGGCGGGACCTTCAAAGTGAAGCGCGCGAGCGAGCGGCAATCCTTGGCGAGTTCGCGTTCGCCCTGCAAAACGTGAATGTCGATGCCGGTCTGATTGTCGACGCCGGTGGTGTATAGCTCCTGAGCGCTGGCGGGGATCGTGGAATTGCGCGGAATGATTTTGGCGACGGCGCCGCCGTAGGTCTCGATGCCAAGAGAGAGCGGCGTGACGTCAAGGAGAAGCATGTTTTTTACCCCGCGATCGAGAATGCTGGCCTGGACGGCGGCGCCGAGCGCGACAACCTCGTCGGGATTCAGATCCGTGTGCGGCTTGCGGTCAAAATATTCCTGCACAGTGCGGCGGATGAGCGGCGTGCGGGTGGCGCCGCCAACCAGGACGACTTCTTCGATGTCGGCGGGCTTGAGCTGCGCGTCGGCCAGCGCCTGCTTCACGGGGCCCCTCGTGCGGTCGACGACGGGGCGAATGAGTGCTTCGAGTTCACCACGCGTAAATTCATGAGTGAAAATTGTACCGTTGGGGAGTGTGAACCGGAGCGTGGCAGCGGCGGATTCGGATAGTTGGTGCTTCACGTCGATCAGCGCTTTACGCAGTTCCTGGGCGAGTTCGCCATGGGGAGAAAAATCGACCTGGTCGTGCTGAAGAATCTGCTGGTGCACGAAAGCTTGGAGCAGATTGTCGATGTCGTCGCCGCCGAGGTGGGTGTCACCATTGGTGGAGAGCACTTGATAGATGTCGCCTTCGCTCGTGGAGATGAGTTTCAGAATTGAGATGTCGAAGGTGCCGCCGCCGAGATCGTAGACGGCAACTCTGCCGCGCTGTTTTTCGTGGAGTCCATAGGCAAGTGCGGCAGCGGTCGGTTCGTTGACCAGGCGCAAAACTTCGAGGCCGGCGATTTTGCCGGCATCTTTGGTGGCTTGGCGCTGGGCGTCGTTGAAATAGGCCGGTACGGTGATGACGGCGCGTTCGACGGTTTCGCCGAAATGAGCTTCGGCCCAGTTTTTCAGCTCGCGAAGTATGAACGCGGAGATTTCTGGCGGGGTGAAAACTTTTTCGCCGAGCAGGACGCGGATGACGTTTTTGCTCGCCGGGTCGACGCGGAACGGGAACAATTTCAGCTCATCCCGAACGTCACCGGGGCCGCGGCCCATCAAGCGCTTCACCGAGTAAATGCTGCGTTCCGGTTGCGTCAGCAAGCGGCGGCGGGCGGGTTCACCGACAATGATGCCGCCGTCGGGATCGAGGCTCACGACCGAAGGGCAAAGCGTGCTGCCATGGGGACCCACGATACATCTCGGCTGGTCCGTCTGCGGATCTGCATAGGCGACGAGGCTGTTGGTGGTGCCGAGGTCGATGCCGACGATTTTTCCCATGTTCGATGCTCACAAAGCCTCAGGCCTGAAGGCCTGAGCTAGAAAAGCTTCTTTTGGACGTTGGTGACCAAATTCCGGATGTAAGAGCGGCGGTTGAGCAACTCGTTGAGCCGCGCCTTGATTTTTTTTCGCGTGGCGGCGTCGCTTGTGAGAGCGCCGTCCCATTCGCGGGCCGCCTCTTGGAGCTGTGCGTCCACCTCGCCGAGTCTCGCCTGAAAATTTTTCTCCGCCGCTTCCAGGCGCGATCTCAGCGCGCTGAGATCCTCGCCGGACGTTTTTGCTTCGCGCAACTCATCGAGCGACTCGTTCAGCTCGAACACTTCCTCGAGCAGCTCCGGCGGCGCCTGTTGCTTGTGCTCGCCTTCCTTGCGCGCGCCTTCAATGCCTAGCAGATACTCGACGCGACCGACTGGATCGCGCAGCGTACGATAGGCGTCGTTCAGTTCGGAGCTGCGCTTAAGGGAAAGCTCGCGCTCGGTCTCCGTGGCGTTGACAAAATTGTCGGGATGCAGCTTCCAACTGAGCTGCAGAAATTTCTGCTCCAGCCCATTCATCTCGATCCACAGCTTGCGCGGCATCTCGAAAAGCGCGAAGTAATCCACCGCCTGCGGGAGCTCGAGGAGTTTGCCGCAACTGGAGCAAAAATGCGTGCCGAGCGTGCGCTCGTGACAGTTCCAGCAGACCAGAGGCGGATTCGTCGTCGATTGCGTGGGTGTGCTCATCAGATCTTGTTCTTCAAGAACTCTTCTCGCCAACCGCGAGCGCCAAAGTAATCACTCGCAAATATGCCCAACTCCCGCGTGTACCTGAAAGTCGCTCTTGAGAATTCAAAGGCCAAGTCAAAAGAATATCGAGCACTGGATCGCTCCTCAGGCACAAAAAAAAGTGGCTGGCGGGTGCGGCTGCCAACCACTTGTCAGACTCGCCTGAATGCTTCCCCCGCTGGACCCGAATCATGGGCGAAGAGCACAGGCTGAAGTCTGTGCTACTAGGCCGTGAAAGAGCTGCCGCAGCCGCAGTTCCGCGCCGCGTTGGGATTCTGGAAAACAAATCCCTGGCGCATGAGCGTTTCTTCGTACTCGAGCGTCGTGCCGTTGAGGTACAGGAAACTTTTCGGATCAACGAAGAGACGCGCGCCGTGCTCCTCGAAAATTTTGTCGCGGTCGCGTGCCTGTGTGTCCAGCCGCATGGCATAGGACAGACCGGAGCAGCCGCCTCCCTGCACGCCGACGCGCAGCCCGCCCACATCCGGAGACACACCTTCCTTTTCGAGCAACTCGCGGATTTTCTGCGCGGCGCGCTCGGTCAGGTGGATCTTTGCGATGCTCGGACTTACAACTTCAGTGGCCATGCTGAGTCGTCCCTACGGCAAGCCAGCGATTAGTGCGAGGCCTTTTCGTGCACCGGCACTTCGATGCCGTTCTTCTTCTTCCAGTCGCCGATAGCGGCCTTGATGGCGTCCTCGGCGAGCACGGAACAGTGAATTTTGACCGGCGGAAGCGAGAGCTCGCGCACGATGTCCGTGTTCTTGATCGAGAGCGCCTCATCGACCGTCTTGCCCTTCACCCATTCGGTGGCGAGCGAGGAGCTGGCGATGGCCGAGCCGCAGCCGAAGGTCTTGAACTTGGCTTCTTCAATGACCTGGGTCTCCGGATTGATCTTCATCTGCAGCTTCATGACGTCGCCGCACTCCGGCGCGCCGACGAGGCCGGTGCCGACGTTGGGATCGGCTTTCGGAAGGCTGCCGACGTTGCGGGGATTGTTGTAATGATCCACTACTTTGTCGCTGTAAGCCATTAGCCGTTGCTCCTTGCCAGATTCACGAGATTTGCGAAACCCGCGCTCTTGACAGCCTTATCCGAGAGCGAAACGTTCGGCACGGATGCCGAACGGCCCGCGGTGAGCTGACGAAGAGCGTCCTTGATGAACTCCGTACCGAGACCGAGCATCTTCAAAAACGCGCGCACCTGCTGAAGCTCATGGAAAGAGCGCTCGCCGGCAGCCGGGGCGTCTTCTCCTTCCCCTCCGTAGGGCACGAACGTCACGCGAAAAGCCGCGCCGGTGCCCCCAATCGAGCGATGAATGCGAATTGTTCCTTCGTTTGCCATGTTATTTCTTCTGTTCCTTTAGGCGGTTTGCCACTTCATTTTCGAGATGTCGATTCCCTCTTTGGCCATTTCATAGAGTGGGGAGAGCTCGCGCAGCTTGGTGACGACCTGGACCATCTTATCGATGACGTAGTCGACTTCCTCCTGCGTATTGAAACGGCCGAGGCCGAATCGGATCGAGGTGTGGGCGAGATCTTCGCCGACACCTAAAGCTTTGAGTACGTAGCTGGGCTCGAGGGTTGCCGAGGTGCAGGCCGAGCCGCTCGAAACCGCAATGTCGTTGATGCCCATCAGGAGCGATTCGCCTTCGACGTAAGCGAAGCTCATGTTCAGGTTGTTGGGCAGGCGGTGCTCCATCGAACCATTGATGAAGACTTCGTCCAGCTTCGCTTCCAGGCCCTTGCGAAGACGCTCGCGGAGCGCAAGCAGGCGCGCACCCTCTTCCGGCATCTCCTTTTGGGCGATCTCGCAGGCCTTGCCGAGGCCCACGATGCCGGGCACGTTTAGCGTCCCGGAGCGCATGCCGCGCTCGTGGCCGCCGCCATCGATGATGGCGGAAAGCTGAACGCGGGGATTGCGGCGGCGCACGTACAAGGCGCCAACGCCCTTGGGCCCGTAAATCTTGTGTCCGCTGATGGCCAGCAGGTCGATGTTATCCTTCTGGACGTCGACCGGAATTTTGCCGACGGCCTGCACGCCGTCCACCGCGAAGAAAATCCCGTGTTCCTTGGCAATCTTGCCGATTTCCGCGATGGGGTTGATGACGCCAATTTCGTTGTTGGCGTACATGATGGTGATCAGGATCGTCTTCGGCGTAATCGCGGCTTTTAGATCGTCCAAGCTGACCCTGCCGTCGCGCTGCACCGGCAGGTAGGTGACCTCGAAACCGTGCTTCTCGAGGTTCTTGCAGGTATCGAGAACGGCTTTGTGCTCGATGGCCTGGGTGATGATGTGGTTGCCCTTCTCGCGAAACATTTCCGCAATGCCCTTGATCATCAGGTTGTCGGATTCGGTGGCGCCGCTGGTAAAGATGATTTCCTTGGGCGTGGCATTGATCAGCGAAGCGATCTGCTGGCGCGAGGTTTCCACGGCTTCCTCGCCAGCCCAGCCGAAGGAATGGTTGCGGCTCGCGGCGTTGCCGAACTTTTCGGTGAAATACGGCAGCATTGTCTCGACAACACGCGGATCAACCGGCGTGGTCGCGTGATTATCCATGTAAATCGGCAGCTTTACGGCCATAACCCTTAATCTCCTAAGTCCGCAATGCGACGAGCGCTGGTTCCTGAGGTTCCTCGCTCATCTGCGAAATCGTTACCGTGCTCAGCACGGTCAAAATACTTTCATTCACGCGGCGCAACGGCTCTTTGACCGAGCACCTCTCCGTGGCGTCGCAATTCCCGTGGCTGGTCACGCAAGAAGTGATAAGTACGGGACCATCGATGGCCGAAATCACATCCAGAGCGCTAATCTGCGACGGCTCCTTGGCCAGTTGGTAGCCCCCACTCGAACCGTGCCTAGCCACAACGAGCGACCGATGGGCGAGCTTCTGAAGCACCTTGGCCATCAGTGTCGCCGAGATTCCGTACTCCCCGGCAATTTCGCTGGCGCTGCAAGCATGCTGTTGGCGGTGCAGCGCCAAATGCTTCACGGCAATCAAACCGTAGTCCGCTTTTTTCGAAAGCTTGAACATCGTTCCCCGGGGCTTCCTCGACCCCAGAATATGCGACTGAATCAGTCGCACATGAAGTATATCCCCAGAAAGACTCCCAAGTCAACCCGAGTATCTCCTAGACCTCAGTCTAAACCCTGTATTTCCTTCAGGATATAGTAAGACTGAATCAGTCTTATTTTGAAAGTGATTTTCGGCGGACGGCAATTCCGTACAGCGAATGGCAGGATTCTGCACCCGGCTGGTAATTCAGAAAAATGGGTGGCGCGCCATGATAGCCTGTCCCTTTGATGGTGGTGGGGATGGCCAGTGAAACACCTCGAACAATCGAGCACGCGTTCCGTTGTGCCGTAGTTGCGGCTTTTCTACTTCTCGGTCTGCTTTCGCCGGTCGGGGCTCGATCAGCCAACCCCAAGCCGCCGCATTCATCCCAGAGGGGTGGAATCAGAACTCCGCAGAAAAAACAGGCAGTACAGAGCTTCGTTCTAGTCGGCGCCGGCGACATCGCCAGCTGCAAGGAACCGGAAGGCGCGAGGGCGACAGCCAAGCTCGTCGAAAAAATCCCGGGAACGGTTTTCGCGGCGGGCGACTTAGCTTACGAAAAAGGCAGCGCGGAAGAATTCAAGAACTGCTATGACCCAACCTGGGGGCGGTTCAAGGACCGCACGAAACCGGCTCTGGGAAACCATGAGTACGTCAACCCGACCGCGCAGCCTTATTTCGACTACTGGGGCGCGCAGGCCGGGCCGAGAGGGCAAGGCTACTACAGCTACGACCTTGGGGCTTGGCACATCTTGGTACTGAATACGAACTGCAACGCGAGGCGTGTCGGCGGCTGTGGTTCAGGCTCGCCGGAGGAGACTTGGTTGAAGTCGGACCTCGCGGCCCATCCTAAGGCGTGCATCCTCGCTTACGGCCATCATGCGCTCTTCAGCAGCGGTGTTTTCAAGTGGCACGCAGTCCATCCCGAGCTGAAGGAGTTGTGGGCGGACCTGTACGCAGCCCACGCCGACCTGGTTCTCGCGGGACACGAACATTCCTATGAACGTTTCGCGCCACAGGACCCTGAGGGCCAGGCCGATCGAGAACACGGCATTCGTGAGATTGTCGTGGGCACGGGCGGGAGGAGCCACGGCTTGCTCGGCTTCGCGACACCGAACAGCGAAGTGCGCGATTGGCAGACCTATGGCGTCTTGAAGCTGACTCTTTCACCGGGAAAGTACATGTGGGAGTTCATCCCCGAAGAAGGCAAGGACTTTCGCGATTCCGGTAGCGGAACCTGCCACAATCAGTAGTCCACCGTATTGGCGCTATCGAACTGGCAATGTCAGTTCCGAACGGCGCAAGCCCCTCCCGACGCGGCCGCTTCAATTAATTTCTGCACGGCGGGAGTGGGAATGAGCAAAAGCTGAGCCTTTGGCTTCTTCGCGCCATCGATGCTCGCCAGTTGTTGCGTCTTCCACGAATCCGGCGCTGGTTGCCCATTGGCGATGGCGTCGAGAGCAGCGAGTCCGGCCAATCCCAGCACTGAGAGATCCTGCGAACGGCCAGCGACTTCCTCGACCAGGAAAGACCGCTGCGCCAGCGACTGAAGCTTTCGGTCATTGTCACGCCAGAGCGCTAGTCGTGAACGAAGCCGCGCTTCGCTGGCCGCATCATGACAACCGCCAGAAACATACTGATCCACGAGTTCCACAAATCGCCGGCCCGCGTCACTTTCCAGAGGCACGGCGTCTACCACGCGATTCATCGGCGTGGCGCTAGTGGGGGCTGCCGGAGCGGTCTGTTCGCGCGTGTAGTCCTTTACTGGCTCAACCACATCCGCCAGAGTCCTCATTGCAGCGAACTCTTCCGGCGACACCGCTCCCGCAATGCGGTGCAGCATTTTGGAGGAATACGATTTATGCATGAGGCCGAGCCACTCCAGACGAGCGCTGATGAAGTCCAGCCGTGCGTACATCGAAGCCACATCGGTCACTTCCTGGGGTGACCACAACCTTTCCGCGATTGCCGCACTCCGCGGCCAAATGCGTGAATCCACATTTTCCGGATTGACGTACTCTGACCACATGCACGATTCGCCGCCCAGAATCCGCTGCTTCTCCTCCGCGGAGAGACTTGCCGCGTCCCCGCTCATCGGGTCGACCGCATAATGTCGCGCCGCGGACCATCCCAAATCCAAGTAATATCCGTTCGATAAAATCCCGCGATAACCTAGCTTTGCCGCTTGCGCCAGCGAAGCCTGACCGCGCCACGATTGAATCGTTATGTCTTTGGGCAAACTTGGATCCAGCACTTCATCCCAGCCGATCATGCTTTTCCCATGTTTCGCCACGATCGGCTGCAGCCGCTTGTTGAAATAGGCCTGCAGCGCCTGATTGTCCTTGATCCCGTGCGCTTTCATGAATTCCTGGATTTTGGGATTGGCGTCCCACTGCTTGCCGTTCACTTCGTCGCCGCCAACATGAAAAAACTGGTCCGGAAAAAGCCTCGCCATTTCGCCAACGAACTGGTCGAGGAATTTGTACGTTTTCTCGTTCGTGGGATCGATGGCCGGATCAAAAATACCCCAGCGGCGCTCGATTTGGTAGGGGCCGGGGCCGCTGGCCAATTCGGGATGGCCCACGAACCACGCCGTGCTGTGGCCGGGAAGATCGAACTCCGGCACGACCCGAATCCCGCGATCGCGGGCGTAGGCCAGGACTTCGCGAATCTCCTCCTGCGTGTAGTACAGCCCGTCGGAGCCCTGTTCATGCAGCTTGGGGAATTTCTTGCTCTCCACGCGGAAGCCCTGGTTCTCGGACAGATGCCAGTGGAAAACATTCATCTTCACGGCTTCCAGGCCGTCGAGATTCCGCCGGATGCTGTCGAGCGGAATGAAATGCCGCGCGGAATCGATCATCAAGCCGCGCCAAGGAAAACGAGGTTTGTCTTGAATGGTCACTACGGGCGCGGCAAATCCGTCGGGAGAGACGTCGACGAGCTGAAGGAACGTTTGCAAGCCGTGCATCGTACCGAGCGGCGTCGGTGCTGTCAGTTTGGCTCCCGCAGCGGTCACTTCCAGCCAGTAGCTCTCATCCTCGCCGAGTTCCTGGATTTCTTTGCTCGCGTGATCCGTTCGAATGACGAGCGTCGCCTTCGTACCCTTTGATGGCTTTGGCGCAACAGGCAACGCCGTTTGCCGCGCGAGTTGTCTAAGAAACCGTTCTGCGGCGCGGTCCAGCCGCGGATCTGAATATCCGCTGAGCGCTACTGTAAATGAGGAATCCACGCGCAGGCTGCCGCTTCCCGCCTGGGCTGCGGCAGGCAAAGGCATGAGATTCAGCGCCGGTTGCTGAGCTGCGGTCATGGCCGAATACGTCACTCCACAAAGCACGAGAAAACCAAAACCTCGCATCCAGTCATTCCGAGTCATTGTTTGGACAATCCTCCCACAGAAAATCATCGTGCCGGCCGCAGGTAGCGCGAGTCTTGGCATACTGGCATAACCGCGGCTTCTTGCGAAGAGCTTTCCCTCAGCCGGTAAAATAGTCCACATTGGCTTGCCATGAAGTTTCGAGCACGCCGCTTTCGCGGCCTGGGTTAGAATAACCCGATCGTTCGAGCGCCGATGAAAACACGATGAAAACTTCGATCGCCATCTACCCGGGCTCGTTTGACCCGGTAACCAACGGCCACCTCGACCTGATCGAGCGCGGCGAAAAAATGTTCGACTTGCTCATCGTCGCGGTGCTGCGAAACGCCGAGAAAGAGCCGTTGTTCTCCGTGACCGAACGCGTTGAAATGCTGCGCGAAGTGACCAGACAGTGGACGGGAGTGGAGATCGACGTTTTCGACGGACTCCTCGTGGAATACGCACGCAAACGTGGCGCCGGCGTTATTTTGCGCGGAATCCGCGCGGTTTCCGACTACGAATATGAACTGCAGATGGGACTGATGAACCGGAAACTTGAGCCGCGGTTGGAGACGGTTTTCATGCTGCCGGGCTTGTCGTACACCTACTTGAGCTCGAAGCTCGTCCGCGAAATTGCTCGGCTCGGAGCGTCGCTAAAGGGCCTGGTGCCGGAAGTGGTTGAGCAACGCTTGCGCGCCAAAGTTTCGTAGGCGAATTTGCCGTCAACCGTGGACTGTGAACTTTTTTCAAGGAGCCAGGAGTGCAACTAACGGACCGCATTAATCGCATACAAATTTCGCCGACTGCCGCGGTAATCGCCGAAGCCGACAAGCTGAAAGCGCGCGGGGTGGACGTCGCGGACTTCGGCCCGGGCGAACCGGACTTCCCCACGCCGGACCACATCAAGAAGGCCGCGATCAAGGCCATCGAGGAAAACAAATCGAAATACACGCCGACGGGCGGCATCATGCCGTTGCGCGAGGCGATCTGCGGGTGGCACAAGCGCGAACTCGGCTCATCCTACGAGGCAAAAGAATGCGTCGTCAGCGTCGGTGGCAAGCATTCCATCTTCAACGTGATGAGCGTGCTCGTTCAACAGGGCGACGAGGTGATCATTCCGGCGCCTTATTGGGTGAGTTTCCCGGACATCGTGAAGTACGCTGGTGGGACGCCTGTTTTCGTCGAGACGCGGCCCGAAAACAAATTCAGTGTCACCGCTGCGGCCGTCGAAAAAGCAATCACACCGAAGACGCGCCTGCTGATTTTGAATTCGCCGAGCAACCCCACCGGAGGCGTCGTTCCGCCCGATGAATACGCGCGCATTCTCGCTGTCTGCAAGAAGCACAAGGTTTTGCTGATGGGCGATGAATGCTACTCGCATTTCACTTACGAGCCGCACAAGCCGTTCTCGATTGCCAGCGCCGCGGGCTCCAAGGAAAACGTCATCATCATCGGCTCGGTTTCGAAAACTTTCGCGATGACCGGCTGGCGCATTGGCTACACGCTGGGGCCAGAGGCGCTGATCCAGGCGCTGATTAAGCTCCAAAGCCAGTCCACCTCGAATGCGACATCGATTGCACAATACGCGGCGCTCGAAGCCATGCGCGGCTCGATGGATTCCGTCCCCCTCATGCTCGCGGAATATGCCAAGCGCCGGAAATGCATCGTCGAAGGCCTGCGCGCCATTCCCGGCGTGACCTGCGAATGGCCCGGCGGCGCGTTTTACGCGTTCCCGAATATTTCCGCGCATCTTGCGAATGGCGCGGGCCGGCCAGCTCTGGCAAAAACCTGCACGGAAATCTCGAAAATGCTGCTGGAAAAAGTGCAGGTCGCGGTCGTGCCCGGCGAAGCCTTCGGCGCGCCCGGGTATCTACGCCTCTCTTACGCTACCTCCATCGAGCGCATCGAAGAGGGCTTGCGGCGCCTCAACCGATTTTTCTCGCGCGCGGAAGCCGCCGCCTGAAAACGTGAGTGCCTGGCCGAATAGTCCTGAACCTTTTCGCATTGAGCCGATTTTTTCCGAGCGCCTGTGGGGAGCGCGCTCGCTTGGCCCTCTTTTCCCGGAAATGCATGATCTCCAGTCGCCGATAGGCGAGGCTTGGCTTACTAGTGTCGATTGCCGCATCGCGAACGGCCAATTCGCTGGACAGAAGCTGGGTCAAGCCTGGAAAGAGATGACGGTTGGGTGGCGCGGCAAGATATTTGAAGGAGAAGTGGAATTCCCCCTTCTTCTAAAATTCATCTTCCCTACGGACAAGCTATCCATCCAGGTGCATCCCGACGATGCGTACGCTGCCGCGCACGAACAAGCGGCGGGCGGACGCGGTAAAACTGAGATGTGGCACGTCGTTTCCGCGGAACCCGGCGCCCGGTTGCTCGCAGGACTAAAACCAGGAGTAACAAAGGATAGGTTTCTTGCCGCGCTTGCCGATCACACGCTGGAAGATCTTTTTCAGTCGCATGAAGTTCACGCGGGCGACAATTTCTTCCTTTCCGCGGGAACGCCGCACACTATTGGCCCAAACATGGTGATCTGTGAGGTCCAGGAATATTCCGACCTCACCTATCGTCTCTATGACTATGACCGACTGGATGCCAACGGTAAACCGCGCCAACTTCACATCGACAAGGCTTTACAGGTGATTAATTTCGACTCTACCGCAGACGCAAAGGTTACGCCGCGCCCGGTGTTAATACGCAACAAAAAGCTTTGGGAAGAATTAGTTGACTGCCCGTATTTCTCCACGGTTAAGTTTGAATTTGAAGAGCCAATGCCTATGAGCATGCATGAGGCAAATAAGCAGTTCAGTCTGTGGGTGTTTTTGGAGGGCGAAGGGACCATCGGCTGGTCGTCGGGGCACCATGGGATGTTTGGGCGGAGTCATTCCGACCAATTCACTTACCAACGGGGGGAATGCTGGTTTGTTCCAGCCGAATTCGCAAGCCGCGGCTATTATCCCAAGCGGAAAACGAGCGTGCTGATGGCCTCTCCCCGCAATCCGAGACGTGACCGAGAGAAAAACAGTCATGGCGATTGAAAAACTTCAGGCGCACGCTGTGATTCTCGCCGGAGGGCGCGGGACGCGCTTCTGGCCGCGCAGCCGCGCGCGCACGCCGAAACAACTGCTGAAGATCGTCGGCGAAGACACCATGCTCGAGCAAACGGTCGCGCGCTTGCGCCCGCTCATTCCCGCGGAGCGCACCTGGACCGTCACCAGCGCCGAACAAGCCGCCGCCGTTCGGAAACAGGTTCCGGCTGCCGCGCGCAAGCGCGTGCTCACCGAGCCGATGGGCTTGAATACCGCCGCGGCCATCGCGCTGGCTGCCATCCACGTGCGCCATTCCATTTGCGGCGACGCCCTTATGGCGGTGCTTCCCGCCGATCACTACATCGCGGAAGCCGAAAAATACCGGAACGTCGCTAGCGCGGCACTCGATGTTGCTCGCGAACCGGGGCGCATGGTCGTCCTCGGCATTCCGGCAACAAGACCCGAGACCGGTTTTGGCTACATCGAGCGAATCGGCGAACCACTGACCTCAAGAGGCTTTCCCGTTTTCCCCGTCCGGCGCTTCACGGAAAAGCCCGAACTGCAAGCCGCCAAGGAGTATGTCGCCTCGGGCCACTATCACTGGAATGCGGGAATGTTTTTCTGGCGCGTCTCCACGTTCCTGGAGAATCTGGAGAAATTTTTGCCCAAGACTCATGTCGCCATCGAACGTCTTTCCGAGTCTATTGGAACTCGCACGTATGAGCGCAAACTCCGTTCTCTCTATCACAAGCTCGAAAATATTTCCGTGGACTACGCCATCCTCGAGCCCGCCACGCACCAGACCGGGCCGCCGCGTGTCTTTGTCATTCCCGCCGAGGTTGGGTGGAGCGACATCGGCTCCTGGGCCGCCGTTTACGAATTGCTCGCGAAGCAGACGGGCGAGAATGTCTTTGGCGGCGCCGGCCACGCGCTCGACGCCACCGGCAATTTTCTGTGGAGCCCCTCCAAGTTCGTTGCCGCCATTGGCGTGCGCGATCTGGTCCTCGTCGAGACACCCGATGCCCTGCTCATCTGTCCGCGCGACCGCGCCCAGGAGGTCGCCAGAATCGTGAAATGGCTGGAACAGCAAAAGCTAAGAAAGCTCTTGTAGGGACCGCCTGCTGAGGCGGCCCGTCCTCTGACCATCAGGCCAATGCGGCTGTTTCGCTCGACGCACCTTCGCCTATACTCACTTCTTGATCACGGCAATCAAATTTGGAACCGACGGCTGGCGCGGCGTAATCGCGGAAGATTTCACGTTTGCCAATGCGCGGATCGTGGCTCACGCCATCGCGCGATACGTTGTGCGCGGCGAGGACGCGCGCAAGGGCGTCATCATCGGTTACGACCATCGCTTTGCCTCGGACCGCGTCGCTGCCTCCGTCACAGAAGTGATCGGCGCCACTGGAACCCCTGTTTGGCTCGCGGACAAACCCTGTCCAACACCAGCGATTTCCTATCTCGTGCGGAACCGCGGCGCGGCCGGCGGCATCGTCATCACCGCGAGTCACAATCCCTATCGCTGGAACGGCATGAAGTACAAAGCCAGCTACGGCAGCAGCGCCTTGCCCTCGATCGTCGTACAAATCGAACAGGAACTCGAAGGCGTGCTGCAAAAAGGCGTGCCGCCCCTCCCGCCGCGCAAAGATCTCATTCAATCCGTTGAGCCACGCGCGCCTTACCTTGATGCGCTCGAAAAATTAGTGGACTGGAAGCGCTTGCGTGACGCCAGGTTGCGCTTCGTCTCTGACGCCATGTACGGTTCGGCCGCCGGCCTCCTGCCCGAGCTTTTCCGGCGCAACGAAATCTCCTGCGATGAAATTCGCGGAACGCGCGACCCGCTCTTCGGCGGCGTCCATCCCGAACCGATTGAGCCTCACATCGAAGCCTTGCGTCAGGCCGTGCGCGCCGGAAAATACGATGCCGGTTTCTGCGCCGACGGCGATGGCGATCGCATCGGCGCCATCGACCGCGACGGCACATTCGTGAATCCTCACCAGATTTTTGCGTTGCTCGTCTGGCACCTGGCAGGGACCCGCAACCTGCCCGGAGACATCGCCAAGACTTTTTCCGTCACCAAACTCATCGACAAACTCGCCACCAAGTTCGGGCGCAAGCTCCACGAAGTTCCCATCGGCTTCAAGTACATCTGCGAGTTGATGCTCGAGCAAAATATTCTCATTGGCGGGGAAGAAAGCGGTGGCATCGGTACTAGCCTATATCTTCCAGAACGCGACGCCACCGTTTCGGCTCTCTTTCTCGCAGAATTGATGGCCTGGCACGGCAAATCCCTCGGCGAATTGCTCGCCGCGCTTCACGCTGAATTCGGCGAATACCATTACGGCCGCGTGGACTTGGACCTCAAACCCGGCCAAAAAGAAAAAGCCATCGCTCATTTTTCGAATGGCGGCTTGCAGCGCATCCTCGATCTTCCCGTGGTTCGCCGCGAAAATATGGACGGCATCAAGCTCTATCTCGGTGAATCCGGCTGGGTGATGGTTCGTGCCTCGGGAACAGAAACCCTGTTGCGCGTGTACTCCGAAACGTCCAGACCGGAAACAACGCGCCGCGTTCTCGAAGCCGTAACCGGAATCGTGCACAATCTCTAGGTGGCCCATGAGTACCGTCAACCTGAAAGAAAAGTTCAGCCGCTTCTCCGACTACTGCAATCCGCGCATCATCGGCGAGGTCAACGACTGTCACGTCAAAGCCGTCAAGCTGAAGGGCGAATTCATCTGGCACCATCACGACCAGGAAGATGAGCTTTTCCTGGTGGTCAAAGGCACCCTACGGATGAAATTCCGCGACCGCGAAGCCATCGTCAACGAAGGCGAATTCGTCGTCGTGCCGCGAGGTGTCGAGCACTGCCCGGTCGCCGATGAGGAAGCCCACATCGTCCTGATCGAGCCCAGATCCACCTTGAACACCGGCAATATCACCAACGAAAGGACGGTCGCCCAGCTCGAGCGTATTTAAATCGACGGCTCCAGCGAGCGGCTCAATACCCAGCCATGGAACATCGCTTCTACACGCTAGACGTCTTTACCACCACGCGCTTCGAAGGCAATCCCCTCGCGGTATTCACGGATGGGGACGGCCTTTCGGATGATCAGATGCAGGCCATCGCCCGCGAAATGAACCTGGCCGAAACGGTCTTCGTCCAGAAGCCAACAGCAGAAGAGGCCCTAGCCCGTCTGCGCATCTTCACGACCAAGGAAGAACTCAAGCTGGCGGGACATCCAGTGATCGGCACTTGGTTCTTGTTGGCAGAGCTAGGCGTTGTCCCCGCACAGGAAGGCGGCGTCCACATTCTCCAGGAAACCGGCGCGGGCGTTTTGCCTGTCGAGATTCGCTTCAAAGACGGCCGCCCTCAACGCGTTACCATGACGCAGAAAGAAGCTATCTTTAAGCCCGCAAAAATTAATAGTAAGAAACTCGCCGCAGCGCTCGGAATCTCTCCAAAAGACTTCGATCCCAAGCTCGAGCCCCAATTCGTCTCCACCGGCATCTTCAACTTGATGGTGCCGCTGCGCAATCGCGCCGCGCTCGGCAAAATCGCCATGATCACAAACGACCTCAGAAAACTGCAAGGAAAGAACGCCACGATGGCTTATTGTTTCGCCCTCGGCGGCAACGGCAAAGCCTTTTCCCGCGGCATGCTCCCTTGGGAGCTTTACGAAGACGCCGCGACCGGCTCCGCCGCCGGATCGCTCGGCGCCTATCTCGTCAAGCAAGGCAGGCTGGCGCCCGGGCACACGCTCAGCATTCTCCAGGGAACCGAAATGGGCCGTCCAAGCCACATCGAAGTGGCAGTCACCCAGAACGGAAAGAAACTTGTTCCGCGCGTCAGCGGTGCGGCCGTCAAAGTCTTCGAAGGCACGATTCGCGTCTGACTCGAAAAGTTCACGCAAAAGCAAGAGACCGCGCGGCAGATTCCGTGCGGTCCCTGGTTTTCTACAAGCCGTAGATTTACTTGTGTCCCTTCTGATCCTGCCTCAGGCCCTTGCGGTCCTTGTGCAGGTCTTTCTTGTCCTTGTGGATGTCTTTCTGATCTTTGTTGCGATCCTTGCGGTCCTTGGCCAGCTCAGTCTTGTCGTGGTTGATGTCACGCTGATCCTGATTGCGGTCCGCGCGGTCCTTGCTCAGATCGGTGCGGTCGTGATTGATATCCCGCTGATCCCTGCTGCGGTCCGCGCGATCCGCATGGAGGTCCTTGCGGTCGGCCTGCGCCTGGGTGCTGTTCGCACCATATTTCTTGTCATCCTGCACGAGCCGAGTCTTGTCGTGGTTGATGTCGCGCTGATCCTTGTTGCGGTCGGCACGATCCTTATTCAAATCGGTGCGGTCATGATTGATGTCCCGCTGGTCGGCATTACGGTCCGCGCGGTCCTTGGCAAGGTCACCCTGGTCATGATTGATATCGCGCTGATCCGCGTTGCGGTCCGCACGGTCCCTCGCCAGATCCTTCTTATCGCTTCGAATGTCTTTCTTGTCATCCTTGATGTCCTGCTGCTGCGTGGAAGGATCCGGGCTCTGGGCATAAGCACCACCGGCGAGCAAACCGGCAAAAGCAATTGCCAGCACACCACGACGTACCAAGATTTCTGCCTTCATGGTCTTCTCTCCTGAAGAAAACGTTCCGGGATTGGTTCCCGATGCTATTCCTCAAACACCAGGGCAGTGGGAAAGTTTCGTGGCCGGTTCTTGGGTTTCGATGGATCGCTGCGAAATACTCGAAAGCGTGAATAACTAAGTTTGTTTCAATGACTTATGGAAGGCATCCAACACGCCGTTCACAAAAGCGCCGGACTCCTCGGAAGAAAATTTCTTGGCCAGTTCCACCGCTTCGTTGAGCACCACCTTTGCCGGCGTCTCCCGTCCGCGCATTTCGTGAATTCCCAGCCGTAGGATCGCGCGATCGATGGCCGCGAGCCGCTCGAATCTCCAGTTCTCCGCGTGCTTGCCAATCAATTCATCGAGCGCGGCAGCTTCTTTCGCCGCTCCTTCAAATAACCTATTGGCGAAAGCGCGAGTTTTATCTGCCGCCTTTGCACTTTTCCAGAATTTTGCCTCGAGATTGTTGAGATCTTGCTGGCTCATGTCCCACTGAAAAAGCATTTGCATCGCGAACTCACGTGATTTAGTGCGCAGCGACACGTTATTTGCGCCGCGGCTTTCCGGTGGGAGCCAGCTTCGTTTGAGAGTCGCGAAGCTTGCGTGACAGTTGCGCCATTTCGATCGCCGCGAGCCCCGCCTCGAACCCCTTGTTACCGCCCTTCAGCCCGGCGCGATCGATGGCCTGCTCCAGCGTGTCACACGTCAAGACACAAAACATGATCGGAATGCCCGTATCCATTTGGGCCAGTTGCAAGCCGCGTGAAGTTTCAGAACATACATAATCGTAGTGTGTCGTTTCGCCGCGCAGTACGCAGCCGATCGCGATCAACGCGTCGTACTTCCCCGTCGTGGCTAGTTTCTTTGCCGCCAACGGCAGTTCGAACGATCCCGGCACGTGCACCACGTCCACGTCTTTGTTTGCCGCGCCCGCGCGCTCGAGCGCGTCCACCGCCGCTGCCAGCAACCGCTCGGTGATGAAACTGTTGAACCGGCTGACAACAATTCCAAATCGCAACCCCGCGCCGTTGAGCCCACCAGCAATTTCCCCGGGTTGAAGTTTCTCCGCCATCGCCAGGCCGCGCTGTTTTTCGTTCCTATCCTTATTCCTCAACTTCCTTCACTTCCCCTTGAACTGTGCCGGCCTCTTCTCCAAAAACGCTTTTGTCCCCTCGCGCATATCTTCCGTCGCGCAAGCCACGCCGAAGAGCGTCGCTTCGAGGAACAGCCCTTCTTCCTGCGCCATTTCCGCTCCCCGCTCGATCGCTTCCATGGTGAACTTCACCGCCACCGGGCCATTGGCGATGATTTTCTTCGCCATCGCTTCCGCCGCGGGAATCAGCTCCGCGGGTTCGTAGGTGTGATTGACCAGTCCGATGCGTAGCGCCTCTTCCGCCGTGATCATCTCCCCGGTCAGGCAAAGCTCGTAGGCCGCGCCCTTGCCACACAGCCGTGCCAGCCGCTGCGTTCCGCCATATCCCGGCAAGATTCCCAGCTTCACTTCCGGCTGTCCCAGCTTCGCCGTTTTACTGGCGATTCGAATCGTGCATGTCAGCGCCAGCTCGCATCCTCCGCCCAGCGCAAATCCATTGATCGCGCAGATCGAAGGCTTCCCCATCGTCTCCAGCAAATGAAAAACGCTCTGCCCGTAAAGTGAAAATTCCTTGCCGTTCAGGGGCGTCTGCTGCGCGAGCTCGCCGATGTCCGCGCCCGCCACGAACGACTTTTCTCCCGCACCGGTAAGAATCAGCACGCGCACCGACTCATCTCCGCGCGCATCCATCAGCGCGTGGTGCAATTCCTCAATCGTTTTCCTATTCAGCGCATTCAATACTTTGGGCCGGCTGAACGTGACGTACGCGATCCCGTCTCTCTTCTCATACAAAATATTTTCGTAAGCCATCTCAGCTTCTCTCGCTCCGGTTCTCTTTTTCGCTTGTCGGGGCGCAGCATGCTGCGCCCCGACCGGCACAGTCTAAAACTTCATTGCCTTCGGATTCTGCGGATCCGCATAATCGTAAAATCCGCGCCCCGACTTCCGTCCGTTCCAACCCGCCAGCACCATGCGTTTTAGCAACGGCGGAGCCGCAAACCGCCGTTCCTTGAATTCATCAAACATGATCTGCGAAATGTAGTACGTCGTATCCAGCCCCACGAAATCCAGCAGCGTCAGCGGCCCCATCGGGTGCGCACAGCCAAGCTTCATGGAAACATCGATGTCCTCGATGGATCCGACTCCTTCTTCCAGAGCGCGGATCGCATCCAGCAGATACGGCACCAGCAGCCGGTTCACGATAAACCCCGTGCGGTCATGCGCGCGCACCGGCGTCTTCCCCAATTTCGCGCCGAACGCCACCATCTCTTCATACACTGCCGGCTCCGTCGCGATCGTCCGCACCACTTCCACCAATTTCATCACCGGCACAGGATTGAAAAAGTGCAACCCCACAAACCGCTGCGGTCGCTTCGTCGCCGTCGCAATCTCCGTGATCGTCAGCGAAGACGTGTTGCTCGCAAAAATCGCCGTGGGCGGGCAAATAGCGTCCAGCGTCGAAAAGAGCTCCCGCTTTGCCGGAAGCTGCTCGACAATCGCCTCCACAATCACATCGCAATCTTTCAGGTCGGCCATAACCGTCGTCCCCTTCAGCCGCCCGCGAATCTCACCCTTCACCGCCTCGCTAATTGTCCCCTTCTCCGCCAGCCGGCTCAAATTCTTGTCGATGCTCTTCAATCCCTTGTCCAGCAATTCCGCGCTGATTTCGCCTACCATCGTCTGGAATCCCGAGGAAGCTGCCACCTGCGCGATCCCCGACCCCATCAGGCCACACCCTACGACTCCCACTTTTTGAATCGCCATGCTTTTCCTCGTATGGACTTTCGCCGGACCCACGGTCACGAATCAACCCCGGCGAAGGAATGGAAAAGTCTATCAAAAGATGGGCTGGAAGATGCCACCGCTCTCGCCGGGAGCCGGAGCAGCGAATGATGGACTCAGAGTTTTCACGGGCCGCCAGTTTACAGCCCACCGCTCTCCCTAATTCCCTATCGCTTCGACGATCATCGCAATCCCCTGGCCGCCACCGATGCACGCCGTCGCCAGCCCGTAGCGCAATCCGTTCCGCCGCAGTTCATTCAGAATCGTAATCACCAATCGCGTCCCGGAAGCTCCCAGCGGATGCCCCAGTGCAATCGCTCCGCCATTCACATTCGTTTTTTCGCGATTCAATCCCAAGACTTTCTCCACCGCCAAATACTGCGCCGCAAACGCTTCATTCACTTCCACGCGGTCCATCTGCTCCAGCGTCAGCCCCGCCAGCTTTAGCGCCTTCTGCGACGACGGCACCGGCCCGATTCCCATGATGCTCGGATCCACTCCCGCCACCGCCCACGACACGATGCGGCCCACGGGTTTCAGTCCGCGTTCTTTCGCCGCTTTCTCCCGAGTCACCACCACCGCCGCCCCGCCATCCACAATCCCGCTCGCATTTCCCGCCGTTACAATCCCGTTTTTCTTGAACGACGGCGGCAGCTTTTCCAGGGTCTCCATGGTCGTTTCCGGCCGCCGGTGATCGTCTTCGCTCACCACTATCGTCTTTTTTCCCTGCTTCACTTCGACGGGCACAAGCTCTTCCTTGATCCTGCACGCCTTGTACGCCGCGTCCGCCTTCTGCTGGCTGCGCAGCGCGTACGCATCCGCATCCTGGCGTGAAATATTATGTTGCTCCGCCAGCTTTTCCGCTGTCAGCGCCATCGGCAAGCCGCAATACGTATCTGTCAGCCCAGCCATCAATGAGTCTTCCAGCGCCCCGCCCCCCAACCTCAATCCGCCGCGCGCCCCGCGAATCACAAACGGCGCCTGCGTCATATTCTCCATCCCGCCCGCCAGCGCCATGGTCGCCTCGTCCAGCAGCAACCGCTGCGCCGCCTGCGCAATCGCTTCAATCCCGGAGCCGCACAGCCGGTTCACCGTTACGGCCGGCGTTTCAAGCTTCAGCCCAGCCTTCAATCCGACGTGCCGAGCGCCGTAAATCGCGTCCGCGCTCGTCTGCATCACATTCCCAAAAATCGCGTGATCGAATTCTCCCGGATCCACGCACGAACGCCGAATCGCCTCTTTCGAAGCATGCGCCGCCAATTCGATCGCGCTGACATCGGAAAACGACCCGCTATAGCGCGCCATCGGCGTCCGCGCCCCCGCCACAATCACCACATCCGTCGGAAACATACTTGCTCTCCTGGTTGTACTTTGCTGAGTTTTCGGGCCCGAATGATGCCCCTCCTAAGCGCAGCGAAGGATCTCATTCCGGAATACTGCTTGGCACCTTCCCGCTCGGCGCCCAATTCTTCCAATGAGGCCCGGCGGCGCCTGCATCAGTTACGAGTCACCAGTCACAACTTAGGCGTTTCCAGCGTCACAACCGTGTCCCCGCCGCGCTTCCTCGCCTCTTCAATCGAAAACTCCGCGCGATTGATCAAATCCGTCACAATGTCTTCGCTGTCGTACTCGTGCTTCGGCACCGCCTCGACGATTCCCGCGCTCAGCGTAATCTGTGTCGAGTCCCAAGGCGGACGCAGCCCGCTCGCCGCCCGCCGCAATTTATCCGCAAGATTCTGCGCCCCCGCCAATGTCGTATCCGGCAAAATAAACGCCAGCGACCACGACGTGTACTTCACCGCAACATCATTTTGCCGTACGATCGGCTGCAGTGAGCGCGCCAGCTGCTCCAGAAAACGCTCCAGCGGCGATTCCCCCTGCTGCCGCAAAATCTCCGCGCCGCGGTCGATTTGCAGAATCGCCAGCGTCAGCGGGGTCCCCTGCGTCCGCGCGCGATCCGCTTCCGTCAGCAAGCAGCTTTGGTACGAGCTGCGGCTCAGCAAACCCGTCCGCTCATCGGAAACACCCATGCGCCGCACCAGCGAACGCAGCCGCGTATGGCTCACGCTCATCAGCATCTGATCGCCAATCGCCTGCAGGAAGTACGCTTCGTTCGGCCTCCACTTGTGTTCCTCGGCGTACGCCACGATGAGCATGCCCGCCGGCATCTGTGTTTCTTTATCGTTGATCATCACGCCCAAAGCGGTCGAAAGCCCGAGGTCCCGTAGAATCGAGCCGTCGCTCGCCTGTACCACGAGCCCGCCCAATTCATCAGGCTCCGCCTTTTCGAGTTGCGCCAGCAGCAGCACCACCTGCGCTCCCGGCGCCGGCTTGATTCCTTGCGCGCAATACTCCGCCGCCATCTCCGGCGGCCGTCCTGGCGCGCCGACAACCGCCAGCGCCCGCGCTGCGCGCATATACCCACCGACTTCACTCACCGCGGTATTCAGCATCGCCCGCGGCGTCTGCTGCCGGAAAATTTTCTGATTGATCTCGCTGATCTTCGAAAGATCGCGCAACGTCTCCGCGGAATAAACGCCCGTCTTTACCGTGATCGATGCCGGCGCTTCCGCCGCCGGCGCCACGGGCGTCGCCGCCGCCACCGCTGCCGGAGCGGATGCGGGCTCCTCCTTTGGCTTGGCCGTTCCCGGCGGCCACCAGTTCGCCAGTTGATACAAATTTGACAGCCGAGCGTTCCGTTCTTCTTCCCCCGGAAACATCGCCGCAATCTTCTGCAAGCGCTCCAGCGCCTTGTTCTGCAGTGAGTACTGCAAAAAAATCTCCGTCTGCACGATCAAGTCTTCCAGGGCTTGCAGGTGCCGGCCCTCTTCGGTGGCGGGATGAGAGGCAGGCACGCCCTGTGCCGTGGTCGAATGTGCCGAAGTGGCTGCTGTGCCCGATCTTGTCAGCCGGCCCGAAATGCGCTTTAGGAACGTTTCATCCACTCGCCCCCGCAGCTTGTCCAGCCGCTCTTGATTGCGGTAGTCATACGCATCAATATCCACTAACTTTTCCATCGATTCCGCTGCCTTCTGCACATTCCCGGAAGTCAGGTACACGTCAAATAGCTTGATCAAAATTTCGAAGTATTGTGACTCGCGGTTGAGTTCGTTATAAAGCGCCGCCCAAAATTCCAGGATACCCTGCGATTGCGCGTGTTTCGCTCCGATGCTCTCCATCAGCACTACAAATTCATTTTCGCGCTTCCCCGCGAACATGCGCCGCTTCACCATCGTAAAGATCTCCACGGCCTTCTGGTCCTGCGCCGCCGCCGCATAGTAATCGGCCAGGTCCAGCAGCCGCGTCATGCCCTCATTCTTCTCCCGCAGTAGGCGGTCCAGCACTTCGCGGGCTCGCTCCAGGTTTCCGGACTTCATCAGCGCATCCGCAAACGTTTCCAGAAAGGTTGTATCGTTCTCGGACTTGGCAAGAGGTTCTAGGAGCGCTGTCGCGCGCACCGCGTTCCCCGATTGCAGGTTCGCCTGCGCGTACAGCATGGTTACGCTGCGCTCCTGTGGCGCCAACTTGTGCGCCCGGCCCAAAAGATGCAGCGCGTCGGAAGCCGAGCCCATCGACGTGGCCAGTTGTCCCGCTCTCAAGAATGCGCGTGCCGCCAGCACGCTCTTCCCGATCCTTTCCGCCGCTTCCCCCAGCCGCAGTTGCCTCACCAGGTTTTCCGGATCCAGTTGCGCCACCCGCTCCCAGCAGAAAAGTGCATCCTCCTCGCGTCCCGCCGCGGCAAAAAGCTCCGCCGCTTTGGTGTACTGTTCCATGGCTTCTTCAGGCCGATTTTGCTTTTGCTGCAGGAACGCGTAACGCGCGATGCGTTCGGGGGTCTGCTGCGTCTGGCCCGTGCGCAGAAACCGGTTGTAGATGGCCAGCGCTTTTGTTTCGTCCTTCGGCTCGATCAGCAGGTCAAAGAGAAGTCCGTAGTAAACCGCCGCGCGTTCCGGCTGATCCATACGCGCGTACAAATCGCCCAGCGCCTGTGTCGCTTCCTGATGCTGCGGCGCTTCCTCCAACACCGCCAAATACGCCTCGATCGCGTCCTCGACGCGGTTCTTCTCGAGGAAGCGCTTGGCGCGATCCAAATGCTTGCTGACGTCGGAAGCCATCGATCTGGGTTGCCTCTGGGTACCTGACTACTGTCGTCCCGGTGCCCTGCACCTGATAATTAGCGCCTGCCGATTCCCTGCCAGCTTGTCCCCACCAGTGCCAGCAAGTGCGCGCAGATGTCAGCAGGCATCAATAAACAAGCGTCAATAGATGAGCGTCAACAAATAAGTCTCAATAAATGAATGTCGCCCGGCTCTTCGCGGCGCGCTGCGCGTCCGCGCCGAATTCGAACCACAGCCGCTCTCATTCACTATATACCCCTCGCGAAACACCGCAAAAGCTCCGCCGCTTCCCCTTGCGGTAAAAGGCAAGCTTCCCCCGGCGGAGCCTTCGAACCTTTCCACGGTCGAAGTAGCTGGCGTCACAAATTAGTTTGCGCCGCAAACCAAAAGGGAGGCACCTCGAAGCTACTTTCGAGCACAAAGTCTTTCCCCCGCCTGAATTCTTTTGTTTTAAGGGCTTGTTTTATCTTGCCCCTTCCACCAAGAGAGGAACGGCGCTAGAGGCCGCGAGATTGGCGGAAGGCGCGGACGACGGCGACGGCGTCCTGGTGCTGGGCGTCGACGGCGTAATTGAGGCGGCGGATGTCAGCGGCGGAGAGTTTGCCGGCGAGATCGTCAAGAGCGGCGCGAAGCTGCGGAAATTGCGCGAGGGTTGATTGGCGGACGATGGCGACGGCGTCGTACGGCGGGAAGTAGTGGCGGTCGTCGGCGAGAGCGACGAGGCCGAGAGAGTCAATGAGGCCATCAGTGGAGTTGCCGGCGACAATGTCGACTTGATGATCGACGAGGGCGCGGTAGATGAGGCCGAGGTCCATGACTTTGGTAGAGCCGGCGAAGTGGAGATTGTAGCTGGCAGTGAGGCCGGAGAAACCATCGGGGCGCTCGAGGAATTCGTAGCCAACTCCGGCGCGCCACTTGGGAGCAAGGGGTGCGATGTCGGAAATTTTCTGCAGCTGCAGTTTTTGCGCGTCGTCGCCGCGGATGACCATGGCGAAAGTATTTTCGAAGCCGAGCGGCTTGGTGACCTCGAGACGGAATCGATCGGAGTAGCGCTGCTTGACGCGGTTAAAGACAGCGGTGGAATCACCCTGCGGAGATTCGTTCAAGACGGTGGTGAGCGCGGTGCCGGTGTATTCGACGTAGAGGTCGAGTTCGCCGGCGAGGAGCGCCTTGTGGACGAGAAGCGTGCCACCGAGGTTGGTTTTGCGAATGACGGGGATGCCGGTTTTGGCCTCGATGTGCTGGGCGAGAAATTCGGCGAGGATGACTTGCTCGGTGAAGAATTTGGAGCCGATGGTGATTTTGGATTGCGGACGCTGGCGGCAGGCGAAGAAAAAAAGTGCGGGGAGGAGGAAGAGGGCAAAGAGCGAGCGGCGCATGTCAGGACATTTTTAGCTTGCGTTCGAGGAGGCCAAGGAGGAAGTCGGCAAGGAGTGCAAGCACGGCGGCGGGAATCGCGCCTGCGAGGATGAGAGAGTCGCTGACGAGAGCGACGCCACGGAAGATGAAGGTGCCAAGGCCCCCGGCGCCGATGGCCGCGGCAATCGTGGCCACGCCGATGGTGATGATGGTGGCGGTGCGAATGCCGGCGAGGATTACGGTGAGCGCCAGCGGGAAACGCACGCGGAAAAGGATTTGAGTTCGGGTCATTCCCATGGCTTCGGCGGATTCGAGGACGGCCGCGTCGATGGTCGTAAGGCCGACGTAGGTGTTACGAAGGATCGGGAGAAGGGCGTAAAGGACAAGCGCCACTATCGCGGTGCGCTTGCCGATACCGCCGATGAAGGGGATGGGAATCAGAAACCCGAAGAGCGCGAGGCTGGGAATGGTTTGGAAGATGCTGGTGATGCCGAGCGCGACGGCGCGAAGCGCAGGGCGCTGCACGATGAACATGCCCAGCGGGACCCCCATGAGAATGGCGATGGTCATGGCGATTACGACGAGCGTGAGGTGATCGAGCGTGGCGCCAAGGATCTCGGCGCGATGCTCTGTGAAAAAGGACCAATCGCTCATGGGGCGCTCATCCTTGGGTTCATCGGGGGGCTCATACTGGGACTCCCGGAGTGACGAAAAGAGAGGCGGTGAAGGCGCGAACTTCGGGGTGGTCGAGGCGGAGGAATTCCTGGGGAGGAGCGCTGGCGACGATGCGACCAGCTTCGAGAAGGATGATGTGCGAGGCCAGGAGGAGTGCTTCGCGAAGATCATGAGTGACGAATACGATGGTTTTGCCGAGGCGGCGGACGAGGCCGCTGAATTCGCGCTGAAGCTCGGCCCGGGTGACGGGATCGAGGGCTCCAAAAGGCTCATCCATGAGAAGAAGGGCAGGATCGGCGGCGAGGGCGCGGGCAACGCCGACACGCTGGCGCTGGCCGCCGGAGAGTTCGCGGGGACGGCGATGTGCGAATTCGCCCGGTTCGAGCCCGACGAGGTGGAGCATTGCCTCGACGCGGGAGGCCGTGCGGACGGAATCCCACTTTTCCAAATTGGGAATGAGGGCGACGTTTTCCGCCACCGTAAAGTGAGGGAAGAGACCGGCGTCCTGGATAACGTAACCGATGCCGCGGCGAAGGCGAATGGGGTCCCAATCGCGCGTCGAGCGCTGCTGGACAAAGACTTCCCCTCGCGAGGGAAATAGCATTCCATTCATCAGGCGGAGGAGGGTGGTCTTTCCGCTGCCGCTGCGACCGAGAAGGACGAGGGTTTCACCGCGAGGAATGGAGAAGGAGATGTTCGAAATTATCGCACGGGGAAGAATATCGTTTATGTGGAACGAGACGTCGCGAAATTCGATGGTACTTTCTACAGAAAGTGCAGGTTTCGTATTCATTTCGATTGACATCGCCGAATCCTAGAGCGAATATCTTAATGCACCTAGCCTCCCGGCGCCGAATTTTGGCGCATCTTTCACGTGGAAGCCGCATCCAAGAGTACGGGAGAACCGCATGGGAGCCCTTGCAGCCGCAGTCCGCATCCGGCATGACCTCCACACCCGCCTGACTGACGCTCGTTCGCGAACCGATGAATTATTCCGTTTGGTTCGCGATGAAGCTATATACGACAGGCCCATTTCTGAAAGACATCGAATTATCTTTTATGTCGGGCACGTTGAAGCATTTGATTGGAATTTGCTGGCGCAGCGAGCGTTTGGATTGCAATCATTTCAGCGGACATTCGACCATCTGTTTGCTTTTGGCATTGACCCTGTGGATGGCGGAGTGCCCTCGGACACACCTGCGGATTGGCCAGCGCGGGAAGAAGTGGATCGCTACAATCAGCGGTTGCGCGCTGAATTGGACCGCGCGATCGAGCGTGCTTTGGCGCGGCCTTCGGAAGGACATCCCCACCTGATTACCATGCTGGAAGTGGCCATCGAACACCGGCTCATGCACGCGGAAACGCTTGCGTACATGCTGCACCGGTTGCCCAGCGAAAGAAAAGTTTGCGGGCCGGAACTGCTGGCGTGGCGAGCGCCTCGAGTCAAGTCCCATCTTGTGGACATTCCGGCCGGAGCGGTAACGCTTGGTTTGCAGCGGAATGAAGGTGACGAATTTGGATGGGACAACGAGTTCGACGCCCATGGGGTGGACGTCGCGGGGTTTGGAATGGACAATTATAACGTCACGAACCGCGATTTTCTAAGGTTTGTCGAAGCTGGCGGTTACGAAAACCGCTCACTTTGGAGCGCGGAAGCCTGGGATTGGAAGCAGAAGGAAGGCATCCAACACCCGATCTTCTGGAGGCGCGAAGGCAACTTGTGGATGTACCGCACGATGTTCGGGGAGGTTTGCCTGCCGCAGGAGTGGCCGGTCTACGTGAGCCATGCGGAAGCCACGGCTTACGCGAAATGGCTGGGGCGCAAGCTGCCGACGGAGGCGCAGTTTCATCGCGCGGCGTACGGAACTCCGGAAGGCACAAGGGAACGGCAGTACCCGTGGGGCGCTGAAAGGCCTACGGAGAGACATGGGAACTTTGATTTCTATCAGTGGGATCCGTCGCCGGTGGGCATGCATCCCGCGGGTGCAAGCGCCTTTGGAATTCATGATCTTGTCGGAAACGGGTGGGAGTGGACAAGGACGACGTTCGCGGCGTTTCCGGGATTTACCTCCATGCCGTTTTATCCGGGCTATTCCGCAAATTTTTTTGACGGCAAACACTACGTGATGAAGGGCGGTTCGTCGCGAACCGCGGCATGCATGCTGCGCCGGTCGTTTCGAAACTGGTTCCAGCCACATTATCCATACGCTTATGCAACATTCCGTTGCGTCGAGGACTAACTAGCCAAGCCTCGGAGACTCCATGCAGACCTCCTCGCTTCCCCTACGGCACGTGTCTGAATTCGCGTCGGACGTGCGCGCGAGCCTGACAAAGCCCGGACAGAGAGAACTGCCCTCGAAATATTTGTATGACGAAGTCGGCTCGGCGCTGTTCGAAACGATCAGCGTTTTGCCGGAGTACGGATTGACGCGGGCGGACGCACGGCTTCTGAAAAAGTTCGCGGGAGAAATTGTGGGCAGATTGCCGCTGCCGATCCAGGTGGCGGAACTGGGGAGCGGCTCGGGAAAGAAAACGCGCTGGATTCTGGAGGCACTCTCACGGCGGCAAAAGACCTATTACTACCCAATTGAGATTTCGCCCTCAGCGCTGGCGGCATGCGCGAAAGAGCTGGGCCAGATCGATTTGGTAAGCATTGTGGGCTACGAGCAGCCGTACTTGGAAGGATTACGCGCCGTTGCCGAAGGGCGCGGGGAGCAGGATCATTTGCTGGTGCTGTTTCTTGGCAGCACGATCGGGAATTTCGATCGCGACGCAGGCGAGGAGTTTCTACGGGAGATGCGCGCCATTCTGCGGCCGGGGGATGCGCTTCTTCTGGGCACGGACCTGGAGAAAAACGTTGAGCTGCAATTGCTGGCTTACGATGATCCGGCGGGTGTAACAGCGGCGTTCAACTTGAATTTGCTGGGTCGAATCAATCGGGAACTGGGCGCGAACTTTGATTTGAGCAGTTTCGAGCACGATGCACGGTGGAACGCAGTGGAGCGGCGAATCGAGATGCACCTGCGGTCCAAGCGGCGGCAAAGCGCGCAAATTCCCGCCGCTGCATTGCGGATCATGCTGGACGAAGACGAGACCATCTGGACGGAAAGCTCGCACAAGTACAACGCCGAGGAAATCCGAGGAATGGCGGCACGGACCGGATTCCGCTGTGACGGGCAGTGGATCGACGAAGAGTGGCCGTTCGCGCAAAATTTATTAATTGCGGAATGAAGCATGGTCGCCAGTGCTTGCTGACCAAATTCTTTAATGCCATCCCACTCGTAGCGAAAGAAAACCGTTCGACTAATCCTGTCGAGAACCTGTTTTTTCCCCGCTGAGCATTCAAAACGCATTTGAGAATTTGGCTCAAGCGAGCCTGGTACGTTCCGTCCGGTTCAAAAAGCTTCAATGCGCCAGGCGAGGCGGGTGGACCAGGTTTTTTGCGTGCTGATGGGCGGGCGCCAGACAGCGAGAATCTGTGAGCCCTGGTAGACGCGTTCGAACCCTTCTTCGGATTCGGAAACGGTCTCAATCGGAGCGACCCAGAATTCGTCGACCAACGGCGCGTGCAAAGCGACGCGGACGCCCTGCCAGCCGTCTTCCATGCGGAGAATGGGACCCGGGAGTGTCCCGCTGAAGCGAAGATTTGTGCGGCCTGAGGGAGTTTCAAAGAAACGGTCAGGCTCTGTGGGAGCTAGCAAATTGACGATGGATTCGACGCCGAGGGCGACCGGTTTTTCGAGCAACTGCTTGAGCTTCACAGTGATTTCGCAAGCCATTTCAAAGCCATTAGGCGCGGGGCTGAAGGAATACTGCTTGATGAGAAGAATTTTTGACGCGGAGGCTTCACTTTTACCGTGTAAGTCCAGCGAGTCGGCACGGAAGAGCTCGACTTCATGCGGAGCGGAATTCTTGATGGTGTAAGCGCCGCCGGCAAATCCGAAGTCTTCGCGCAGCTCCAAATTCTCGTAATCCGCGTGGGTACGCACAGGATCGAAAAGCAAAACGCGGAAGGCGTGGCGCGGCCAGCGGTCGTAGCGGAGAAAGCGCTCGAGCCCCGGCTCTTTGACGCGGGTCTGCTCGTGAATGGAAGCTACGGCGCCAGTGGCTGGTTTTCCGGCGGCTTCGCGGAGGCGCGCGTGATAAGCCTCGGGGCGGCGGAGGATGGAGTTGACGAGCGTGGCGGCCGCGGGACGAAAATCGAGCGCGGCGATGGTGCCTCCGTCGCTAGGCTTCAAGAGCGCCTGGTATTCGGGAGCGGTGAAGAGCAGCTCGTTGGCGCCGTCGGCGTCATAATCGAGGAACTCGACACGCGGGGAAAGCGCCCCGGGAATTTGGCGGTCCGCGATGGCTTCGGCGCGAATGAGATTGCGCCACGGATCGGTGCGAAGATGCGGAGCGTAGATGCCGCCGAATATTCCGTGCCAGTAGGCGTCATTGCACTGTGCACGCATCAGAAGATCGCGGGCGCGCAAGAGTTCCTCGGTGGCTTTCGGATCGCTGTGGCGCTGGGGAGCGGCCGCGAGGCGCGCGGAGACATGCAGCATTTTCTTGTGCAACAGATTCGATTCCGGATATTTGCGGAAAAAGCCGCGCCAGGAACCGCCGCGAAGGAAGGCCAGCACCTCCGGACGGGAGGAAAACTCCTTCAGTACGGCTTGATAGCGCTGGCGGACGCGGGTGGGGAGAACCCACTCCATCATTTCCGTGTAGGACGCGGTGGGGAGATCAGCGCGTCCGAGAGGCAAATGGGCTTGGAGATATTCGCCGGGCGTGGAAACGGCCAGCCACTTGGAATTTTCCTCGAGCGCGGTGAGAAAATCCTCGAGCCATCCATTCTTGTAACAATGGTCATGGGTTCCGGGCCAAACGCCGAACTTTTCCATGTCGTCGCCCATGGCGGCCACGCCGCCTGGATGGAGGCTGGCGGCTTCGCGGAGATAGGCGATGACTTCTTCGACTTTGCCGAAAGGAACGAGATAGCGGAGTTTTTTTTGGCCAGGATAGAGCCAAACCGTTTGGCCGCGATCTTCGGCGATGTAGGGACCGAAAAGTTCTTCGGGCTCGAAGCCCGCCGAAAGAAAATGCATGTCGTCGACGAGAGTGTAAGCGACGCTTGCGGCGGCGAGAGAGGTGGGTAGTTGAGGCTCCCATACGCGCTCGGCAAGCCAGGCCCCGGAGGGACGCTGGCCAAAATGTTTTTCAAGGTAGGAGGCAAGGCGCGTGATTTGCTCGACCTGATCTTGCTGCGGGATGGAAACGAGAATGGGTTCGTAGAAGCCGCCGCCAACGAGTTCGACCTGGCAGCTCGGGACTAGGCTTTTCAGGCGCGCAAAATATTCGGGCCGGTGCTGTTCGATCCAAGTGAGAAGAGGGCCGGAATAATGGAGACCGAGATGGACACCGGGATGCTTTTCGAGGTGCTCGATGAAGGGAAGGTAGCAAGTATCGTAAGCCTTCTCAAGGACGTGCTCGAAATTGCCGCAGGGTTGATGGGCGTGGATGAGCAGGGCGAGGTGGAATTTCTGCGGCATGGGGACCGTTTTTTCTCTCAGGTATGATAACCCTTCGCGCGAATTTATGAATTGCGGGCAGCGGGCAAGTGCGCGAAACCGCACGTTCGCGGGATGGTGCGCGGAAGGCGGCTAACCCGAATAGCTGCTTTAGGGAGCCGTGTGCTTGAGGACCCAATCGGAGACGGCGTTGAGGGCCTCGGGGGCCATGGTCTCCTCAATGCCGCCGTATTCTGTGGGTGAGCCGGAGGGGCAATGTTGGAAGAGATGATTCAGGACCGGCAATTCGGTGGTGAGAAAATCCTTGTTGCCGCCGTCTTCGAGGGCTTTCTGGATTTTCGAGAGGTTTTCCGTTGAGGGAACTTGCAAGTCTTTTTCTCCATTGAGCGCAAGGACGGGACACGTGGTCTTTTGCAGCGCGGGAAGCGGGTCGTAGTCGATGAAAGAACGGAACCACGGCGAGACGAGCAAGCGAACCTGCGCCTGCAGGGCGGCGGGCGGGAGCGAAGCGCCCATGCTGGTGGATTGGATCAGATCGTTGAGTTTGGATTCGAGAGCTGCTGGGTCCTTTTCCTGACGAATGAAAGCATAGGATTGTTTATTGAAAGCAAGGCTGCGAGAGATTTCGCCGTCGTTAACGCCGGCATTTCTCAGGATGCGCTCGGACTGCAGCAACAAGAGATCTTCGCCCTTCAGGCCGGGAGCTGCGAGGAGAACGATCCAGGCAACATCGCTCGAATGCGTGGCGACGATGGGGGCGATGATTCCGCCCTCACTGTGGCCGATGAGGCCGATACGCTTGGGGTTGATCTCCTTGCGGGTTCTCAAGCAAGTGACGGCGGCTTCGGCGTCACTTGAGAAATCTTCCATGGTGGCGCCGCCGAAATCGCCGGTGGACTTGCCAATCCCGCGATTGTCGAAGCGAAGAACGGCGATGCCCTTGCGCGTGAGGTGGTCCGCAAGAATCAGAAAAGGATGATGTCCGGCGATGGTTTCGTCACGATCGTGCGGGCCAGATCCGCTGAGAAGCACTACGGCGGGGAACGGGCCGGGGCCGGGCGGAATCGTGAGCGTTCCGGCGAGAGAAATTTTCGCTTTGTCATTCGGGAAGGCCATCTCTTCCTCGCGATAGGGATAAGGCTTGGAAGGAGTTTGCGGACGGCGGAGTTCGAGGATTTGATCGGAGCGCTTGAAATTCAGTGCGCGCTCGACGCCACTTTGCTTCAGGCTTCCCGCGATGGACGACTTTGCAGCGTCGAGCGTGCCGTCATAGACAGCGTCCACGACCGGAATTTCGAAATGAAAAGCGGATTCTTTCTGGCTGACCTTGATGGCGGGGAGACCGCTCAAGCCCTGGTCGGGACTGTCGAGCGCGGCGACGAGCTGTTTCCGGTCGTCATGAGAAACGTGGAGCTGCAAGCGGAGGCGCATGCCGTTGCCTTCCAGCGCGCCCTGCCAGAGGCCCTCGGCCGCGGCAATGGCGTCGGAAGGCTTTTTCGCGCCGGCTCCGGAGGCTTGACGGTGAAAAGTAAGCGGCAGGCTGACGCTGCCTTGGGTCCAGATACCGTCGATGCTGCGGTGATCCAAAGAGAATTTCCCCTCGTAGGAAGCGCCAACCGAAGGGACGTTGAATTGGACGGCGGGAGATTTCCGCGTCACCGAGGTGACCTCGATGCCGTAAACGGCTTGATCGAGGCTATCGATGGAGGCGGTGAGAGAACCGTCCGGCGTTTTGGACACATGCAGGACAAGGTGAAGAACGGCTTCGCCGGCCTGGAGCGACCCGGCCCAATGGCCTTCGAGCCCGGAGGGGGTAACGTGCGGTTGTGGTTTGTGGGGGAGCGGTGTCTGGCCGCATGCGGGAAAAGAGAAATGAAGAGAGAAGTCCAAGAAAAGGACGGCGAAGACCAGGCTCCCCTTTGCGGGCTTCAACAAGAACCTCCGGCGAACACCTCAAGATAGATGATGGCCTGACGAAAAGAGTTGGAATGCGGAAACCGTGAAGCGGGAAACGATTGCCGAAACGCCGCGAGATATTCGTTCCTTTCAAACTCCGAGTGGACAAAAAAGCGGCACGCCGAAGCGTGCCGCGGGAATTTCACACGATCGCTTGCGCCGAATCAGCCGAAGCTACTTGCCCTGTTTTGCATACCAGTCGGCGTTAATCGGTGTGAAGCTGGCCCACTTCTCCGGGAGATCCTCGAGCGCAAAGATCGCCGTGACCGGGCAAACCGGGACGCAGGCGCCGCAATCGATGCATTCGGTGGGATGAATATACAGCTGCGTTTCGCCTTCGAAACCCGGTTCATCCTTGCGCGGATGGATGCAATCCACCGGGCAGACGTCCACACAGGCGGTGTCTTTTGTGCCGATACACGGCTCGGCAATCACGTAGGCCATTCAAGGTCTCCTTTGTTCGGGCAGTGGGACGGGGCCCGCTGACGAAACATAACAACAGGTCGAAAAACGCTTATACCATGCCGCTGCCGGGCTCGACAAGCCGTCTAAGTGATTGTACGCGGGGCGAATCGGTTTCTCAACTCGCAGGCCAGAGGCTAAAATGACTGGGAAAGGAAAGACTATGAGATCTTGGACTGCACTTGTTCTGACATTTGTGCTAGCGGCAGCGACCGGTGTTGCCGCGCAGCGAGTCCCAAGGGCGGCAGGGCCGCCCGACCCGGAGTTGATTGACGCGCAGGGTTTCCAGAAGCTGCTGGAGCATTATCGAGGGGAACCGCTGCTGGTGACGTTTTGGGCGACGTGGTGCGAGCCTTGCCGGGACGAATACCCGATGTTGAACGACCTGGCGAAACAGTATGCGCCCGAAGGATTGAGGGTTGTGGGAGTGAACCTCGACGATGATGGTGATCTGATCCTGATGCGGCGCTTTCTGGCGCGGTACAAGCCGGTGTTCCCCAACTATCGAAAAAAAGCCGGTGGAGAAGAAACGTTTCACCAGGTGGTATTCCCCGGATGGAGCGGGTCGCTTCCGGCCACGTTTTTCTATGGCAAAGATGGGCGGCAGGTCGGGCACGTTCTGGGTGAAGGCAAGCGAGAGACTTATGAAAGTGCGATCCAATCGCTGGTCGGCTCGGGATCGAAATAAACTCTGCTCCCACGTATTTCTATGTGAAGAGATTTTGAATCGCTGAACACGCTTCCCGGAGAGAGCAGATGCTCAAGACCAAGGGCAATCGGATCACCTACTTTGGCCACAGCACGTTTTCGTTGACGGCACCGTCGGGGCAGGTAGCGCTCGTCGATCCGTGGGTGATGACGAATCCTTTCTGTCCTGATGCGCTGAAAAAAGTGGAGCGGCTGGATGCGATTTTCCTGACGCACGGGCACACCGACCACATGGGAGACTTGCTGGTGCTGGCCAAGCAGCACCGGCCAAAGATTGCGGCGATTTTCGAAACGTGCCTGTGGATCGAGGGCCAAGGATTTGTGGAGGAGACTTGTCCGATGGGCAAGGGCGGATCGCAAAAGGTGGGCGATTTCGAACTGACGATGACGCACGCGTTCCATTCGAATTCGATCGAAGACCATGGCGTGCGGCGCTATGGAGGCGAGCCGGCCGGATACATCATCCGCATGCCGGGCGGATTTACGATTTACCACGCGGGGGATACGGCGCTATTCGGGGACATGAAGTTGATCGGAGAACTGTATAAGCCGGACCTGGCGATGGTGCCGATCGGCGATCGCTTTACCATGGGCCCGCGAGAGGCCGCGTACGCCATTCGGCTGCTGGGCGTGAAACACGTCATACCCATGCATTATGCGACATTCCCGTTTCTGACTGGAACAGCAGAGCAACTGCGAAAAGAGACGCGCAAAATCAAAGGGCTGAACATTCATGCGTTGCAGGCGGGAGAGAGCCTATGATCCGGAGCGAAAATCTGCGAAGCGGTTATATTCAGGATGACGTCGAGGGATATCTTTACCAGCTTTTGCCTGAACGCGATGAGGTGATCCGGGAAATGGAAGAGTACGCCGAGCGGCATCGTGTGCCCATCATCGGGCCGGCGGTGGCGAGGCTGCTGAGCTTGCTGGTTCAAGTCTCCGGGGCCGAGCGCATCTTCGAGATGGGTTCGGCAATCGGCTATTCGACGATTTGGCTGGCGCGCGCGGCAGGGCCGAAGGGCAAAGTAATCTACACGGACGGCGATCCGGAAAAGGCAAGCCGCGCTAAGGATTATTTTCGACGGGCCGGCGTGGCCAAGCGAATCGAAGTGCGAGTCGGCATGGCCCAGGAGTTGCTCAAGAAAACGCCGGGGACGTTCGATCTGATCTTCAACGATGTCGACAAGCACCAATACCCCTCCGCGCTCGAGGCGGCACTGCCAAAGATCAAGCGGGGCGGTTTGTTCATTGCGGACAATACGTTGTGGTCAGGCAAGGCGGCAAGGCCCGCGGCCGTTGGCGACGTGGATACTCTTGGCGTTCAGGAGTTCAACCGATTGGTCTACGAATCGAAACAGCTCTACCCTGTATTGATTCCCCTGCGCGACGGCGTCACCGTTTGTCGGAAACAGTAATGCGCGGCGACGTTTAGGAACGAAAGAAATTTCGGACGAGAAAGCCGACGTTGGCGGGACGCTCGGCAAGGCGGCGCATGAAGTAGGGGAACCAGTCGTTTCCGTAAGGGATGTAAACGCGGACGCGATAGCCATCGCGAACAAGCCTGCGCTGAAGGTCGGTACGCACACCGTAGAGCATTTGAAATTCGAAATCGTCTTTGGAAATTTGTTTCGCCGCGGCATGGCGAATCGTGGCCGCGATCATGCGCGGGTCATGCGTGGCGATGCCGTGATAAAAGCCGCTGGAGAGAAGTGTCTGCATCAAGTGGATATAGTTGTTGTCCACATCCGCTTTTTCCGGGTAGGCGACTTCAGGCAATTCCTTGTACGCACCTTTGCAGAGACGGATGCGGCATCCGTAGGCCAGCAGGTCGGCAACGTCGGTTTCACTGCGAAACAGATAGGACTGGATGACCGTGCCAATGGCGGGATTGCGAACGCGCACGTTTTTCACGAGGTCGATGGTGCGCTGGGTATAGAGCGAACCTTCCATGTCCACACGCAAGAAATTATCGTAGTGGGCGGCGAACTCGACGATGGACATGACCAGGCCCTGACAAAAATCTACGTTGAGGTCCAGGCCGAGTTGCGTCAGCTTGCAGGAGACATTAGCGTGGAGTCCCTCCTTGGCGATGCGCTCGAAAATTTCCAGGTAGGCGTCGCGGGAACGCTGGGCGTCGGCGGTGGTGGTGACGTTTTCACCGAGATAGTCCAGGCTGACAAACATCCCGGCATTGTTGCATTCGCGAGCTGCGGCGATGGCTTCGTCCAAGGTTTCGCCGGCAACAAAACGGCGTGCCATGCCACGCGTAGTGCCATTGGAGGTAACCCAATTGGCGAAGCCTTTGCTTTCGGAAAGCTTGAGGAGTGTCGACCGAAGCATGCTTGGTTAATTATGGCAGCCCAGGCAGAACGAAACTAGCCTTTGTGCTCTTCCAGAAACTTTTCCGCGTCCATGGCAGCCATGCAGCCCGAGCCTGCGGCGGTGACGGCCTGGCGGTAGCGATGATCCTGTACATCTCCGGCAACGAAGACGCCGGGAATTTTGGTCAAGCTGCCGTGCTTGGCGAGCAGGTAGCCATTCAAATCCATTTCGAGTTTGCCTTTGAATACCGTGGTGTTCGGGTCGTGGCCAATGGCGACAAAGACTCCATCGACGGGTATTTCGGCAGATTCCTTCGTCTCTGGGTTGCGCAAACGCACGCCTTCGACCAGTCCTTTCGGAGCGAGTATCTCTTCAACGATCGCAGGCATGACAAACTCAACTTTCTCGTTCGCCTTGACGCGGTCGATCATGATCTTGGATGCCCGAAATTCGTTCCGGCGGTGAATGAGATAGACCCTGCTGGCGTAGCGCGAGAGAAAATTGGCTTCTTCCATGGCGGTATCGCCGCCGCCAATGATCGCGATGGGCTTGCCACGGAAGAAATAGCCGTCGCAGGTCGCACAGGTGGAAACGCCGTGACCGATCAAGTCTTTTTCACCTTTGATGCCGAGCAGCCGCGCCGACGCACCGGCAGCTACAATCAAGGCGTGCGCTTCGTAGGACTCTTTTCCAGCAGTAATCCGGAACGGCCGCCGGGTGACATCCACCTCGGTAACGGCACCGGCCTTGAACTCCGTGCCAAATTTCTGCGCTTGCTTGCGCATGTTTTCGATCAGTTCGGGCCCCATGATGCCATCGGGAAAGCCGGGGTAATTTTCAACGTGCGTAGTGAGCGAAAGCTGGCCGCCGGGTTCGTGCCCGTCCAGGACCAGCGGCTTCAGGTTCGCGCGCGCAGCGTAGATTGCCGCAGTGAGACCGGCACAGCCGCTGCCAATGATAACGACGTTATGCATTCCATTTGTCTCCGGACCATTAGATTCCCTACCGCGCCTGCCGGATACAACCGAGCCGGTATTGTAGCATCCACTCGCTTGTGATTCGGAATGGCGGACAGCCAAATTGGAGAGACTCCCTGCGGCGGGCCGCGTTGACGGTTTCAAACAGCAGGCGCTATAGTCGGACGAAATCCTTGGTTGCCCGAGGAAAGGATCACGATGGATCCAAGCTATCCGATCGGAAAATTTGAAATGCCGAAAGAAGTGACGCCCGCGCGCCGCCAGCAAGCCATCGAAGAAGTCGCCTCCACACCCGCCAAGATGCGCGCGGCGGTGAAAGGCTTGAACGATGCGCAACTGGACACGCCGTATCGCCAGGGCGGCTGGACGGTGCGCCAGGTGGTGCACCACGTTCCGGATAGCCATCTCAACGCGTATGTGCGGCTGAAACTAGCGCTCACCGAAGAAAAGCCGACAATCAAACCGTACGACCAGGAGGCCTGGGCCAAGCTGGCTGATTCGAACTCGACGCCCATCGAAGTTTCGCTGACCCTTTTGAATACGGTGCACGACCGTTGGGATCGCATCTGGCGGTCACTGAGGCCCGAGCAATTCGCGAGGCCACTTATCCATCCGGAGAGCGGTGAGCGCAATGTGGACTGGCTGCTCTTTCTCTACGAGTGGCACGGAAAACATCACGCCGCGCATATCACCGAACTGCGTAAACAAAAGGGCTGGTAGGCTAAGGAAAACTCGCTCCCTTTGCATGCCCCAAGACGACGAAGTACGGCGAAGTGGCGCGGCGCGCTCTGGCTCATGTAGGATGATGCCTTGCAAAAGGAGAACGCATGAGCCGACCTGCAGGTACCTACGCCGTTTTTGAAACTTCCCAAGGGAACATCGTTATCCGCCTGCTGGAAAAAGAGGTGCCGAAAACCGTCGCGAATTTTTTGGGACTCGCCGAAGGTACCAAGGAATTCACGAACGAGAAGACCGGTCAGAAAGAAAAAAGACCGTTCTACGACGGGCTGATTTTCCATCGCGTCATTCCGGACTTCATGATTCAGGGCGGCTGCCCTCAGGGCTCCGGGATGGGCGGGCCGGGCTACAAGTTTGCCGATGAATTTCATCCCTCGTTGAAGCATTCCAAAGCCGGCAAGCTTTCGATGGCCAATTCCGGGCCGGGAACCAACGGAAGCCAATTCTTTATCACCGTGGCCGCGACACCATGGCTCGACAACAAGCACACGATTTTCGGCGAAGTCGTCGAAGGCCAGGACGTGGCGGATAAAATTTCGAAACTTCCCCGCGACGGAAGCGACCGCCCGCGGACTCCCGTGACCATCCAGAAGTTGCGCATCGAACGCGTCGCCTAGACGGACGCGATTGCGATGCTGACGCCCGAGCGTCTTCTGCGGCTGATGATCGAAGTGATCTTCATTCTGCTCGGAATCCTGGTGATCTGGCTGGGGCTGGCGCGGCCGATTTATGTGGACCGGCATAGTATCCCCTGGCTGATTCTCAGCGTGGCGCTGATTCTCTGGGGCGTTCGCGCGCTCCCGAGGCGCGGACAATGGTGGGCGCGCTGGGAAAATTGGACGCGGGGGATTTCGCTGGCGCTTCTGGGCGCGCTGATGCTGGTGATATCGCGCGTAGCTTTTCCGTGGGTGGGACCGTTGCTTGCGGCCGGGGGAGGCGTGCTGGCCGTTCGTGGTCTTATAGGATCAATTCTTATTATGCGGCCGCGCTAAGATCCAAAGTGCCGCGAGAGCGCACTCTACTCGGTTCTTGGCTTTCCATGTGCTTCAGATATAATTCGCGCCACAGACAGCTCGTCTTGAAATTCGGGATTCAGCTCAGGCGGTCATCAACCATCATCGAAAGATAAAGGAGAAAGTCCGTGTTCAAGGAATTCAAGGCATTTGCCATGCGGGGCAACGTGTTGGATATGGCGGTCGGCATCATTATCGGTGCAGCGTTCGGAAAGATCGTGGCGTCGCTGGTGGAAGATGTGATCATGCCGCCGATCGGACGGCTGCTCGGCCCCGTGGATTTTTCAGGGCTGTTCATCAACTTGAGCGGAAAATCGTTTGAAACGCTCGCGGAAGCGAAGAAGGCGGGTGCGGCGACACTCAACTATGGATTGTTCCTCAACACGGTGATCAATTTCCTGATCGTGGCGCTCGCCGTTTTCCTCTTGGTGCAGCAGGTCAATCGCTGGACGAAGAAGACGGAAGCGCCCGCGGCGCCGACCAGCAAGGACTGTCCGCAGTGTGCGATGAGCATTCCCGTTGCAGCAAAGCGGTGCGGGCACTGCACGACACAGCTCGCATGAGGGAATGTACTGAGGGACCTACCTAGACTCTTCGCAAGGTGGGGCATGGGGGGTGCGCCCGACCACCTCCCAACCCCCCTGTTAAATGCATGCATATCAAAACAAAACGAGCGGTGCGGGAAAGACTCCCGAGTTGGTTGGTTGGTTGTGAGTAGTCAGAACGGAGGGCGGGAATCAATGAGAAGTTACAACCAAGATAAGGACTAAGGAGAGAAAGCTCATTGGTTCACGATTTCGGAGCTTTCTTTTTCTGATTCTGTTCAAGATGGGCGCGGAGACGGTTAACAACGATGTCTTCGTGTCCTTCCTCCAATTCTTTTTGTACTTCTTCCAGTGCAAAGTGCACGACATCGTGATGGTGCATTTCGAGAGGTGCGACGACGTCGCTGAAGCGCAGCCAGAGGCGATGCAGCAGGTTGACTTCGTTGGCAGTCAGGTTCGGCGCGTGCGGCCCCAGGACTTTATAGAGCTTATCTCCATTGGGCAAGTGGATTTCGAGGTTGAATTGGGGCTTCGGGTCACCGAGTTTTTCCCAAGCCTCACCGATCTGGCGCGCTTGTTCCTCGTTCGATTCTTTTGCCGAACGCCCTACGACGATGGTGCTGGATTGAAGTGATGTCGCGGCGCGCAGGATGCCGTCCCACAAATCGTTGGCAGCCACAACCGCAAGGCGAATCGACTTGCCGCGCTTCTCGGCCATGGAAAGGGCTTGAGAGAAGAGGTGCTGCTCGATGCTGCCGAAGAGTTGATCGGCCTCCAGCTCATTTTCTCCAGAAGCCGAGCGGCGCAAGAGCCGGACGTGCAGGACGATGACGTCTCGCCGACCTGGCTTGATACGGTCTAGCACGTTTCCGAGATGATAGAGTGCGTAGTGGTTGCTGACCGGCACAAGGATGTTGCCGGGGCGCGCGCCCACTGCCGTCAGGGTTAGTTCACCCTCCAGTTCGAGATTGAACTGGTCCATCTCGACGTGGGCCGCTCCGCCGCGCTTCCCGCGGCGTTCCGAAATCGTGAACACGATGTAAAGCAGAATGGAAAAGACACCACCAGCCATGGTGGCGATCGGCTTGGTAAATAGGTTCACGATTGCGATGAGAAACAGCACGAGTGTGATGAGCGTAAGTCCGACCGGAATCTGCACGTCACGAATCGTAAGATTCAGGGGAACCTGGAAATCCCGGTGGCCGGGACTCGTATAGCGGAGCACCAGCACCGCGAGCCCGTTCATCGCGAAACTCCAGATGACGCCGAAAGCGTAGAGGTTCGCGAGGAAGGTAACGTCGCCACGGCTGATGACGATCGTAATGATCTGGAGCGCTACCACGATGTTGATGATCCGATAGCTCGTTCCGAATCGTGGGTGCGGTTGCCGAAACCATGTGCTAAGCACGCCGTCTTCGGAGACGCGGTTCAGCACGCCGTTCGAGCCGACAATGGCCGTGTTCACCGCGCCTGCCAGAATCAGCGTACCCACCACGACGACAAAGCCATGGAAAATCAGACGGGCGATCAGCGGCCCCTCGAGATTCATCGCTAGTCCGCCAATCAGGTTTTCCAGGAAACCTTGGCGGACATCATCTGGAATAATCATCACCGCGAAGAAAGAGACTAGCGAAGTGAAAACCAAGCTATAAACGAAAATGACCAGTCCGGCCTTCTTGAGGTTCGGCAGCTTGGGGCTTTCGATTTCCCGATAGACCTGCGCCAGTGATTCCTCGCCGCTCATCGCCAGGACGGAATGACCGAGGGCTATGAAGATGGCAATGATACCGAACATGTGCGGGAGGCTGCTGTGGGCGAGCCAGCCGAGCGCACTGGCACTCAGCCTGAGATTGCGCGGATGTGGCAGGGGCGGAAGCGCGGAGTGGCGCAGCACGACCGTGTAAACGCACCAGGCAATCAGCATTACCACCATCACGGTGACCAGCTTCATGATGTGCAACGCTTTTTCACTGGACTCCGGAATGCCCTTGGTGTTCTCCCACCAGAAATAAAGCGTAACGACCGTGGCAAAGCTCGCGGCAATAAAACTGATTGTTCCGGAAGAGAGCGGGCCACTGACGTGAAAATATTGCAGGAGCTCGTTGATCAATCCCGCAAGATACTGGCCAGCGGCGACGCCACTGATCGGACCCGTCAGAATGTAGTCGAACATCAGTGCGGAAACGCTAAATTTTGCGAGCGCGCCACCGAGCGACATCTTCACCGCTCGGTACACGCCCCCGCGAACAAACATGCTGCAGCTCTCGACATAGACGGCGCGCACGGCGTAGGAAAACAGCATGATCGCGAGGATGAACCACGGAGCCGTCTTGCCGATGTAGCCCTCGGCTTCGCCGCCCGCGTAGTACGCGGAAGACGCGAGATCGTTGAGGACGATGGCAGCGGCCCGCCAAAATGAGATGAATGTCAGCAGGGCTGTTGTAGCAACGATGACGCGCGGAATACCGTTGCCTCGGCTGCCTGCGGCAGCAGGGCTAGTGGGAATGCTGCTCATGTGTGGATTTCGATGACCTGCGAACTAAAATGCTCGCACTTTTCGCATAGTAAGTCTAGCCGAACGAGTTGGCTACGCGGGGAAAGATACCCTTTCCTCGGACGGTTGTGTAGCCCTTGCGCCTGCCGAGCGAACTGAGATTCTTCCGCTTTTCTTCGCCGGGGACTAATGCGTCGAATCCGAAGCAGGCGAACCCGAGAGTTTTTGGCGCAGTAGATCTTCCATGTCACCGACTTTTTCGCCCAGCAGATTCAACTTACGGGCCAGACCTTGAATGTCCGAGGCGGCACGAAGGTTCACATCATAGTCGAGTTCGCCGCGCAGCCGGTCTTTCGTATCCTGACGGTTCTGGCTCATCATGATCACGGGCGCCTGTATCGCCGCAAGCAAGGAGAGAAAGAGATTCAGAAGAATGAATGGATAGGGATCCCACGCGGTCTTGCCCAGGAAGATGTTGATGGCAGTATAGATCGTGGCGATCACGGCGAACAGGATGATGAATGTCCAGGACCCTCCGAATTGGGCGACCGAATCTGCAACGCGCTCGCCGAGGGTGGACTCTTTTTCGATGATTTCGTTGGGGTGGCGATTGGCGCGCACGCGCACGAGTTGCTGGGAGGCGTGAAACTGCCTGCCGAGAACCGTGAGCATGTCCATGCCGGCCAAGGGCTTGCGCTGGAGAAGAACAGCGATGTCGTTGCGGGAGACCTCCAGGCAAGTTGTCTCCTCGACGGCGGTGGCTTCGGTTTGATGGGGAGTCTTTTCGAGCATAGAGGCGAAGCCGAAGAACTCGCCGTGGCCCGGTTCGTCAACGACAACCTCCTGATGGTCCTCGTCCACGGTGGTGATGCGGACTCGTCCGGAAATCATGACGTAAGCCTGGCCGCCGGCTTCGCCGATTTTGTAAATCCGCTGGCGCGGCGCAAATCGCTTCACTTCCACTTGACTCGCCAGGACGGCAGCTTCTTCATCATCCAGAAGCGCAAATAGAGGAACATGCTTCAGTTCTTCGCGGTCGCAGGCCATGGGCCACCTCAGGTCGAAGGAGTGGGATGATCAAAGTCTCCCCAGAGCATTCCACAAAAGTTCAGAAAGGTAAAACCGACGGATGGTAAGCAGGAATCAGGTTTGGTCCGTTGCGGTAGGACGGCCGCGCGTCTGTGGAGAAGCTCGTCGAAGGTGACGGTGCTGCTGGTCTAACCGGAGACGGCGCGGAAAGATCTGGCGCATTCGGCGCACGGGCAGATGCTGCGAAGGAGGTCGTAACTGTAGATACCGGTGGAATGGCCATCGGTGAAGCTGAACTGAATAGCGTAGCTGCCCACTTGTGTGGCGACCTGGACGCGTGGTTTGGGCTTGAACATGGGGAGAACAGGAGATGATGCAAAGCCGGGGGCCACGGATTTCAACTCTTGCTTCTTGATGCGCTCGTCATTGCAGGTGGCACAGGGGCACTCGTCGCGCAAATAAGCAAAATCGTAATGGCTGGCATGACCGTCGGCCCAAGTAATATCCACACCAGCACCGGTTGAAACATGAATCTTGACGCTGGCTGGTTTTTTTCTTGGATCGAGGGGAGTGGGCATGTTTCCGGGGAGGACTCAGCTCTTGGATTTGCCGTTGCAGCAATCGCCAGGAGGAATAGGATTCCCGTGCGGGCAGGTCTTCGGATGACCGAGGAAAGTGCAGATACGCTGATCGAGTTCCGGGCTGATGATGTGTTCGAAGCGGCAAGCTTGCGTATGCGCCTCGGATTCGTCGATGGAAAAAGTGTCCTTAAAGAGCCGCTCGGCAAGGCGGTGGCGGCGGACGACGTCGCGGGCACGCTGGCTGCCGACGGGCGTGAGTTGCGCTTCGCCGTTCTGCAGGGCGACCAAACGCAAATCAGACATGCGCGAGAGAACCCGGCCAGCGGGCTCTTCAGCGAGGACCGGGAGTTTCCCCTCGGGTCCCGAAGCATGCAGGCTCTCCACTTGTGCCGGCTTCCCTTCTTCGCCGCAAACCCAGATTTGCTCGAGGAGATGATCGAAGCGAATCTCGTCATCAGAGGAAACAGAAGTGCAACAATCCCCGGTGTTAACGAGTGGGCAGTTGAGCGGATGGCTCGGGCCGTGCAGCGCGGTATCAAAATGTAGGTGGCCGTGGGCGAGTTCGATGCGGCGGTCGGCCTGGCGAGCGATGTCCGGATCGTGCGTGACCATCAGGAGCGTATGCCCGGCATCGTGCAGTTCGCGGAAAATCTTGAGGACGATCTCTTCGTTGGCCTCGTCGAGATTGCCGGTGGGTTCATCGGCGAGGATCAGCTTGGGCTGATTGATCAGCGCGCGGGCGATGGCTACGCGCTGCTGCTCGCCTCCGGAGAGTTGCGCGGGAAGGTGCGTAAGGCGGTCGCCAAGACCCACACGCTTCAACCCTTCTTCGGCTTGTCTTTCGTCCGTGACGCTGTGGAAGTACTGCGCGAGCATCACGTTTTCGAGCGCCGTGAGATACGGCACGAGATGAAATTGCTGGAAAACGAAGCCTACTTTTTCCGCTCGATAACGGACCAATTCGCTTTCGCTGAGTTTCGAAAGGTCGACGCCATCAACGACGACGCGGCCAGCGGTCAGCGTGTCGAGTCCGCCGAGAATGTTGATGAGCGTGGTTTTCCCCGAGCCTGAGGGGCCCATGAGCGCGACCCATTCTCCGGCATGCACACCAAAGCTCACACCACCGAGGGCGCGGAGCGTGCCGTAATGTTTGGTCAAATTATCGATGATCACCTGCGGCGTGCCAACGATAGGCTGCACTTGGGCGATGGAACTCAAGCTTCACCTCGGAAAACCGATGCCGGCCGGATGCTTGCCAGCCGCCGTAGCGGGAAGGCGCTCAAGATTGCGACAATCGTTGTTAGTGCCACAGAAATAGGATACACAATCAGCCGCGGGCGCGCCGCCACGCCAAAGACCGCTTTTCCAAGCCCAATGGATAGTAAAATACCGGCCGCCGCGCCGATCAATCCTCCTACAAGCCCTAGCAATGCTGCTTCCGCCAGAAAAAGCCGGATCACGCGCCGGGTGGCTCCGCCGATGGCCTTCATCAGCCCCACGTCCATCTTCCGCTCCATCGCCACGTTGGTCATGGCCGCCATCACGCAGAGTGCGGTGAGCAAAAGGACCATCCCGACGGTTGTGGTGAGCAATCCGCTGATCCGGTTGTAGATTTTCGCCTCGCCCTCGGTGAATTGGCGGATGGGGCGGACATCAACGTCGGGAAGCAGGTGTTGAAGATTCGCGATGTAGCTTTGGATTTCGCCGGGAGTGCCTGGAACGATCAGCTCGATCGTGCTGATGCGATCCGGCAGATCGGCCAAGCGTTGTGCCGCTCGCAATCCGATCGTCAGGCGATCGTCCTCCGTTCCGCCGGTCTGGCGAAAGCTAGCGACGCGGCACGACTCGCGGCGGTCACCGCTAGCTAAGACGAGTTCCGTGTCCTGCTGAAGGCTCATCTGTTTTGCGACTCTTGCACCCGCGACGCACACTTGTCCGGGCGATGGAGTTGCTCCATTCGGGCTGGCCTCGGGGGTTGAAGAAAGAAACGCCAGCGGATTGGACCCGGCGACAATCACGGCGAGAGACTTTCCCGACTGTGGAACGGAAACGCTAGCTACCATGTAGACAGTGGACGACACGGCGACGCGGCCGCTGGGGAGATTCACGGGCACCCAATCGATGGTGGACTCGGGCAGCGTCTCGGAACTTGCTGCCCAAGAGCCTTTCGGAAGGATCAGCACGTTAGGCCCGAAGGCGCGGAATTCGGTGGTGAGGCGGCGATTGGCGTCGACTTGAAGATTGAGGAGTGCGGCGGTGACGGCGGCCCCAGCACCAAGGGCGAGCAGAATGACGAACAGCCGGCCGCGGTTGGCGCCGAGAAGTCGGCGGATGATGCGCCAGAACATGGCTCGATTGGTTGCTCGAGAGTTAGCCATCACTCGCCTCGCAGGATAGGCGCCGGCTCGTAGCGCGAGGCACGGCGCAGCGGGATGGCGCTGCCTAGCAGTGTCACAAGAGTGGCGAGTGCAAGAATGACCAGAAGAACGATAAGCGACGGCTCAGGGGCCGCCCCGAAGATTTTTTCTCCCAGCAGGCGTGCCATGATAACCCCCAGCGCGTAGCCAACACCACCGCCAACAAAGGCGAGCAGAAGCTGCTCCGCCGCGAGCAGAAAACCGACCGTCGCGGATCCCGCGCCAAGCGCCTTCATCAAACCAATCTCGATGCGCCGCTCAATCACCGAGGCCGCGGAGGATGCGCCCACAGCCAGGGCCGCCGCCAGCAGCGCCGCCCCCGTGACCAGCCAGAGCAACATCTGAACGCGAGTGAGGATCTGGCCTTCCCCTTCGGCGACGCGGCGAATCACGCGCACATCCGCTCCCGGCAATACCTTCTTGACCGAATACGCGATCGAGGATACGTAGGGGCTGCAGGACCAGCGCTCGAATTCGCTCGCGTTCATCGTCTTTGGCTCGCGCCGTGCAAAATCATCCTCCGGCTTCGTCAGTGCACTAACGTAGAGTTTGCGATACTGACCGGGCTTTCCAACATACTGCTGGACGATCGAAAGGGAGGTGACGACCGCATTATCGTCGGAGCCGCCGCTCGTGAAGATTCCCGTCACTCGCAGAGAAAGTCCGTCTGAGGAGCCGCTAGCCAGGTAGAGTGGACTGCCAATTGTCACGCTATGTCTGTCCGCGAATGCCTTGCCGACGATGCATTCGCCGGCGCCATCCTGAAACCAGGAGCCATCGACCCGCCACCAGGGACTCGTTTGTTTAAGGCCCGTGACGAAACCTCCTCCCTCGGGCAGCGGCACCGAATGGTCTGACCATGCGCCAATCAAAACGCTGTCACCGTCTGCCGCCGGTTTCACGAAGGTCGCCGAAGCGGGCGAGTATTGCGGAGTCCAGGAGGTCACCCTGACTTCAAGTACGGGAGAAAAGCCCATGATGTTGTTGTGCCAGAAAATCGTTTTGAGTTTGGGCAGGTCGGCTTCGGGAAGGTACGCGCCGGCGTTTACGGGGCGGTAGTCAACGCCGCCGATTTCGAGCGGGAGCGAATCGGCTTCGGGCGTGACCAGGAGATTCGCGCCAAGGCTGCGGAATTCTTTTGCCAGGCGATCGCCGACGTCGAGAGCTACGCTCAGCGCCGCCGTGGCGACGGCCATGCCGAGGGCCAGCGCGGCCCCGGTGAGGAGCTTGTGGCGCGGACGGCGTCCAAAAGAATCGGCGACAAGTCGTAGAAACATTGGATTAGGGTCGGCCGTAGGGCACGAACGATCGTGCCCACTACTACGGAATCTCCTTTGCGGCTTGGGTCAAGGACGAAATATCGATTACAATCTCGCCTCCCTCAACATGTGCAGGCACACCAATCGGATTGCATCCCCCCTGGTCGCCAATCGAGGGAACGTAAATCGCCGAGGCACAGTGGCGGCAAATGACGTTCTGTCCATCCTGGCGGTAGCCTTCGGCTCCACAGATGCGGCAGGCGTCCAGCGCGACGCCCCAGCCCTTGGGCTTCTTGATAATCATGAACCGCAGCGACGGGCCGCCCGTGTTGACGGTGTAAAGATGCATGGCGCCGTCCTGGACTTCGCTGACCGGGACGACCACCGTATTTCCCACCGCGTCAATCGGCCGAGCCGAAGGCGGTGTGGAGTTGGCGCGCGCGTAAATGAAATCAGCCGTGAGCACAAGAATCACGGCGAGCGATGCGGTCGCCGCGGCAATCATCCAGCGGCGCTGGCGGCGGTTCTGGGATTCTAGCAAGCGCTTCTCCGCGTCGTTGAGCGCCTCTTTGGCGTTCTTAGCGTGCGATGCTGCCTGCCACTCGCGCAAGATCAGCAAGGTTGCAGCGCCAAAGATAAACACAAAGAAAAACAGTTCATTCCGAACAATCGGCCCCAGAATGGCCATTTCTGTCTTGCCCGAAGGCAGCCAGCGCGCTTCGCTGAGCTCGTGCAAGCCGGTGAGCGCCAACTGAAACGCGACGAGCATCAAAATGACGCTGGTGACGGCGAAGAAGCGATGCAGCGGCACCCGCAATGTGCCCTTGAAGAAAAAAAGGCCGACGGCCACGGCCGCGGCGATCCCTACAATGGTGCCAATCCAGGTTTGAAGGCCCTCGCTCGATAGTTCCACGGCACGCAGGACCAGGGCGAGCTCCGCGCCTTCACGCAGGACCATCAAGAAAACGAACAGGAATATGCCGAGGCCGGCGGCGCGACCGGCCTTCTCCGCGTAGGCTTCGACTTTCTGCTCAATTTCTTTTTTCAGGTGGCGCGCAACGCGGTTCATCCATACGATCATCGTAACAACGAAGACCGAGGCCACCAGGAGCATCAGCCCCTCGAAGCCGTCTTCGCTAATGCGCCAGCGCTCCAAGGCAACTGCCACGCCCAGACTGAGCGCGGCGGCCGCTGCTAGGCCGTACCAAACGAAGCGCGCGAGGTGCTGGCGGCCAGTGCGCGAGAGATAGACGAGAATAATGCCAACGACGAGGGCAGCCTCAACGCCTTCACGAAGCGCAATTAGGAGAGCTGAGAGCAAGCAAACTCCAGTTGTTATTGATTTGCAACTACGAATTAAGTCTAGCCCATCGGAGGGCTTGCGTCAACCGGACCAACTCAGTCCGATATCGAATTTGTCAGTATAGGGTATTCTGTTCGACGCCCATGGGCATTCTCCGCCAATCCGGTTCGCTCCTTCTGTCCGCCCTGATATTTTGTGCCCAAGTTCCGGCTCAGAGTCCTGGCTCTTCAGAACAGCAAAGTGAGCTATTTCGCCCAGATGCGAAGCGCGCGCGGAAGGCAGCCCAAGAAGGAGAAAGAGCCGAAGCCGAAGGCCAGCTTGATGAGGCCCTGGAGGCTTACGAAGAGGCGGCCCGGTACGCGCCCGAGGACACCGCCATCGTGGGACGCGCCGCGGCGCTCCGCTCCAAGCTCCTCCGGGGCCACGCTGAGGCAGCCGAGCGCGACGCCTTGACGGGCCACTTGGAGCAGGCTACCGAAGAACTGGCAGCAGCGCTGCGGATCGACCCTGGAAACACCATCGTTGCGGAACGGCTCTCAGAAATGAAAGCGATGGAGAGCGAGCCATCCGCGGGTGCTGCCTCCGAAATTTTGGGATTGCCGCGCCTTCAGCCTCAAGCAGGTAAACGCAACCTTAATTTGCGGGGTGACACGAAATCAGTCTACGAACAATTGGCGGCGCAATATGGCGTCAAGGCTTCCTTCGACCCGGACCTGACCGTGCGCAGCGTGCATCTGCGCGTAGACAACGTTGACTTTCACACCGCGGTCTCCATTCTCATGGCTCAGACGGCGACGTTCTGGCGGCCTTTGACCCCCACGCTGATGTTCGTGGCAGCAGACACGCAGGACAAACGGCGCCAGTATGCCCTCGAAGCCGAGCAGACTTTCCCTCTCGCATCGGCCGTGGGCCCTGAAGATGCGACGGAGATGCTGCGCGTACTGCGTGACATCACCGGAGCGACGCGCATCGGGCTTGACACGCACAGCCGCACGATCACTATGCGCGATTCGCCGGAAAAATTGGCGCTTGCCGGTGAAATTATCCGCCAGCTCGATCGAGCCAGGGGCGAAGTGATGCTGGAGATCGAGCTTCTCGAGGTCGATAGGAACAAGGCACGACAACTTGGCATCACGCCTCCGGCGAGTTCGCAGCTGATTCCGCTGACGACCAACGACATCAACAAACTCAAATCGTCGACGGATTTAACGAATCTGCTCACCAATCTGCAACAAGTTTTTGTAGGGAAGAGGCTCTCCGGCATCTCATCGGTGATTCCCGTGGGCGGCGGCCTCTCGACCTTTCTGCTGACGTTACCCAGCGCCGCCGCCAGTTTTTCCGATTCCCTTTCGCTGGTTGAAAGCGGCCGTCAGGTGCTGTTGCGCGCACAAGATGGCAGGCCCGCCACGTTCTTTGTGGGCGACCGGTATCCGGTTACTCTTTCCTTGCTTTCGGGAAGCCTCGGGAGCGGGAGCCTCTCCTCGCTCGCAGGCGCTCTTGCCGGGGTCAACTTTCCGGAGACGCAATTCAGTGTGGGCATCCATCCGTCTGCCCTGGTTGCCAACAATTTCACGGGCGGCACTTTGCCGGACCTCGCTGTTGTCTTCCACGATGCCAACACGCATACCCTCACCATTTTGCAGAATCAGGACAATGGGAACTTTACTCCACTTGCCGCGAGGCCCTTCACATTTGGCAATAATGAAACCAGCCAGGTGGCGGTCGGAACCGGGGTCTTTCGCAATGACGCAACGGTATTTTCAACAGCCCAACCGCCGGATCTTGTGGTGGTGAATTCCGGCTCAAACAATATTTCTGTTCTGCTGGGAAATGCTGACAGCACTGGAAAGCCCGACGGCACCTTCACAGAGGCGACTGCATCACCTCTCACCGTGGGGACGGCTCCAAGCGCCGTAGTCGTCGCGGATTTCAACGGAGACGGATTCTTGGACATCGCCGTGGCGAACCAAGGCGACAACTCCATCTCCCTATTCAAGGGAAGTGGCAGTGGCACGTTCACGGAATTCCCCGGTTCGCCCTTCAAGCTTCCCATCACGGGCACGGCTTCAGAGACAACTCCTGTGGCGATGATCAGCGGGAACTTTCAGAACAAGACCATCAGTACGTCGAACGGTGCACCCGAGCTGGACCTGGCTATTGTGAACCAGGGGTCGAACAACGTGGCAATTCTGCTCAGTTCGGTCGACCAGAACAACAATGTCACTCTTACCGAAGCGCCAAATTCGCCCATCTCCGTTGGCCAAATGCCGGTGGCCATCGCCACGGCGGATTTGAACGCCGATGGGGTGTTGGACCTTGCCGTCGTGAACCAGACCGAGAATTCAGTGACGATCTTGCTGGGGAGCACTAATTTGGATGGAACTTTTACCCAAGCACAAGGGTCGCCGCTGCCAACGGCTACAAAGCCCGCTGGAGTTGTCATCGCCAACTTCGCGGGCGGGGCTTCACCCGATATCGCGCTGACGAACGAAAGCTCCAACACGCTGAGCGTCTTTCTCAACCAGGGACTAGCAGCCTTTGCACAGCCTATCGAACTCAATACGCCGGTTGGCCCTTCGGCACTCATAACATCTACATTGACCACTAGCGGCCTCCCCGATGTGGCTTTGGTGGCACAGGATCCAAGCAGCGACCAGGGGGTGGTGGCGATAATCCAGGACTCTTCGAATTTCGCTAGTACGGCGACTAGCGGGGGCGTGGGGCAGGTTCCTTATCCCGGCTCTGAATACATCGATCTGGGAGTAAAAATTAAGGCCACGCCCGTGCTGCACCCGAACAATGAAGTGACACTCCAGCTCGAATTTGAAATTCGCTCTCTTTCGGGCTTGGCTGTCAACGGCATTCCCATCATTTCCAACCGGACGCTGACGCAAACAGTGCGGGTGAAAGAAGATGAGCCGAGCCTCATCGCCGGGCTAACCGATAGGGAAGAGACCCGCAGCATCACCGGTTTGCCTGGATTCGCTGAAATTCCCGTCGTCGGATACGCGTTTGGATCGAGAAGCAACTCGCAGCAAGATACGGAACTGCTGATTGTGGTGACGCCTCGGAAACTGCGGCTCGCCGATCGCCTTGCCCGGGCGATATTTGCTGGACGGGGAGATCCTGGTGGAGGCAGGGGTGTGACAGGACCGGGAACGCTCCAGTCGCCTACCCCGCAACAACAGCAACAATGAATCGATGCGCACGGATTTCCCCCAACGGCTCATTTGACGGTAACTTTGTGTTTTCTCGGGGGAAGTTGCGCTTTATGGGAGCGGCTCAAAGACAACGATGGGCTGGTAAGTGCGGGGCACGACCGCCAGCGCGATGGCGATGAGATTGTTCTGCTGATTGAAGACCCGCAACCTCGGGGGTTTCAGTTCACCGCCGTCCAACTCGGTGGTAGCTCCTGGAGGCGTCTCAACCCGCCCTGGCTGAAGTTGCCCTAACGAGATATTGAACTTCGAGCCGTGACGCACGCGCTTCTCAATCACCGGAAGGACGTTGACCCGCGGGAAATTAGGCAAAAGATTTTCGAGCCCTATGAGGCAATCAGCAAACCTTCCCGCTCGTCTGGCTTCCGCCAGTTCCTCCAGGGACACCGCCTGCTCCAACGAGAATTCCCCCACCGCCGTGCGGGTGATCTCCGCTAGATGCGCTCCGCAACCGACCTTCTGCCCCATTTCGTGAGCCAGAGACCGAATGTAGGTTCCGGAGGAACATTCCATCGTGAAGCGCGCAACAGGCCCTTCGATCTCAACCAGCTTATATTCGTATAATTCGACTTCGACAGCCTTCAACTCCACGGGCTTTTTCTTGCGCGCCAGTTCGTAGGCCGGGCGCCCCTGCACTTTTTTCGCGGAGAAAGAGGGCGGCACTTGTTCGAATCGTCCGATGCGTTCTGCCGCCAGTTGTTCGAGCACCGCCGCATCCAAGATTGGCGCCGCGTCTGGCCCTTGCGCTTCGCCATCGGAATCGTAGGTATCCGTCGCAAAACCAAACCGGAAGCCCGCTGCATAGCGCTTCCTGCGTCCTGCGTAGAACTGCACCAAGCGCGTCGCCCGGCCCAATAGCAGAACCAGGACACCCGTTGCCAGAGGATCGAGAGTTCCAAGATGTCCAATCTGGCGGAATCCTGCTAGATGACGCAGCGCATCGACGACGTCGTGCGAGGTCTTTCCTTTTGGCTTGTTGACAACGAGCGCGCCGTCAAACGGCGCCGGCTGAGGCTGACGTGGCATTCTCGCTTTACGGCGCGGACGGCTTGTCCTTCTTCATTTCCTTCAGAAGCCGCTCGATGCGCTCGACGTGCTCCTGTGAAAGATCCAGCGCAAAATGCAACTCCGGGAGGCGGCGAAGTTGCAGCCGCTCGACAAGCTCCCGCCGGATGTATCCGGAAGCATGCTCCAGCGCTTTGATCGCGTCGGACTGCTCCTTGTTGCTCCCCTGTACGCTGATGAACACACGCGCATGCTTCATGTCCGGCTGGACGCGAACTTCGCTCGCGACGACGGAGCCCTCCAGCCGCGGGTCTTTCAGTTCGCCCGCAAGCATGGCGTTGATTTCGTGTGCGATCTCCTCGCCCACGCGTTCATGACGGTGATTGGCTGGACTCATTTCGCGATCTTGCCGTACTCACAGGGAAGCCGACTCCTATTGAAATCGTGGAGAAATGCCAAAGTGACAATCGTTTTTCGGCCCGCGGGCATGCGCAATCAAAACCTCGCCGAGAAACTCCAGGGCGCGAGGCCTTCCCTCAATCAACACCGTGGCGCGATTCATTTTTGTAACTGACAGATCGGAACGCTTTCCACCGTAGAGTTGACAAACTCCGTCCACTGTTCGCGATCGGGGTTTCTTCTTCGATTTCATGCTGCGCCTCCCACTTGCTTCTGACTCAAATAATCTCGACCGCTTGATGGATCAGAAAGGAGCCGAGGATGCGGTCCGACTCGTCTAAAACTTTCTGCAGCATCTCGTTCACGTGCTTCTCTTCATTCGAAATCGTGACCACGCCGACGACCGACCTCTGCCACGTATCGTGATGGTCCAGTTCCGCCACGGCTACATTGAATTCGCGCCGCAGCCGGTCCTTCAAGCTGCGCAGCACCTGCCGCTTTTCCTTCAGCGATTGCGCGTCCGGGATATACAGCTCAAGGGTGAGCAGTCCGACCGGCATGAGCGGCTCCGGGGAATAGCTTTGCAACTTCGTTTATTTCTTGCCGACGGACCCCGCGCCTTGTCCGGCAGCCTCGGCGGCACTCATCTTCGTAACGGTGAAGCATTCCAGGACGTCGCCGACCTTGACGTCATTGAAATTGGCAACGCCCGCGCCACATTCAAAGCCCGTGCGCACCTCGCTGGCGTCGTCTTTAAAGCGCTTCAGCGAATTCAGCTTTGATGTGTAAATTATTGCTCCGTCTCGAATGACGCGCACTTGCGCGTCACGTTTCAAGATTCCGTCGACCACGTAGCAACCCGCCACCGTGCCCGCGCCCTTCACGCGGAAGGTGTTGCGCACTTCCGCCCGGCCCAGGTACGTCTCCGTCACCACGGGTTCGAGCAAACCTTCCATGGCCTTCTTAATTTCGTCGGAAACTTCGTAGATAATGTTGTGCGTCCGAATATCCACGTGTTCCTGCTGCGCCAGATCCGCGGCCTTACGGTCCGGCCGCGTGCCGAAGGCAATGACGATCGCACCGGAGGCCGAGGCAAGCAGAACGTCGTTCTCCGTCACGGCGCCAACACCCGAGCCGATGATCTTCAGCTTCACCTGGTCGTTCGAAAGCTTCGGCAGCATCTCGCTCAACACTTCCACGGAACCCTGCACGTCGGCCTTGATGACGATGCCCAGTTCCTTGACGTCCCCGGACTTAAGCTGCTCGTGGAGCTGATCAAGTGTGATACGCGCGCCGCTTGAGCGCGCCAGTGCCGCGTCGCGTTGCTTCGACTGGCGATATTCGACGATGTGGCGCGCCTTCGCTTCGTCGGTGACCTGGAAAAGATCACCGGCTTCAGGCACGCCCTGCAATCCTAGAACTTCGACCGGCGTGGACGGCGGCGCGACGTTGACTGCACGTCCGCGGTCGTCGAACATCGCCCGGACTTTGCCAAAGACCGAACCACAGATGAAGAAATCTCCGGCGTTCAGCGTTCCGTTTTGCACCAATACCGTGGCCACCGGTCCGCGGCCTTTGTCCACACGCGATTCCAGGACTGTGCCGGTGGCAGGCGCATCAGGATTGGCTTTGAGCTCCCGCAAATCGGCAACCAGCAGAATGATTTCCAGCAGCTTCTCAATGCCCTTCTTTTGCTTCGCGGAAACTTCGACAATTTCCGTGTCGCCGCCCCACTCCGCCGGCATCAGGCCAAGCTCGGTAAGCTGGCGCTTCACGCGTTCCGGTTGCGCTTCCGGTTTGTCAATCTTGTTGACCGCCACGATGATCGGCACGTGCGCGGCTTTTGCGTGATCGATGGCTTCCTTTGTTTGCGGCATAACCCCATCGTCGGCGGCCACCACGAGGACAACGATATCCGTCACCTTCGCTCCGCGCGCGCGCATCCGCGTGAACGCTTCATGCCCAGGCGTGTCCACAAAAACCACGCTGCGGTCGTTCACTACCACTTTGTACGCGCCAATGTGCTGGGTGATGCCTCCCGCCTCACCTGCCGCCACATCAGCCTGCCGAATAGCATCGAGCAAACTCGTCTTGCCGTGATCCACGTGTCCCATGACGGTTACGACCGGCGGACGCGGTTTCAAACTCTCCTTGGTCTCTTCCTTCGCTACCTCGAGCACCATCTCTTCTTCGAGGGAGACGACGCTCACCACGCCACTAAACGTCTCAGCAAGTGTCGTTGCTGTGGGCACGTCGAGAGCCTGGTTGATGCTCGCGAACACGCCGCGATCCAGTAGCGTCTTCAACAGATCTTTGGCGCGCACGTCGAGTTTCTCAGCCAGCTCGCGAATGGTGATGCCTTCAGTGATAGTGACGTCGCGCGGTGGACGCGGTTCCGGCGGCGCAATCACCGCGGCCGCGGCGCTGCGGCCCGCCCCTGGACGCTGGCGCGTCGGGTGCAGTTTGCGCTCACCCTCCATTTCGCGCTTGTCAAGCGCCGGACGCTGACGCTGTGCCGGCTTGCGGGTGTACAGTGGCTTGCCGGGTTCCGCCTTGGAGGGCATCTTGTCCGGCATCGGCGGAAGCATTCCCGGTCGTCCCGGAGTGCGTGGTCCGGGGCGCGTGCCTGTCGCCATGGGTCCGCGACGCTGCTCAAATGGTCTGGCTGGCGCGCCTCCGGGTCCACCCGAACCGCCGGCTCGCGGAGTGTATGGTCTCCCCTGGCCAGGTTGTTGCGGCCGCATGGGCTGGCCGGGGCGAGGTCCGCCCGGCCGCGAACCGGGAGTTGTGCCTGGAACTGGGCCACGATTACCCGTAGGCAACGGGCCGCGGTTCCCCGTGGGCAACTGCCGCAGAGGCGCATTCGGCTTGATGGGGACGCCAGCACGGGCAGAAGCAGAAGCCGGCGCGGCTGCCGTGGGGCGCGCCACGACTGGCTGTGTCGTTGCTGGCGCAGCGGGGCGTGTTGCCGCGGGCCCTGGCGGATGTCCCGCGGGCGCGGGGGGACGAATTGGGGTTGGAGCGGGCGGTGCCGGGGTTGTGGGTTTCGCTGCTGGAGAAGCGCTCGCGGGCACCGGGCCTGGGGCAGGCGTTTTCGGTGCAACTGGGGCCACCGCGGGAGCCGCAGTTGCCGGCGCCGCAGGCTTTGCAATAGTCACAGCAGGTGCCGTGGGCGAGGCTGGTTTTGCCACCGCTGGCGCGGCACTCGCTGGAGACGAGGCGGCCGCAGGCCTCATTCGCACAGCCTTCGCAGCTGCTTCTTTCGCCTCTTTTTCCGATTTGGCAGCAGCTTCTGCATGCGCTTCGGCTTCAGCGACCCCTTGGATTTTCTTGCGAACTTTTTCTGCGACGTCGGCTGGAATGGAACTCGAATGCGTCTTTTTTTCCGTGACCCCATACCCGGCCAAAAGGTCGATGATGGCCTTGGCCTTGACCTCAAGTTCGCGGGCCAACTCGTTTATTCGGACTTGATTTGCGTCGCTCATGCGCTCCGTTTTTGCTACGATTTCGCCTCTTCCGCTTGCCCTTCATCACCTTCGGTGCTGGCGGACGCAGCCTCAGCCGCAGGTGCTTCCGTGGCCGGCGTTTCCAGGGCGACTTCAGCGGTTGCTGAAGCTTCGGTCGTCTCTGCTGCCGCCTGATCGCCCTCTTCGACGGTGGCCTCCGTGCCCGCAGCAGCTTCACCTGTCGGGGCGGGAGCTTCGGTACCGCTTTCATAGAAGCGATTCACCGCCTGATAGATCTTGTCCACCATCTTTTCGCCGATGCCCGGGATTTCCATCAACTGTTCCGGTGTCATCCCTGCTAGCTTCTCGACGTTGGTGATTCCCGCCGCTTCAATCTTCTCGATGGTCTTCGCTCCAACGCCCGCCAAAGCAGTCAGCGGAGTGGTCGGGGCGGTAAGCGCGGTCATTTGCTCTTCGATCTCGCGCCGCTTTTCTTCTTCGCTCTTGATGTCGAT
>DATKEV010000035.1:0-37093 GCA_035511855.1 Candidatus Udaeobacter sp.
TCGGACTCGCTTTCGCTACGGCTCGCTTGCGCTTAACCTTGCACGTAAGAATAACTAGCCGGCTCATTAAGCAAGAGGCACGCCGTCAGGCTTTCAGGGACCGAAGTCCCTGCATGGCCCTCCGACTGCTTGTAAGCATACAGTTTCAGGTTCTTTTTCACTCCCCTCGCAGGGGTTCTTTTCGCCTTTCCCTCACGGTACTGGTTCACTATCGGTCGCCAGAGAGTATTTAGCCTTGGAGAGTGGTCTCCCCAGTTTCCCACCAGATTACACGTGTCCGGTGGTACTCAGGATACCGCTTCGAGTCCGGTCCATTTTCGGTTACATGGCTCTCACATTCTTTGGCCCCGCTTTCCAGCGGGTTCACCTAATGTCCGGTTTGGTAACTCTACTTATGCGGTCCTACAACCCCCAATTGTAAACAATTGGGTTTGGGCTGTTCCGATTTCGCTCGCCGCTACTTTCGGAATCTCTGTGATTTATTTTCCTCCAGGTACTGAGATGGTTCACTTCCCTGGGTTGGCTCATACCCGCCTATGTATTCAGCGGGCTGTAGCGAGAGTTCATCTCGCCGGGTTTCCCCATTCGGAAATCCTCGGATCAAAGCCTGCTTGCGGCTCCCCGGGGCTTATCGCAGCTTGCCACGTCCTTCATCGCCTTCTGGCGCCAAGGCATCCACCGTACGCCCTTAGTAGCTTAATCATAAAACTTACTCAAGCCGTCGTTGTTCGCTTTATAGCTCAGGTTGTTAGCCCCGAGGCTTTTTTCGATCTTCGACGTTTTGACTTTCGTAGTTCCATACATCCTCACAACCAAACTTTTCGCAACCCGGGCATGGATCACAAAAAGGCTGCGTGACTCGATTCCGAGTCACCCAGGTATCAGCTGCAGGCTTTCGTTTCTACGATCCTCAAACAATTGAATAAGCCGCCTTTTCTTCCACAGTTATGCTCGACTTGAGCAAACTTGTATGTAATCCACACCATGGCACCCCGCCCGACCGTAATCGGGTCGCGGGTTATCGGCGTGGACTTGCCAGCCTTTCTGTTGTCAAAGAACGTTTATTCCGAGTCCATCGGAATGCCCCGGTCGGCTGCTTCAGCCGCACTTGAAAGTCGACCAGGTTACGATCGCCCTTTCAAACTTGACCGCGTTGCGGTCACGCCAAATGAATTGGCTCGGGACTTGTCTGGCGGGACTTACCCGTTCGCGTTGCGCGAACTCGCCTTCCAGCTCTATGTTTCCCCAGCTTGCGCTGAAATTTTGCTTGGTGTTTTAGCTGCTTTGCGACTTGCTTCGGAAATCCCTCGCGGAATTTCTTGCCACTCGTTTACCTTGAGCGGTGTCGAAGGGTCACTCACTGCTAATCACTGCCGCAAAATAAAAAACCCGGCGTCGAGCGCCGGGTACAGCCACCCACACTTGGGTGGCTCCACGCGAAGCTCAACATCTTTCTAGCCAGTGCTCGTAAAGAACCTCACTTAGGATTGATCGAGACGCTCGAATCCGACTGTGATGCCCCTCATCACTCCCGGGAGTCCTATAACCCCCCAGGCCATTTGTAACTATACCAGCTTTTTGTTTTTCGTCAAGTCCTCGCAATAGTTATTTTGTGCCATTTTCCTCAGCCCTGTGGACCCTGTTGAAAAGCAGGCTTTACCTTGGATATTTTATTGTTCTCTGCACTTTTCTTCCAGGCAACACTCCGCGGGCCGTTTCGGGGCGGCCGTATCTGCTCTTGCTTCTCGTTCCCGTGTTCCTCCTGCAGCTCACCCGCGCCCGCGCCGAAGCGCATGTCCTTGAAGAACATTCTGACAATGCATATCGTCAGCCGAAACCCGGCTCTAGGCTCGCGCCGGGTGCTGCTCTCCTCGGACTTTGCAAAAGCGAGCCTTTCGGCGAGATTTGTGCTATTGTTTCCCTTGTCGCAATTGAATTGCCTGAATTCCCTGTCGAGCACGGTTTGTAAACCTCCCTCCTCTGACTTCAGCCGATTCATAGTTGACCGTTCGCCGGACTGCGGTCGACAAAGCATTTTCGGCAAAGCAATGGAGAACCTGTATGAAGAGTCTTTTCGTTGGAAACATGAACTTTCAAACCACGGAGAGCGACCTGCGCGCGCTCTTTGAGCCGTTTGGGCAAGTCACGCGCGTGCACCTGGCCATGGACCGGGAGACCGGCCGGGCTCGCGGGTTCGCGTTTGTGGAAATGCCCAATGACGAAGAGGCCGCCAAGGCCATCGCTGGACTGGATGGCAAGGAAGCCGGCGGGCGCAACCTCAAGGTGAACGAAGCGCGGCCCAAGGGCGAAGGCGGACCACCGCGAGGCCCCAAGACATTCGGCAAGGGCGGCGGGTCCGGCGGCGGCTACAACAAGGGTGGCAAGGGCGGTGGCCGCGACCGCTTTTCCAACGAGGATTATCGCGAATCGGCGCGCCAGCCACGCGAACCCCGCTGGTAACGAGGAGAAGCCTTGACTACGACATTTCAAAAACGTCAGAAAGAAATGAAGCGCCTGGAAAAAAGTAAAATGAAGGAAGCCAAGCGCGTGCAACGCAAGCTGGACAAGGCCGCATTGAAAGAGTCCGGCCAGAGCGGCCCGCAAATCGACACCACTCCGCGGGAAGAACATCTCCAGGACTGAGCCGGCGGGCCTTCGGTTTTCGAAGCCTGGGATCCCCGCTCGCTGCATCTCACTTTAGCTTTCTCTATCACCCGCAGTTGCGGTGTCCGCTTATGACCAAAGCGGCAGCGCCGCCTGTGCACACTGCTCAAGCACCTCTATATCTTCAGGTGAGAATCGATTGGGCTTCTCGCTTTCCACGTCGACCGTGCCGATCACACGCCCGTCGACGGGATGAAGGATGGGAATAATAATCTCCGAGAGCGTGCTTCCGAACGCGGTCAGGTAGCGCGGATCGGTCCGCACATCGCCCACAACCACGGTCTTCTTCTCTCGAATGGCCGAGCTGGTCAGCCCCTTGGTCACCGGAAATGTCGGGTACGCTGGTGCGCCCGGCCCGCTCCAGGCGAAGATTGAGACTATCTGTTCATCGATGTCATACAATCCCACCCACCGGTACGCGCCGTATTTCCGGACCGCCGCCGCAATCGCCTTGGCCTTTTTTTCGCGCTCTTGTGTGCCAGAAGAAATCTCGCGAATTCGCGCCAGCACCTTCGTATCCGTCATGATCAATGATTTGAACTGCGCAAATTCTTCAAGAGAGTAGCCGACTGGGCGCGAACGAGCCAGCCTAGCCCGTCTTTCGCTTTCCGCTCCTCCCCCGCTTTGGTAGAGCGCATCTTTCGGCCCTAAACTCTCACTCGGGGAACGCCTTCGCGTCAATCCCCGGCACCAGGTTCAGCGCATTCTGGTAATAAATTTTCTTCAGCACCTCGTCCGGCACCTGAAAACCGTAGATTCGCCAGAACGCGTGCCGCTTGCGGTAGTACTCGAAATATTCGTCGCGCGTTTCCAGCGCCCGGAAATACCATTTGTATTCGTTGACATCGTAAATGTCTTTGCCCATCAGCACGCGGTCCTGGTATTTCACCAGAAAATCGTGCGCCGAATACGGCTGCCGGCCCAGTTCCGCAAGCACCGCCGCAATATCCACATACACATTCGGATAGTCATCAAAGAGTTTTCCAAGCCGTTCCAGATCATTCCCATGAAATGCCAAATGGGCGGCAATGAAATTCGTCTTCGGGTGTTTGGCAAACAGGTGATTGCGCTCGGTCATGAGGGTTTCGAACGGCGGATACTTTGAGGGCGGCCGCGCGCGCTGCGGAAATTCCTTCAATTCCAGCCAACGCTCGTTCTGATAATCCCACGGATCGAAAAACGCCGCCGGCTCCGCGATGTGAATCAGCACCGGCAACTTCAGTTCCGCGCACTTGTCCCAAACGGGTTCGAATTCCGGATCGTCCACGTGCACGCGCGCGCCGTTCGCGTATTTAACGTCCATCCCGAAATTCTTGAAGATTTTCAGCCCTTGCGCGCCGTTCTTAACGTCCTGTTCCAGCCGGGCGGCGGCACGCTTTCCGTATCCGGGCGTATCAATATCGTCATAGCTCAAATTCGCGAACACCACGAAGCGGTCCGGGTAGCGACCTTTCATCGCCGCCACGGTTTGCCTCAATTGCTCTCCGGTGCCCCCGCTTAGGTTCACAAGCACCCGCAGATTGATCGTTGCCATTTCCTTCACCAGCTGATCCACGTGCTCCGGCGTAGGATTCCAGTGATGGCTGTGGATATCGATGAAGGGGTATTTCGCCCGCTGGATTCTGTGCTCCTTGGTAACCAGCGTGGACTTCGGCTGGTACTCCTCGATCGTAGGCGTCACTTCATTCTTCTGACCGTTTTGCAGCTGCCCCTCAGTCTTCACTATTCTCGGCCACACAATGAAAATCGAGAGAACGCCAACGAGTAGGAATCCTAAAAATAGAATCGATTGCTGCCGGTTCATGGCATCCCCTTTTTCTCAAAATGGCAGGGTTTATCTTCCCACAGGTAGGTAGACGATTTGCACGGGCATCCGGGGATCGGAGATTGGAAGGCTCATAGAGACGGAATAGCCACAACGGAGAGAAATGAAAAGTGGGGAGCCCAACTCTCCCAAGTGCGCCCCCCACGCTCAACCAGCCAACGGCAACAAAGGGCCGCACCACTCGCTGGCCTTGAAGCGGCCGCTTGTTTCAATCGGGCTTGGTCTGTCCGTCTAGGTAGTGGCGGCAGCAGCCGTTTCGTTTCACGCGAAAGGCATGAAACTAGCCAGTTCAATGAATGGCCATCAGTAGTTTGGGCTTCGCTTTGCCGTCCACCTGAGCGCGGCAATGGCCCAGGACTTCTTCGGTGTTGCGCACCGATTTTCCGCCCACGTCGTTTTCATCCGTCGGAAGCAAGTCCAGCGCGTGTCCAAATTCATGCAGAAGCACGAGGACCTGTGCTTCGAGGGTATCGCCTCCGTAGGGTCCGACCCTCAGCGTCCGCTGGCCGCGGAAATCATATGGCCCCCCAGCTGTTCGGACCCCAAGCACCTTGGCCATAACCGAAAAAAAAGCGCCGCTCGCATTGATGGTAATCGTGGCGTTAGCCCCGTCGCCTTGAATTACCCGGGCGACGTAGGGATTTCGGAATACCTTAAGCGGCCCCACGTCCCGGTATTCCAGTACGGAGTCTGCTCCTTTGCGGTCCAGCTCGAAGCCAATCATTCGAAACGTGGCGCCCGGATTTGAATCTTTCTCTTGATACCAGGCGCTGCAAGCGTTGTCACTCTCGAGAATCTCCAGAACCCGCTCCCGGGCACGTAAGATCTTCCGGCCCGCTTTCCCCATTCCCTCCAAGGCTGCTGTGACCGGGTCCTGTGGTGTTTTACACGCAGTCGGCTTGAGGCTAGGAGGGCCACAAGGTTCTATGATCGTTGTTACCATCGGCGGCCGCCCGCAGTCGGGGCGAAGGTTACTCGCGGAAGTGGTCGGCAGATCGAAGACCCCTGAGACCGCAGGCAAATCATCGAAACAGGACGTAGGGACAAGTGGCCGATTCGCGGTGAAAAACCGAGGAGGCATGCGGGCAGCGAACCGGGCATATTGCCCCGGCGCACTGCTGCAGGAAAAAACAGACAATCCGAGAACCGTGATGGTGGCACGCAGGCCCCCAGTGTGGGGGTACATCTCGCCTTCTCCTGCCCGGAGCCACAGCCGCCACCGGCCAATTGTCGGGACGTGCTTTCAGGTGGCCACCAACCTGAGCGATGCACACCAACGGTTGACCGTGCTCCGGGACTATGCGGAGAGACGAAGCTCGGAACGGAAGTTCACCTCAAACCTTTCTCGAATCTCTATAAGCGAAATATGGAGTGCATTGCGCTGAATCTCAAGGAGAAAGCGCTTTCTCACCCGGACAAAAACCGCGCTGTAACATGTCAAACTGAGATTTCGGTGGCTGAACGAATATGCTTTCGAGCCCTGGGGCCGCCCCGGGGTTTTCACGGGGTCTTTCTTGCAGCCTCTCGGCTTGTTCTCGACGGCTATCTTCGCGGGATTTCAAATTTCCCACTGCGGCGCTACTACGATACGAGCTCGCCTATGTGTCAGATTAAGTGCAGGGGCAAAAAGCGCGCATTGCCTTCGCCTTCAACGAATGTGAGAATAGAGGGATGAAAAAGACGCTCACCGCGACACTCACGATCATAACCGCCGGGATGTTGTTAGCCGGCTATGCGAAGGCAAAACAGACTCCTGCTGCGAGCGCCTCGCAAGCTCCAGCGGCCTCGTCCGGCACACCGCAAACCCCTGCGGCAAATTCTCCGGCAGTTCCTGCTAAAAAGACAGGCCAAGCTCCGGCGGCAAAGACTCCTGGCGCTCCTGGGACAAAAAGCCCTGCCGTGCTCACGCTTAAGACGGAGAAAGACAAGAACAGCTACGCCTTCGGAATGAACATCGGCCGAGGATTGCGCCAGAATTCCGTGGACATTGATCCGGCAATTTTGATGCGTGGGATAAAAGACGTGCTGGCCGGGGGCAAGACGCTGCTCACCGACGAGCAAGCCCAGACCACGCTGACGGCGATCCAGAACAATCTGCGCAAGAGACAGCAGGATATGCGTCAACAGGCCGGCGACACCAACAAGAAAGAAGGAGATGCATTTCTCGCCGAAAACAAAACGAAAGACGGTGTCATAACACTCCCCAGCGGCCTGCAGTACAAAGTCGTCAAAGCGGCTGACGGACCAAAGCCTGCCGCTACGGATTCGGTCGTATGCAACTACCGCGGCACGCTGATCAATGGCACGGAATTTGACAGCTCCTACAAGCGCGGCCAGCCTGCAACTTTTCCCGTGGGGCAAGTCATCAAGGGCTGGACCGAAGCCCTTCAGCTCATGCCGGTGGGGTCGAAGTGGGAGCTGTATGTTCCATCCGACCTAGCCTATGGCGATCGCGGCGCCGGCGCAAACATCGGCCCCAACGCTACTCTTATATTTGAAGTGGAGCTGCTCTCGATCCAAGGCAAGGACGGCAAGTAAGGGCAACTGCGGGCCGTAATTCTTGTACCGTGGATCGAGGAACCGCGATTACCGGGCAAGTTGAATAGGACGATCGTAGCCAGTCATTTCCAGGTAACCCACGCCACTGAGCCGCTGCGTGTTGCCATAGCCGGTTAGCACAATTGCGCCTTCCCAATAGTTCGGCACCAATTTTGTTTTGCCTGTGAGTTCCTGGGAAGCGAGCGGCGTTTTCACTTCGAGTTCGAGACCGAGCGTCGGAACCGCGATCTTCCAGTGAATGGGATACCTGGCGCGGGTCGCCGGACTTGTCCATTTTTCTTCGTGGGGCTGAAGCGTGAAGTCGCTCCGCCGAAGATGAGTTGCTTTTCCCCGCGCGTCAATGTAAGTGCCCGCGGAGTGGGGATCGCTGGAGCCATCGTTACGGCGAATACGAAAGAGCATCAGCTCGGTGTTATCGGCGAACTGAAGACTCAACCAGTCCCAACCAATTTGACTGGCGTCCAATTCGTGAGTGAAAAATTCGTGGTCCATCCAACTGAATCCTGTGACTTCAAATTTCTTGCCGCCTAGCTCGATGGAGCCTGAAGTGTCGAGGCGCGTCAGAGAAATGTAATGCGAGGCGCGGCCGGGACCCTCCGCCTTTTGGCTGACGCCATTTTCGCCGTGAATCACGGGCGGCTTTTCCGAATGCAGAGTCAGGTGCAATTCGAACCGTTCGTCGATGGCTCGTAATTTCTGATTGCCACTGTCCCACTGAATTTGCCAATTGCCGTTCCAAATGCGGCCGATGGATTGGCTGACGCCGGCGATGCCCGGGCCAGAACGGTTGGTGCGCTCCGAGTGGAAGAACTCTCTGTCATCGAGATCGCTGAGCGCGAGATGCGCGAGGTAGAGGTCCTTCACCTCCCACACGGCGGTTTTTGCGGGATCGCGGTTGACGGCCTGGCGGAAAAAGGTCAATTCGAATCCGAATCTGTGACCGTCGCCGGATTTCACGTTGCCGGTGTAATACCACCACTCGGTTTGAAAATCGGGATGGCTGAAATGATCGCGCGGAAATTCAAAGCGGTAACCGGGCAACGCGGTGCGGTATTGCGCGGCGAGGGGCTGAAGGAAAAAAAGGGCTGCCGCCAGGCACGCGATCCTACTCTTCATGAATGACCTCGAGCGGATTCAAGCGCATCGCCATTTGCGCGGGATACAGACCGGCTAGGACGGTCGCGGCGTACACAACGGTGATCGCGCCGAGAAGAATGGCCGCCGGCCAATGAAAACGGATGGTCCAGCCGAACGATTGCTTGTTGATCACAAAGATGAGGATGAGCGACAGTGCAAATCCGAGGAGGAGTCCAACCAAGTTGGCCAGAAGTCCGAGCAGACCGGCCTCGACGAGGATAAGCTTTCGGATTTGGCCGGAGGCCGCACCAAGAAATCGCAACAGACCGAGTTCGCGCCGACGGTCGATGACCAGAGCGAGAAGTGCACCAGCGATGCCCATCACGGCGACGACGACCGCAACGGCTTCGAGGGCATAGGTGATGGCGAAGGTGCGGTCGAAGATGCGAACCGCTTCGGTGCGCAGGTCACGATTCGAAAATACGAGCACTCGATGGCCGGCAGTGGCTTTTTCGATTTCGGCCCGGACGGCCTCAGGATTAGAGCCGGGCGAGAGATAGATAGCGAGATTTGAAGGTGCGGGATCCGGGAGGTAGCGGAGCATGGTGTTGCGGTCCATCAAGATACTGCCTCGCTCGCTCGAATAATCGTAATAAACGTCGGCGATGTGGAAGACCGCCTGTGTTTCGCCGAGAGAAAGGGTGATGAACTCCCCCGCTTTCAGATGATGCTTATAGCTGAACGGTTCGCTTACAACGACTGCATTCGAATGGCGCAGCTCCGGAAGAACTCGTTGTTGCGGGCGACCGGATAGAAACTCGGAATGCGGATACCAGCGAATGACATCCAGGACATTAAGGTCAGCGGAAGCGAGTGTGGCCGGCATTCCTTGATAACGGATTTCATAGGCGCGCAGACGCTCGACCGCAACAACTCCGGGAAGCTTGGCAATTTCGTCCGCCAAGCCGGGAGAAATCGTCGGATGGCGGTCCGCGGCGGGGGAACCGGCGGGCCGGAGATAAAGATCGGCGGGCAACTGGTTGCTCATCCAAAGCACAACGCTCTGGCGGAAGCTTCCGACCATTATGCCGACCGCGGTCATCATGGCGACGGCCGTGGAGAGCGCAGCAACGAGGACAGAAGTGCGCCGAAGCGAAGCCGCGAGGCTGCGGGAAGCCAGCATGGCTTCGACGCCGAGCAAGCTCTGAATGATTTTGGAAGTAGCGGAAGTGGCGGCACTGACGACGCCGGGAATGGCCAGCGCCGAAGCGGCCACGAGCAGGAGGGTCGCGAGATAGCCAAAAAGCGGTTTTCCGGAGACAGCAGGCGCGCGGGAGGCTATAGCGGCCGCGATGCCCAGCGCAAGAGCTAGCAAGAGATCGCGGCCCTTGTGCATGCGCACGTCATATTCGCGGCGGCCTCTTGCCATGGCCTCGACGGGAGAAACCAGGGCGGCTTCCCGGGCGGGCGAATAGGCGGAAAGCAAGGCAACGCCGACGCCAATGGCGAGAGCCAGAAAAATGGAGGCTGCATCCAGTTCGATGGATCCGGGACGGCTGCTGACATAGAGAGCTTCGACGGTCGCGGACATTAACTTGACGGCGCCCGAGGCCATAAATCGGCCGAGGGGAATACCGATGAGAGCGCCTGCGAGTCCGAACGAAGCGGCCTCGCCCACAAAGGCGGCGAGAATGGCCGCGCGGCTGGCACCAAGCGCGCGGACGATGCCGATGTCCGGGCGGCGCCGGACGACTGAAACGGAAATCGAGTTGTAAATGAGAAAAGCGCCGACAACCAAGGAAATGTAACTCAGCAAGCGCAAATTCCACCGAAAGGCTGCCAGCATGCGGCGATTCTCATTGGTCCCGGCGCCCTGTGGACGAACTTCCATTCCGACGGGAAGCGCGGGTCGAATTCGTGCGATCCATTCTTCAACACTGGGTTTCGGCGGAACCTTCAGGAGGATGCGGTCGACGCGCCCGTAGCGAGTGAGAGCATGTTGCGCGGCGGCGATATCCATGACGATGGCGCTTTCATTTCCATTTGCATCGAGATAAACACCTCGCACGCTGAATTCATGGACTTGATCGTTGATGAGAAGTTGGATACGGTCGCCGGGTTTGTAGCCAAGGCTGGAACCGACCCAGATGCTGCCGTTATCGACGACGTGTTCGAAAGCTTTTGCGGAGGACTCTTGCACCTCGGCTTGCGAGGCGTTTGGGGAGTTGTCGACGAACGCGCCGGCTTGCGCGACAAAGTCCAGGCCGATCAGGGGAAGCGACTTCTTGGTATCGGCGACCACGGCATAGTCCTCGATTCGCGGTGAGATGCGAACCGCATACGGAAGAGATGCGACTTTTTCCACAACATCTTCCGGGACGCCCCCTGACGCCGCAATTTCGAGTTGGTTGTCGCCGGCGAGCGTTTCCAAAGAAGAACGAAAAGAGCCGGTGGCCGCATTGCCGGCGAGATCGATGGCCAAAACGACGGCCACGCCAAGAGCGACAGCGAGGACGATCAGCCCGGTTCTGGCGGGCTCGCGAAAGAGCGGGCGAACCATCAATCGGTAAAAGAGCAGGAGCCGTGACATTTCAGCGCCTGATGACCTCTTCGATTTTTCCGTCGCGCAGCCGGACGATGGTGCTCGCGAGCGCGGCGGCTTCGAGGCTGTGGGTGGCCATCACGGTGGCGGTGTTTTTCTCTCGAGTAAGGCGTTTCAGTAATTCGAGAATGACGTTCCCAGTGGTGGTGTCGAGGTTGCCGGTCGGCTCGTCGGCGAGAAGAAGGCCCGGCGAATGAATGAGCGCGCGGGCGATGGCCACACGTTGCATCTGACCGCCGGAAAGTTGATGCGGGAAACGATCGCCGAGGCCGTCGAGTTCGACCGAACTAAGCCGTTCGCGGGCTGCTTCGCGAGCGCCCGGTTTTCCGGCAAGAAGCAGTGGTAATTCCACATTTTCGAAAACCTTGAGCGTGTGTAACAACTGGAAGGATTGAAAAATAAAGCCGACTTTTTCGCGGCGAAGCTGGGTTAAATCGGCATCTTTCAGCGAAGATGTAGAGACGCCGTCGAGAAAGACCTGGCCGGACGTCGGAAAATCCATCGCGGCAGAAAGATTGAGAAGCGTTGACTTGCCGCAGCCGCTGCGTCCCACTAAGGCAACGAACTCGCCGCGCTCCACCTGGAGCGAAAGACCGCACAGCGCAGGAACTCTCTGGCCGTCGGTCAAGTAGTCTTTTGAGACATCTTGCAACAAAAGAATCGGCATGTGCGTTCGCGAGAAGGCGAGACTCCCGGAAACGCCCCTGCTCGCAGCTCACCGATTATACGTTGCGCCTGAAGATTCGCAGACGGAATGACTTAAGCCGACTTCGGTCAGGATTTGAGCGAGGCCAGTGCCTTCTCTATCGCTGAAGTCACCTGCGGCGAATCCGGCGTGATTTCCGGTTCAAAGCGGGTGATGACCCGGCCATCCGGGCCGACGAGAAACTTGGTGAAATTCCACTGAATCTCGCCGCCGGTTTCGGCATGTGCGGACTTGTCGGTGAGGAATTGGTAGAGCGGAGTAATGTCCTCGCCCTTCACACTGACCTTGGCCATCATGGGAAACGTGACGTGATACTTCGAAGAGCAAAACGATTTGATCTCCTGGTTCGAACCCGGCTCCTGCGAGCCGAAGTTGTTCGCCGGGACGCCCACGATGACGAAGCCGCGGTCTTTGTATTTCTCGTAGACAGCCTCAAGCGCGGTATATTGCGGGGTGTAGCCGCACTTGCTGGCGACGTTGACGAGCAGCACGACTTTGCCCTTGTAGGCGGCGAGCGAGGCGGGCTGGCCATCGATGGAATTCAAAGTGTAATCGTGGACGGTCTTCTCGGCAGCCACCAGCGTGGCGGCGCAGAACAGCATGGAAAGAAGTAGTTTCATCGTTTCCCCCTATCTTTTTTACCTGTTTTGAGGCGCTGGCGCAAACTGGAGCGAAGGGGCGTCGGTCTATTCTCTGATACTTCCGGGGCGGCGAACTTTTTGCCTCCGGAGGGAAGAAGGCTCGAGAGCTCGGACGGACGGAGTCCACGAAACGGCCATTGAGCCTGGAATACGCCTGTTATAGACTTCGCAGGCGCCGAACGTCGCATTCCGTTTGGTTGGATCATCGGCAGCGCAAGGAAGAAGATCGATTTGCCAGGGGCTCGAAGCTCGCTGAGCTTGCGGCGAAAGTTGGCGGAACTTACGTAAGTTCAACCCAGTTCGCCTTCGGCGGACGCCAAGGAGGATGGATGCTTTTTGCTTCTGCTGTCGCGATAACCCACCGAGCGCTCGCAACTGTGGATCTCGTGATCATTGGGGTCTATTTCGCCATCGTCTTCGGGATCGGCATGTATTTTGCAAGGAAAGAGCGCTCCTCGGAAGACTATTTCCTCGCGGGCCGCGATGTAGGATGGTTTTTCATCGGCGCATCCCTGTTCGTATCGAATATTTCCACGGAGCACTTCATCGGCCTCTCCGGAACGGGCGCCTCGTCGGGGCTCGCGGTTGGCCATTTTGAGTGGCTGGCCTGCCTCATTCTCCTGATCCTGGGTTGGGTCTTCGTGCCGTTCTACCTGCGCAGCAATGTTTTCACCATGCCGGAATTCCTGGAACGCCGTTTCAATCGCCAGTGCGCCGTGTATCTGGCCGCGATCTCCATCATCGCTTACATTTTTACCAAGATCTCCGTGCAACTCTATGCCGCAAGCGTGGTCCTCGAGCGGGTGGCCGGCTGGTCGCTCTGGAAGACGGCTGTGGTTCTGGTCATCGCCACCGGTATCTACACGGTCGCGGGCGGCCTGGCGGCCGTCATCTATACGGACACCGTCCAAACGCTGATCCTCATTACCGGTGCCGTGGCCCTCACGATCATTGGTCTCGGGCGCGTTGGCGGCCTCGAACATCTTCGCACCATGGTGCCGCCCGATTACTTCCACATGATGAAATCTTCCTCCGATGCCAACTTCCCTTGGACCGGCATCTTTTTCGGCGCGCCCATTCTCGGCATCTGGTACTGGTGCACCGACCAGGTGATCGTGCAGCGTGTGCTCTCCGCGCGTGATGAGGGGCACGCCAAAGCGGGAACGATTTTTGCCGGCTTCCTAAAGATCCTGCCGGTGTTCATGCTCGTTCTGCCGGGCATCATCGCCTTCGCGTTGTTTCCAGAGCAGGTGAAAAAGCCGGATTTCGCCTACCCCACGCTGGTCCTGAATCTCTTGCCGGTGGGCCTTGTTGGCCTGGTCATGGCGGCATTGCTCGCGGCGGTCATGGGCGCGATGAGTTCGGTGTTCAACTCGGCTTCCACGCTCGTCACTCTCGACTTTTACAAGAAGCTCCGTCCACAAGCTTCCGAGAAGCAGCTCGTGAATTTCGGCCGGGTAGCGACGGGCATGATGGTGCTGCTAGGGTTGCTGTGGGTCCCCTTCATCGGCTACATCAGCAGCCAGCTCTACATCTACCTGCAGAGCGTCCAGGCCTATATCAGCCCGCCAATCTCCGCCTGTTTTATCCTGGGAATTCTGTGGCCCCGGCTCAACGGCTCGGGCGCCATCGCTTCACTCCTCACCGGCTTCGTGATGGGCGCTGTGCGCTTCGTCATGGAACTCGCCGATCGCGCCGGCGGCAGCCACTTTGAATCTCCAGCCGCCCGCTGGCTGATCGACATGAACTTCCTGCATTACGCGATTTTCATGTTCGTAGTCTGTGCGGTAGTCCTGGTCGCGGTCAGCCTGATGACGCCAGCTCCCGACCGCAAGCGCCTCGCCGGACTGACCTTCGCGACCGTGGATGACAAAATGGAAACCGTCGCCGTTGGTATACCTCAGCGCAAGCCCGCGCAGGAGACGCCTGCGGAATACGCCATCAACGTTGTCTTCAGCCTGATGTTGCTGGCCACCGTGGTCGGACTTTGGATTTACTTCCGATAGGAGCAAGGGAGAAGCGGTTCGATGAGTACCAGCGCCATCCGCGCCCTGAAGCCGAACGTGACCCAGGAAGAGGCCGTGCGCGCGTTTTCCGGCACGGGGGTTTCCGCGCTCTATTGGCGGATGCGCAGCGGCCCATTGCGGCGAATTGCGGATGCCTACGTTCCCTATCTTTTGTACCGCGTGAAATACGCGGGCCGGCCAGCGCGGCTTTTCGCCATCGACGCCGTCGATGGCTCGCTCGACTTGTTCGAATTTCCGCGAATCCCGGAGGAACGGGAATTGTTGGCGATGGATGCCCGCAACCGGCTGCGGGCAGCGCTGACCGAAGCGCGTGCGGCGGAACTCTTAAGAGATAAAGTTCTTCGCGTCATTTTCCAGCAAGGATTTTTCAAGATTCGCGACGCTTGTTTGGAAATCACTCCGGTGCGCTGCGAGCTGCATCTGCCGTATTGGCTTGGTTTCCACGAACGCCATGGTGCGGTTCGCTGCCGCGTGATGGATGCCGTCAGGCGCCGGATGGAAGGCGCCAAAGCTTGCGCGTTTTTCGAACAGTGGCTTGCGGTTTGAGGTGAGGTTCAGGCACGAGACCGTTTCCGCTCGAATAAGATTCACGCCCAGTTGTATTTCACCCCTTCCTAAATTCCAGGAGGAACGACATGAAAGTGTTTGCTCGAAGTATTGGAATGTGCTTGCTGGGCTGTGCCCTGGGAGGAAGGGCCGCGGTGGCGCAGGGCTGGCAGCACATTGACAACCTGCAGCGCGTAGAAAAACTGAAGGACGGCGTCGAACTGACGGCCGGAAGGGCGAAGGTGCGCGTCACCGTTTTTCGCGAAGGGGTTTTTCGCGTTCGCCTGGCGCCGGATGGAGATTTTCCGAAGGATTCTTCCTGGGCCATGATCGAAGCGTCGGCGCCAACAACGATAAAAATCGAAGAGAACCAGAAAGAAATCCGAGTCATTTCGGGGAACGTGACGGCCATGGTAGAGAGAGCACCTCTGCTCATCAATTTCTCCGACGCGGCTGGAACCGTCTATCTCGCCGATGAACCCAGTTTGCCGATGGCCTGGAACGGCCAGCGCGTGCACGTTTGGAAAAAGATGCCGGCCGACGAAAATTACTATGGGCTAGGCGACAAAGCCGGCCCGATGAATCGCCGCAACCGCTCCTTCACCAACTGGAACACGGATGAATTCGGCTGGCAGGAGTCTACCGATCCCCTGTATAAAACCATCCCCTTTTTCATGGGCCTGCGGAAAGGCATGGCTTATGGCGTTTTCTTTGACAACACCTACCGAAGCGTTTTTGATTTTGGCAAAGAGTCACCGGATCTCCTTTCCTTTGGCGCGGAAGGCGGGGAGCTGAACTACTACTTCATTGCCGGACCCGAGCCCAAAACAATCATCGAAGAATACACGGCCATGACGGGACGTCCCCCCCTGCCTCCGCTCTGGACGCTCGGCTATCAGCAAAGCCGTTATTCGTACTACCCGGAATCGCGCGCCCGGGAGATCGTCAAAACGCTTCGACAGAAAAAAATACCCGCTGACGCCATCTACTTCGATATCGATTATCAGCAGGGCAATGCGCCCTTCACGGTCAACCGGGAATATTTCCCCACGTTCGAGAAAATGATCTCGGATTTTCGCGCGCAGGGCATGCACACAATTTTGATCACCGACCTGCACATCAAGAAAGATCCCAATCATGGCTACGCGCCATACGATTCGGGAATGAAGAACGATGTGTTCGTGAAGAATTCCGATGGATCGGTCTACGTCGGTATGGTTTGGCCGGGCGAAAGCGTGTTTCCGGATTTTACTTTGACGCGCGCGCGGGACTGGTGGGGCGGACTCTACAAGGATTTCGTCGGCATGGGCGCGGCGGGCTTCTGGAATGACATGAATGAACCAGCGCTGTTCAAGCGCGCCGATAAGACCATGCCGCTCGACACCGTGCACCGCCTCGATGATGGCACGAGCCTCGATCACCGCGCCATCCACAATGTATTCGGCATGCAGAATGTGCGGGCAACCTACGAGGGATTGCGTAAACTGCAGCCGGACGAACGGCCCTTCGTGCTCACGCGCGCCGCGTATTCCGGCGCCCAGCGCTATGCCGCCTCGTGGACTGGTGATAACAGCAGCACCTGGAATCATCTGAAAATGAGCACGCCGATGCTATTGAGCATGGGGATTTCGGGGTTTCCACTCATCGGGGACGACATCGGCGGTTTCGCTGGCTCTCCCCCTGCTGATTTGTTGACGCGCTGGTTCGAGGTAGGAGCGTTGAATCCGATTTACCGCGACCACACCGCCAAAGACACTCGGGACCAGGAGCCGTGGGTGCACGGTCCGGAACATGAAGCCATTCGCCGGAAATACATCGAGCTCCGCTATCAGTTGATGCCTTATCTATACACGGGAATCGAAGAAGCGGCGCGCACCGGCCTGCCTCTGATGCGGCCCGTGTTTCTTGAATATCCTCAAGCGTCGGATTTTTACGGAGACAACCGCGATTTTCTGTTTGCCCGGGATTTTTTTGTCGCGCCGGTGACCACGGAAATGGTGGATGCCGAAGAAATATCGCTCCCGCCGGGCGACTGGTACGACTTCTGGACAAGTGCGAAGGTGTTGACCAAGGAAAAGATCACTCTGCATCCTCGGCTCGAGGAGATGCCGCTCTTTGTGCGCGCGGGAGCCATTGTTCCGATGCAGCCCGTGGTGCAATACACGGATGAACAACCGAAGGGCCCGCTCGAATTGCGCGTTTACCTCCCCAACAGCACATCGAGCGGAGATTGCCGCGGCACGCTCTATCAGGATGATGGGCACACCTTCGCCTATCAGAAGGGGGAGATTCTGCGCGTGAATTATTCTTGCCAGGTTTCCTCCGGCGCGGTGACGGTCACAAGTACCATCGAGAAGAATGCTTATCAGCCGTGGTGGAAGAGTGCGGAAGTGACGATTTACGGTGTGCCATCAGCGCCGAAAGAACTTCACATTGGGGATCAGGTCATCCACGGATGGCGATACAACGGCCAGGCTCACGTGGTCACACTCACAGTTCCCGATGCAGTGAAAAACTGGAGCGTCCAGCTGGCCTTCTGATCGTACGCTCTAGTCCAAAGTAAATATAGAGAGTGATTGTCCCGGCATGCTCAGCTGAAATTCCTTTCTGTCTAAACTCGCTTGGGCCTCTCCAAAGAGACGCGAAACACCTGCCGCTTCTTTGACGGGTGTCCCGGTCAACGGAACGCGAAGCTCCCGGGTCTGATCGGAGTTGTTGAAAGCGACGACTACACGCTCCTCCTCCGATTCGCGCAGAAACACATAGGAAGTGTCATCGGATGCGAGATGCCACAAACGTCCCCCGCGAAGCGCCGGGTGTTCGCGGCGCAAGCGAAGCAGCGATTGCACGAAAGAAAAAATCTCCTGCTGCCCTCGCGTGCGGCCGGATGGCGCAAACGCGTCACTCGAATCGCCAGTCCATCCGCCGGGAAAATCGCGCCGGTTGTCTGGGTCGCCGCCCCCCGGCAGGCCGATCTCGTCTCCATAGTAAATCTCGGGAATACCGCGAAGTGTCAGCGTGAGCCCAAACGCCAGTTTCAGTTTCGCCGCAGAACTGCCCGCCTCGCTCGCAAAGCGCGTCACGTCATGGTTTGCAAAAAACGGCACCAGCCATTCCGGACGTGGATACAGCGTATCGTGGCGGAGCACATCGGCGATGCGGCCGGCAGGAGCGCCATGCAGCAACACCTCGCGCAGGGCGAAGAACATCGGGAAATCAAACAAAGTGGAAAGCCCGGTGTCGATGCCGTCGTAGCGCTTCGCACCGCCGGCAAAAAAAGAAGTCACGCTCGGATCAGGGTGGAACACTTCCCCGACGGTCGTTAGATTCGGATAGATCCTGCGCAATCCCGCATGCCAGTCCTCCCAGAACTTGCGGCCGACATAAGGAAATGTATCGATGCGAAAACCATCCAGGCCGGAGCTTTCCGCCCACCAGATGCTGTTCTGCAAAAGATATTGCACCACCACCGGATTTTCCGTGTTCATGTCCGGCAGAATCCCGAAAAACCAGCCTTCCGTAAGATTTCGTTTCATCCCGGGAGGAGTGTGTGGATCGACGAGCAATTCGAACGGATCGTTGGAGTTGGATTGACCCTCAGTCTTGCCGTAGAAATTGCCCCTGAGTGGCGAGAAAGAATCAAGGTGCTGCTGCAAGCTGCCGTGGAACCAATCGGGCAACGGCGGATTCGAAACCCACGGATGCTTCGGACCGACATGGTTCGGCACGGCATCGAAAAATATCTTCATTTGCTGTTGGTGTGTAGCCGCGACCAACGCTTGATAATCCTTCAGCGACCCCAGGTGCGGATCAACCGCGTAGAGATCCACGGCGCCATAGCCGTGATAGTCCTCGGTGGCGCCATTTTTTACGATGGGCGTCAGCCACAGCGTGGTCACGCCCAAATCCTTCAAATACGCCAGGTGATTCCTGATGCCCAGGAGATCGCCGCCATGATAGGCGCGTGGCTTCGCGCGATCGTGGGAGCCCGGCGCTTCTCTGGGCTCGTCATTCGTCGGATCGCCGTTGGCGAAACGATCCGGCAGGATGAGATACATGACGTCATCGTGCGAGAGTCCTCGAAACTTGCCTAAAGTAGGCCCGCGCGCCGCGAGCGGCAGCTCGAACGATGTAGCTCCTTTTAGCGCGGTGATTCTGCAGACGGCCGTGCCCGATTTCGCTTCTGGCCCGATCTTCAACCAAACGAAAAGGTAGTTTCCGCCTGCGGTTGCCTGCGTGCGCGAAACTCGTAACGTCGGAATATTGCAACTGACGTTGGTGGCTTCCAGGTCGCGGCCGGAAAGCAGCAGCAGCACCTCCGGCGTAAGACCAACCCACCAGCTCGGAGGCTCGACCTTTGTGACAATCGGGGTGACCGCGCTGGCGCTCTGCTGGGGCGCGACTTGAGCCGGAAAAAAACGGACGGCCATTATGAAAATCGAAACGAACGAAGGTAGCCGATGCCACCGGAGGCTGGAGAAAGCGCCCCTAGACAAAATTTTCACAAACGAAGCATATGGAAAAAGCAGGCGAGATGCCAGTGGCGATCGAGGGAACGGCAACGGCGCTCACGCGCTCCGCTAAAGAGACGAAACAAAAATCAATTCGCCAAACGCTTCCGGAATGTGGAAATTTGGCGTGGGCGTCCCCGTCGGTCTCCACGCCGAATAGAAGCGCGGTTCCCTGGCGCCCTCGACGCGGAAGAAGTTCACCTTCCATTTCGCTCCAGGATCGAATCGGCCAACAAGGCATTTCATGGGGACCGCCAGCTCGGCCAACCAGGTCCACGCTGCCTCATCTAGGATCACCCGGCGGCCTAATCCACTCTTCAAATCATGTTTCCCGCCCGGCGCGATGTCCAGATCGATCCAAAAACCATTTGGGCTGATCTCGATTTCTTTGTAGCGGCGAAGATTCGAAGGATCGGGCTGAAGAAAAACCTCGGCGACGTCGCGATCCCAGAGCTGGTCCCGACGTCCATGCGGTTCGGCATCGGGAAAAACGGTGATGGTTCGATATTTCGCCAAGAAACGCAGATAAAGCGTTTCCGGCGTCCAGAGTAACCGCACTTCCGACTCTCTCCCCAGGTCCGAGTTTTTCCCTTGCCAGTCCGTGCTGAAACGCAACACCTTCGCAAGTTCCCACGCTGAGGGGGTCGGAAACCCGTCGGGATCTGGCTCTCCCGTCATCCTGACAGCTATTGCAGTTTGTTCCTTGTTTGAAGATTCGTCCTGAGCCATGGTCCTCGAATGCAACTCCCATCCGCCGGCCCTGGTTCTCCGGCATGCTTTAGAGCATAACTTCACGACCTGGATTCACAAGAAAAAAGCGAGGAAAAGCCATGCGCGTTTCTTCTCTAGCCAGTAGAGAACGGCAGGCGCTCCACGCGGCCAGGAGTGCTGCGAACCTTTTGCGCACCAAGCCTTGTCCTCGTCCGAGGTGGCGCGAACCAGCGTGTTAGCATCAAGTTTAGCTGATCTTGATTCTTGTTCGCTGTTGTCTAAGCCGAGTGAAGTCAGGAGCGCGGGAAATGATTGAGCCTGTCAACGCCGAAGAAATAATCTCGCGGCCGGAACGCCGCAAGCCCGAGCAATTTCAGTACGTGAAGATGCGCTTTGACGATGGCATTGCGCGGATGACGCTCAACCGTCCGGAGCATAACCTTCTCAACGAAGCAATGTTGCGCGAGATGGCCGACGGCATCGCCAGCGCCGGCGAGCGCCACGATGTCAAACTGATTCTTCTCGAATCAGCCTGCAAAGTTTTTTGCGGGGGGATCGACATCGGCGAATACACTTCCCAGCGCGTCTTCCAGATGCTCGACGCCTTTCACGCCGCCTTTGCAGGAATGCTCGAAGTTGGCAAGCCCGTCGTTTGCGTCGTGAATGGCCCGGCAATCGGCGGCGGCGCGGAACTGGCGGCGTTCGGAGATTTGGTAATTGCCACGCCCAAGGCACGCTTTGCACAACCAGAAATCACCATCGGCATATTCCCGCCGCTCGCATCAACAATATTGCCCTTCCTCGTAGGTCCCAAGATTGCCCTGGAGCTTGTTCTGACCGGCGAACCCGTGACCGCCGAGCGCGCCCTCGAACTTGGCATGATCAATCGCCTGGTTCCGGAAGCCCAGCTCGAACAAACCGTCAACGATCTGGTCGGACGTATCAGCGGCCACTCCGGCCCCGTTCTGGCGATGGCGAAAAAAGCAATCCTCGGCGGTATGGGCCTGTCGCTGCGCGAAGGCTTGAAAAACTCCATGAATATTTTCCTGCACGAACTCTACCGTCTCGAGGACTCGCAGGAAGGCTTACGCGCGCTGGTGGAAAAGCGCAAGCCCAACTGGAAGAACCGCTGACGCGGCTCAGCAGGACTTTATCCGGCGCACTTTTCAGGCGTGCATTGACACCTCGGCAAGCGCGGCTTACACTCGAATTTCAATTTGCAGGCAAGGGCAGCGGGGAAGGCCGTGTGAATCGGCCGCGGTCCCGCCACTGTGATCGGCTCAACAGCCGTAAGCCAGGCCACCCTCCCATGCCGCAGAAGGCTGCGCTTTTCGCGAGAAAGAGCGTTGCCGAAGCCCCCAGGTGTCTCGTGGGGCTTTTTTGTTGGACAAACAAGAAATGATGGCTGGACCGGAAAAATTCTTGAGAAAGTTTTTGTGCGCGCGCCTATGGATCGTCGTCTGCCTCGTAGTCGCAGATCTCTTTCCCTGCGCGCACTCGCCGCGCGCCCAGAGCGTGCCTGCCATTTCCGCAGCCGCACCTCTGTTCCGCGAAGTCACGGATGAAGCCGGCCGCACCGTCCGCATTCCTCAACCGGTGCGCCGCATCGTTTCTCTCGCTCCGAGCCTCACGGAAACCGTCTATGCGCTTGGATTTCAAGATCTTCTTGTCGGCGACACGGTCTATTGCGACTATCCACCGGAGGCCCAGAAAAAGACAAAGGTCGGCGGCGGAATCAACCCGAGTTTGGAAGAGATCGCCACTCTTCATCCGGATCTCGTGCTGGTGACGAAGGGCTTCAACCGCCTCGAGACGGTCCATGCATTGGAAGCGCTGGGAATATCCTCTTACGCCACCGATCCTCACACCGTGGAAGAAATCGTCACTTCCTCGAAAAAACTGGCCGATATCCTTGGCGCTCCCGGCGCGGGCGTCTCGCTCGCAGAAGACATGCAGCGACGGCTCGGTGATCTTCAGCAGCGCCTCGGCATTCTGCCGGTAAAGCGCGTTCTCTTCGTAGTGTGGACCCAGCCAATCATCTCCGTGGGAAAGCATACTTTTATCGCGGATGCCTTGCGTCGGGCCGGGGCCGTTTCCATCGTGGATTCCGGGCAAGACTGGCCGCAGGTGAATCTTGAGGAAATGGCGCGGCTGCAGCCGGAGTATCTCGTTTTTGCGGCCTCGCATTCCGAAGCCGCGCCGCGCGAGATCGAAGAGCTCGCCAGCCTTCCCGGATGGCAGCTCTTGGATGCCGTCACGAATCGCCGCTACGCGATCATCAGCGATGCCGTAAACCGGCCCGCGCCTCGTATCGTCACGGCCATCGAGGAGCTCGCACGCCAGCTTCATCCGGATGCTTTCCTCGAAAAATCCGATGGCGGCAAACAGAAGATGGAGAACGAGACCCCCGCGCCCAAGCCGCCCCATTCGAAACAAAGCTCCTGGCAACCGCGACACGCGGAGGAAAAATCGTGAAGTCCGGAGGTTGGTCATGCGTCCGCTAACCTTCCGCCGCGTTTTCCTGCAATGCTCTCTATTGCTTGTAATTCTCTTCGTCGTGGTGATTGTGGCCTTGAAGTTCGGCGCCGTGCCCGTTTCGCTTTACGCCCTGGGCCGTGACCTGTTGCGCTTCGCCTTGGGCCAGAGCAGCCAAATTTCCACGGATTACGGCATGATCATCTGGAATATTCGCCTGCCGCGCATTCTTCTCGGCATCCTTGTCGGCGCCTCGCTCTCCGTCGCCGGCACCAGCTTTCAGGCATTATTGCGCAACCCGCTCGCCGATCCTTACGTGCTGGGTGTATCCAGCGGCGCGGCGCTCGGGGCGATCCTGGCGTTGATCGTCGAACCGCATCTGACAATCTCGCCTGCACTTAGCGTGCTGCTCACGCCCGTAGGAGCTTTCCTTGGAGCGGCCGCGACGATTACCGCCGTCTATTTTCTCGGCCGGCGCGAAGGACAGATCGACAGCACCACCTTGCTTCTTGGCGGCGTCATTACCGCCTCATTCCTTTCCGCCATCATCATGTTCTTGATGAACACTCTCTCCGGCAATCTGCGTGGCCTTTCCTTTTGGCTGATGGGTGATCTCTCTACCCCACTTCAAAAGAATATCTACTGGTTCCTGGGCGTGGGCTTCTTCGCGGCGGCAGGCGCCATTTATACGACAGCTACTGATTTGAATTTGCTCCTCGCCGGTGAAAAGGAAGCCATGCACCTCGGCGTGGATGTGCCGCGCGTCCGCCTGGTCGTCTACATTGCCGCGTCGCTGCTGACCGGTTTAGCGGTTTCCGTGAGCGGGGCTATCGGCTACGTCGGCTTGATCGTGCCTCACGCCATGCGTCTCATCTTCGGCTCGGATCATCGGGTCCTGTTGCCCACCACTGCCCTCGGCGGAGCCATCGCCGTGGTGTTCGCTGATACGCTGGCGCGCACGGTTGTGGCGCCTTCGGAGCTTGCCGTCGGCGCCGTCACCGCCGTTGCAGGCGCCCCGCTCTTCATCTATCTCTTGCGCCGGAGGCTCACATGAGCGGCAGCTCCGCCCTCGCGCGCAATCCTGGTGAACCCGCCCGCGCAGCCAGCGACTTTCGTCTCAGCGTCGAGCAAGTCAGCTACGCCTATTCCGCAAATCCAGCGCAGGCGCCGCTCTTCACCTTGGAAACCACCAGTTTCCAAGCTAAGCCCGGCGAAATCGTGGCCATCCTCGGCCCCAACGCCAGCGGCAAGTCCACACTTTTGAACTTGATTGCCGGCGTCCTTGCACCCCTCTCCGGGCGGATTCTACTCGACGGCTTCGTGACGCACTCCCTGACGCCCCGCACCCGCGCGCAGCGCATCGCCATGGTCCAGCAGGAAAGCCGTCTGCTCTTTCCAGCGCGCGCCTGGGAATTTGTCCTCCAGGGCCGCCATGCTCGCGGGCGCTCGTTGCGCTTCGAATCCGACGACGACGTCAGGATCGCGGAGAATGCTCTCGCCCAGGTCGGCGCGGCGGAATTGAGCGACCGCTGGATGAACCAAATCTCCGGCGGAGAAAAGCAGCGTGTCATTCTGGCGCGCGCCCTGGCGCAGCAACCCTTGCTTCTCCTGCTCGACGAGCCGACTCTTCATCTCGACATCGCCGCGCAAGTCGGCCTGCTCGACTCGCTCCGGCGGCTCGCGGCAGAGAATCGCTACACCGTCGTGGTGGTGACCCACGAGCTGAATCTCGCCGGGGAATATGCCAACCAGGTTGTCCTCATGCAGCGGGGCCGCTGTCTGCGGGTGGGCCCGCCCGCAAGCATCTACCAGCGTGAATTGCTCGAACAGGTTTTTCAAACGCCGCTCAGCGTGGAGTTGAAAGCGTCCGGGCGGCCGCGCGTTACGGTTTTGTCTGGAGCTTGATTGTAGTTCACTCGTCAACCCCAACCCTGCGGCCCTGTGCTGCAGACCACAATCACCGCAGACTTCGTGCTCGGGAAGACGGGCAACTGCTAGAGCGGTTGCACTGGAAGGTTCGATTTCGCGAATGCCGTTACCGCGGATTTCGATCGCCTTTCAAGAAAAGCCGTCGCCGCCGCGCGACTGTAAGGCGGGAGTCGATCGCTTTGCGATCGCAGTTGAGCGAGATCGCTTTGCGATTGCACTTGTTTAGTCAGCCCGCAGACCACTGCAGCGATGCGTTCGTCGCCGCGACCTAACAAGGTCGCGCGCACAAAACGGGCGGCGCTGCGGGAAGGCTGCGCGCTGGTAATACCGCCAAGCCAGGAGACCGGCGAAACCTGCAGCCTGTGCGATCTCCACCCGCGCACAGGACAACCTTCAACTCCCGCGCGTGAGGGAGCGGAGGACAAAATGAAAACGACTCTTCTTCGAACTGCTTTTTTCTCTCTTGCAGTCCTTACCTTCAGCTTCACCTCGCAGGCCCAAAGCAATCCCCAAGACGCGCATCTCTCCGGCAAACTCACGGATCAATCCGGATATGGCGTCGGCAACGTTAAAGTAACCGCGCAGCGCGAGGGCCATGCGAGCGCTCAAGTCCTTTGGGCTGTTTCCAGCCCTGATGGCTCGTATCAGCTCATCGTTCCGCCTGGCCGCTACCGCATCCACTTTCAACATCCATCCTTCGTGGTCCACGAAGTCGTTCTCAACCTGGCCGCCGTCGAAAACAAAATTCTCGATCTTGGTCTCGAGATCGAGCGCGTTTCCGAACACGTCGTGGTCACCGCAAACGCCCAGCCACTGGAGCTCGAGCGCACGCCTGCACCCGTCGATCTCATCGGCCGCCAGGAAATCGACCAACGCCAAGTCGTCTCTCTTCCCGATCTGCTCTCCACCGAAACCGGCATCAGCCTCGCCCGTACCGGCACCATCGGCGGCTTTGCCACCATCTTCGTCGACGGAGGCAATTCCAGCTTCACCAAAGTCCTCATCGACGGCACTCCCGTCAATCTTCCCGGCGGCGACTTCATTTTCTCTAACCTTACCCTCGACAACGTCGACAAAGTCGAACTCGTCCACGGCGCGGAAAGCGCCCTCTACGGCTCCGACGCCATGTCCGGTGTGATTCAAATTGTTAGCCACCAAGGCTCCACGCGAATTCCTGAACTCAACCTGTTCGCCGAAGGAGGCGGTTTTTCTTCCGCTCGCGGCGGCGCGCAAGTCAGCGGACTCCTCGACAAATTCGACTATTCCGTTGCCGGCTCCTATTTCCACACCGACGGCCAGGGAATCAATGACGCCTTTTTGAATCGCAGCTTCGCCGGCAACTTCGGCTACAGTTTCACCGATTCGAATCACCTCCGCCTGGCCGTTCGCAGCAACGCCAGTTTTGCCGGAACTCCCGGCCAGACTCTCCTCGGCCCGGGTTTTTCCGATCCCACGGCCTTCGACGATTTGCGGCAACTTTCCGGCAATCTGACCTGGACCTTCAAGACCGGTTCCCATTGGGTCCACCGCATCTCCGGCATGGAATCACGCTTCCTGGACACCAATGGCTTTCCCGATTTCAGTTTTTTTGAAACCGCCCAATTCAATCGCGCCGGCTTCCTCGAACAATCCACCTATTCGTTCCGCCCGGGCGCGGTCACCGCTGGCTATCAGTACGAAGTGGAAAACGCCGACCCCAATAATCTCAGCGGCTTGCACGCCCGCCGCAACAATCAAGGCGGTTTCCTCGACGCTCGATGGGTGCCGCTCTCTCGCCTCACCCTCACTGCGGGCGCGCGCGCGGAGGAAAACACCAATTTCGGCACGCGTGTTGTGCCCCGCGTCGGCGCCATCTATGCGCTCCACTATTCCCAAAGTTTTTGGGGAGACACGCGTGCCAGGATTTCTTACGGCCAGGGCATCGAAGAACCCACCATCTTCGAATCCTTCGATTCCGATCCCTGCAACCCCGGCAATCCCTCTTTGCGCCCGCAGCGCAGCCGCACCGTCAACGCCGGAATCGATCAATATTTCAGCGCCGACCGCTTTCGTATTTCCGCCACCTTTTTTGCAAACCATTTTCGCGATTTGATCGACCAGGAAGTCGGGCCGCCCAATCCCATCTGCTTTAACGGCAATGAAATGCTGTTCTTCAATATCGATGCGGCCCGTGCTCGCGGCCTCAATTGGTCCGGTGAAGCGCGCCTGAATCACTGGCTTCTGTTGAAGGGAAACTATTCCTACGACGACACCCGCGTGCTCCAAACCGTCGCTTCGGCGCTCACCGTCGAGCAGCCCGGCAATCATCTTCTCCGCCGCCCGGTGAACTCCGGCAATCTTTGGCTCAACGCCAACATCCATCGCTTGAACTTTAACCTTGCCGGTTACTTCACCGGAGTGCGCACGGACAGCGACTTTGACGGTCTCGGTTTCACCCGCAACCCGGGTTACGCCCGCTTCGACGTGGCCACCAGTTACGATTTCGGAAAAACTTTTTACCTCTACGGCCGCGTCACCAACCTCTTCGACAAACAATATCAGGACGCCATTGGATTCCCAGCCCTCGGCCGCGATTTCCGCGTCGGCATGAGCTATCGCTTGAGCGGCAGAAACTAGCATGGTCGCGAGGCTTCCATATTTTTCTTTACCGAGAACGGAAACCTGACGACTGAAAACTGCCTATGAGAACACTCGAACCCATCCTCTTTTGCTGGAGCGGCGGCAAAGACAGCGCCATGGCACTGCATGCGCTGCTCCAGCGAAGTGATGTTGACGTTACCGCTCTGCTGACCACCGTCACAGAAGGCTACGAGCGCATCAGCATGCACGGCGTGCGTCGCGAACTTCTCTTGCGGCAGGCGGAATCAATCGGCCTGCCGCTCCACGAAGTGCGCATCCCGCCGCAGTGCGTCAATCCGATCTACGAAGCGCGAATGGAAGAGGCTTTGCGCTTGCACTACAACCACGGCGTTCGAGCCGTGGCCTTCGGCGATATCTTCCTCGAAGACTTGCGTTCCTACCGCGAGAAAAATCTCGCGGGCATCGGCATGACCGCCCTTTTCCCCATCTGGAAGCGCGACAGTCGCGAACTCATCCGTCATTTTCACGCGCTGCGCTTTCGTGCCCTCGCCGCCTGCATCGACAGCAAGATCCTCGATCCATCTTTCGCCGGCCGCGAGCTCGACGAATCCTTCTTCGCCGATCTTCCGCCGCAAGCCGACCCTTGCGGCGAAAACGGCGAATTCCACACCTTCGTCTTCGATGGTCCGATCTTTCGCTCGCGCATTCGCGTGCAGAAGGGAGAAGTCATCAACCGCGATGGTTTTGTCTTTTGCGATCTTTTGCCGGAACGGGAGGAAGTCACAAAATGAAATCCGCTCTCTCTCAAAAAGAAATCCTGCTTTTTCGGTTGCTACTAGCCCTGGTCCTGGTGGTCATCGCTGCCGGCCTTCGCGCGGCTCCGCATCCTTGGAACTTCACGCCCATGGGTGCGATGGCGCTCTTTTCCGGCGCCATCATCCGCGATCGCCGCCTGGCATTCCTGTTTCCTCTGCTGACGCTCCTCGCGGGTGACGTCTTCCTCGGTTTTCACAAGCTCACGCTCATCGTCTACGCCAGTTTTCTATTGAGCGTGCTCATCGGTCGCCTGCTGCGGCATCGCCGCACCGTCCCGCGCTTGGCCGGCGCCACGTTTCTCGGCTCCGTGCAGTTTTTTCTCATCACCAATTTCGGCGTGTGGTGGCTTCTGAATTCCTTCCCAAAGTCCCCCGCCGGCCTGGCCGCTTGCTACCTCGCGGGTCTTCCGCTCTTCTGGAACACTCTGGCTGGCGATGCCGTCTACGTGGCGTTTTTATTTCTCAGCTGCGCTTTGGCCGAAGGCATCTTTCCCGCGCTCCGCGAACCCGCTCCAGCCTTTTCGAAACTCCGTTGGCCTGGGGAAAGGCCCGGAGAAAAGCCCGGTGACGAACAAGGATGACCGCCCCCAACAGTGGCGGTGAGCCAGCCTGCCCTCCCAGGGTCGGAGTCGGCGTGCTGCTGGTCGATGAACGCGGTCGCGTTCTCCTCACCCTACGCAAGCTTCCCCCTGAAGCGGGCTGCTGGAGCATCGTCGGCGGCAAGCTGGATTATCTTGAGACACTCGAAGAATGTGCGGTCCGCGAGGCTCGCGAGGAAGTCGGCCTGGAGGTTTCCATGGAAGCGCTTCTTTGTGTCACCGACCATCTCCTGCCGCAGGAAAACCAGCATTGGGTCTCTCCCGCTTACTTGGGGCGCGTATTAAACGGCGAGGCCCAAAATTGCGAGCCGCGGAAGACGAGCCAAGTCCGGTGGTTTGCGCTCACTGATTTGCCCGCCAACCTCACTATGACCGCAAGGAACGCCATCGACGCCTACAGGCGCCAGCAGAGGGAGCCTCGCCGCGGCGCTGCGGGGTGATGCTATAATCGTGGGCTTCTTATGGCGAAATCCTCTCCCGAGGCAGTGTCCCTCGCCCCCGAAGCCCTGGCGAAATACGAGCCAGTCATCGGCCTGGAAGTCCACGTCCAACTCCTCACAAAGACAAAAATCTTCTGCGGCTGCTCGACGCGCTTTGGCGATCCGCCGAACAGCAACGTCTGCCCGGTGTGCCTCGGCTTGCCCGGCACGCTGCCTGTCTTGAACAAACGCGCCGTCGAAATGGCCATGCGCGCCTCGCTTGCCCTGAATTGCACCGTGCACGAGCATTCCCGCTTCGCTCGCAAAAATTATTTCTACCCGGATCTCCCCAAAGGCTACCAAATTTCCCAATACGAATTGCCCCTCGCCACAGGCGGCTGGCTCGAAATCGAAGTCGGCGGCGTGAGAAAACGCATCGGCATCACCCGCCTCCATCTCGAGGAAGACGCCGCGAAAAATCTTCACGAAGGTTTCGCGCAGTCCGCGCGGAAGGCCTACATCGACTACAACCGCTGCGGCACCCCGCTCAGCGAAATCGTCTCCGAACCGGACATGCGCGCGCCCGATGAGGCCTACGCCTACCTCACCACGCTTCGCCAGATCATGCTCTACACCGGCGTCAGCGATGGCAACATGGAGGAAGGTTCGCTCCGCTGCGACGCCAACGTCAGCGTGCGCCCCCGCGGTTCGAAAGAGTTCGGCACCAAGGTGGAAGTCAAAAATCTTAACTCTTTCCGCTTTTTGCAAAGAGCCCTGGAATACGAAATCGAGCGCCACATCGGCGTCCTCGAAAGCGGCGGCCGCATCTTGCAGGAAACGCGTTTCTGGAACCAAGCCGAAGGCCACACCGTTGGAATGCGTTCGAAAGAAAAGGCCCACGATTACCGTTATTTCCCCGAGCCCGATCTTCTTCCCGTCCACATTAGCCCCGCCTGGCGCGAGGAAGTCCTCCACACGCTTCCCGAATTGCCCGAAGCCAAGCGCGCCCGCTTCGTCAGTTCGCACGGCGTCACTCCCTATGACGCCGAAGTCCTCACCAACACGCAGGCCCTGGCCGATTATTTCGAATCCATGGTTAAAGTCGGCGCCCCCGGCAAAGCCGCCGCCAACTGGATACAAACCGAACTCCTTCGCCGCTTGAAGGATTCCGGCAAGGAAATTGATTCGAGCCCCGTTTTGCCCACTTCCCTCGCCGATTTGGTGAAGCTCGTCGAATCCAACAAGATTACCGGGGCCATCGGCAAAAAGGTTTTCGCCACCATGTTCGAGTCCGGCCGCACTGCCGCCGAAATCGTAGCCGCCGAAGGCCTCGGCGCCCAGGTCACCGATTCCGCCATCGAACAAGCCGCCCGCGAAGTCATCGACAAAAATCCTGACAACGCCGCCAAGTTCAAGTCCGGCAACGAAGGCGTCTTCAAATTTTTCGTCGGCCAGGTTATGAAAGTCACGCGCGGCCAGGCCGACCCGCAGGCTGTCAACGACATCCTGCGCAAACTGCTCTCCTGATTTTTTGGAGTGCGGCAGCCCAGCTGCCGCTTTTACGGTTCCCGGAAACACCCCGGCTGATCCGCTGAGGTAATCGAATGCTAAAAACAGGCGTCAACGCTCCCAACTTTCGCCTCAAAACCGATGAAGGCATGGACGTATCCCTCTCCGATTTTCGCGGCCAGCGCGTCCTGCTCTTTTTTTTCCCCAAGGCCAACACCACGGGTTGAGCCATCGAAGCGTCCGAGTTTCGTGACGCAAAAAAAGATTTCGACAAGCGCGGCGTCGCCATCCTCGGCATGAGCGCCGACTCCGTCAAGGCCCAGGCCGCCTTCAAGCAAAAGAGGAAACTCAACTTCGCTTTGCTCAGCGACCCCCATCACCAAGCCATCGAAAAGTTCGGCGCCTGGCAAGAGAAAAAATTCATGGGCCGCACCTACATGGGCATCGTCCGCAGTTCCTTCCTCATCGGAAAAACAGGCAACATCGAAGAAGTCTGGCCCACGGTCAAAGCCAAAGGCCACGCCGCCGAAGTCCTAAAACGCATCTCGCAGATATAGTCCGTGGCGAAAGCCGCGTCTCGCTGGCCCCTCTTTTTTCCTCGAACCGTTTTCTCTATATGGCGAGATTCTCGGCAGGCAAAACTTTGTAGCCTCGTCGATGGCGGCAGCCCTTCCTGCCGCTTTTCTTTTTTCTGTGACTTGAACGTGCGGATAGGCAGAGCGCTCGACCACCGCTTACCTATCCGCAGTAGTTCGGTATTAGTCGATAGCTACGTCTGTCTGGGTCGTGAAAACCAGCCGCGTCTCCGCGGGAAACTCGACATCCTTCTTGCCGGTTGCTGCTGCGCCTGCCGTGCCCGCTCCCGCGCCTGCCGCGGCGCCGATGGCCGCGCCCTTGCCGCCGCCGGCCAGCGCGCCGATGATCGCGCCACCAGCCGCACCGCCGCCGATGAATCCGGTATCGCGCTTCGCCTTGCTGCCCTCGGTGTGTCCGGCGGAGCTAGTTGCAAGCAGGTAGGTCTTGCCGCCCACGGTTACCGTGCGAAGTTTCAAATAGAGTTTCGCCGGCGTCGACAACCGGCCCGAAGCCTGCACGCTGCTCACCGACAATTTTACCGTGGATCCTTTCGGAATCAACACTTTGCCGCCCACGGTAACACTCTTGGAAACTGTTCCGGTCACTCTCTGCCCGATCTTCCCGTCTTTTGAGCTGATCGCTTGATCGATGACCACGTGAATTGTCGTGCCTTGTGGAATCGTGCCGCCGGCGTTTGCCAGCGCGGGCAAAATAAGTGCCAGCGCAAGAATCATTGCGGCGTTGCGAAATTTAGGATTCATCTCCGTCACCTCCGGCCAGGATGGGGGCTGTAGGAAAAGTGTAGCAAAGGAAAGGAACCCCAACGCGGCGGGAACACCCGGGCGACGCTAGAAGTGAAACACCAGTTCTTCGGAGTCCGCCGGTCTTGGCTCGACGTACAGATTGTCGATCAAGCGCGTCTTGCCGATGAACACGGCCAGGAGAATGTAGCAGGCTCTGTTTACCCGCAGGATCGACTCAAATCTTTCCGCATCAACAACTTCCGCATAGTCCACCCTCGCCAGCGGTTCCGAATCTAGTTTGCGGCGCAAACCAGCTTGCAGTTGCAGCGCGTCCGAAATCCCGGCGGCGAGCTCATTTTTTGCGGCGGTCAGCGCCCGGTACAACACCGTGGCGGCCTTGCGTTCATCGGTGTTCAAATAAACGTTTCGGGAAGAAAGCGCCAGGCCGTCGGGCTCGCGGACCGGCGGGCAAACAACAATTTCAGTATCGAGATGCAAGTCGTGCGCCATTTGTATGATGAGCCGCGACTGCTGGGCGTCCTTGCGCCCGAAATAAGCGAAGTTTGGCTGCACGATCTGCAGCAGTTTCATCACCACGGTCGTGACGCCGCGAAAATGCCCCGGCCGCGAGCGGCCCTCAAGTCGATCACTCAGACCGTCGACATTCACGTAAGTTGAAAAACCGTTGGGATAAATTTCCGCTGATTCCGGAGCGAAAAGTGCATCCACGCCCGCGCGCTGAAGTTTTTCGCTGTCGCTCTCAAACGTGCGCGGATACTTTGAAAAATCCTCGTTCGGCCCAAACTGTTTCGGATTCACGAAGATGGAAGCAATGACGTGCGAGCATTGTTGTTGGGCCCGTTTGACCAGCGACAAATGTCCCGCGTGCAGCGCCCCCATCGTCGGAACGAGGCCGATAATGCGGCTCTCCGCGCGCGCTTGCCGCGCGTACTCTTTCATCCAGGCGATCGTTCGGATGGTTTCCACGGTGTGCTAGCGCCGGCACCTTGCCGGCTCTCATCAGCTCGAAGGCGGAACGGCCATCACAGTCTACGCGCCCGCCGCGGTGGCGCGTTCCCGGTAAAAATGCATCAGGTCGGTCAGAATCGGTTCAGCGCCGTGTTGACGCAATAATGTTGTCACCTGCCCGCGGTGATAGCTCCCGTGATTCACGAGATGCTGCATGGATTGCCAAAGAGGATTGCTGTAAGTGCCGAATTTCAGCGTCTTGTATTCCATCACGCGATCCAGGTCGGATTGCGTCAGCCCGCGTACAAAACCAAGCAGGCGCGGTTCGAGTTCGTTCCAGCGTTCCCGCAAGCTTGCCGCATCCGCGAATTGCGTGGTATCCGGAAGCGACGACGGCGAGCGGCCCTGAAAGCGCTCCAGCCAGATCCACTCCCCGCCGTAAATGTGCGCTAAAGTGTCACGCACGGAACCGAAGCTCGAGCCCATAGGCTGCACGAATTTTTCCGTCGCGAGCTTCGACGCGGCCTCGAGCGACCGGTGATTGGCCCACGCGTTGTAGTCATACAGCGCGCGCATCTCATCTGGCTTCATCTCTCGCTCCTGTATGGCAGTGAATTCCGCGCTTGGTTTAGCTCGCGATGAAAATGGTTTTGCGGTCCTTCGTGGCCAGCGTCGCGTGGTACGACTCGGCGTCCGAAGGAAATCCGCCCTCGCGCACATCGTCGCAATATTCGCGCACGGCCTTCGAAATGATTTCGCCGACATTGGCATATGGCCGCGCAAACTTCGGCGTCTGGCCGAAAGTGAGTCCGAGCAAATCGTGCACCACGAGAATCTGCCCGTCGCAGTCCGGTCCCGCTCCGATGCCGATCGTGGGAATGTGCAGTTCGCGTGTGATCTGCGCGGCGAGTTCGCGTGGAACGGCTTCCAAAACGACCGCGAAAGCCCCCGCGGCTTCGACGGCGCGCGCGTCGCGAATCAATTGGTCGGCGGTGCCCGGAGTTTTGCCCTGGACGCGGTAGCCGCCCAATGCATTCACCGATTGCGGCGTCAGTCCGACGTGGCCCATCACAGGGATTTCCGCTTCCGTCAGCCGCGAAATCAGCTCCAGGCGCCGTTCGCCGCCTTCAATCTTGACCGCTTCGGCGCCCGCTTCTTTCACGAAGCGCATGGCGTTGCGCAGCGAGTCCGCCGTGTCCGTGTGGTAGCTGCCGTAAGGCATGTCCGCGACGACCAGGGCTCGATGCGTGCCGCGGCGCACGGCGCGCGTGTGATGCAGCATCTCCTCGATGGTGACGGGCAGCGTGCTCTCATGCCCTAGCACCACCATGCCGAGCGAATCGCCCACGAGAATCACGTCCACGCCCGCTTCATCGAGCAAGCGCGCGGTCGGGTAGTCGTAGGCCGTCAGGCACGTGATTTTTTGTGCTTTGGAATGGGGATCCGCAGCCTGAGTCTTGCGCTGCAGGAGATCGGGCACGGTAATCTTGCCGTTCCCGGCATTGGGGACGACGCTCATGGTGGCCTCCGGTGCCGTTCCTGTAAATGCGGGATACAGCCCTGTACTTCACCTTTGCGCAGAATAACAAATTTCGATGCGCAACACTACAAATTTGGATGCGGCACCATGCGAATTTGGTTCAGCGCGGCGCTTGGGCGCGGCCTTTCCACTGGGCGCCGCGGCCGAGCCCGTAGCGCAGGGCGGAAACACAAGTGGCGTAAGCGTAGAACGTCGCCGCAACCGGCAGCGTCAGCGCCCAGAAAAATCGCAAATTGTAGAATCGCACGGTCACGCCAAAGGAAACGGCCATCAGACAAATCGCCGTCGCCGCCAGAAACCACGCGGGATCTTCGCCCTGGAAAAAGGAAATCAGTGGCAAAACGTAGGTCACAAACAGGGCGATCAGGGTGGCAATCAACAGAAAAAAAGAATAGCGAAGCTCGGTGAAGGCGGTGCGCGCAATGAGGTCGCGAATTTCAGAAAAACTGCCATAGCTACGCAGGCTCACGCTCGCGCGCGTGAGCCCCATCCAGATTCTCCCACCGCTTTTCTTCACGGCGCGCGCCAATGCGCAGTCGTCAATCACTTCGCCACGAATTGCCGCGAGACCTCCGATGCCCTCGAGCGCGCTGCGCCGGAGCAAAATGCAACCGCCGGCTGCACCTGCCGTGCGCGTCTTCGGGTCCGCAATCCATCGGGGCGGATAGAGCATCAGGAAAAAATACAGAAACGGCGGGATGAGCAAACGTTCGGGAAAAGTCCTTGCTTGCAGCAGCACCATCAGCGAGGCGAGATCGAGCGATTCCTTTTCCGCGCTCGAGACCAAACGGCGCAGCGTGTCTGGCGCATGCTCGATGTCCGCATCGGTGAACCAGAAAAATTCCGGCGCTTTGTTTGCCGCGGCGCGAACGCCTTCGTCCATGGCCCACACTTTTCCCGTCCAGCCCGACGGAAGATCCGCCGCGGAGTGACCTGAAATCTGTCCAGGCGCGCCGGCTTCTTCAGCTGCCTTCAAGGCCAGCGCGGCAGTGCCATCTTCACTGTGATCGTCGACAACGATCACAGAAAACTCGCCGGGGTAATCCTGCTTCGAAAGGGAAGCTATGGAGCGCGCGATCGTTTCCGCTTCGTTGCGCGCGGGAACAACGGCCACGACGCGCGGCCAGCGATCGAGAGATTCCGTATTGGTCGTGTCTTCCTGCAATTGCCAGAAACTCCCGCGCAGAAAAAAAAGATAAACCCAGACGGCCAGCGGGATCGTAGCGATAAGAGTGGGCGGCAGGGGCACGCGCTATTCTGCAATAGGCCGCGAAGGAAACGCTATGCCAGATCTTCGGCGCGGATGGGCAGGTGGCGGATGGGCTTGCCGGTGGCCGCGAAGATGGCGTTGCACACCGCAGGCGCGATCGGCGGCGTACCGGGCTCGCCGATGCCGCCGGGAGGATCATTGCTCGGCACGATGTGCACTTCCACCTTTGGCATTTCGTTGAGCCGGAGCATTTCGTAATCGTGGAAATTGCTTTGTTGCACGCGGCCTTTGTCAATGGTGATTTGCCCTTTCAGTGCCGCGCTGAGGCCGTAGACGATTCCGCCTTCCATCTGCGCTGCGATGGTTTCGGGATTCACATAGCGGCCGCAGTCCACGGCGCAAACCACGCGATGGACTTTTACTTCGCCGGAGCTCCTGTTGAAGCTGACTTCGGCAACCTCCGCGACGTAACTTCCAAACGATTCGACGACCGCGATGCCACGCGTGCGGCCGGCCGGCAGCGGCTGCCCCCAGCCAGCTTTTGCGGCGGCGAGTTCGAGAACACCACGATGGCGCGGAGCGTTGGCGAGCAGTTTCCTCCGAAATTCGAACGAATCTTTTCCGCCGGCCTTGGCCAGCTCCTCGATGAAACATTCGGTGATAAACCCGTTCTGCGAATTTCCCACCGAGCGCCAGAAGCCCACCGGCACGCCTGTTTCCGTCAAAACGTATTCCACAAGAAAATTGGGAATGCCGTATTTGCTGGTGGCCTGGCCCTCGACGGAAGTTTCATCGAGACCGTCTTTCACCGAGCCGGGGAAAAAGCGCGACATGATCGAAGGGCTCACGATCCGGCTCTTGTAAGCCACTGGCCAGCCGTCCGCGCCGAGTCCGGCAGCGAGTTTCGAATAAACGGCTGGCCGGTAAAAATCGTGCTGAATGTCATCTTCGCGCGTCCACGTCACCTGCACTGGCGCGCCCGACGCTTTCGAAATCTCCACGGCTTCGGCGATGAAATCCTGCTCGGCGCGGCGGCCGAATCCGCCGCCGAGAAACGTGGTGTGCACGCGAACTTGTTCCGGCTTCAGCCCGCAGATTTTCGCGCCGGTCATTTGCACAAAGGTCTGGAATTGCGTCGGCGCGTAAATGTCGCAACCGTCGGCGCGCACGTCGGCAGCGCAATTCATCGGCTCCATGGTGGCGTGCGCGAGAAACGGAACTTCGTAGACGGCTTCGATTTTCTTGGCGGCGCCCGCCAGAGCGGCGTCGGCGTCCCCGTCTTTTCGCGCGATGGCGCCGGGTTGCTCGACGCGTTCCAGATAAAGTTTTCGAATCGATTGGCTGGAAACCACTGCGTTCGCACCTTCGTCCCACTCGATTTTCAACGCGTCGCGGCCCTGCATCGCCGACCAGGTATTGTCCGCCACCACGGCCACGCCCGAGGAAATCTGAAGAACCTGCTTCACGCCGCGTACAGCTTTCGCTTTCGAATCGTCGAAACTTTTTACTTTCCCGCCGAAGACCGGGCAGCGCGCCACAACCGCGTGCTGAATCTTCGGCAAGCGCACGTCGATGCCGAAACCCGCCTTCCCGTTCACCTTTTCCGGTGTATCGAGCCGCTTCGCGGGCTTCCCGATGTACTTGTAATCTTTGGGGTCCTTCAGCGCAGGATTGGCGGGCACAGGAAGTTTTGCGGCTTCTTCCGCCAACGCTCCGTAACCCAATCTCTTCTTCGTCGCGGTGTGCACGACCGCGCCGTTTTCCGCGTGGCATGAGGAAGGCTCAACGTACCATTTTTTCGCCGCGGCCGCGATCAGCATTTCACGCGCGGCAGCGCCGGCTTTCGTCAGCGGTCCCCAG
>DATKEV010000036.1:0-16361 GCA_035511855.1 Candidatus Udaeobacter sp.
GCAAAACAGAAAAGCATTGGTGGGATACGTTTAAACCATATGTGGAGATTTTTGGTGTAATCCTTCTCGGGGTCTATACGGGTTTCACTATAGCGATGTATTGCGCCAACAGGGATGCGGCCAACGCTGCGACAAAGGCAGCTGATGTCGCTGATAAAACTCTCAAAGCCAGTATCAAATCCTCTTGGCTCGATCAACGAGCTTGGGTAACTCTCGTTGCTGCTCAGACTCCTAAGATCACTTTGAACCAGCCTATTATTTTGTCCCTGCGAATAGAAAATACTGGCAAAACCCCTGCGGAGAAATTGAGCGGCTATATCGTTTGCGAGATTTTTGCGAATGGTAGTGAAGTAAAGTTCCTGACCTTCCGTCAAACGGTTCGAGAAGAGCTGCAAATGGGGCCGCTCAATCCCAATTCCCACAGAACTCTTCCCCCGATTCAGACACTCAATCAGCAATCCAGCAAAGCGGAAATTGCCACTCCACAAATGGCCAAAGCTCTGGCCGACGGAAGCGCCTTCGTAATGTTGCATGGCAAGTTGACTTACGTTGATGCGTGGAAAGTAAACCACTGGATTAATTTCTGTGATGTCCCTTTGGGGAAAACACCTCCAAACTTCACTAAATGCACCGAGTATGGCGAAATAGACCATAACGAGCCAAAGCTTTAAGGCTGTCCTGTCACGGAGCCGCCAGTTTACATAACTCCGCTTTGTGCGTCTAGTATGTTGTTGCCCATGCATGGATATCAGAACAAAAGACTTACAAAAATTGCATTTCGTAAGTTATTCACTCTAAAGCTCGGGAATGTAGATTGATCCCGGATCCGCGAAAACCTTGAATCCAGGCTCGCCGAGCACGATGGCCAGCACGACGGAAGAATCCAAAATCATTTGGGTAGGCCCTTTTCGTCGTACAGAAGATCCGCATGCCCCTGCAGGCTTGCAAGATAAGGACTCTCGATCCGCCTGCCAAGCTAGCGGGTACGGGCAAACCCGAGGCTAGCGATTTTGAGCCAGGAACTCAGCGCGTTAGGCCAGTGAGTCGAGGAAGAAGGAGAGCATGCGGTAGCCGGCGATGTAAGAGAAAGGAGCGAGTTCGAGGGAATAGTGACCACAGTGAAGTTCCAGGGTTCGGGGGTCGGCGCCGTGGCGGCGAAGGGAGTCGAGCATTTGCCCGGTGAGTTCGGGGAGCATGGTGGGGTCGTACTTGCCGTATACCAAGAAGCTGGCGCGGCCAACTCCCATGCCGCGTTCAACGTAAGGCATGGGGCTGATGGGAGCCCAGTATTCTCGAAGCTCGTCGACGGTCACGTGATGGCGAAGACCCTCCCAGACGTGGTTGGTGGTCATACCCTGACTGACGACGTCAGCGTAGTAAGTGGAGACGTGGAAGAAGCCGCCGGCGCGGACGGCGGGGTCGTGGATCAGGGTGATGGAACCGACAGAGGAGCCCAGGCTGGTACCAAGGATGCCGAGTTTGGTGTGGCCCTGCTGCTCAAGCCAGCGGAGGCAGCAGCGGGCGTCGCGGACGGCCTGGCGGTTGGCCTGGAGGGTGAGGCCAATATTGGGGCCGCAGACCTGGTCGGCGCGCTCGTGGCCCTTGGCCATGCGGCGGTCGTGATAGGGCATGCTCATTTTAAGGGCGGTGATGCCGAGACGCTGAATCCAGTGGCAGAGGCCGTTCTGGCCTTGCCACTTAGCGTTCCAGTTAGGGAGAACAAGGACGGCGGGACCGGGACCGGAGCGTGGGTTCGAACGCGAAACGATGGACCTTCGGGCCGGGAAGAGTTGAGCGTGAACGATGTTGTTTTCGGGCCAAGGGGATTCGATGGAGCTGGTGAAGGTCAGGACGTTTTCAGAATCGAGGCGGTAGTCGGTGGCGGGGGTGGTGGCGAACCAGTCGTGGCTGGTCGCGATGGCATCTTGGGAATATTGGCGGACGAAGGCGCGGGGATCGGGATGGTCGGGTAAGCCACCGATGTGTTCGAGACCCCAGTGGAAAGGCTGGACGCGGCGATTGTCATCGGTGGTCCAGCGGCGGTGCTCGTAGCGGCGGATTTTGCGTTCGAACCAGTTCATGGAAATGAAGTTATCGGTTGTCAGTTGACAGTTTACAGGGAAGAAGTGGAGAAGAAAAACGCGCATCGGTTGAGGAACAGAAAGAAAAAAATTTCAGTAAGGAGTTCACAGAGGACAGGAGATTCACAGAATACGAAAGAAAAGAGTTAGGCATCGGGCACGGGGGAGGGGCGAAAGATTGAGGCAACGGGGTGAGTGTGGGACATTAATTGAGAGTGATTGAAAAACGGTCGGATGGCTGTGCGACCGTAAACGGTCAACCAAACTGTGCTCATCGTCTTCTTTTTTCTGCTTGGGGCCATTGTGGGGAGCTTTCTGAATGTCTGCATCACGCGGATTCCGGACGACTTGTCGATCGTTTCGCCGGGGTCGCGGTGCCCGCGATGCAAAACGCCGATCAAGCCGTACGACAACGTGCCTGTTTTAGGATGGTTGTGGCTCCGGGGGAAATGCCGATCGTGCGGGTTGCCAATCTCTCCGATGTACCCTTTGATTGAGCTGGCGACTGGACTGTTGTTTGTGACGGCGTTTCAGGAGTTTGGGATCACGCAGGCTACCGTGAAGTGGCTGTTCTTCACGTGCTTGATTCTGGTTTTGACAGTGACGGATTTGCGCGTGCGCATCCTGCCGGATCTAGTCACCTTTCCGGGGCTAGCGGTGGGACTGCTATTTTCAGGCTTCGTTCCACCCGGCGATGGGATTATTGGCGACTACGTGGTTCGTAAAATTCTAGGTCGGGACCTTAGCGGAGTTGCGGGAGCAGTTATGGAGGCGCTGCTGGGTGCGGCGTTTGGGAGTTTTTTGTTGTGGGGAATTGCGACGGCGTACAAGATCGTGCGGCACCGAGAAGGCATGGGAATGGGCGATGTAAAAATGATGGCCATGGTGGGGGCGTTTCTGGGGGTGCGTGGAACGTTCCTGACACTGCTGCTGGGGAGTCTTTTGGGAAGCGTGATTGGGATCAGCGTGGTGTTAGCGTTGTATCTCGGCGGATGGAAGAACGCGCTTGCGAAACGAGCAAGCCGGCGCGGACTGGGAAAAGAAAGCGATTTGCGATGGGCGATTGCGAGCCAATACCAATTGCCATTGGGGACATTTCTCGGAATCGGGGCCCTGGCGACCGTGTATCTGGGACCAGTGATCGCGCGTGCGTTGCCGTTGCTGAGAGGGATTGTCGGCTAGCCTTGTGATTCGAATGAGAGAACTGATGTTGGCAACGCTACAAACGGGAAACGGCGTGGCCGGAAACAGCACGCAGCATTTGTGGACGATTGCGGCCGGACTGGGGATTGCGCTGCTGGCGATCACCGCGCTCGCGGTGTTTCTGATGCGCAAGTTTTTTCAAAGGACGCGCGAGCAACACGGCCATGAGATCGGGACGAGCGCGCCGCGGACCGAGAATCCCTCGGCGTTCATGACGGCTTCCATGCAGGGCGTGATTCAGCAACTGCGGGAGCAGGAAAAAGAACTGGAACGGCTGCATCGCATCGAAAAGGAACGCGCTGAACAGACGGAGCGGCTGAGCGAAGAAGTGACTCGGAATATGCCGGCAGGTTTGCTGGTGGTGAACGCTACGGGGATTATCTCCACTTCGAATCCGGCGGCCGAACAGGTTCTGGGAATTCGAGGCTTGGGATTCCGGCGGTACAGTGAGGCGCTGGGGGCTTCTTCGAAATTGACGAGCTTGGTGGCGGAGTGTCTTTCGAATGGGAGGATTTCCCGGCGCGAGGAAGTGGAGCATGTGCCACCAGCGGGAGACACGCGGCATCTGGGCGTGACGATATCGCCGATCCGGCGCGGCGAGGGAAAAATCAGCGGCGCGATTTGCCTGCTGACGGATTTGACGGAGCTCGCGGCGTTGCAGCAAAGGATGCAACTGAAAGAGAATCTGGCGGCGCTGGGAGAATTGTCAGCAGGCATCGCGCATGAATTCAAGAACGCCCTGGCGACCATTTCGGGGTACGCGCAAATGATTCTTGCGGAGGCATCGACGGGAGAAGCTTCCGATTATGCCGACCGCATCCTGAAGCAGACACGGAATATCACGCATGTGGTCACGGAGTTTTTGAAGTACGCGCGGCCGCTGGAGATTCCGGATGAGAGCGTGTCGCTGGAGCAGATGGTCGAGCGGGTAGTTTCGGAAGTTGGCGAGGGCATCCCGCAGGTAAAGGTTCGCTTTGAAGGGACGTTTGGAGATGTGGAGGGCGATGAGGGATTGCTGCGGCAAGCTTTGCTGAATCTCGTGAGGAATGCGGCGGAAGCTTGTGCCTTGGCCGGGGATCATGGGAATGTGGTGGTTCGTGGGGAGACTATCCGCGGAGACGATACTGGCTTCCAGCGCATCGTCATCCGGGATGACGGGCCCGGAATTCCGACCGCCGCGCTACCGAAACTGTTTCGACCATTTTTTACGACGAAAGTGAATGGCACCGGGCTAGGCCTGGCGGTGGTGCAAAAGATCGTCGTGCAACACGGCGGGCAAGTGGAGGCAAGGAATCGCCGCGACGGCGGCGCGGAGTTTATAGTTACGTTACCGCTGCCAAAGCGGGTGCCAGAAGCAGTAGAATCAAGAGAGGATCGCATCTAATAGATTGTTGGGGTTTTCCAGCTGCGCCGGGAAGGTGGAACTTTATGCCAGTGAACTCATGGATCAAAGGATCGGTGATTGCGGCGGGGTTGTGCCTGGCCGGGTTGGCAGTGAACGCTCAACAGCAGAGTTCTTCGCAGCCGTCGTCGGGGGACCAAGTAGCGGACGCCGCGCGGCGAGCGCGCGAGGAGAAAAAGAACGCGTCCAAGCCGAAGAAGGTTTTTACGGATGACGACGTGAGCAAAAGCGCGCCGGAACCGGCCCCGGCAGCAGCGGCCGTAAGCTCCGGAAACACGACAGACGCAGGGAGTCAAGGACAACCGCCGGGCGCGGACGCCACTAAGGAGGATCCCAACGGGGAGAAAGCCTGGCGGAAGCGCTTTCAAGTGCAGCGTGACAAGATCGCCAAAGCCGAAAAGGAGTTAGATGTGCTGCAGCGCGAAGAAGAGAAAGCCTCTGTGCAGTACTACACCGATCCCCAAAAAGCCATGCTCCAGCAGAACAGCCGCGCTGAGGTGAATGCCATACACGCGAAGATTGACGCCAGGAAGCAGGAAATTGCGCAGCTCAAACAGGGCCTGGATGATATGGAGAGCGACCTGAGAAAAGCAGGTGGAGATCCGGGCTGGGCGCGGTAGAAGAGACGAAGTTGTCAGTCGTTAGTATTTCGTTGTCAGGAAAATCCCTTCGTTCCAAACCTAAGTGCTGAACCAAATCGTTGTTCCGGCGCTTATTAACTGCTTCCCTTCTCTGCACACGTCTCTCTCGATGTTCCCAAAGCGCATTACGATTCGTGATAGAAACGGAAGAGATGGAACCTCTCCTCCTCGTTGAAGATAAGAACGAACTACGCGCCATGCTGCGAAAGGCATTGGAACGGGCGGGGTACGCCGTGGATGAAGCGCCGGACGGCACGGCGGCGATCCAGAAGGTGCGCGCGCGAAGATATTTGATGGTCATTACGGATTTGAAGATGCCGGGAGCATCAGGGCTGGACGTGCTGCGCGAGACGAAGCAGGCGGATGCCACGATCCCGGTGCTCTTGCTGACCGCCTACGGCTCCGTGGAAGAAGCTGTGTCTGCGATGAAGGACGGCGCGTTTGATTTTCTGCAAAAGCCGGTGGACCTAGATCATTTGAAATTGCTGGTGCAGCGGGCGGCGAGGCAACAGGAGCTGTTGCGTGAAAATTTGTTGCTGCGCGAGGAATACACCGCGAGGTATGGCTTCCCGCGCATCGTGGGAGAACATTCTTCCATTCGAGAGGTGAGCCAGCAGATTCAGAAAGTGGCGACGACGGATTCCACGTGCCTGCTGCTGGGCGAAAGCGGCACCGGGAAAGAATTGTTTGCGCTGGCGGTTCATCACTTGTCGCCCCGGCGCGAGCAGCCATTTGTGGCGCTGAATTGCGCGGCGATTCCGGAAGGGCTCGTGGAAAATGAGTTATTCGGGCACGAGCGGGGGGCGTTTACCGGAGCGGGGGCGCGCAAAGTCGGAAAGATGGACTTGGCACACCGGGGGACGCTTTTTCTGGATGAGATTGGCGAATTGCCACTGGCGATTCAGGCAAAACTCTTGCGCGTGCTGGAAGAGAGGCGATTCGAACGGGTGGGCGGGACGCAATCGATTGAAATAGACGTTCGAATTGTGGTGGCGACGAACCGTAATTTACAGAAAATGGCTGGAGAAAAGCTGTTTCGTGAGGACTTGTACTTTCGCATTTCGGCCGTGCCTCTGACGATTCCGCCCTTGCGGGATCGCGGGAACGATGTGCTGCTGCTGGCGGAACATTTCCTGGAGAAATTTAGCCGCGAGTTTGGGAAGGCTGGGCTGAAACTTTCGCCGGAGGCGCTGGACCGCTTGCTACACTACCGGTGGCCGGGCAATGTGCGCGAACTGCAAAACGCGCTGGAACGCGCCGTGATCCTTGCGGATGGATTGAGCATTGGCGCGGAAGGGTTGCAGCTGCCAACGTCGAAGCCGGATGTGGAGCGGCTGCCGGCGGGAATGCTTTTTGCAGATTTTGATTGGAACGGCTCGCTCGAGGAAGTCACGGAGCGGGCAGCCAGCCATGTCGAAAAAGTTTTGCTTGAGAACACAATGCGCGATTGCAAGTGGAATAAGACGCGCGCCGCAGAGAAGCTGCGCGTTTCGTCGAAGACACTGCTTGCAAAACTGCGCAGCTCGGGACTGGAAGAATAATACTCGAAGCTATTCCCGACGACGGCCAGTGTGCAGAGCGACGGTGCCGAGGGTCCAGACGCGGTAGTCCACGGATTGGCAGCCGACTGCGCCGAGGAGTGAGGACAGTTCGGCTGGGCGAAAGAAACGCGCGACGGATTTGGGCAGATAGGCATAAGCGGATTGATGGCCGGAGATGAATCCACCGATCTTCGGCAGGACCTTGCAGAAATACCAACGGTAGAAATCCCCCAGAAGGCCTTCGGACGGCTCGGTAAATTCGAGTATTGCGATGGTCCCGCCGGGCTTGAGGACGCGCAGGATTTCGTGCAGGCCAGCTTCGTAGTTGGCAAGGTTGCGAAAGCCGAAGGCGCTGGTCACCAAATCAAAAGAAGAATTCGCGAAGGGTAAACGGAGAGCGTCGGCTTCGAAAAAGGACATGGGGGCCGGGGAAGTTTGACGGCTCGCCGATCTCTGCGCAGCAGACTTTTTTACCGCGCGGACGAGCATCGCATGAGCAAAGTCAGCGCCGATGATTCGGGCTTTCCCGGCGCGCGAAAGAGCGAGAGCAAGATCGCCCGTTCCACAACAAAGATCGAGAACAAGAGCATCGGGCCGCGCCAGGATGGGCTTCAGGCGCCTCGTGGCGCGAGCTCGCCAGAGCCGGTCGAGCTGCAATGAGAGAAGATGGTTGAGCAGATCGTAGCGAGGCGCGATCTCGGTGAACATCTCGCGGACTTTTGTCGAGGCGTCGGCTTCGGTGGCCGCGCCTTCGGGCCGTGTGCCTTTGACTGGCGAGGCTAGTTCAGCCATTGAGTCTGCCCGTTAGATGCTTGCTGGCGGAGATGAGCCGAGGTGTGAAATGGAGCACGCGCTCAACGGCATGAAGCGGCACCTTGTGATACGTGTGGGCCTCACCGATGCAAGGTGAAAGAACGAAGCGCAGAATCCCGGCGCGTGCTTTTTTGTCGGAGCGCATGGCATTGAGCAGAGTTGCAGTTGGCACGGGAGACCAGGCGGGCAAGGGACCTAGACGACCGATAAGCGCGACGATGCGGGAGACGTCGTTGGCGCGGGTGAGGCCGACTTCGTGGCCAAGGAATGCAGCAGCGATCATGCCCCATGCCACAGCTTCGCCATGCTGATAGCGGCGGTACTTGGTAGTGCTTTCGAGGGCGTGGGCGAAGGTATGTCCAAAATTCAAGATTTCGCGCAAGCCGGATTCGCGTTCGTCGCGGCCGACGACCGCTGCTTTAATTTGAACATTTCGTGGAATTAAATAGCCGAGAGCAGCGGTGTCCCGCCGCAATATGTTTTCGAGATTGTTTTCAAGATACGCGAACATCTTTGCGTCAGCGATGATGGCGTGCTTGATGACTTCGGCGAGGCCGCCGCGAAACTCGCGATTCGGAAGAGTCCGCAATAACTTTGGATCGGTAAGCACGAGGCGCGGCGGATAGAATGAGCCAATCAGATTCTTCCCTTCCGGCAGATTCACGCCGGTCTTGCCGCCGATCGAGCTGTCCACTTGAGCGACGACTGTGGTGGGCAGGTGCACAAGAGCTACTCCCCGCAAAAAGGCAGAGGCGACGAATCCAGCGACGTCACCGAGAACGCCACCGCCCACGGCAACCAGCAGCGATTTGCGGTCCGCGCCGGATTGGACGAGCGACCGGGTGACACTTTCGACGGTGCGTAGATTCTTGGCCGATTCGGCGTCATTCATGAGGTGGACCGGGGCATTCTTGGATAGGTGCAGGCCGCGTCGAACATCTTTTCCGAGGGCCCGCCAAACTCTTGGCGACGAGACGACATGAATGCTTGAAAAACGGCCGAGTGATTCGATTTCCTTGGCGGCACGTCGAAGTGAACCCGCGCCGGAAACGACCGAGTAAGAGCCGGCGGACGATTTCACAGCAATGCGTTTGATTTTCATTTGACGGACATTTTCAATGTAACACACGGCCTGCGCGAATCGCATGCGGCGGACCGCGCTTTCCTTCAGCACATTTCCTTCGTGCTACCATACGGAGCGGCGCATACTCCTCGATATACATGACGAACTCCATGAAAACTTATCATGCTGACTATGCCGTTGTGGGCAGCGGGATCGCGGGGTTACGCGCGGCGATCGAGCTGAGCGCGGGGGGAAGCGTGTTGGTTTTGGCGAAATCGAACTTGAGCGATTCGGCGACGGCCTGGGCGCAGGGCGGGATTGCCGTGGCGCTTTCCGACGAGGACGAAATCGGGCTTCACGAGCAGGACACGATTAATGCCGGGGACGGACTCTGCCGGCACGAGGCGGTTGTTCTGGTGGTCGAAGAGGGGCCGAAGTACATCACCCAACTCATCGAATGGGGCACGGAATTCGACCGCGCGGGGACGAAGTTGGCATTTACGCGGGAGGCGGCGCACAGCCGCTCGCGCATCTTGCATGCCCACGGCGATTCTACGGGCCGCGAGATCAGCCGGGCGCTGCTGGCGCGTGCGCACACGATCCCGCATTTGCATCTGCGGGCACATTCCTTCACGACGGAATTGATCGTGGCTGGCGGCCGGGTAGCAGGGCTGCGCTTCATCGATGAAATAGATGGTTCTTTGCACGAAGTGCGCGCCAATGCGGTGCTGCTGGCGACGGGCGGGCTGGGACAGATTTATCGCGAGACGACGAATCCAGATGTGGCCACGGGCGATGGGATGGCCATTGCGTATGAAGCAGGGGCCGTGCTCTCGGACTTGGAATTCGTGCAGTTTCATCCGACCGCGCTAGCGATTAAAGGCGCACCGCGTTTTCTGCTTTCTGAGGCATTGCGCGGCGAAGGCGGAATTTTGCGCAACGTACATCTGGAACGGTTCATGAAACACTACAACGAAGCGCAGGAACTGGCGCCGCGAGATATCGTGGCGCGCGCGATTGTCAGCGAAATGCATCGAACGAACAGCGGAAACGTTTACCTCGACATGACGAAGAAGAGCGAGGAGTTCCTAAAGAAGAGATTCCCGCGAATCCTCGAGACGTGCTCGAACTATGGTCTCGATTTGGCAACGGATATGGCGCCAGTTTGTCCGGCGGCCCATTACGTGATGGGAGGAGTGAAGACGGATTTGTGGGGACACACTTCCCTTCCCGGGCTTTATTCGGCGGGAGAGACGGCCGCAACAGGCGTGCATGGAGCAAACCGACTGGCGAGCAATTCCCTTCTGGAGGGGCTGGTGTTCGGCGCGCGCTCTGGCCAGGCCATGATGAAGGATGCACCGGCTGGAAAGAAACGCCCGGGTGCTTTACCTGGAAGCCCCGCGCCGAAGCCGGACAATCCCGGGGTGGCGCCAATGGCATCGAGCAAAGCAGCGGCGAAGAATTCTCCGGCATGTGCAGCACTCACAAAGATTCGCGAAGTGATGTGGCGTGAAGTGGGGATTATGAGGAGCGGAAAAGAATTGGCGGAAGCCATCAAGCAATTGCAGGCCGTGGAACTGCCCAAAACGCAAAAGCCGGGACGCGAGGAGCACGAGCTAAGGAACCTGCATACACTCGCGCTGCTGATTGCGCGCTCGGCACTGGCGCGTGAGGAGAGCCGCGGAAGCCACTACCGATCGGATTTTGCTTACAGGAATGATGAGGACTTCAACAAGCACTCCGCCGTGCAAAAAGGCAAAGAGGTTTCGTTCGAAAACTGAACAGGCGTACCGCTGGCCTGCAGCTACAACCAGGAAAATCCAGGATTTTGTGCCTTGGGCGACCTATTTGGCTTGAAGTTGTTTCACGCTTTCCAGGAACACGTGGCCGACAATGGCGAGAGTCTTTGCGCTGAGTTTGTCCAAGGTGTCTTGCGGGGTGTGCCAGTAATAGATGTCGCCGCCCGGACCATTGTCCAGATCAATGACATCGACGGATGGAACGTCGCGTTTCAAGAAGGACTCGTGGTCGTCCGCGACGGGGAATGAATCGTCGAGGAAGATGTTGGCATAGCCGAGTTTCTTGGCGGTTCCCCAAACAAGATCGACGAGCCATTTCGTGGAGGCCGTCTCCCGCTTGAAATGCGGTGTGCGAGTGCCGACGATGTCGGCTAGGAGAAAGGCTCTTATCTTCGGGAGATCGCCGGAAAGAGCGAAGCGCGCGGCCATCTCGCGGCTGCCGTAGCAATTGTCGGGGTCGGCCCACTGAGTGCGGACAGCTTCTTCGCCATCAAAGAAAGCGATCCAGACAGCGTACTTGCCATGCTGGGGACAGAGCAGGCGCGCCAACTCGAGCATAACAGCGGTGGAAGAGCCAGCGTCATCGGCGCCGACGAAATTGTCGAGACGCTTGGTGTCGTAGTGAGTTCCGAGAAGAATCACGCCCAGCTTCTCGCCGGGGATTTTCACGAGCAGGTTCTTCATGGGGAGGCGACCGGCGGGAGTGCTGGAAGTGAAGGCGTCCGTTTCAACATTGCAGCCGTAGCTCTTCAACTCGGACTGCAAATAATTCTGCAATTGCACGATGGCTTGCGAGCCCGATGGACGCGGGCCAAAGCTGACCTGTTTGGCAACTTGAGCAAAGGCGCGCTTGCCATCGAAGCCGCCAGTCTTTTCCGGGAGAGGGGCGTCATCGGCGGTTTGCGGAATGGGAGCTGCGACGGCGCTCATAAATGGGGGTTGGACGGGGCCGGCGGGAGTTGTATCGCTCTTGGTCTTGCAACCGGCCAGAACCACGAAGAGTAGACAAACCAAGCTCGCATTCCGCAAAGTCGTTCTGAAAGATGGATTCATTCAACGGGCCTCCGCGGGCGCGGCAAGGCGCCGTTCGCGGCGCCGCACGACTACCCAAGATACCCCGACGCCGACGAAATACAGAGCGACTAGAACTGCCATGAAAACCAGCATGGTCGTGGCATCCGGCGTCGGCGTGAGGATGGCCGCGAGAATGGCAATGACCAAAATAGCGTACCGGAAATTCTTCATGAGGAATTTCGGGGTGACGATTCCGAAAAGAGACAGAAAGAAAATAAGAACCGGCAATTCGAAGACGAGCCCGAGACCAAGAAGAACCATGAGGATCAAATCGAAATACTCGTCGACGTTGATGAGGGGCACGACCGGGCCCTGAAAACCAATCAGGAAGCGCAGGACGTACGGAAGCGAAATGAAATAACCGAAGGCGATGCCGGCAAGAAATAGGAAAACCGTTGAGAACAGAAACCCGGTGATAGCGCTACGTTCATGCTTATAAAGAGCGGGAGCGACGAAAAGCCAGAGCTGGTAAAGAATCCAGGGTGAAGCAATCACAATCCCCAGATAAACACTTAAGGTGATCAGGAGGTTCAGATACCCCGCAGGATGAGAGTAGACCAGCTTGGGATCGAGGCCGGCCTTCTTCAAAGCGTCAGTCATTGGTCTGACGATCCAGGTGACAAAATGCGGGGCGACGACCCAGCCAATCAGGGCGCCGATCACCACAGAAATGAGCGAGTTGATGATGCGTTTGCGAAGTTCGCTGAGGTGTTCGAAAAAAGTCATCGCGCCGCCAGGTTCGTTTTCCTGAGCGCTCAGTGCGGAATTGTTTTCGAAATCAGGCTGGATGCTGGGTGTCATGTGGTGTGTCGTGCGTGCTCGTAACCGAGGCCGTTTCTGAATCGGTTTCGGGTGTGGTCTCGGCCGGCTGATCGATGGAGCGCGGGACGGCCTCTGATACCGGGGAAATCACCGGCGCCTCCACGGCATGAGCATCAGGGGAAGCGTTGTCGGAAGGCGAATCTGCGCCCGCTGATGTCGTGAGGACCGGAGATGGCGTAGGCTCGGCAGCGACCGAGGCCGCTGCGGCTTCGGCGGCTTTCTTACGCTCCACTTGAAGGGCTTGGCGTTCCAAGTCACGCATCTCTTCCTCAAAGGCGCTCCGGAAGTCCGTGGAAGCTTTGCGGAACTCCGCCATGAGCTTCCCCAGGCTTCTGGCGAGTTCCGGAAGCTTCTGTGGTCCAAAAACGACCAGGACCACGATAAACACGATGATCATGTGGGGAATGCTTAACATTGCGCCTGAGGGCCGTCTAATAGGCCTGTTGGCATCATAGAAAGTGCGCCACTCAGTGTCAAACGGGAGTTTAGGGTGTGGTATAATCCGCCTTTAGGCTGTCCGGAGAGGCCAGGATGAAAACAGAGCGTCGCGGGCTTGTAATCGTGGTCGGAGTGCTGCTCGTATCTGCTGTGCTGGGGGGCATTTATGGTCCCAACGTCCGGGCCACCACGGCTTCGGCCGACGACTACCAAACGGCTGTACGGGATTTCACCCGGGTTCTGGACGTGGTGCAGAACAATTACGCCGATCCGGTGGACGTGGACAAGGCCGTCTACCAAGGCGCCATTCCGGGGATGCTGCGCATGCTCGATCCCCACTCGAATTTCTTTGATGCCAAGCAGTTTGCACTGCTTCGTGAAGACCAACGAGGAAAGTATTACGGCGTGGGCATGATCGTTGCGCCGCGGGAGAACCACACGGTGGTGATGGCGCCGTACGTGGGCGCGCCAGCGTACACCGCCGGGCTGCGGCCGGGCGACGTGATTGTCAAAGTGGATGACAAGCCCACGGACGGCCTGACTACGACCGAAGTGGCCGACATGCTCAAGGGCCCCAAGGGCACGGTGGTCAAAATCACGGTTACACGCGAAGGATATCCCGAGGTGCTGGTCTTCACCGTCACGCGCGACGAAATTCCCCGTCATTCGGTGGACATTGCGTTTTTGCTGAAGCCGGGTGTTGGTTACATCCGGCTATCTGGGTTCAACGAAACAACAGATCGCGAGATCGCGGAGGCGCTGAGACAATTGAATGTGGCCACCCTCGATGGACTGATTCTGGATATGCGCGGCAACCCCGGGGGCTTGCTCAACGAGGCAGTGGCCGTGGGCGACATGTTCCTGGACAAGAATCAGTTGATTGTGTCGCACCACGGACGGACTTCGCCGGAGCGACGGTATACCGCTATTCGCGGGAATCAGGGGGTAACCGTTCCGCTGGTAATTCTAGTGAACAATAATTCGGCTTCGGCGACCGAGATTGTCTCCGGCGCGGTGCAAGACCATGACCGCGGGTTGATTGTGGGCGAGACGACGTTCGGTAAGGGGCTGGTGCAGACGGTGACACCTCTGAGCGAAAACACCGGACTGGCGCTGACCACAGCTCGCTACTACACGCCGAGCGGGCGGCTGATTCAGAGGGATTACAAGTCGGTCTCACTTTATGAATACCACTACGAGCGCAAAGTGCCGGATCATCCGACGGAAGTGAAGTTGACCGATAGCGGACGCCAAGTGACCGGCGGAGGCGGCATTACTCCGGACATCGTCGTGGCAGCGCCAAAACTGACGAAGTTTCAGCAGCTGCTCTTTCGCGACGATGTATTCTTCCCGGCGGAGACCGGCGTGGGCGGGTTCACCCGCAATTACCTCGGCACGAAGCCCTCGGTGACAAAAGACTTCGAGGTCGATGACGTCCTGCTGCAGAGGTTCCGCGAATATTTGAGCAAGCATACGGTGCGCTACACAGAAGTAGAGATGGCGGACAACCTGGACTGGACTAAGCGAAAGATCAAGCAGGAAGTGTTCATGTCCTCGTTCGGGCAGCAGGAAGGATTCAAAGTGCTGCTTGAGGCGGATCCCCAGGTTCAGAAGGCTGTAGAGGCGATACCGCAGGCGCGGGCGCTCTATCAAAATGCTCGGAAGATCGTCGCACAGCGTATGGGCGGCTCATTCGATCAGCCGTAAATTCATTTGGCCAAACTCAGTTTAGTTCTCGAAGGGGCGCGTACAGCCCCCCCTCGAGTTGTTTTACATGGAAGCGGTCGCCGGTTGGCAAGCCTTTGGGCCTTTGCTAAAATTGATTCGCTACTCGTGGGCGAGTAGCTCAGCTGGGAGAGCGCCTCGTTCGCAACGAGGAAGTCGGGGGTTCGAGTCCCCTCTCGTCCACCAAAACTCAAAGAACTCACATTATTTTTGAAGACTTTGGGCATCACGACGGAATTAAGCAGATGAGTTCTCGTTCAACAGAGCCGAGGCCCGCAAGCGCCTGCTCAACTGTCGGAAGCCCTGCTGCTTGCGCAGCACGGGCGCATCCAGCAGCGATGTTTGCAGCGTGGATGGCTCTGGAAAGGCCGTCCTTCTCGTTGGTTGACCCGTTGAACTTTATCGTCACGGTAAACAATGGCATAGAACCTCTTGATTGCTGGATATTTCTGCCTCGGACAGTGACTTGGTTCCTTCCGCTGTGAGAACTTCTTGCGGAGTCCGAGCTACTTCGAGACCGCGCGTGCTGAACTCTCAATTACATCTCCGACTTCCTTGGGATGCGAGATGTAAACTGAGTGGCTGGCGCCTTTAATTTCGACCGTGTGGCTCATAGCCCGCTTGGCATACCAGCGTTCGAGGTCGGGGTTGATGGTTCTGTCTGCTCCCGCTACCAGCATCCAGGTTGGTTTGCTTTTCCACGCAGCCGTGGTGATAACTGCCTTGAAGTTGTCGCCGAAATTGGGCACCTGCGATCGCGCCATGAAAGCGGCCTGCCCGGCAGAAAGGTCAGCTGCGAAGTACTCATGGAACTGTGCGGGGTCGAGGTAAGTGAAACCGTCTGCCGTCTTCTTTATTGCTCCAGACTTGCTGAGGTCACTTGGGAAGCGCTTTCCGTCGTCAGCCTCATTTTCTCCAGCGTCGGGCATGTGGGCCGCGATGTACACCAAACCAGCGACGGATGAGTCCGTGCCAGCTTCGGTAATTACGGCTCCCCCATAGCTATGACCGACAAGAATGCACGGTCCGTCTTGTAGAGCAAGGATGCGCTTCGTGGCAGCCACGTCATCTTTAAAGGATGTCTCCGGTTCTTGGACAATGCTGACGTTGTAGCCATCCTTGACAAGAATGTCGTAAACACCTTTCCAGCCAGAACCATCCGCCCAGGCGCCATGAACCAGAACAATATTCCGAACGCGATGCTCCTGGTTCTGTGCTGACAGCACGCCGCACGTAAACAGCAATAAAACGAAGCGGAAGGACTGAGACACTCTTCTTGCTACTCGCATAGGCTTCATTGAATTACTCATTTTGTCGCTCCTCTTCGCGAATTGATTGACGCTGACCGGCGCGAGCGCGTGCGTGTGAATCGTCATGTGAGTTCGGCGAATTGGCCGTTATTCAGAATCAGAAATGAATCTTGCGGCGCGCTCGTACTAAGTCGATTCCTCGGTGTGTCGAGACCTTCATCCGCAAGCTGGAGGGTTCCATGGTGGATTGCGAGGCTGGTTTTCGCGCCCAGAATCTCATGGGCACGGAGTGCGTCGTCGGACCCCAAGTGCACTGGCGACATGAACCAGAGGGGCTCGTACGCTCCAACAGCTAGCAACGCCAGGCGCGGAGCTCCGACCTTCTCTCGAATCTGCCCAAAATGAGGCCCAAAGGCGCTATCTCCGGCGAAAAATATCAGACGCCCCGCAGATTCAATCACGTATCCGCACCAGAGAGACAGGTTCCGGTCGAAAATCCCTCGGGCCGA
>DATKEV010000037.1:0-61449 GCA_035511855.1 Candidatus Udaeobacter sp.
GCCGACGATGGCTTGAAAAAAAGTCTCAGGGCTTGTCGTGCCCGCCTCGCTCGAAACACTTGCTGTCCTTCCCCCTACTACAGTTCCCCATAGGATTGGCTCTTGCACTTTTCACCTGCCAAGACCGCAGAAGCGCGCGAATCTGGCCCCCGTCAATTCTTATGACAGTCGTAGCACCGAGTCGGCGGATTGTACCAGCATGCCGGAGATGGCGTGCAAACGTTAGGATGCGTCATTCCGGGCCGGTGCGCGTTTGGCGACGTATGGCAATTCTCACAAGTGAACGTCTTATAGTCCGTCGACACCTGGTGGCAGTCCGAACAGACCGAGCCATTGTGCGGAATGCGGAACCAGGTGTGATTAAAGGTCGCGCCCAGCCAGCCGGTGGTGACCCACGTGGTATGGCAGGTCACGCAAGTGGTCGGGTACAGCGCGGCAACGTGGTTCGGCACGGCGCCGCCGAGCGTCACGGTGCTCTGCCAAGCGGCTTGGTGGCATCCATAGCAATCCGTGTTCGCCGCAGTCAGGCTGTAGGGACTGGTACCCATGTGGCATGAGGAGCAGGGCGTGGTGACGTGTGTGCCCTGCAACGCCCAACCCGTGGTGCTGTGATCGAACTTGCCGTCCGCCCACAGCAGCGTGTCGTGGCAGGTCGAGCATTGCGAGGTCGGGAAGCCTGCCGTGACGTGATTCGGTATCGCGCCACCGAGCGTCGTGGTGCTCTGCCAGGCCGTCAGGTGGCAGCCGTAGCAGTCTGTGTTCGCTACCGTGAAAGTATAGTTGTTCCCCACGTGGCAGTCGGTGCAGGCCGCGATTTTACCGGCGGGCGCATACTGGTGCGAACCCGTCAGCGCCCAGCCCGTGGTGCTGTGATCGAACGTCGCCGTGGTCCACACAGTAGGGGTATGGCACGTCGAGCAGTTCGCCGCTGCGAAGGGTGCGCCGGCCGTCGGGTGCGTGGGATTATTCGTCGTCTGCCAGGTGGTCAGGTGGCAGCCCGAATTTCCGCAGTCCGTCGGCAGGGTCGTCAAGCTGTAGTTGTTGTTGATGTGGCAAGAAGCGCAGGTCGGCACCTTGCCGCCGTTGGCCACCAGCGCGTGCGAGTTCGTCAGCGGAAAGCCCGTGGTCGTGTGGTTAAAGGTCGCATCCGTCCACAGAATCGTGTCATGGCAGGTCGAGCATTGCGAGGTCGGGAAGCCCGACGTGATGTGATTTGGTACGGCGCCGCCCAGCGTTTGCGTGCTCAGCCAGGCCGTCTGGTGGCAGCCGTAGCAGTCCGTGTTCGCGGTGGTGAAGGTGTAGTTGTTGCCCACGTGGCAATCGGTGCAGGCCGCGATTTTACCGGCGGGCGCATACTGGTGCGAACCCGTCAGCGCCCAGCCCGTGGTGCTGTGATCGAAGGTGGCGGTGGTCCAGGTGATGGTACCGTGGCACGTCGAGCAGTTCGCCGCTGCGAAGGGTGCGCCGGCCGTCGGGTGCGTCGGATTATTGGTCGTCTGCCAGGTGGTCAAATGGCAGCCCGAGTTGCCGCAGTCCGTCGGCGCGATGGTCAAGCTGTAGTTGTTGTTGATGTGGCAGGAAGTGCAGGTTGGCACCTTGCCGCCGTTGGCTACCAACTGGTGCGAGTTCGTCAGCGGGAAACCCGTCGATGTGTGGTCGAAGGTAGACGTCCACGTCGTCGTGTTGTGGCAGGTCGAGCATTGTGAGGTCGGGAAACCCGCCGCGATGTGGTTCGGTACAATGCCGCCGAGCGTCGTGGTGCTCTGCCAAGCCGTCTGGTGGCAGCCGTAGCAGTCCGTGTTCGCTACCGTGAAGGTATAGTTGTTCCCCACATGGCAGTCGGTGCAGGCGGCCGCTTTGCCTGCCGGGGCCATCTGGTGCGCACCCGTCAAGGGCCAGCCCGTGGTGCTGTGATCGAACGTCGCCGTGGTCCACACAGTAGGGGTATGGCACGTCGAGCAGTTCGCCGCCGCAAACGTCGCTCCGGCCGACGAGTGCGTCGGGTTGTTCGTCGTCTGCCAGTCTGTCAAGTGGCAGCCCGAGTTCCCGCAGTCCGTCGGGAGGGTCGTCAAGCTGTAGTTGTTGCTGATGTGGCAGGAAGCGCAGGTCGGCACCTTACCGCCATTGGCTACCAGCTGGTGCGAGTTCGTCAGCGGAAAGCCCGTGGTCGCGTGGTTGAAGGTCGCATCCGTCCACAGAATCGTGTCATGGCAGGTCGAGCATTGCGAGGTCGGGAAGCCTGCCGTGATGTGATTCGGCACATTGCCGCCGAGTGTCGTAGTACTCTGCCAAGCCGTCTGGTGGCAGCCGTAGCAATCCGTGTTCGCTGCCGTGAAAGTATAGTTGTTCCCCACGTGGCAATCAGTGCAGGCTGCCGCTTTGCCCGCCGGCGCCATCTGGTGCGAACCCACCAAGGGCCAGCCCGTAGTGCTGTGGTCGAAGGTCGCGGTGGTCCACGTGATGGTGCTGTGACATGTCGAGCAGTTCGCCGCCGCAAACGGCGCTCCGGCCGACGAGTGCGTGGGATTATTCGTCGTCTGCCAGGTCGTCAAGTGGCAGCCCGAATTCCCGCAGTCCGTCGGCGTAATCGTCAGCGTGTAGTTATTGTTGATGTGGCAATCCGTGCAGGCCGCGACTTTACCCGCCGGCGCCATCTGGTGCGAATTGGTCAGCGGGAAACCCGTCGTGCTGTGATCAAAGGCTGCACCAGTCCATGAGATGGTGTTGTGGCACGTCGAGCAGTTCGCCACAGCGAACGTCGGTCCCGAGGTGGAGTGGGTCGGGTTATTCGTCTGCTGCCAGGTCGTCAGGTGGCAGCCTGAATTCCCGCAATCGTTCGGCATGATACTCAAGCTGTAGTTGTTGTTGATGTGGCAGGAAGCGCAGGACGGCACCTTGCCGCCGTTGGCCACCAGCGCGTGCGAGTTGGTCAGCGGGAAGCCGAACGAGGTGTGGTCGAACTGGCCGTCGGCCCACCTGGTGATGGGATGGCACTGCGCGCAAGCCGCAGCCGTCGTCGGGAAGCCCGCCTTGATGTGATCCGGCACATTGCCGCCGAATGTGGGCGTGCTGTTCCACGCCGTTAAGTGGCAACCCATACAGTCGTTCGAATTCAGCGTGTAATTGTTGCTGACGTGGCACGAGGCGCAGGGCGTGGGCGTTGGCGAAGCGTGCGTGCCCGTCAGCGCGAAACCTGTGGTGCTGTGATCGAACACCGCCGTCGTCCAAGAAATCGTGTTATGGCATGTCGAGCAGTTCCCGACAGCGAACGTCGGTCCCGAGGTGGAGTGGGTCGGGTTATTGGTCTGCTGCCAGGTCGTCAGGTGGCATTGCGAGTTCCCGCAATCCGTGGGCTGGATGGTCAAGCTGTAGTTGTTATTGATGTGGCAGGAAGCGCAAGGCAGGTTAGCGTGCCCGTTGGTCAACAGGAAACCCGTCGTGCTGTGATCGAAGATCGCCGTGGTCCAGGAAATCGTGTTATGGCACGTCGAGCAGTTCGCAACTGCAAATTGTGTTCCCGCTGTCGAGTGCACCGGATTATTCGTCGTCTGCCAGGTCGTCAGGTGGCAGCCTGAATTCCCGCAATCGTTCGGCGCGGTCGTCAAGTTGTAATTGTTGTTGATGTGGCAGGAAGCGCAGGGCACATTGGCGTGGCCGTTGGTCAACAGGAAACCCGTCGTGCTGTGATCGAACTTCGCGCCTAACCAACTGTCAAACGAGTGACACGAGTCGCAGGTGGTCGCGAACTTGGCACTGACGTGATTCGGATTGGTAGTTCTTTGAAAATCCTGCAGGTGGCAGGAAGCGCAGGCGGTCGACAGCCCCTGGAATTGGCCCACTGCAGCGCCTTTGTGGCAATCCTCGCATTGCACCGCGGCGTGCGCGCCGAGTAACGGAAAACGATTCTGGTGATCTTTCACCTGCTGTGTCGCAATATTCCAGCCCTGCACCGTGTGGCACTGCGCGCAATTCGTGCCCATCTTCCGCTGGTGAATGTCCGCGTGGCACTCTTCGCAATTCTTGCCGACATCGGTAAACACCGGCTTGACGTGGCACTGGTTGCATTGCACTTTTTCATGCAGGCCCCGCAAAGGGTAATTCGTCTTGTTGTGATCGAATTCCGGAACCGCGCGAATGGGCTTCCAGCCCGCGGCCGTGTGACAGTTCTCGCAAGGAATCGCCAATGGGCCGTGCGGACTTTTGGTGTTGCCCCGCTGGCCGGAAGGAAGCGGAGCACTGGCGGCCGGCCATGAGAGCAAAACCAGCCAACACAAGATTTGCATCCACTTTGACGTAAGTGCCCCCTAAACTTCAGAACGCGTTGATGCGTTTCCCACGTCAATCGGCTGGGGAGTGGGGAACCGAGAACTAGCCGCAGTTTGAATACTGCGCTGAGCACATTCAACTGTCCTTTCGACCAAATTAAGAACAGTGCTCGTATCCTATTAGAACGAGCTAAGACAGGTACTACGCGTAGCTGGAGCGGGAAAAATTGAATTGCCCTTCACACACGGTGTATGGCCCGTTGTGCGCAATAGAGCAACACTGCGGGTTCGCAGTGTCTCAGCAGAAATCAAAGCAGGGTGAATTGAAAAAAGATACCAGCAGCCAGGCAGGCGCCTGTTTGCAGAAAATTTCTCTACGGCGCGGGCAGAATTTACGTTTTCTGGAAACTCGAATTACAAAGGTTTTACATCCGGTCCGTGGCAATCGGAACACTTCGAAGGCGCCTGTTTGTAAATGATCACGGCCTTGGCCTCAACCATGCGCGTCTGCTTATGGCACTTGTCACAAGCGACGCCGGCATGGCCGCCTTGCAAGGGGAAATGCGTCCGAGTGTCGTGATCGAAGGTGGAGGGAACCCAGCGCTGCGAATTGTGGCAGTCCGCGCAGAGCGTCTTGCCGGCCTTTGCGAATTGGCCGTCGTGAGCGTCTTTGTGACAATCTTCGCAAACTTGCGAGGTGCCCTTGAACTGCACCTCTTTCTTGCCAACAGGCACCTTATGACAATCTCCGCATTTGACGGCGCGGTGCGCTCCGAGCAACGGGAACTTGGTTTTCGAATGGTCGAAGCCAGCCACGTCGGTCCATGACCTTACGTTATGACAGGCTTCGCATCCCAGAGGGGTGCCATCAGCGCGGCGCTTCGCCATGCGCTCGTTGAATTCGCCTTTGTGAACGTCGACGTGACACGCCGTGCAGGTCCGATCCTCAAAGCGGAACGGTAGGATCTTATCCGTGCGTCCGGCGGCGCCGACTTTGTGACAGTCGGAACAAGACACGGCCGCGTGGGCTCCGGTCAGAGGAAAACGTGAGTTGCGATGCTTGGCAATCGTATAGGTAGAGCGGTGAAAATCCAGAACGGTATGGCAATCTTCGCATTTGTCTCGATACGGCGCGGCGGCAAATTGCCCGTCATGGGCATCCTTGTGACAGTCGGTGCAGAGGGCGAATTTTACTTTATAGATGGTGTCCTTTCCCGCAGGCAGGTGACACTTTTCGCAGGGAACAGGGATGTGTTTGCCCTTCAAAGGGTATTTGGATGTGTCGTGCTCTTTCACGCCGAAAAGCGAGGGCTTCCATCCATCGACGTTGTGGCATTCCGCGCACTCGCCCTTTTTGGGGCGCGCTTCGAACTGGCCCTTGTGGGGGTCCGGTTTATGACAATCATTGCAGTTATCGAAAGGCAGTTGCTTTTTGAAATCAGCCTTCAGGTGGCATTCCGCACAGCCGACCATGACGTGCTTTCCGAGGAGCGGGTACTTGGTCTTGGAATGGTCGAATTCAAAGCGCGGCAGCAATTTCTTCCATCCTGCGGTGGTGTGACATTCTTCGCAGCGCTGCTTGAAGGAGCCTTTGTGCGGATCAATGTGGCAGTCGATGCAGGCCTGGAACTTCATGTCCCGGTAGCGTGCCGAGCCGCCAGGCACATCGGGCTTGTGGCACTTCTCGCACTCGACTTTGATGTGAAGACCCGTCAGGGGATAGCGGGTCTTGGAGTGATCGAACTGCTTTGCCGCTTTCCAGTCCGTGTAATTATGGCATTGCAGGCAATCGTTCCCAAGCTGGCCTTTGTGCACATCTTTGTGGCACGGCACGCAATTTTGTGTAAGCCCGAAGAAAGACTTCGAAAGATCCTTCATTTTGATGAGCGGGCGGTCATCGCCAACCATGAAAGCAGGCGCGTGGCACTTTTCGCAGGCGATCCCAGCGTGCTTTCCTTCCAACTTGTAGCCGGTCTGGCGATGATCAAATTGTTTTTGCGAAGGCTCCCAGTGGATCAGGCCAAAGTCTTCTCCGTTGTGATCCAGATGACAGCGAACGCAATCCTTGCCATTGGGGTTGGGTATCTGAAGTTGATAGTGATAGCCGTGCTTGGCCGAAAGCCTTTGGGCGATTTCCTTGTGGCACTCGAGGCACTTGAAAGTGGGCGTGCTGGTGCCAAATTGGTGGCAGCTATTGCATTGCGTAGTTCCGCTCAAAGATTGATGCGCTTTGGCAAGGGGACCGGGGGAGATTTGCGCGCGTGCAGGATGGGCCGTACATAGCAGAGCTAGAGCGCAAAAAAGATAACCTGGCAGAAACGCGAATCGCCGTGTTTTCTTAACGGCACACCAGACCGCGGGCTCGCAGGGGACCACAGTGTTCTCCGTGTTAGTTTTTCGATGCAGCAGCTGTGAGCTTGGCCGTAAGAAAGTAACACGAGGCAAGGGCTTCTGGGTAGGGAAGCCCGTCGATGTGTCTAGTATGAAAAGACGTGATCCGATCCCTGGTTTGCCCGGGAGTATCCCGCTCGGGATTCTCTAGAGTAAGGAGAAGTTACGGATTTCCGGCGGGTGCCGCTGCTGTGAAATAATTCCGGAGAGCGGATGTAATTGAACTCTCAAATGCGTTATTGGATTCCAAATTCCAATATTCCTTGGCCATCGCAAACTGATCCTGGTTGCGGCCGAATCCTCGAAAACTGGCACGAACTATGGTGCGCGTAAACCCGTCAGCCAGTTCCGAGGTATTCACGTTTATACGAGCGGTCCCGGCCCTCCATTCCACGTTCTTGGGGTTGGAGTCCCTAGAGGTATCGCGCAGGAGTTCGTCCTTGTCAAGATCAAGAGAAAATGTCCAGGAATCCTCATTGAGTTGATCGCCCGTTATTTTCCATCGCTCCTTCCGCGCATAGGATTGGAGGTATTCCTGAATCTCTAAAGCCGAATAAGCCAGTTCAATGCATGCGCCCGATTCTTTCTTCAACTCTTTCTTGGCACTTTTCGGGCGGTTCTTTTTCGTGCCTGCTCCCGGCTCATTCCAGGAATCAGCACAGGGCCTGAAGATGGGCTGGGAAGGCGGGCTTTGCTGGGGCGAAGCCGTGGAAACCCAGATCAGCGCGTTGAGCAGGAAGTAAAACATCGGGAGCGTAGTGTACCCAAAAAATGCCGCCGGCACAGCATTGGTTTTTAGCGGGCACGGCTTTGCGAAACGAGCTTCCGCCAAACACATGATTCTAGAAAGCGTGGCGAACGCGGGATCGTCTAGAACGCCTGGCGTTCTACCTAGCCTTTGCATTGGCCGCTGTCGGAATCTTGCAAACTCCGTTCGTCGTTCCAGGTGCCGTTTCGAAAGCAATCGCGGACCATCGGTTGATTGCCCCTTTTCGTGATGGCAATACGCTTCTTGGGAAGGGGCCGCAGTTGAAAGGAGACGCAATAAGCAACAAAGGACCGGGGGATTGGCGACGAGCCTAACGGGCGTTGAGACTTACTTCTGCGCTCGGGGTTCAGTCAGATGCCAGGATGCCGCGGGGCGTAAACGTAGCCGTCGCCCGTAAGGACATAAATCGCGTCGTGTTTCACATCTACTGGCCCATTTTCCACCTTGGCAATCCGTCCGCTCAATCCTTTATCAACCTGTCTTGCTGGTGGTAAACTGCCATTTCGAGATCAAGGATTCCGGCCCACAGGACGATGCAGATTTTGAAACTGATGCGATGCCGTCATCGACCATCGTTGAGGGAAGATCATGAATCGTAAGATAGGGACCGTTCTGGTGGTAGGACTTTTGTTGGGCGCGGCTTCCCTTTGGGCGCACCATGGGAACGCACCGTTTGATATGACGCATACCGTGAGGATGCAAGGAACGGTCAAGGATTTCCAGTGGATCAACCCACATGCCTTGATTCATGCGGACCTGAAAGACGAGCACGGTAAGGTTGTGAACTGGAAGCTGGAGTTAGGAAGTCTGGGGATGCTAAGTCGGTTTGGATGGAGCCGGAATACGGTGAAGCGTGGGGATGAGGTGACGGCTGAGGGCTTTCGGGCTAAAGACGGCTCGGCTTATATGTGTTTGGTAAGCATCGATCTTCCCAACGGTCAGTCAATGCGGGGGTCTCCATAGAAACGTCCGACATGCTGACGCTCTGCAGGTGGCTGGAACAGACTTCGGTGGGCGCCGGTGTACGGGAATCGCTGTGGCTGTTTCCGGCGATTGAGACCGTGCATTTGCTTGGGATGGCGGCGCTGGTGGGGACCATAGCAGTTTTTGATTTGCGCCTTCTGGGGTGGATGTTGAGGCGGGAACGGGTTTCGGAGCTGGCGGGGCGACTGCTTCCCTGGTCTTGGGCGGGATTTGCGCTGCAGGTGGTTACCGGAGCACTGCTGTTTACGTCGGAAGCGGTTAAGGTATATACCAATCCCGCGTTTCGCGTGAAGATGTTATTGATATTTTTGGCTGGTGTGCATGCGCTGATTTTCCATTGGACCGTCTATCGGGATGTGGCGTCCTGGGAGGGCGGGGTCTTGCCTGCGGGGGCGAAGGTTGCGGGTTTCGTTTCGATTCTGTTATGGATTGGGATTGTTGCGGCAGGACGGTTCATCGGATTCGTGTGACTTTGCTGAGCTGGCCTCGCCAATCGCCCGCCTTGTGGACTCTGCCCCCCGAGCCGGCGGCCTTGTCCTCGCAAGAAAAGGATAGCTGCTAACCATCCCCAGATGAGTGAAATCGCTTGATCTCATCAACCATCCCCTAGCATTTGCGCTAGCCAAGTTAATAATACATGTACGTAAACTAGGTTTTAACTTATGGATGGTCGGCAACCCTTGTGCGATATCCAGCGGCAACACATACAAGGGTTTGTCACGGAAAAGATGGTTGGGGAGAAATTTTCATGGAAAACGTCTCTTCATCTCCGCAACCTTGTGAGCAGAATATTCACTACGGCTGTGGAATGGGATTCTGTATTGACTTTGCCGTCGCACCAGTACCTCCGGCCGATGGTGGACCAGTTTCTCGAAGTGGTAATGTGGATGCAATTAGGGCTTGAGCGAATCTATCCAAGGAGAACATGCCTATGGGTCTTCTTGACTCCATCGTTGGTCAGTGTTTTAGAGATGAGAAGGCTGGCCGCGTGGTCGTCTTTTCCGGGGATCGTCGCAATCGAGGCTATCTTGTACAGTCCACGGATCAGGAACTAAAAATCAAAGCTTTTCTAAAAATGTTTTTTTGCGCTCACCTTTCAATCTTCTTACTAGGCTATTTTTTAGCATATCAGTCGTCGATGGAGCTCATCTATGCGCTGGGCAGGCCAGCTGCCCATTTATTCAGAACTATTTCCATTTTTCTGGGGATTTATTTTCTCGTTGGACTTCCATATTTGTTGTTCTGGAGATCCTATAAGAAAGCGCTGTTAAGTTTTGTTTCAGCCCAAGATGAGGTTTTGTTACCGGACAAGCACCCAAGGCAACAAAGGGTTCTTCTTGCTGTCGCGATGATTGCCTTCGCTATTGTGATATTACTTGGAGTCATCTTATTAGTTCGGCCCAAGTAATTTTGGAGCTTCGAGAGTGTGGGCGCGGCCTTCCGAGAGGTCAACTTCTGCTTCGAAAGCATCCCCGATTGGTTGCCGGATGCATAGTGCCATCTGGTAAACGCTGACCGGAAAAGTCAAGGCACAATCGTCTTTATTCGGGTGGAGAGCTCGGTTTGAGTTCGAAACGAATTAAAGGGTATGGACGGAAGTCATTGAAAAGCATGAGCGGCCTGACCCCATTGGAAGTGGTGCGCCCTGAGAGATTCGAACTCCCGACCTTCTGGTTCGTAGCCAGACGCTCTATCCAGCTGAGCTAAGGGCGCGCAGCATGAAAATATTAACACAACGCATCGAACTCCTGCCACGCCACCTTGCGCAAAATCTTTTCAGACTTTTACCGGTTCGCGCCTGCCGAACTCCACTCGGTGTTCTTCCGGGCCGAAATAAACCACCAGCGCTCCCACTAGGAGAACCACGACGGCAAAGAGCCCCATCGCTCGGCCATAACTCATGAGGTGCGCCATTCGCGCTTCAAAGTAAGCGCTGCCGGAGGCGATCAAGACGCCGAACTGATACGCCAAGCCAGGAAAAAATCCGCGCAATTGATCCGGCGAGAGCTCGTTGATGTGGGCCGGTATCACGCCCCACGCGCCCTGCACCATGAATTGCATCAGGAATCCGCCGAGTAGAATCAACGGAAGGTTTGGTGCGAACACCCACAAAGGTATCATCACGATCCCCAGCAGCAGCGCCGTCGCCATGGCGCGCCGGCGTCCGCGGCGGTCGGAAAAATATCCGAACGCCAGCCCGCCGCAAATCGCTCCGACCATGGAAAACGCAGTGAAATCCGACGTGCGACGAGGACTGAATCCATGCTGTTGTTGCAGATAGGTTGGGTACATATCCTGGGTGCCGTGTGAGATAAAATTCACCATCGCGAGCAAAACCACGAGATAAGCAAATCGCTTCCCGTTACAAAATATGACGCGCTGGTAGGTCCTCCAATCCGTTCGCGAACGACGCCACGCTTCCGGCTCCTTCACTTTGGCGCGCACGAACAGAGTCAGCAGCGCCGGCAATCCGCCGATGAAAAACAACGGCCGCCAGCCCCAATGCGGATAAGCAAACCGATAAACTCCCGCGGCCAAAAGAAACCCAAGGGCGTAGCCCTCTTGCAACAGCCCGGAAATCAAACCGCGCCATTTCGCCGGAACCGATTCCATCGTCAGCGAAGCCCCCACGCCCCACTCGCCACCCATCCCGATGCCGTAGAGCAATCGCAGAAAGAAGAAAACCCTGTAGCTCGGCGCGAGCCCGGAAAGAACTTCAATCAGCGAGAAGTACAAAATGTTGACGATGAGCGGAATGCGCCGTCCGTAACGGTCAGCAAACAACCCGAAGACAATCGCGCCAATCCATCGCGTGGCCAGGCTGGCGGTGATGGTGAGCGCCAGCGCCGGGATGGTCGTGCCAAATTCCTTGGCGATGGGAGCCAGCACAAATGTGAGGATGAAGAAATCGAACGCATCGAGCGTCCAGCCGAGGAATCCGGCAAGGACCGCATTGCGGGTCTCCGAGCGAGCTGCCTGCGCCGCGTCTGCCATTTCAGCTCGATTGCCACTCGTTCGCATTGGGCATCAGGCGCGAGATTGCCAACCCACAAATGATGGCCACGACAGCGAACACAGCTCCGGCCGCATACCGGCCGAAACACAATTCCCCAATGCAGAAGAGCGCCGAATAGATGAGGATGCAGCCCAGCAGCCAGCTCAAAAGATTCCTGGCCAGATCGCGCGTGACCGGTTCGTCTCCGCCGAGCTTCGCTACGGGCTTCCACCCGGTGATTTGCGGCCGCACTTTACGGTAAAACTTCACGAGCGTCTCGCCTGACTCCGCCGGTGTCAGATATGTGGTTACGAGCCAAACAAGCGTGGTGATTCCCGTTGTGCACAAGGTGGTTTTCGCAAAAATGACCGGGTCGGAACCACTGAACGGCTGCGGCCGGCCCGCCAGCGCCATCCACAGCGTTTTCGAATGAAGTGCCAGTGTTGTTACCATGGCCGTAAGCATCGCCGATATTTCACTCCAGGCATTAACACGCCACCAGTACCAGCGCAGCAGATACACGCCGCCGGTTCCCGCACCCAGTTCGAGCACGATCTTCCACCCTTCGGAAACGGATGTCAGTTCCCAGGCCACGGCCGCTGCCGCGACGACCAGGAAGGCCGTGGCCAGCCGCGAAGCATTGACGTAATGTGACTCCGCCGCATCCTTTTTCAAAAAGCGGCGATAAAAATCTTCAACCAGATAGGAACTGCCCCAATTCAATTGGGTCGCCACGGTGGACATGAACGCAGCCATGAAACCCGCCAGCAAGATCCCCAGAAGCGCATGGGGAGTTTGCCTTGTTGCCACGAGCATGAAGCCACGTTCCGGCTGGGCAAGATTCGGATAAAGCACGACAGCCGCAAGCGCCGTCAAAATCCACGGCCAGGGCCGCAGCGCGTAGTGCGCCAGGTTGAACCATAGAACCGAGAGTAAGCCGTTGCGTTCATCTTTCGCGCTGAAGATTCTCTGCGCGATGTACCCCCCGCCGCCCGGCTCCGCCCCCGGATACCAGAATGCCCACCACTGCACCGCCAAGTGCACCACGAAGGTGATCACCGGCAGCGTCCACAATGCTTCGCCCGTCAGCCCACGCGAGAAATCCGGCAGCAGCGCGGTGATATCGCTTGCGCCCGCTCCGGCAGCCGCCCGCTTCGCCGCCAAAGCCGACAGAAGCTGCGGCATCCCGCCGACCGCATGCACGCCGTACCAGGCCACGGAAATCACAATCGCCATCTTCAATACGAACTGGAACAAATCCGTCCAGAGCACGCCCCACAGTCCACCCAGCGAAACATAAATCCCGGTGAAAGGCATCAGAAAGAACACGCAAATCAGCAAGGCCTTAAAGTCGCTCATGCCGAGCGAGGTGCTGATAATATTCACCATGGCCTTGGTAACCCAGCCGAGGATCAGGCAGTTCATCAGCAATCCCAAATAGACCGCGCGAAATCCGCGCAGGAACGCCGCAGGCTTTCCTGCGTAGCGCATTTCGGCAAACTGCACGTCAGTAATCAATCCAGACCGCCGCCACAAGCGCGCGAACAAAAACACCGTCATCATCCCCGACGGCAGAAAACTCCACCACAGCCAATTCCCCGCGACTCCGTTGGCGTAAACCAGACCCGTCACCGCGAGCGGCGTGTCCGCGGCAAACGTCGTGGCGACCATCGAAGTACCTGCCAGCCACCACGACACATTCCGACCGGACACGAAATAATCTTCCGTGCTCTTTCCCGAGCGGCCCCGGAAGTACAACCCTAGAACCAAAGTGATGAGCAGGTAGCCGGCAATGGCCGCCCAGTCCGCGAGTGTTAGGTGCAAGGTAGCTTTCCCCCTGAGAAGGAAATCCGTACCGTACCCGAACGATTTTCTGGGGGCTAAGTCTCTCTGCCTCGACTTGTTCTGTCAAAGGATTTCTAAAACGATTCAAACTGCCGAAAATATCCAGTAGCTTGGCATAGTTCGGAAATAAAAACCCCGGATCGCTGGGGGGAGCGACCCGGGGTGGGGGTATTGCAGAGGGGGGCCGGAGGAAAGTCGTTTGTTAGCTCACCTGGTGCACAGCCATCTGGCAAATCTGCCGCAATTCTTCGTATGTGAAATAGGTCTCTTCCTGCGCGCCGGCAACTTCTTTGTGGCCGAGCCCCGATTCGCTCGAGATGCGGCTCAATTCCGCTTCCGAAAGTCCCAGCAGCACTGCCGCACGCCGACAAGTCACGTACTTGAGCTCTTGTGTTTTCATGTCTCAGCCCCTCACGCCGGTAAAAGAACCATGCCGTCTTCTTCCACTGCCAGGATCATGGCCTTATAGATGTCAACGTCCCAGCCCTCGCCAATGCGCATCCGAACCGTCTCGCCGCCGACCTTCAGCAGCTTCCCGCGCAACGGCACCCTGATGTTCCCGAGCGCCACTTGCAGGACCACCGGCTGCCCAATCCACGTTTTGAACGCGTTGTCCATCCCTGGCTCCCTCGGTAGTACCGCCCAACGCAGGTGAGAATCGCGCACCCTGTCGCGGGCCACAATGGTACAGAGAGGGTAGGGGACTAGTAAGAAGGTACTGTCAGGCTTCGGAATCCCAATTTCCACAAGCATTTAGTCCAAGTACATCGGTACTGTTTTTTGAGGACGCGCGGCCCATTGGTCACAGAGGTTGTGCCTGTCATTCTCCCACTATGCGTGGATACCAAACGATTCCACAGAAGCCTGCCGACAAGCGTTCGACGAGCCCGGTCGCCCGGCCAGGTATTGGATTGGCGCTTGGCGGAGGGTTTGCGCGCGGCTTCGCGCATCTTGGCGTTCTCCGTGTCCTTGAAGAGAATCAAATCCGCATCTCGCACATTGCGGGGACCAGCGTCGGCAGCATTCTCGGCGCTGCCTATGCGAGTGGCGCGCCGCTTTCCCGCATCATCTCTACATGCCGCACACTTCGCTTTCGGGACATCGCCCGTTGGCGCGTTTCCCGGCTTGGACTTGCCAGCAACCAACGGCTTGCCGGCTTGATCGAACGCGTTTTCGAATCACGCCAATTTGAAGATCTGCGCATCCCCCTTGCCGTTGTCGCCACCGACCTGAGCTCCGGCGAATCGGTCGTCTTCACACAAGGCAATCTTGTGGATGCCATTCGCGCGAGCTGCGCTTTCCCCGGCTTGTTTGAACCGGTGGAGATCGGCACGCGCTGCCTTGCCGACGGCGGCCTCGTTGCGCCGGTTCCGACTCGTGCTGCACGCGAACTCGGCGCGACCTCGGTCCTCGGCATCTCCGTCGGGATGCACGACGGCCATCGCGGCGCTCCCACTAACATCTTTCAAGTCGTCAGCCGTGCCGTGAGCGCCGCCCAAAAGCACCAGCTCGAAGTCTGGGAACGCCACGCCGACCTCGTTCTACGCCCCGAGGTGCAATCCCTGGCGTGGGACGATTTCGAGCGCGCGGAGGAGGCCATCGAAGCGGGAGCGGCCGCAGCGCGCTGCGCACTTCCACGTATCCAAAAATTGCTGGGACAGAAAGAACATGCGGTACGCGAGCTCGAAGCCCGGCTCGAAGCCAAAGACAAAACTTACCTCTGGCTTGCGGAGGCTCTCCGATGATGCGACTTAGTGCATGGCTCGTGGCTTTGACGGTGCCGCTACTCCTCTGGCATGAATGTGGGGAGGATATCGGGGTTTTCTGCTACCGTATAGGTTTGGGCGCTTTCACAGCCGTGCGTTCGCGTGCTCTCGTTCCGGTGCCCGTAAGAAACTCAAATGATTTTTCCGCAGCGAGGAACCACACCGAGTGCTCGACGCCATCCTTCACTTTCTCCACTCGCTCTACAATCCCGAGGGACTCAAGGAACTAATTCGTTCGGGCGGCGCCCCTCTGGTTTGCACCATCGTTTTTGTTGAAACCGGATTTTTTGTCGGCTTCTTTCTCCCCGGCGATTCTCTCCTGGTCACCGCCGGGATTTTTTCTGCGGCCAACGTAATCCCGCTGAAGTGGCTTCTCCTGCCCGTCATGCTTTGCGCCATTGTGGGTGACCAGATCGGCTACTGGATCGGCCGCTCCGCTGGCGCGGCGCTTTACCGCCGGGAAGATTCTTTCTTCTTCCGCCGCAGCCATCTTCAGCGCGCCCAGGAGTTCTACGAAAAATACGGCGGCCGGGCGGTGATTCTGGCGCGCTTTATCCCCATCATTCGAACGTTCTGCCCGCCCGTCGCCGGCGCCGCAAAGATGCCATACGCCCGGTACCTCGCCTTCGACATTTGTGGCGGAATCTTCTGGGTCGCCGCGATGATTCTGGGCGGCTACGCCTTGGGACATTCCGTCCCAAACATCGGCCAGCGCATCCACTACGTCATTGCGGTGGTCATTTTCCTTTCGATCTTGCCCGCCATCATCAGCATCCTTCGAGCGAGACATCAGCTCAATGTCTCGAACGCTCGCCGTTCCGCTTCAATCCCCCGCACCCAGGGTGAATAGTTCGTGCCTTCTCGCCAATTCCGCGCCATCATTTTCGATATCGGCGGCGTCCTCATCCGCGTGGACATCTCTCGCGCCTTGGGCGGGCTGGCCAAGGGCCATTCCCTGTCCCCTCAAGAAGTCTGGGCCGCCCTGGAGAAGGATCCTCGCTGGCCCGATTGGCAGGAAGGGCGAATGTCCCCGGGAGACTGGTACCTGCACGTGAATCAGCGGCTCGGCGGATCGCTGACTTTCGAACAGTTCACTGAAACCTGGAATCGCGTCCTTGATCCCAAACCCGTTCAGGACGACTCTTTCTTGAAAAAACTAGCGCAAAGCTACTGCCTCGCTCTTCTTTCCAACACCGACCCCCTCCACGTCGCCCACATGGAGTCCACCTACGAGTTCTTCCATTTTTTCCCTACGCGCATCTACTCCTGTTCCGTCGGCGCCAGCAAACCCGATCCGCTAATCTACCGCCGGGCACTCAAAGCCTGCGAAGTGCAGGCTGACAAAGCCGTTTACATTGACGATGTTCCCTGCTATGCCGAAGCGGCTAGACGGCTCGGCATGACTGCCATCGTCTTTCAGTCAACCGAACAGCTGCACGCCGAACTGCGTCAAATCGGGGTGCAATGGAGCTAAATCGTTCGCCAAGCAAAAAATCCGCTGTTCGCCCTCTGTTCACGTAAACTTTGCTAGGACTAGTACTCTCCCCCCTTCGTTCATCGCTCACAAGCATCTAGCCATCTATCACTTACAACGCCTCAGGACTCATCAAAGTTGGCTTCGCAGATGCATGAGTTTTGTTACAGGCCGATCAAAACGGCATCTACCCCTGTGGGGTGAGGAGAGAGATTGACCATGTCAGAGGAACACACATTTGAATCGAGAAGCAGTTCTTCTTGGCAGCTACCCGCGATTATCGTTCTCGGGTTGATTGCTATAGGTGGGTTGGCATTCGGTTGGAACGCATCATCGAAACTCGATAGCACGCAACAGGCGGTTGCTACGCAATTGAAGACGACCCAGCAGTCCGTGCAGCAGGACATGTCGTCCTTGAAGGACCGGTTGGCTCAGGACGAAAAGGCCAACGCCGATCTTCAAGGCGACCTGAAGGTGGTAACCGGCAAGTTGAAGATTACCCAGGGCCAGCTCAAGAAAGCACGCGAGGAAGCGGCTAAGCTCAACGACGCCACCTCCCAGAAGCTGACCGCCCTCGACACCTCGGTGCATTCCGAGCTCGCGACCAAGGCCACGAACGATGACGTCAAGACCGTGGACACCAAGGTTGTCGGCGTCAAGACCGACCTGGACGCGACCCGCGAAGACCTGAAAATGGCGCGCAGCGAAATGGGCACGCTCATCGCTCGCAATCACGACGAAATCGACCAGCTCCGCCGCCTCGGCGAGCGCGACTATGTCGAGTTCACCGTCACCGGCAAGAACAAGCCGCAGAAGGTCGGCAACGTCACCGTCGAGCTGAAGGGCGTCAACGAAAAGCGCAATCAGTTCAGCCTCGCCATGACCGTCGAAGACAAGCGCTTCGAAAAGAAGAATCGCGCGCTCAACGAGCCCATTTTCTTCTACACTTCCGGAACACACATTCCTGAAGAGATTGTGATCAACAAGACAGCTAAGGACACTATCAGCGGCTACGTCAGCATTCCGAAGGCGAACTCGCAGGTGGCGGCTTCCACGACCAAGTCTGGCAAGTAAAAATAGAGAGTATCGCCCCGGTGTTGTGCCCCCGGGTGCGACAGGCGGGCAGAGTAATCTGCCCGCCTTTTTCTTTTCCTGCTGGTCGAACGGACACCGGAATCCGATAGAATGCTCTGGCTATTCCGGAGCCTTGCTTGCGGCAGACGCCCAGTGTCCTCTACGTCGCGGTCGATACGCTAATCCCTGCCCCCGGCAAGAGTGTGCCGGGCCTTGATGAGTTCACCGCGGCCCTCGATCACCAGGGCATTCCCGCTGTCTGGCTCACCAGCCGCTCCCGTCTTCATTTCGATGAGCCCCGCCGCCAGCTCGGCCATACCCATCCCTTCATCGCCGAAGACGGGTGTTCCATCTATCTGCCGGAGGACTATTTCCACCTCCGCCCCGGAGCGGGGGCATCCTCGGCTCAAAAGAGAGCCACTTTGCGCCTGGGGCGCTTCACATGTATCCCCGTCGCTGAAATCTTGCCGGCTGCCGCCGAGGCTTTGGAAACCCTTTCCGCGGATACCGGAGTGCCGGTGGTAACACTGCACTCTCTCTCGCCCCGCGAACTCGTCCAAAACACGGGCTTGGCCCAGCGGGAAGCTGCGTTAGCCAGGCAGCGCGACTTTGACGCTCTCTTTTTCTTCGCGGGCATTTCCGATAAGGATGTCGAACGGTTCTTAGCCGAGGGTTGCCACCGCAAACTCCAGTTTCGGCAGCACGGCGTTCTCTGGTCGATTGCGATCGGTGCAAGCACCCAGCGCTGCGTCTGCGAGCTTTCGAAACTGTATGATCGAGCCCTGCGTTACCATGCTCATACCATTGGAATTGCGACAGCAGAACAGGCGCCATCGCTCTTCCCCTTTTGTGAGCGCACCATCTTACTCTGGGACGGGGAATCCGAACCTTCCTCTGCGGATGACCGCCGCTCCTCCCGCGCTCAACGCGTCGCTCTCCATGACCCAGACGTCTGGAAACACCTCCTCGAAGCCTGCATTGCGAGAAAATGAGGGCAACTGGAAACAAAGTGGCAAAACTGTGCGCCGATTCTACATTCTCTCTGCCAGGAGGTGTGGAGCCGCAGACTGAAGCAAAACTGCAACTCCCGTATTTTCTATATTATAGGTATCATCTAATAACTCGTAGTCGGTGGCCTCTCGATTGCGAGTATTCTTGCAGGCGGGTTGAAATGTCTCCCGACTCCTGCCAGCTCGGTTCCGTAGGAACCTTGGGCATCAATTGGGCCGAGTACTAGGAGAATCTCCACCATGGCGTGGTTTCGGCGATTGCTGCATCTTCCCGTCCAAGAATCCAACATTGGCCTTGTCCTCATCCTTTGCGTTATCACCATGAGCATCATGTCTGTCGCTCTGGTGTGGCAGGCCCAGATCATCGCTAATCAGCGCGAAGCCATTCAATGGCTTGAGCATCTCAAGCTCGGAAGTTAATTCTTTACATGACGGAACCCCATCGACGCGCGGCCGTGTTCCACCACCTCCCGCGATGGCTCACCGCTTCTTCCCCAAGCCAACTCCGCTAGCCTTTCCCTGGCGCAGGTCGAAATCGTCCACGACAAATTCGTTCTGTTGTGATTTAATGCAAACACGGGGATTTCTTCGTGAGAGTCAATGTGAAACCTATTTTTGGGCTCTTGTTTATTTTGGCTGCCTCCGCCGTATTTGCCCCTTGCGGACAAGCGCGGGCTGTCCCAACCAGCCAGGGGTCAACGATCAACGCTAGACAAGCACAAACGCACAACCAGGCCTCCTCACACGACCGGCACAATCGCAGGCACAACAATAGTAAGCATCACCACCACCGCCACGGCTCGTCAGCCAAACCCTAAGAGCGAATTCCGGATCAAAAAGCAAAAGGGGAAGCCTGGCGGCTCCCCCTTTTTGCCAATTTGCTGTGTCGCCTCGGAAGCGCGCCAGAAGCACGTATGTTTCTCGAGCGACGCGCACCGCAAAAGCGGTGTGTTCAGCTGTGGTGCAGCTCTAAGCCCGGTGGAGTCATAATCCCTCCGGAGCTCAGCGAGCTCACACCTCGCTTGTACTCCTCGGATTTGCTAATTGCAAGCGAAGAGTAACTGAACTACCGGATTCCACAGGCGATTTGCAGTTCGATTGAATCGGACTTTTTCTACTTGATGAACAGCGTTTCGCGCAGTTGGTCGCGGCCAACGAACGATTTCATCGTCCGGTAGCGCCCAAACAGATCCTGGATCTCCCGGTTTTGATAAACCTTTTGCGCCGGGCAAATTACCGCCGCGGAGATCACTTGCAGCGTGTTCGAGTCGGCAACCCGGTACCGCTGGAACCCTTCGGGTTTTTTGCTGTGGAACATGGCGAAGACCACGCCGCCCGGCCGCAACACTTCCGTCACCTGCGCAACAATTTGTTTCGCCAGCGCCGGCTCTAGATAATCTAGCACGTCCCACAAGAGCACCGCATCGAACGAGGATCGCGCATACTGCACATTTTCCGCCAGGAACCGCTTGCCCCGTCCAATCGGCGTCATGTCCAACAATTCGGAGGCGTTGGCATTGTCTCGAAGTCGCGCTTCTTCTTCGGTCAGAAAACCCTTCCAGGCCCGCAATAGATCTTCCGACGAAACTCGGAAACCACGCTCAATGAAAAAACTTAAAGTGGTCTGCCAGGCAGGCCCCAAGTCGAGCAGCGCCCCCCTGCCCAATCCGTCGAGATTCCACAAGAACTCCTTCAAACCGTTCGAAACGCGAGTCGATTCCAGCGGCTCCTGCACGCGTGTCGTGCCGGCGGTGGGCGGCAGCCCCCCAGGTACGCGCGCCCGAAGATTCTGCGAAGTCCCGCGTGAAACTTCGCGGCTGGCTACTCCATTGAATCCGATGCCAATTCCAAGTTTGTTCAGAAAGCTCATGATCTAATCCGCCGCTGTTCCCGAGCTCAAAGGTGAGCTATCAGTGGATTTGCTGGAAGACGTCGCGACCGCAGCCTTGGTTTCGGCAGTTTTGGTCTGCGGTTTGCCCGCTTCGACCTTGCCCCGCAGAAGTGCGCCGTCCTCGATTGCCAGGCGTTCTGTCTGCACTTCCCCCGTAACCTGGCCGGTGCTCCAGAGTTGCACCCTGTCTCGCCCCGTAACCTTTCCTTCGATCTTTCCGCGTACGACGACTTCGCGCGCCACAACGTCCGCTTTGACGCTTCCGTTCGGTCCAACGGTCAGGCAGCTGTTTGCCGTGAGATTGAGCTTTCCCTCCACAACGCCGTCAACGAAAAGATCTTCGCTGCCTGTCACTTCGCCTTTGATCTTGATTCCCTGACTTATGCATGCCGCCGCGCGCGGTGAAATCGGCAGCGGCGGAATCGTTGACGGAGAACTTGCCGCTGGGGCACTAGAAGAAGTTGTCGCTGGCGTTGGGACCGAACTCACGGAACTCATGGGAGGTGCGGAAACTCCTTGGGACTTCGCATCTTCTTTCTTCCACATGGGACACCTCGACGTCGAAAACTGGATTTTCGAAGTCGCTCTTCGCAGGGTCGGGTCTGAGCTGCGACTCAGAAGAGTGAACATAGTATAGCAGTTAGTCGCTGTAAACAAGAATGGCAGGTAGCAAATCTAGGGTGTTTCCTAAAATGCTATACCACTAATTGAGGATTTAATGCTCCCAGTCCTACCACACCTTGGGGTGTCTCATTCGTCTCACCTTCCCCCGTGCAGTTCCCAAATTGCAACTGCCATCCCGGCCACCTCTCGGGTTAACTCTTTTATGGACTGGCGCTTCTCCCACCATCGATCCGGATCGAAGTCGCCATCTCGTGCACTTGCAATGCGCACTCCTGTGTCCTGTGGAAAAACTCGTTGAAAAATATACCGTGCGCGTCGCGTATGATAATTCGAAGTCACTATAATGATGTGTTTCCATTTCTTTTCTTTTACCAACCGCATCAGCGCTTCCGCCTCCTCCTTCGTGCCGTCGGCGTCGTGAACGAACCTCACGATCTTTTCTCGCGGCACGCCCCGCTCCACCAGATCATGCTCCATTAATTCTGCGATTCCCGCGTTCGGCCGCAAGCGCCTCCCGCTCGCCACAATCCAGGGCGCCTTGCCTTCCCGATACAATTCCGCGGCACGCGTGGCGCGATCGGCGTAAAAATTGTCATCGCTCAGAACGATAATCGCGTCCGCACGTTCTAGAGTGTCCTCCACGATCCAGGTTTCCCCCACAAATCGAAATATCGGATGCCGCACCAGGTACAAGAACGTGCCAAAGACCGTAAAACACAGCAATACCATGAGCTTCGCAAGGACTCCGCCTCGCTCCCCTGCTCTCCGATTGCCCTTCTTCATGAATTGGGATCCAGCGACCGCAAATGTCCAGCGGCCTGTTCCGGCAGCTCGGCATTGAAGTACACCTCTTTGATGCTGTAGGACTTGCTGCGCTTTTCCACGATCGGCAGAATCTCGATATGCCAGTGATAATCATCAGCCAAGGTCTTCCAATAGCCCGCCAGCTCTCCTTTCTTGCTTGTCGTGCTAGGAGCGGTGTGCACTACCAGGTGAAACGCCGGCGCCACCTTCTCCAGTCGCCGCAATACGCGTCCGAGTAGGGCCCCCAGTTGCCTGCGGTTCGAGCCTGGCCTCGGCTGCTCGAAAAGATAGTTGTGCCGCCGGTGCATCAGCCAGATTTCGTAAGGCACGCGCGAAGCATACGGACACAGCGCATAGTAATCGCCTTGCACATCCACGATGCGTTTCCCCTGTTTTTCTTCCTGGCGCACCATGTCGCAAAAAATACACCGCTCTTTGTCTTTGAACCATTCGTGCGCGGAGCTCAGTTCATACTTGATCCGGCGCGGCACAAATATCGTCGCTGTTACTTGCGAATGCGCGTGCGCCCATTCTTCTCCCGCAAGCGTACCCTGATTCTTGAACACGCTCACATACTTGAAGCGCGCGTCTTTCTTCAGATCGGCGATCCGTGAAGCCCAAACCCAGAGCACTCTCTCGATCTCTTCATCGCTGAACTGCGACATGGCTTTGTCGTGCAGCGGCGTCTCCACCACGACTTCGTGGGCCCCAATCGCGCCCATCTTGTCATACATGCCTTCAGCCAGACGCCCCGTTTCTCCTTCCACGTGGTACAGCGGCTCTGGATGGGGCACGACGCGCACCTGCCACTGCCCTCCCGTCGGCCAGGTCAAAATCGGAGTTATCTTTTCGATCTTCGCTGGTTCTAGGGGACAGTCCTGCGGCGCATCGCCCAGCAGTTCTCTTTGTCCAAGAATGACCCAGCTTTGAGTGATGGGATCTTTGCGAAGTTCCATGCGGTGTCTTTAGCGCGTATAACGTGCCGGTGTGGGCCCCTGCTCCAGGCGGTGACGATCCCAGATCGCCCCTTCGCGGGTGAAATAGGCCATCTCGAAATCCTGCGTCAATTCCAAAGCATCCGTCGGACAGGCATCTTCGCACAACCCGCAGAACATGCACCGCGACGTGTCATAGGTAAACGTTGTAAGCACTTTCCGGCGTGTGGCGTCGTCGCGCTCCCATCCCACTACGATCAGGTTCTCTGGGCAGGCCAGGGCGCACAAATTACATCCGATGCAAAGCGTTTCCCCCGTTTCCGGATTGTTGTTCAGCCGCGGCGCCCCGCGGTACCGTTCCGCCACCATGGGCCGTTCCAGCGGATACTGCTCCGTCACGATATTCCGGGGATTTTGGGCGCGGAAGGTGACCGTCAGCCCCTTCAAAAAGTCCACTTGAAACAGTCGTTCCAGAAGTTTCCTCATGCGCGTAGTTTGTTTCTCCCCTGCGCAATTGTCAAGCAACGGGTTGCTATCTATCCTCGGCTTTCCTGGTGTGATCATCAATTCTCAAACAGCGCAGCTCAACGAGATGGATGTTCTCTATGACCTTGATGCTCTCCGCATTCTCGGTGTTCATTCTTTCTTTTCTCTGGCCCATGCTATTCTCTCGCTCGAGATGGAACCTGCCATCGAATTCATGCAGCAAGCCCTCGCCGAAGCCCACTCCGCCGCTGCGGCGGGCGAAGTTCCCATCGGCGCGGTCCTCGTTCATGACGGGAAAGTCCTCGCTCGTTCCAGCAACCGCACCATCCGCGACAACGATCCCACCGCTCACGCCGAAATCCTCGTCCTCCGCGAGGCCGCGCGCCTCCTGGGCAACCATCGTCTCGCCGGCACGACCCTCTACGTCACCATCGAACCCTGCAGCATGTGCGCCGGAGCCATCGTCCAAGCCCGCGTCCCTCGCCTGGTCTACGGCGCCGACGATCCGAAAGGCGGCGCCGTCCATTCCTGTTTCGAAATCCTTTCGAACGCCCGCCTCAATCATCAAGTCGAAATCACCGCCGGCATGCTCGCCCCCGAAGCCGCCGCTATTCTCCAATCCTTTTTCGCCGCCCGGCGTTGACCGTCAACGGCGCGCATTGGTGAAAATCAAATCCATCTGTTAAAATTGCCGTTACAATGACCGCGGAGAGGTGACTGAGCGGTTGAAAGTACTCGCCTCGAAAGCGAGCGTACGGGAAACCGTACCGTGGGTTCGAATCCCACCCTCTCCGCCAGAAAGCTGTTTCGCTAGAGTTTGATGATCCTCCGCACCGTCGAGCAGGTCCGCCGCGTCTTCCTTATCATTGCCGGATTCACCCTGCTGCTGGTCGGCGTCGTCATGCTGGTCACACCCGGTCCCGGAATTCCTGTCATCCTTCTTGGTCTCGGTCTGCTCGCTGCCGAATTTGTCTGGGCTCGCCGTCTCATGGATCGCATTAAACACGAAAGCGGTCGCGTCGTTGATCGTCTTGCTGCTGCGGCGAAAACGATGACGCCGAGTGAAAAGGAAGAGACGAAAGAATGATGACGAGAATGGATTAAGGGCTCGGATTTAATCTCCACGGTAAATGAAATGGTGAGAAATATGACGGCAGAGTGGCGCGGCAAGTGGGCTTTGGTGACGGGCGCGAGCGCGGGAATTGGCGTCGCGCTCGCGAGAGAACTGGCTGCAGGCGGCACGCACCTGGTTCTGACGGCTCGCCGCAAAGACCGGTTGGAAGAGCTCGCAAAAGAATTGAACATCGCGCACGGAGTGCTGACAGAAGTTTTTGCCGCTGATCTCGCTGACCCGAACGCCCCTGAAAAGATTTTTGCTTTCACCCAAGAACATGGTTTCGAGATCGATCTTCTCATTAACAACGCCGGTTTCGGCCGCTACGGGGAGTTTCATTCCGTCGAAAAGCAACGCCTCCTTGACATGATCCAGGTAAATTGTAATGCCGTCGTGCATTTGACTCGCTTGTATCTACCTGAGATGGTTGCTCGCCGCCGCGGCGAGGTGCTCATTCTCGCCTCGACAGCATCCTTCCAGGCCGTTCCCTTCATCTCGACTTACGCGGCGACAAAAGCTTTCGATCTGCTTTTCGCCGAAGGACTCGCCGAAGAAATGAAGCCTTACGGAATTCGTGTCTGCGCATTGTGCCCCGGCTCGACGGAATCTGAATTTCACATCGTTTCTGGCCAGGACAAATTCAAGCGCAGAGCCGAGCCTGCCGAAAAAGTCGCGCGCACCGGACTGAGAGCTCTCGCTGCGGGGAAAAGTTATGTCATCTCCGGCCTCGGGAATTATCTTGGTGCGCATGGCGAGCGCCTGGTTCCTCGCCGCTTGGTAACCAGGGTCGCGGCCAACATGTTCAAGCCCGACAAAAAGAGAAGGTAAAAATCTGCCGGTGCAGAAAACGGTGTCACCCTCTTTCTGGTACAACCGTCGTAGGTTCAGATGATGGCCCTCGTCTGACACGTGACATCCTTGCTCTGCGTCTAACCCAGTGTGAAAACAACAACTTGGAAGACCCCTCTTCGGCAACCGGGGCCGCGCGGGAACTTTCTGAGCCGGCCGCGGGAAACAATAGATGAGAGCGCGCGAAGCGTCGCACCAGGAGAGATGGGCATCGCTGAGCAAGAAAGAGACGACGTTTTGTTGCGCCGGGCCGCCAAGGGTGATGAGGACGCTTTCACGTTCCTCTACGGGCGGCACCAAGCGGCGATGTATCGCTTTGCCCTGCGCATGACGGGCAACGCCTGGGCCGCTGAAGAAGTTGTGCAGGACGTGTTCATGATCTTGATGCGCGACCCAAAGAAATACGATCCGGCACGGGGAGCGCTCGCAGCTTTTCTTTACGGCATCGCTCGCAACCGCGTGATGAAACATCTGGAACGGTTGCCTAGGGAAGTTCCGCTCCAGGAGAAGCACGACGATGGCAGCGGCCCTGGCATTATTTTGCAGGATACCGCTACCCCGTCGAGTTGGCTGGAAGGGCGCGAACGCGCCGAGCAGGTGAGAGCAGCGATTATGGATTTGCCACCGGAATTTCGCGAAACCGTGATTCTGTGCGAGTTGGAAGAACTGAGTTACGAAGAAGCTGCGCTGATGGCGGGATGCCCGATCGGAACGATTCGTTCGCGGCTGCATCGCGGGCGTGCCCTGCTGCTCGCGAAGCTGGAAATGTTGCGCGATTTCCCGCGCCGCGCCAGCGTGGCGCGATGAACGGACTTTTGCAGAGTGAGGGAAGTGCGAGATGAAGTGCGAGGAATTTGAAGCCTTTGGGTTGGACGCGCAGCGCGACACTTCGCTGGGCGAAGCCGAGCGCGCTGCTGCGGCGGAACACGCCGGTACATGTTCGCGGTGTGCCGCGTTGCAAGATTCGTGGCAGAGCGCCCGCGTGGAATTGCGCGCCTTCGCGGAGGACACCGTTGCGGCGCAAACGCCGGCGCGCGTGGAGATGCGGCTGCGGCAGGAATTCCGGAGCCAGCATCGCACGCATAGATGGCGGCTCGCGGCCGTGGCTACGGCGTGGGCTTTGGCTGCCGCGGCTGTTCTTGCCGGGGCAGTGAGCTGGAATACTTGGCTCAAGACCCGGCGGGAGGAGACTGCCAGACACTTGCGAGCCCCACAAAGCGGGAACAACGGTCCGGTGAACGGTACAAAGCCTCTAGCGGCGGGCTCGCAGGGCCTAGGTGCTGCAGATGACGAGTCGGATGCATCGCTTGTTGCAAATAACGAACTGAATGACTTCACCTTGCTGCCCGGCGTGTTGCCGGCGGAGACCGATGATTTGGCAATCCTGCGCGTGCGCATGCAACGTGGCGAGCTTGGCGCGTTGGGATTGCCGGTGAATGAGGAACGCGCTGCGGAATGGATCCAGGTGGATCTGCTCGTTGGCAATGACGGACTGCCGCAGGCGGTGCGGCTGCCACAAGAAAACGAGAATCCTTAGGGAGCGCCAAGCGCGTTCCGGAAGCGGTAATGTCTCGCCGCAGAAATTTGCAACGGTTCGTGAGAGAAGAGGAGAAGGAATAATGAATCGCAGAATTTGCATGTATATGTTGCTGGGTAGCGTTCTTGCGTTCACCCCCAGAGTGGCCCGTGGGCAACAAGGGCCTCCTCCCCTGCCACCGGAAGCCACGGCGCACGGCGGCCCTGGCGGCGAATGGATGGGCCCACCGATGGGCGAGCGCATGGAGTTGCTGGGCTTCGAGGGAATGCATGGCGGAAAAGTGGTGACCGGAGCGCCTTTCAGCGCGGTCGCCGTTTCCGAAACCACGCAAACGCTCTTGGATGGAAACCAAATCACCCGGAAGACACAGACGAATCTTTTCCGCGACAGCCAGGGCCGCCTCCGCAAGGAAGTTACGCTGTCGGGGTTTGCCGGGCAGCCCAAGTCTTTTGTGGTCGTCAATGATCCCGTGGGCAGCAAGAGTTTCGTGCTGCATCCCGACACGAAAACTGCCGAAATAATGCCCGGGCACGGGATGAAAGGCCTCAGGAAGGGCGCAGCGAATGGTGCTGTCGAAGGCAAGTTCGCAGCGCGCGAGCAGCAACTGATGGCCGAGGGAAATCTGAAGATGGTAGACCTGGGTCCGCAGACCATCGCCGGAGTCAGCGCGCAGTGCACGCAAATTACGCGCACGATTCCCGCGCAACAGATGGGCAACGTTAGTCCGATCAACATCGTTTCCGAGCGCTGCTATTCCAACGACCTGCAAATGGTGGTGATGAGCACGCGGAGCGATCCGCGGTTCGGTACCACGACTTACACGCTGTCGAACATTCAGCCGACCGAACCAGCTGCATCGCTGTTCACCATGCCGCTGGGTTACGCCGTGAAACGGGGCGGGCCGGGCCGTCATGGGATGATGAAATTCAAGCAAGGGCCGCCACCGGACAATTGATTCTTTGACGTCCCTTTTCGTGACCTCGAAGCGGTCAGTTTTCTTGATCACCGCCAAAGGGTCGACACGATCTTCTCTCCTGAAGACGGCACGCCCTTTTCGCAGCTGCCCCCATCGCTGCGGGAAGGGCGCCGCCGTTTCCGGAGAAGATCAGACGTGTCCAGCGGCCTTTGGAACCGAAAGCGCCGCTGTCGTTGAGGGGCGATCTTCGGAGATCTTGGAGTAACTCGCGGATTGAGAGGATGCACCCCCACCCCCATCCGGGCGTTTTTGGCAACAGAGTGCGGAAGTATTTATTCATGCGCAACGCGAGCGGTGCGCCTCCGCACGTTATTGCAAACAATGCCCGCGAACAACGTGACGCCGGAGGTCCAATAGCGGCTAAATCGAGGCTCGGGGAAGCCGGTTGGTCCTTTTTCTATTGCAGAAGAGAAATGAGGCTAGCGGTGCGGCTGATTCTGGTTGAGAATCTAGGGTATGAATGGATTCGATGGATTGCGCGTGCTGGCTCTGGAAAGCCGACGCGCCGCGGAACTCGCAAAGCTGATTCAAACTTACAACGGGGTGGCTACGGTTGCGCCGTCCATGCGTGAAGTGCCGCGTGAGTCGAATCAGGAGGCACTGGCGTTTGCGGGTGCGCTCCTCGCCGGTGCGTTCGACATGGTCATATTTTTGACAGGTGTCGGAGCGCGAGCATTGCTTGCGGTAGTGGAGACGGTGCACAAACGTGAGGACTACGTAGCTGCGCTGCGGCGCATTCCCGTGGTGGCGCGCGGGCCAAAACCTGTGGCCGCCCTGCGCGAGATTGGAGTCACTCCGGTGCTTACTGCGCCGGAGCCAAACACCTGGCACGAGGTTTTGCGAGCGCTGGATGAGGCAGAGAAGGTTCCGGAAGGACTGCGTCTCGGCGGAGCACGCGTCGCGGTTCAGGAATATGGCGTAAGCAATCCGGAGCTACTCGCAGGACTCGAGGAACGTGGGGCAAGGGTCACGCGGGTGCCTGTCTACCAGTGGGCGCTTCCTGAGGACTTGGCACCGCTGCGGGCCGCGATCCAGGCGATTGCGGAAGGCGCTGTCGATGTGGTGCTCTTCACGACGGCGGTTCAGGCGATCCATCTGTTTCAAATCGCCACGGAGATGAACCTTGAGGAGGCGGTGAAGCGGGGTCTCAGCCGGGCGGTCGTTGCTTCGATTGGGCCGACGACTTCGGAAGAACTACAGCGCCACGGAATTCGGGCCGATCTTGAGCCATCGCATCCGAAGATGGGATTCCTGGTGAAAGAAACTGCGGAAGCAGCCTGCGAATTGGTGCGCCGAAAGAAAGACAGAACGGCGTCCGCCGGTTGAGCCCAAAACGATTGATGGCTATGACGCCGGTTGACTAGCGAGAGGTAGTGCCCGCGGCGGCCCCGAGGGCTGAAGCAGCACCGGAAATCAGTTCGAAGTCGACCCCGGCTTGCGCGAGAGCTTCCATCTCATCGTCAACGCGCGCGGCCCCAACGGAGCTGGCCGCCTTTAGCCGCACGACCTGGTGACCTTCCCGCGCCGCGGAGAGGAGCAGAGAGTGGATTTTTTCCTGCGCATTTCCGGGCAGGGCGCTGAGCTTGCTGACGCTGCGCACCTGCGCGGAAGGGGGGATCAAATCAAGAATTTCCGAAGAGATCTGATCATCATGCAGAACGACTTCGGCAGAGCGAAGGAGACGAACCGCTTGCAGGGTCAGGAGATCGGCATCTCCCGGACCGATGCCAACGAGATAGATTTTCCCTTTCATAGCTGCACCTTCTGATGGATCCGAATCCGCAGCCGCTTTGCTCCAGCGGCAATTCAGGGGCTGGCCCGACAAATGGACCGGGCACAGTACCCACTCAGAAAGGCTAGCACTCCCGCAGCCCCTCCGGATGCCGAAGATTCGATATTCAGAATTGAAATAATTGATGGATGTACTAGGACTATCGCCAGCTATAGGCATTCCAAGACGTGGGTTTCTGGGGCGAGAAGATTTGCTAACGGGGACGCTTCGACTTGGAACGTTTCTTGAGAAAGGCCGCAAAGGCTTTCCTGCTGACTTGATCATGCAGGCGACGTTTGCGTTCCTCAGGGTCCAGCTTGGATAGGAGTTCGCCCCGGATTTCGCCGAGCTTTTCGAGCCATTGTTCGTATTCCGGGCCGAACTGCCTTTCCAGTTCTTTGCGAAGGCGCTGCGCGAGGGCAGGGCTGTGACCGGAGGTGGAGATGGCGATTTGCAAAGCTCCCCGTTGCACGACCGCGGGATAGTAGAAATCGCAGAGGTCCGGCACGTCGACGATATTGCACAAGACACCGCGTTTCGTGGCTTCGCGAAAGATTTCTTCGTGGAGTACGGTGGAAGAAGTGGCGGCGACAACCAAGAACATGTTTTCGAGGTCGCCCGGTTGAAAATGGCGCTGTTGCCAGGCAATCTTATGCGAATCGGCCCAAGACCGAATTTTCGGCGTGACTTCGAGCGCGACGACGCTTACGTCCGCGTGAGCCGCCAGGAGACCGCTGATTTTTGATTCCGCAATGAAGCCCGCGCCGACAACCAGACACGGCCGGCCGGCAAGTTTCAGGAACATAGGAAAGAGCTTTGCGGGTTTCATTTTTATGCCAAGGTGAACCCTAGTCAGGATTCCATCAAGAGCCCCGTCTCGAATTTGACGTGCGCGGGCATTGCTGGTCAAGGGGTAGATTCAGAGAAACCAATCTTAAGCAAGGCGCTCTGGGGTGAGCAGAGCGGTCATCTCCAGCACGCGGAGGTAATATTCACGCTGGGTCAGTTGCGAGGACGCGGTGGCGTCCACAATAAAAGTTACCTCTGGATGAAGTTGAAGTGCAGAAGCCGAGACCGCAGAAGTGATAGGGCCTTCGATGGACTTTGCCACCGCGCCGGCTTTGGAGGAACCCGTGGCGATCAAGAGAATTTTCCGGGCGTCGAGAATGGAGCCGATGCCCATGGTGATGGCACAACGAGGGCTCTGTTCCCCGGGCGCAAAGGATTTGGAGTTGTCGTCGAGAGTCTCCTGGCTGAGAACTTTCAAGCGCGTGCGCGAAGCGATGCTGGAAGTCGGTTCATTGAAGCCGATGTGGCCGTTGCGGCCGATTCCCAGAAGCTGAATGTCAATTCCGCCAGCCGTTCCGATGGCTTCTTCGTAGGAGGCGCAGTACTGATCGTAGTTTTCACGGATGGTTCCGTCGGGCATATGAATATTGCGGGGAGCAACATTGACGTGCGCGAAAAAATGTTGCTGCATGAAATAGTGAAAGCTCTGCGGATGTGTAGATGCAAGGCCGAGATACTCATCAAGATTAAAAGTTACGACCTCGGAGAAATCGAGTGAGCCCTCTCGATGAAGCCGGACAAGATGCTGGTATACGCCGACCATCGTGCCGCCGGTGGCCAGCCCGAGCACGAGTGATGGCTTCCGGCGCACGGCGCTGGCGACGAGTTGTGCGGCCTGTCGGCTGACTTCGTCGGCGTCGCGTCTGAGAATGACCAGCATGCGGCTTCCTTTCCTGAAGCTATTTTCTATTATGTGAGAGGAAGGAGCGACGGGAGAAGCGAAATCGCACGGTTCACCGAAACGGCGAATCACTGGCGGGCGGGGCAATCCCCACTCCCACGATGGGTGCGGATATGTTCGGTTCCAAACGAGGCGACCCTCGCTCCGCACTCATTGCGGTTATCTTTGGGACCTAGCTCTACCAAGTACAACTCTAACTAGGCCAGATGTTTGGCGAGTGCAGCATTGAATTCGTCACGGTCTTCGATGTTGGAGAGATGTGCGGCGTTGAGTTCGACATATCGTGAATCCAGTGTGCGCTCGGTGAGAAAGCGTCCGTCGGAGGGCGTCGTAGCCGGATCGTGCGCGCCAGACATGACGAGCATCGGCACACGAATGCCTTGCAGATGTCCTCGAAAATCGAAATCGCGGACGGCGGCGCAGCAGGCCGCATAGCCTTCCGGGTTTGTTCCTTCAACCATTCTTTGGCAGGCAGCCACAGCGAGCGGATCTTTCGCCCGAAACGCAGGTGTGAACCAGCGTTCCATCACGCCGTGTGCAATTGATTTCATTCCATTTTTGCGCACCGTTTCGATGCGTGTATTCCACATTTCAGGAGTGCCAATTTTCGCGGCGGTGCTGCAAAGCGCCAACTTGTTCAGCCGGTTTGGGGCGTTCGCGCCCAGCCACATGCCAATCATTCCACCCATGGACAGCCCGCAAAAATGTACGCGGTCGAGGTGAAGCTCGTCGAGCAAAGCGAGGACATCCTTTCCGAGTTGTCCGATGGAATAAGAGCCTGGACTGACTGAAGAATTTCCGTGACCGCGGGTGTCATAGCGCAAGAGCTGGAATGTTTTGCTAAAAGCGGCGGTCTGCGGGTCCCACATGGACAAATTCGTGCCCAGTGAATTCGAAAAGACTAATGTTGGAGAAGAGGCCGTTCCCTCGAGGAGGTAGTGGGTGCGGGAGGTTTCAGTTTCAATGAAGGGCAACGTGCTTTCCCCCCTGGCAATTATCTCGCCGCAATCTATGGCGTTCAGGCGCCGAAGAAATCTTCGGACATCCTCAAGAATCCCCGCAAATTCCACCAATAGCACTCAAAAGAACCGGGCGATGTTTCTGGACTAGACGCGTTCCAGAATTGCCGCTATGCCCTGTCCAACGCCAATGCACATGGTGCATAGTGCGTAGCTGCCGCCGGTGCGCTGCAAGTGATAGACGGCGGTTGTTATCAAGCGCGCTCCACTTGCGCCCAGGGGATGGCCCAAAGCGATGGCGCCGCCGTTCGGATTGACATGAGGCGCATCGTCCGGAATACCCAGATCACGCAAAACGGCCAAGGCCTGCGAAGCGAAAGCTTCGTTCAACTCGATCACATCCATCTGACTAAGAGACAGGCCAGCCTTGCCGAGAACTTTTCGTATTGCGGGAGCCGGGCCCATGCCCATAATACGCGGAGCAACGCCCGCGGCCGCCGCTGCGACGACGCGCGCTTTCGGCGTCAAACCGTGACGCTTCACTGCGGATTGTGAGGCAAGCAGCAGGGCGCAAGCGCCATCGTTCACGCCGGACGCATTTCCCGCGGTGATGGTGCCGTTTGGTTTGACGACGGGATTGAGTTTCGCAAGCGCTTCGAGGGTAGTGTCCGGGCGAGGATGCTCATCTTGCGCCAAGAGAAGGCCATCACCTTTTTTCCTAGGAATTGGTACAGGGACAATTTCCTGTTTCATGCGGCAACTGCGAATAGCATCCGCTGCACGCTGTTGGCTTCGCAGGGCGAAGGCATCCTGATCTGCTCGAGAGATATGAAATTCTTCGGCCACGATTTCTCCGGTCTCCGGCATGGAATCGACGCCATACTTGGCCTTCATAAGCGGATTGACGAAGCGCCAGCCGATGGTGGTGTCTTCCATTTTGATAGAGCGCGAAAAAGCACTATCCGCCTTGGCCAGCACGAATGGTGCGCGCGACATGCTTTCTACTCCGCCGGCAATAACGAGATCCGCTTCGCCGGATTTGATCGCCCGCGCAGCAGTCGCCACGGCGTCCAAGCTCGAGCCGCACAGCCGATTCACCGTGGTGCCGGGCACTTCCTTTGGCAGTCCGGAAAGCAACAGAGCCATTCGGCTGACATTTCGGTTGTCTTCACCCGCCTGGTTGGCGCAGCCAAGGACGACGTCGTCCACGGCGTTCCAATCCACATTCGCATTACGGTCGATTAGTGCGCGGATGGGAATCGCCGCCAAGTCGTCGGTTCGAATCACCGCCAATGTGCCGCCGTAGCGGCCAATCGGTGTTCGAATCGCGTCACAGATATAGGCGTTCTCCATGGTCATCGTTCGGATTCCTCACCGTTCCATTTTATACGGAAGTACCATGGCGTGCGCTAGCCGTCGAGGACGGCTAGGAATGAAATTCAAGAAGAATTCATTCGTAGCGCAACGCGTCAACGGGGTTCAGGCGTGCGGCGCGGGATGCCGGATAGAGCCCGGCTACGAGGCTCACCACAATGGCGAATCCTGTTGCGCCAAGCGCCAGCCACCACGGAACGTAAGAGATCTTGACGCCGGGCAAGTCCTGCCTGCGCAGGTAGATCGTTGTTCCCCAGGTCAGAGCGCTGCCGATCAGCCAACCGAGAGCTACGCCGAAGATTCCGCCGAAAAGTCCCATGGCGCCGGCCTCGGCAAAGAATAAGCTGCGAACGTCGCGATCCGTTGCGCCCAGTGCTTTCAGGATACCGATCTCGCGCCGACGCTCGAGGATGGCCATCACCAGAGTGTTAATGATGCCCAGGGACGCGACAGTCAGGGCCAGGCTTCCAAAGAGACCAAGGAAAAGATCGAAAACCGTGAAGACGAGTCGAAGACTCTTGGTTGCGTCCAGCAGTGAAAACGTCGAGAAACCCAACTTCTTAATTTCGGCTTCGATTTGTGGGACATCCTTCGGCGAGCGTACGCGGACTGTCAACGCCGTGTAAGTAGCTCCTGAAGCGCCAGCGCTTATTATGGCTTGCAAATCATTCGGCTGCGCTACATGCAATTGCTCGGCAGTTTGGAGCGGCAGAAAAACGCGCGCGCCGCCAAATCCACCGAATCCAGCGGAGGGATCGGATTCGATAATGCCAACAATGCGAAGGGTTTTTTCTCGCGGGGTGATCGCGAGGCCGCTGGGTATGGATCCGCTCATCATATCGGAGAGAAAAGATGAATAAGCTGCTGCGGTTTGCGGAAGGGAGGAGCGTTCTGCGTATCGCAGCGTCAAATCCTTACCGATCAGGCTGGAAGGAGGATCGGCGAGCTCTTTGCCAAATTCGACATGTAGGATGGCTTCATCGGCGCCGCTGGAAGAGAAGTATTTTCCGGTCATCCCTTCAAACGCGCCACTCGACTTGGACGAATCCGGAAGCCCGAGAACCGAAGTCGATAGGGACTTCCCCCCAAAGCGCACGTCGGTGATGAATCGAATCTGTGGATAAACTTCCTTGACGTTGGCGAGCTGAGTCAGTTGATGCCAGGCGGCATCGTCCAGTACTCGCGCTTCTTTTTTTGGCGAGGAATCGGGAGCTTGCGCGCGTCTCGGCCCTTGAAAAGTGTGCTGGGATACAACAAATATTGCATCAAACAAGCCAGACCGCGTGAGCCGCTGCGATGCCAGCGTCTGCAATCCGACGCCAAGGGAAAGCATGGCCACAAGAGATGCCACGCCGACGGCAACGCCGAGCGTGGTCAAGGAATTGCGAAGGACCGCTTCGCGAAGATTCCGCACCGCCAACTCGGAAAGGTCTCGCGTTTTCACCCGGGGACTCCGTTGCTGATGAGTCGTCCGTCGGACAGCAAGGCGATGCGATTGGCGAACTTCTCGGCCAATGGGCGCTCATGCGTCACCATAACGACGGTCATGCCGAGCGAGTCTTGAATTTCGCGAAGCAATAAAAGAATTTGCTCGCCGTTCGTGCTGTCCAGATTTCCTGTCGGTTCATCCGCAAAAAGGATCTCCGGGCGATTGACGAGAGCACGCGCCAATGCGCCACGCTGCTGCTCGCCGCCAGACAATTCGCTCGGGCGGTGACGCTTGCGCGGAGCCAACCCGACCCGTGCAAGCGCTTCCTCAACGCGGGCAGCGCGCGCCTGGCGATCGATCTCGGCGAGACGCAATGGTAGCTCGACATTTTCTTCCAGTGTCATGCGGGGAAGCAGGTTGAATGATTGGAACACCATCCCTACGGTGTCCCTGCGATAGCGCGCGAGCTCTTCGGCGTTCAACTCAGACAGGTTCCGGTCCCGCAAGCGAATCGCACCCGACGTGGGGCGATCAAACCCTGCAAGCAAGCTAAGCAGAGTGGACTTACCTGAGCCGGAGCTGCCCAATAGAGCAAGAAACTCACCTTTCTGAACGGTGAGCGAAACTTCATTCACGGCACGAATGACAGCTTCGCCCAGACGGTATTCCCGGGAGACCCTTTCCGCCTTAAGTAGAGGAGTGACGGGGACCATTGGCGATGCCGTTCCATAGTAATACGGATGGGGAGAAATGAAATTACACGAGACTCCCAGCCGGTCCAAAGCTGGAAAGACCACCAAGCGGAGCGGCCGAACGCCAATTCAACCACTGAAGGGCTACAGAAAGAGAGAGCCCGGCGCGGCGTTTTGAATCCCGCAGGGCGGGCAAACGATGGAGTTATCTTTGTTTGATGTCCACTGGTTGGGTCAGCTTGAAATCAAGCGCCGTTTCCGCAGCGAGGGTGATATCACGGTTGCCGGTCAACCCGGCGCCTCCCGTTCCCGCTGCGGCACCGATCAAGGCACCGATGGCCGCGCCCTTGCCGCCACCAGCAACGGCGCCGATTGCCGCACCGCCTGCGGCGCCACCGCCGACCATTGTTGCAGTGCGTTTCCCTTTGCCTTTGCTGGACATCGTGGGGGCAGAAGTCTCGATTTCGTAGTCCTTCCCGTTTACGGTCACACTCGTTAGAGCCAGCTCCAGAATTGCGCCGCCCTTGAAGTGGCCTGCCGCTTTTGCATCCTTTATGACGCCCTGCGCGCGAGCTCCTTTGGGAATGGCCACTTTTCCTTCGATCTCAACGGGAGATTCGACGGTTGCAGAGAATTTTTCTCCAGCTTTGGTGGTCTTGGAACTGATGGTTTGGTCCAAAACAACATGGAGCACGGTATCGGCAGGAACCATGAGTGGTTTAGGCTCGATGGCCTTTTTCACCGCGTTTTTGGCAGATTCCGTCATAGACGGTGTAGAGTTGGCACCCGTTCCGGATGGCTGGTCACCGGAACTTTGGCAGCCCATCGCCAGCAGGCCGGTACAAAGCACAGCCGCAGAAAGCGAAATATAACGACGAATCATCTAAATCCTCCCAGGGTTGGGCATCCATTTATTTAAACACATTCCTAGCGACTCTGTAATAAGAACAATAATGATGCCAATCGCGTGAATCTTTCGGTTGCGATGCCGCATGATTCGCGCGTCGCGGGGCCGTCCATCAAGCCGCGCGAACCGCCTCGTCCGGGAATTTGATCGCCGCGGCAATGCCAAGCACCAGGAAAACCACGACCGCAACGAGTTGCGCGGTCTTAAACGGACCTTCGGCTTGTGTTGGTGCAATCGCTTTTAGTGCCGGCACTTTTTGGAAAGACTGCACGATCAACACGAAGAAATTCAAATACTGCGCGATCACCGCCGTGATCACGTAAGTCTTCCGCCAGCCGCCCGCGAGTTGACGCCCGTACCGTGCGAAGATCGCCAACGCCAGTGCGATCAGCGACAGGATCCCCAATATATGCCCTGGCGTTACGCCGTGGAATGGAAAGAAAAACCCCGTCACGCTCGTCGCCACCGTTGTGGCCAGAAAAAGCGCCGTCCACCTGTCGAGCCGTTTCGCCGCGAGCATGCCGAATATCACGACGAATCCCAAAAAGATCCCGATCAGGCTGATCACCACGTGCACGAAAGTGAGTGCCGTCATACCCAAAATCATGGTGACTCCTTTCATCCACGGAGCCGGTTGGAAGCTCCCGGCAGCCGGGAACATACAACTGGCCGCCTCCAAACGCAATCCTCAACTTCTTGCCTTTGCTGGGGCGATCGAGTCAATCGAGGCTCGCCGCCGGCCTTGGCCTAAGCACACGGTAGCTCTCGACCCATCGCGCTGCCCCCCTTTGCTTTCCTTTCCTTATCGGCGTTCCGAAGAAGTCAATTTCGTGCGGGTGCCACCAGCCATATCCGCTTTCAATTCCACTTGCTCGCTGCCGCGCCTTGGTGCATCGTCTTGGAGAACTACCCCGGCCACGGAGGTATCTAAAAATGATCCGGCGAATCTTTTTTCTCTGCGTTTTCTCCCTTATCTTTTCGGTCGTCGCCTCAGCGAGCGCTCCGCCCGCTCCCCGCAACGTTAACTTGACCGCGCCCGACGGAACCAAACTGAAAGCCACATTTTTTTCTGCCGGGGAAAAACCCGGCCCCGGCGTTCTCCTGCTCCACCAGTGCAATCAGCAGCGCAAGAACTGGGACGATCTGGCCGCGCACTTGGCCGCTGCCGGGATCAATGTCCTGACGCTCGACTTCCGTGGCTTCGGCGAAAGCGGGGGCACTGCGTTTTCCAAACTGAGCGGGCCCGAGGCGGGTAAGCTCATCAACGAAAAGTTTCCCGGCGACGTGGACGTCGCCTTCCAATATCTCGTCAAGCGGCCCGGCGTCACGAAAGACGTTATCGGCGCAGGCGGCGCCAGTTGCGGTGTCAACCAATCCATCCAGCTCGCGCGCCGTCATCCGGAAGTGAAATCGCTCGTTCTTCTCTCCGGCAACACGGACAAGGATGGCCGCGCCTTCCTGCGCAAGTCGGACGGGCTTCCACTATTCATTTCTGCCGCCGATGACGATGGCGCCGCGGTCGAACTGATGGAATGGCTGTATAGCATTTCGCCGAACACCGGCAACAAATTCGCGCATTACACTGCGGGCGGCCACGGCACCGAAATGCTTGCCGCGCACAAGGAATTGGCAGACATGATCGTGGACTGGTTCGTGACCACACTCATAAAAACTCCCGGGAGTGCACCCGCCACACGCGCATCCGCGTCTCCGTCCAGAGCGCCGAGCATCCTCGAGATCATTGACTCGCCCGGCGGCGCCGGCAAAGTCGCGGAGATCCTTGCCAGTTCACGCCAGAACGGCTCGAACTCTGTCCCGTTTTCCGAAGGCATCACCAACGTGCTCGGTTACGAACATCTCACTGCCAGCGACACGAAAGGCGCGATTGAGATCATGAAACTCAATGTCATGGGGTATCCGGATTCGCCGAATGTGTACGACAGCCTCGCCGATGCCTATCTCGCGGACGGCCAAAAAGGATTGGCAAAGGTGAACGCGCAAAAGGCGCTCGAGCTTCTCGCAACCGACAAGACCGACCCCGAAGCGCGCCGCCAGGGAATCAAGGAAAGCGCGGAGCAAAAACTGAAGCAGCTCTCCGAAAAGCAGCCGTGAGTTTGCCTCCTGAGCGAAAGGAGGGTCTGTCTATATTCCTTACGTGCTTCATTCTTGACGGAGGGCAACAAGAGGGTCGACCTGGGTCGCACGCTGAGCGGGGATATAGCAAGCGAGGAGAGCGGAGAACAACAGCACGACTGAGACGGTACTGAGGGCGCCGGGGTCTACTGCGGTGACTTGATAGAGGAGCGATTTCATCATTCGGCCGACAAAATAAGTGCCGCTAAGGCCCATCACCAGACCGATCAGAGCGAGCAGGAGGCCCTCTTTCAGAACCAGACCAAGGACGTGCTTTGGCGCGGCACCGAGGGCCATACGCAAGCCGATTTCGTGCGTGCGTTGCGCAACAGTGAAGGACATGACGCCGTAAATTCCGATGCCTGCCAAGAGAAGTGCTACGCCGGCAAAGCTGGCGAATAGCACAGTAGAGAAACGGTCCCCGGCCAAGGACTGATCGACAACCTGGTCCATGGTTTTTACTTGATCGACCGGCAGATTCGAGTCCATGGATTCTACAACGGACGCAAGACTCCTCGACATATTGGCGGGATCGCCTGCCGTGCGGACCTCGATTCCTGCCGAGGGCCAGGGGCTTTGGTAGAAGGGGACGTTGATTTCCGGGAAGCCGTCGCGGCGGACGCCGCCATTGTGGACATCGCGATAGACGCCGACGATCTGCCATTCGATGGCCGGACCCAAGCGCGTAACGCCGGGAATCAATTGCTCGACGCTGATGCGCTGCGTCAGCGGATCGACGTTACTAAGATATTTTTTGACAAAGGTTTCATTCACGATGGCGACGGGGATGCTGCCAGCAACGTCCTGCTCGGTAAATTCGCGGCCCTTCAGCATGCGCATGCCGAAGGTTTGAAAATACCGTGGAGTGACCATGGTAAATCCGGCGCCGGGTCGCGAGGAGAGATCGGCGACGGGCTGCCCGACGATGTTGAAGGGCATGCCAAAATTGGTTCCTGCGATGGGCATGCCGGTGGAAGCAGTGGCGGAGGTAATCCCCGGAAGAGCTTCTATCTTGGCCAGCAGCTGACGGTAAAAAAGGGTGATCTGTTCCGGCTTCGTCAGGCGCTCGTTGGGCACGGGGAGGTAGAACGTGAGGACATGGTCGCTTTTGAAGCCAAGATCAACGTTGTTTAATTTCCAGAAACTGTGAATCACCAGGCCGGCGCCAGCGAGGAGAGTGAGGGCGAGAGCAAATTCGATGACGACAAGGCCGCGGCGCAGACCGTGGCGGCCAACGCTGACAGAGGAACGGCCACTCTCTTTCAGATGGTCGCTGAGATTCAGTCGCGCCGTCTGCCAAGCCGGAACGCAACCGAAGAGTACACCCGAGAAAAGTGATGCGGCAAGGCTGAAGAACAAGACTGGCAAGTTGAGCCGGAAATCGGCCTCAGAGGGAAGAGAATTGGGAGGCAAGAGGGCTACGATGGCCTTCAGCAATACCCACGCCAGGGAAACGCCGATGATCCCGCCGATCAGAGCCAGGGTGAGGCTTTCCGTGAGGAATTGGACAAAAAGCTGTCGGCGCGTGGCCCCCAGGGAAGCCCGTACGGCGATTTCTTTTTGGCGGGCCGTACCGCGGGCGAGCAACAGGTTGGCCACATTGAGGCACGCTATGAGCAGGATGAAAGCAACACCACCGAGGAGCAACCAGAGGCTCTTGATGGTGTCGCGGCTAATGAAGTCGTTTTGAAGGAGTTCCACGGTGGCGCCCCAGCCCTTGTTGGAGACGGGATAGACTTCGGCGATGTGCCGGGTGACGGAGTCCATATCGGCGTTGGCCTGCTGAAGAGTGACTCCAGGTTTGAGGCGGCCCATGACCAGCATCCAATGAAAATCGTGGTTAATCTGCTCGGGTTTGAACGCGAGTGGGACGAATAGCTGGCATTCGAGGCGGTCCGGCTGCCCGGCGGCCAGTACGCCAACCACTGTATAGGGCTCACTATTCATCCGAACCTGGGTACCGATGATTTTATAGTCGCTGCCAAAGCGCTCCTGCCAAAAGCGGTGCGTCATGATGACGACGTGGTCGCGGCCCACGATGCCTTCTTCGGGCAGAAAGTCCCGACCCAGAAGGAAGGGAAGACCAAGCAAGTTATTGAATCCGGGTGAGATAAGGCGAGAGACAATTTGCTCGGGGTGGTCGGAAGTAGAAAGACTGTAACTTGCGCTAGTCCAGGCAGCCATGCTTTGAAACACCGTGCTCTGTTGCTTCCAGTCCAGGAAGTCGCCCGCGGAGACTCCGTTGCGCTCTCCGTTGACTTTCGACCAGACCACAACGATTTGATTCGGATTGGGGTAGGGCATGGGCGCGAGGAGAGTAGCGTAGACGACGCTGAAGATCGCGGTGTTGGCGCCAATGCCCAAGGCGAGGGCCAGCAGGGCAACGGAAGTGAAGCCGAGGTCTTTGCCGAGCAGTCGAAATCCAAAACGAAGATTACGGCCTAGATTCGCCATTGCGGATCCCCCGAAACTCACACCCAGGTACTCCTCCGTCGCTGCTTTAGACGATGGAACGTGTGAATGGTCACTCGTTCCCCAGTTTTGGCATCTGAGGTCGAGAGTGAGCCGATGAACGTTAAGAACGGAGAACCAAGTCCAGGCTAGTGGGGATTGCCATTTGAATGAGGGGAGTGCGGGGTCTGAGAGGATAGAGGAAGATGGCGCCAGGGGATGGAATGGCGTTGGAGAAGTTCGATGGCGTATTGGATGGGGATGGCGGCGCCGGGAGTGGCGGATTTGACGGCAGAGGCGGCCTGAAAGCGGAGCCAGCGGCCTTCAATAAGGCCGACGACAGCGTGTGAATCGAACGAAATCACAGGCGAGCCGCTTTGGCCGAGAGTCACGGAATGACTGAGGAGAAAGACATCTGCAGTGGGAGCAGTTTTCTCGAGCTGCGTGGATTCGTAGGAAAGTACTTCACCGGTGGAGCGGTCTTCGAGTGGTATTTCAAAAGTGTGCGCGTTCTGGAGTTTGGGCGGGTGGAGAGAAAACGCGATAACGGATTGGCCCCGCGAAGCTGGATCGGACGCCAGCGCTAGAAAATTTACTTTGTATTTGGTGTCGAAGGGATTGGGATTGGCGTGTAGGATGGCCACATCGTGCTCGTGGTCGACCGCGATTATGCTTGCTGGCACGAGGCGCGGCGGGCTGTTTGGGCGGCTGACAAGAATGTAGGGCTGGCCGCCGTCGCGAAAAGTGTCGAGCACATGGGCCACGGTGAGCAGATAACCTTGGTCGTTGATGAAAAAGGCGTTGCCGAAGAAAGAGTAACGGTAGCCCCGCGAGCCGGGGGAATCGTCAAGTTGATACACAAGGGGACAGACCGCGGAGGAAAGGGCGGAGTCATCGGGAACGTTCTGGGGAGCGGCGGCGGCAAGCAGCAAGCACAGCAGCAGGCATAAAAAGATCGTGAGCAAGCCAGCCGGAAAATTGGCCCTTTTATGCATATAGGTAGCAGCGCAACGAGAGACAGATCAAGGGCGCCAATAAAACGGTAGCAGCGCGAAGGGACGCGGGGAAGGGCAGAAAAGGGACAGGTAAAAAGAACTTGACAGGGCAACGGTATATACTGTATATTCTGTAAAGACAGAAATAAGTGGAATGTCAGAAACAACGGGAGCGAGGCTAATACGGGAAATGAACCGATGAGCGAACAAACAAAAAACGGCCTGACACCGGTGGCGCAAAAGTTCATTTTGCATTGGGGAGAGATGGGAACGCGCTGGGGCATCAACCGGACGGTGGCGCAAGTGCACGCACTGCTATTTCTTTCGCCGACGCCGCTGCCGGCGGATTTGATTTCCGAAACGCTGGCGGTGGCGCGCTCGAACGTAAGCACGAGTTTGCGCGAGCTGCAGGGATGGCGGATCGTGCGGGTGGTGCACGTGCTGGGCGACCGGCGCGACCATTTCGAGTCGATCAAGGATGTATGGGAGATTTTCCGGATCGTTTCCGAGGAGCGCAAGCGGAGAGAGATTGACCCGACGCTGCGGGTGCTGGCGGAATGCGTCCAGGAACTCAAATCGAACCCGCAGGGAGATGCGTATTCGCGGGAGCGGCTCGAGAGCATGCTGGAGTTTTTGACGGCGATGACCGGATTGTTCGAGGAAATTATCCGCATGCCGACGGGCGCGCTGAAGGGCGTAGTGAAGCTGCGTGGAAAAGTGATTACGTTGCTCGGCACGGAAAAAAAGAAAGCGGCGGGATGAAAGAACGAAGAGGCGAGTAAGGAAGAAAAGGCAGGAAGGCCATGATTTCGCTGGTGAGTGAATACACGGACGGGAAGGGGCGGCACGCCCGGGGGTGGTTGTTCTGGGACGCAGAGTGCAAGTTCTGCACGAGGATCGCGCGGTGGCTGCGCCCAATTTTGGAGAAGCGCGGAATGGCGCTGGCGCCCCTGCAGGATCCGCGCGTGGGAGCGCTGCTGGGAATGTCGCGCGAACAACTCCTGCTGGAGATGAGGTTTTTGTTGAGTGACGGGAGCCAGTTCGGCGGGGCGGACGCGGCGGTGGCGCTGGCGCGTGAGATTTGGTGGGCACGTCCGCTGGTTTGGATTTCGAGGATTCCGGGGATGACGGAAATTTTGCGCAAAGGATACCGCTGGGTTGCAGCGAGCCGGAGTTGCGCGGCAGAGGCGTGCCCGGCAAATGAGATTTCCAAGCGCACGTAGCGATGTCCAGGAGGTCGGAAGACAATGAGTCTGAGCATGGTTTTCCTGTTCGATGTCGGGCTAGCGGCTATTTTGTCTATCCTGCTGGTGGCGTATGTGAAAGCGCCTCTGCGAAGTTTGCTGATTGAATTGGGCGGCACGAAGGAGCGAGCGAGTTTTTGGGTGGCACTTTCGAACGTCGCGCTCGTTGTCGCCCCCATGATCTTCGCGCTCGACTACAAGCCGGAGTTTGGGCCGGAGAAGACTGTGATTTTTGAGATGGCGACGCAACTCAAGCACTCACTCATTGGATTCGTCATAACACTGACCGCACTCGGGCTCGTTCTCGTCCGATTCATTCCACGCGACAAAGCTATTCGGTAGGACCCCGTGCGGTTAAAGAGAAAGGTCAGGCTCAGGTCCAAATGCAGGAAGCGAAGACATCAAACGGAACCGTCGTCATCACCGGGGCATTTAGTTACACGGGCAAGTACGCCACCAGGCTTCTCCTAAACCGTGGATACAAAGTCCGGACTCTAACATCCCATCCAGAGCGTGCAAACCATTTTGGCGGCATGGTTCAAGCCTTTCCTTACAACTTTGAGAGGCCCGAAGAGCTCGTGAGGTCCATTCACGGGGCTTCAACGATTATAAATACCTATTGGGTGCGCTTTCCGCGCGGTAAGTCCACTTTTGAAACTGCCATTCAAAACACCCGCGCGTTGATCGCTGCGGCAAAGAATGCCGGGGTCAAGCGCATTGTTCACGTCAGCATCGCCAATCCATCGCTAGAATCCAACCTGGGTTACTACAAGGGCAAAGCTCAATTGGAGCTAGCCGTACGAGAGTCTGGTCTCTCTTACACAATTCTGCGGCCCACGGTTATCTTTGGCCGCGAAGACATTCTTATCAACAACATCGCCTGGTTTGTTCGACGTTTTCCTATCTTCGGTATCCCCGGCGATGGCCGCTACAGGATCCGCCCGATTTACGTAGAGGACACGGCCCGCTTGATCGCTGATGCCGTTGAGCGGGAAGAGAATGCCGTGCTTGACGCCGTTGGACCGGAAACCTACACATTTGAGGATCTGGTGAGGCAGATTGCTGTTCAACTGCGCCGGCGCACCCGTTTGGTTCATCTGCCGATGCCGGTAGCCTATGTTTCCACGCTCTTGACTGGGTGGTTCGTCGGAGATGTTGTCCTCACGTGGGAGGAGTACAAAGGCCTTGCGGGTAACTTGCTGGCTCCCGAGGGTCCATCCTCAGGGGAAACCCGTCTGAGTCAATGGTTAGCAGAAAATCGTGGGCACATCGGCAACCAGTATGCGTCGGAAGTGGCGCGGCACTATGAGAGGACACCGTTGACGACAGTGAATCAGGGATAGTGATCCATAGCATACACAAGTCCACCAGTCGCGATGCTCCTTAGGACAGGAATTCTTGTCGAGAGGAAGAGAGGTCCCTCGTCGCTGCGCTCCTCGGGATAGAATCTCTACTTGGGATTGTGGAAGCAGAGATCAGAAACCCGAGGACGTGGAACCCGGAACAGAGAACAGTAAACCGAGCTCAGGGAAGATGCCGGGCTGAAGCCCGGCTTTACACCGGGGATCAATTCCGTGCTGGTCGGGGGCAGGGGAGGTGAGTCAGTGGGCACCTTCGGGGACGCTTAGTACGGCGTTTCATATATTCGGTAACGTACTTTTAGGCTGCCTTTGCAAGAGGTCGCGCTTCAATAGTTCTTGACCGCCTCAATAGTTCTTGACATATCATGATTTGTCAAGTTAGCATGATTTTCTCAAGAGGAGTGCTTTTCATGTCAAGGACACGCGAGAAATTCGCCACCCAAGTCAATTCCAAAATCTTGCTGGCTGTGCGCGCGCTGGCCGACGAGGAAGGCCGCCAGCTTCAAGCCCTGGTGGACGAGGCATTCGCCGACCTCATCGAAAAACACAAGAACGCCAAGCCGCGCTCCCACGTGATGGGCGCATACCTCGCCAGTCACGAAAAATATAGCCCGTTATACAAGAAGCTCGCTCGGTGACCGACTACCTGACCGTGGCCGAAGTGCTGGCCATGCACGCCGATCAGATTGAACGCTATGGCGGCTCCCCCGGCGTCAGGGATCAAGGGTTATTGGAAGCCGCGCTGTATCGGCCCCAGACTGGCTATTATGCCGATCTCATCGAGGAAGCCGCCGCGCTCTGGGAGAGCCTGGCGCAGAATCATTCCTTTGTGGATGGCAACAAGCGGACGGCTTTCGCCGCCACGTATACTTTTCTTGCTGTCAACGGACTGTACCTCACGGCGGACGCCGAAGAGACCTACCTTTTTGTGGCCAACCTTTACAAGGCCAACCAGTTCAGATTCGACAAACTCGTTCCGTGGCTACGCGCACACGTGGAAAAGAGGACCTAATACGCACAGATCCCGGAGGCAGCGGTGCAACTGTTCTCGAAGCCCTTGAAAATGGATTGGTTTGGACAGGCACGCTATCCAGCCCGCCTGTAGGATCCGTTCCTGCTCCGTCACTAGGGCCTGTGCCGTCACGGCAATCACGGGGGATCTCTCGCATCTCCGGTTTTTGGCGCATCCATGCGACAAAGTCGAGGCCATTTTCGGCACCGAGATTGATGTCGAGTAAGACGACCTCGGGAAGCCGCTTCGCAATAGATTCATGACTGGCCTTCAGGTCCGTCGCAGACCAGACTTCGTAGCCGTCCACTTCGAGCCAGTCGCACAGGAGCTCGCGGTTGAGCGGGTTGTCTTCCACGACGAGGATACCGTGTGTCAAGCATCCTCCAGGACTTGGGAAGTTACCACGCGCTCCAACTGCTTCATCAACGGTTCTCGCCAGGAGTGCTGCTTTCGAAAGAGCGATTCCGCGTGCGCGTGGACGTATTTTTCTTCTTCCTTGGTGAGATCCTTGCTCGTCAGCACAAAGACGGGAAGATCGGCTGTGCGTGGGTTAGCGCGCCACTCGGCCAGCAATTCCAAGCCGCTCATCTTGGGCAGCACTAAATCTAGAATGACAAGTTCGGGCAGAGCATGAGCCACACGGGAGCGGGCTTGGGCGCCATCGGCAGCGGTGACCACGGGGTAGCCGCGCGCCGTCAGCAACTCTTCGATCATCTCGCGCGTGGATGTGTCGTCCTCCACCACCAGAATGGACCGCGCCGGCGCTGCCCCTCCGCGCGACCTGAGGCAGCGCTCGACAGCAGCCAGCAACGTCGCCTTGTCCACAGGTTTAACCAGATACTCGTCGGCACCGAGAGCAGTTCCAAAGCCCGGCTGATCCACGATGGTCACGACAATGACGGGGATCTTTAACGTGCGCGGATCATTTTTCAATTGCAGTAGAACCTCCAGCCCGTGAACCGGCTTCATGAGGAGATCCAAAGTGATGGCATCCGGCTGGTGTTCAGCCGCCATTTCCGTGGCGCGTTCCGGCTGATCGCATCTCAGGGTTTCATAGCCTGAAGAAGCGAGTTGCGATTGGATGAGTTGCCCCGTCGCGGCATTGTCTTCAATGATAAGAATCCGCGGAGTTTTGCCGGCTCTGGGTATGGCCATGGTCGTCTGGGCGGGCTCATCGGGAGCGATTGCAAGGAGGGGCAGGGATAAATAAAAGCAAGTTCCTTCGCCGGGCTTGCTCTCGATCTGCAGTTTGCTTCCGTGCAGTTCGACGAGGCGCGCCGTGATGGCTAGTCCCAAGCCTGTGCCCTCGGTGGCGCTGCCCGTTTCTGTCAGACGGAAGAAGGCTTCGAAGATTCGCTGTTGTTGTTCGGGAGGAATTCCCGGGCCATTGTCGCGCACTTCTACCCTGACTTGGCCATCCATCTGACGGGCGGCCAGCTCGATGCGGCCACCTTCCGGAGTGAACTTGATCGCATTGCCGACGAGATTCGTGAGCACTTGCTTAAACCGCATAGCGTCGGCGTGAATATGTAGATTAGGCTCCACCTGTTGGAGTAGTGCTTGCGATTTCTTTTCCGCCAGGGGGTAAAGAGCGCTGATCACCTCGGTAAAGGCAGACGCAACCGTCACATCCTCGCGGGTAAGCTCCATTCTGCCCGCTTCGATTTTGGATAGGTCAAGAATATCGCTGATAAGTTTGAGAAGGTGCTTTCCGCCCGTATGTATGTGGCCGACGTAGCGTCTCTGGCGATCGTTCAGCGGGCCATAACGCTCATCGGCAAGTAGGTCCGAAAAACCCAGAACGGCGTTCAACGGCGTCCGCAGTTCGTGACTCATGGTAGAAAGGAATTGATCTTTGAACTTACTTGCGCGCTCCGCTTCTTCTTTTGCGCGCAGCATGAGCTCTTCCGTCCGTTTGCGTTCGGTGACGTCCCGCGTGATCTTTGCAAATCCTCGGAGCCGTCCCGTGCCGTCGCGCAAGGCGGTAACCACCACGTTGGCCCAGAACTGCGATCCGTCCTTGCGCACCCGCCAGCCTTCGTCTTCGAATCGCCCTCGCTCTCTTGCAACTTTCAGTTCATAGGCAGGCTTGCCTCGCTCCACATCCTCCCTAGGGTAGAAGAGGGAGAAGTGTTGGCCGATGATTTCCTGAGCCTGGTAGCCCTTGATGCGTTCGGCCCCCGCGTTCCAACTGGCAATGACTCCTTCCGGATCCAACATCAGAATCGCGTAATCCATCACCTCCGATACCAGCAGACGGAACCGCTCCTCGCTTTGCCGCAGGGCCTCTTCAGCCTTCTTACGCGCAGTAATGTCCGTGGCAACGACCAGACGGGCGTTTCTGCCGCCATAAATTAGGGGATGCGAGGTAATCTCAACGTCGATCAACGTCCCGTTTTTCTTGCGGTGTTTCCAGACGCTGGTGGTTTCGGTGTCCGGCGGCGCCTTCCCAGTGTCCTCGAGCAGTGCGGGGACGTCTTCTGGCGGGCGAATGTCCTTAATCGTCAGGGATAGAAATTGTTCGCGTGAGTAGCCATAGTTGCGGATGGCAGAATGATTCACGTCTAGGATGGCAAATGTTTGCAAGTCATAAACCCACGCAGGATGTGGATTACTGTCGAACAGCAGATGGTATCGCTCCTCAGATTGACGAAGCGCCTCCTCCGCTCGCTTGCGCTCGGTGATGTCGTGGAACACGACAACGCCCCCCCGCAGTATGCCCTCATCACTTTTGAGAGCTCTTCCCGCAATACTGAGTAAGCGGCCGTGCGGCACTTTCGGGTTGCGGATGAAGACCTCTACTGCGTCAACACTCTCGCCCCGCATTGCCCGAACCAAGGGCAGTTCGCTTGGCGGATACGGAGTCACGGCGTCAGGTAAATAGGTGCCATACTGATCAGACCACTGGTCGGGCGTCGTGTCCGTCGCACCGACGCCCAGGACCTGCTCCGCGGCCGCATTAAAGACAAGAAACTTCCCATTGGAATCGGCCACCACCACGCCATCAGCAATTCTTTCCAGAATCAATTGCAGGAGTTCCTTCTGCCGCTTTGTCTGCTCGTCCGCCAGTTTCTTTTCGGTGATGTCCCGGAAAACGAGCACAACGCCGAGCCCTTCCCCGGTATCCGTGAGAATGGGTGCCGCGCTGTCTTCAATGTCAAATTCCTTTCCGTCCTTGGAGAGCAAGAGCGTATGGTCGGCCAGGCCGACGACCTTCCCCTCGCGGAAGACTTTCTTGACAGGGTTCTCGACGGGGCGGCGAGCCTCCTTGTTCACGATGTCAAACACGAGATCCATGGACTTGCCGGTGGCCTCTGCTTGACTCCAACCCGTGAGTGATTGAGCGACGGAATTCATGAAGGTCACGGTGCCGTTCATGTCCGTGGCAATCACTGCGTCACCAACGCTGGCAAGAGTGGTCGAGAACCACTTTTCACTCTTTGCCAATGCTTCTTGCGTCCGTTTGCGCTCAGACAGATTGCGCGACAGCAAGACGAAAACGAGCACGAGTATCAATCCACTCAAAAGGTTGCCGGCGACGACGATACTGGCAGTTCTGGCCAAGGCTTTGGTCATTTCCTCGGTGCGAACCGCCCGGAGGTTTGTCTCTTCGCCTGCCATCTCTGCGAGTACTCCACGGATCTGCTCCATCCAGCGCTTTCCGGAGCCTTCTAGGAGCACCTTATTTGACGCTGCCGAGCCTTCATTTTTGCGGAGATCGATCGTCCGCTGAAGCTCCGCCATTTTTTTTTCTACCAGCGGCTCCAGGATCTGCATGCGTTTCTGCTGACTCGGATTGTCGGAGGTCAGTTTCTTCAGTTCGTCCATTGTCCGATCGAGATTCTTCATCGCCGCGCGGTATGGCTCAAGGTAGGTCTCATCTCCCGTGAGGAGGAAGCCTCGCTGTCCAGTCTCTGCGTCGACGAGCCGAGTCGCCGTCTCATTAAGCGTCCTGTGGACTTCGTAGCCGTGCCTCCGCGCGCTGTCAGCTTCGCCGACTCGGATGGTGTCCTGGTAGGATTCCCACCCGACAAGCGCCAGAATCGCCGCCGCCGTAATGAATCCGGCGAGCATCAGAGGCCTTGCTAGTTGCCGTCGCATCTTTCCACCACCCTGCCACGGAATCTTGCGAGAAGGCATTAGCTACCGGACCCTGCCGGATGCACCGGCTCGTAGCCATGAACGACGGCCTCGAATTCGTAGAGGACGGGCCCATCCCACCAGCCGCGCTTTACTTCTTCCCGCATGATGGCAAAGGCTTTTTCCTGAGGAAGAGCCTTGCGATAGGGGCGGTCGGTGGTAAGCGCGTCGTAGATATCCGTGATTTGAAGAATGCGTGCAGTGAGTGGAATTTGCTCGCCTCTTAGCCCATCTGGGTATCCGGAGCCGTCCCACTTCTCGTGGTGGTGGCGAATGATCGGCAGCACGTGGCGGAAGGATCGGAGCGGGGCACAAATTCGTTCCCCTATCACGGTGTGTTGCTCCATGATTTTTCGCTCTTCCGGAGTCAGCGGTCCGGGTTTGAGCAGGATGTGCTCTGGCACAGACAGCTTACCGATATCGTGAACAAGACCGCCTCGGCGCAGAGCGACGCGCAGATCCTGGGGCAACGCGAGCTTCTCTCCCAGCGCAACGGAATACTTCGAGAGCCGGTCGCAATGGCCCTCGGTATAGGGGTCCTTCGCCTCGATACTCAGTGCGAGGCTGAACAGTACGGTCTCAGCGTTGTCCAGCTCGTCAGTGAATTGCTTCAAGCGCAACAGAGAATGCACGCGAGCCAGCAGCTCGTGCTTATTCACGGGCTTGTTGAGGAAATCATCGGCGCCGCACATGATCCCGTGGATGCGGTCGGCGTCACTGTTCAAACTGGTGAGCAATATGACGGGAATCAAGCGGGTTTCCGGCTTGGACTTCAGCGCCTGACAAATCTCAAACCCGGTTGGACGCGGCATTACCACATCCAGCAACGCGAGATCAATCGAATCGCTATCCACCTGCTGCTGCGCCTGCCGGCCGTCTGCTGCACAGACGACTTGGTAGCCCTCCGCGGTCAACATAGCGGAGAGCAGTTCGCGGTTGGCTTCGTTGTCATCGGCTACAAGGATGATTCCCCTGGGGGATTGCGGAGCAGACATATCGCCTCCTTAAAGATCCCGCGGCCGCACAAGAAGATTGGTGAGCGTCAATTCTTGTCGATAGATCGAACGGAACTTATCCGGCCCACGCAACGCACAGCCAGCGCATGAGGCCTATTCAAAGTATCGCAAACTGGTAAGCGCTTCTGGTTGCCTTCCGAGGGCTTGCTACCGAGCAGTAAATAAGACCAGTGGAGTGTTCCCAGTCCCAAGGCGTGCCGTTTGGATGGGCCACGCTCTTGTCAACGCCGGCATTAGGATGCGGAGAGGACGCGCTTGTAGTAGGTTTCGTAGGCGGGGATGACGTCGTTGGCGCAGAATTTTTTCTTGGCATTGACGCGGGCAATGTAGCCCATTTCGCGGCCGCGGTCGGCGCGTGACAGGATTTCGATGGCGTAGCGGGCGGCTTCCTTCACATCACCGGGTTGCACCAGATATCCATCCACTCCATGCTCGACGACTTCGGGAACGCCGCCGACGTTTGTGGCGATGACCGGGACTTCGCAGGCCATGGCTTCGAGCGCGGCGAGGCCGAAGGATTCGAGCTGCGAAGGCAGAAGAAAAAGATCAGCGGCGGCGAGCTTTTCGTAGACGTTGTCCTGTTTGCCGAGGAAGAAAACATCTTTCTGGAGGCGATACTTGCGGACGAGGAATTCGGCGGCGCCGCGGTCCGGGCCGTCGCCGATGAGCACCAGCTTGGCAGGCATCTTGGCGCGGACGATGGCGAAAATCTCAACGGCATCGGTGAGGCGCTTGACGGGACGGAAATTCGAAAGATGCATCAGGATCGGTTCGCCGCCGGGCGCCCATTGCTTGGCAAGACCTTTGTCGGCGGAGCGGCTGTAAAGATCGCAGTTCACGAAATTGGGGATGACTTCGATGGGGCGTTTGATGTCGAACTCTTTGAGGGTTTGTTTGAGCAAGTAGCTGGAGATGGCGGTGACGCCGTCGCTTTGCTCGATGGAAAACCTGGTGATGGGGAGGTAACTGCGGTTGCTGCCGACGAGCGTGATGTCCGTGCCGTGAAGCGTGGTGATGAAGGGCAGCCGTCGCGGCGCGGCCATGGAACGCGCTAGCAGGGCGCTGACGGAATGCGGAATCGCGTAATGGACATGCAGAAGGTCGAGCGATTCGGATTCGTAAACTTCAAGCATTTTTGTAGCGAGCGCCAGCGTGTAGGGCGGATGGTCGAAGAGCGGATAGGAGACGACTTCCACTTCGTGGAAATGGATGCGCTGGCCATCGCGATTCATGCGGATGGGCGGGGCGTAACTGATGAAATGAATGTCGTGGCCGCGCGCGGCGAGCTCCATGCCGAGTTCGGTGGCGACGACGCCGGAGCCGCCGTAGGTGGGATAGCAGGTGATGCCGATGCGCATGAGAGCTGTTTTCGAGTTTCCGTCGCGTCGATGACGGCCTATACGATACAACCGATTCCGTTCCGACCGTCTATACAGACAAGATAGAGAAGCACGCGTCTGAAGACCCGCCACTACAGGCCGGGCTGGAGTCTGGCCGCTACGACCGTCAGTACAACCGCTTGCGAGACTGGAAGCCGGATGCTAGAGTCGCGCCCACCCGCGGGGCCCAAACAACGGGCGTCGCGGCACCCTATTAGACGCGGGGGCGGGGAAATCCGTGACACGACTTTCCGACAAGGTAGCGCTGATAACAGGCGGCGGCACGGGGATTGGGCGCGCGATTGCGCTGGCGTTTGCCCGGGAAGGCGCTGGAGTGGCGGTAGCGGGGAGACGTCTGGAAAAGCTCAGGGAAGTGGCGCGCGAAATCGAAAAGCAGGGCGGCGGGGGACTGGCGATGGAGTGTGACGTGACGCGCGGCGCGGAGGTCGCGCGGGCGGTGCGTGGCACGGCAGAGCGATTTGGGCGGCTGAATGTGCTGGTAAATAGTGCGGGCGCGCTGCATGTTTCGACGATTGAGGGAATCAGCGAAGGGGAGTGGGACCGGCTGATGACGGTGAATATTAAGGGGCCATTTCTCACTTCGCGCGCGGTGCTGCCGGAGTTTCGGAAGTGCGGCGGCGGCGCCATCGTGAATATTGGCTCAGTGCTTGGGCTGGTGGCGGTGAAGGATCGCGCCGCGTATTGCGCGTCGAAGGGCGGCGTAACATTGCTGACGAAAGCCATGGCGCTCGATCACGCGCATGAGAAGATCCGGGTGAATTGCATTTGTCCCTCGATCGTGGAGACGGAGCTGGTGAAGGGCGTGTTCAACGAAAGTGAACAAGGACAGGCGTTGCGGAAGGCGCGGATCGCGACGATTCCGCTTGGACGTATCGGGCGGCCCGAGGATGTGGCTGAAATGGCGGTGTTTCTGGCGTCGGAGGAATCGTCGTGGCTCACGGGAGCGGCGATTCCGCTGGATGGAGGGCTGACTGCTTACTGAGAAAGCGGCGAAGAGCGATGACCAAGAGAATGTCCAAAGTGGAGAAGCGGGTCACAGAACTCGTCCGGCGACGGATCAGAGAGAGCCGGTCGACGGAGCTTCTGGGTTTCGATGTAGAGAGCGTACACGAGGGACGAGCGATTTTCCGCATGGATGTGCGGCCGAGCCATAAACAGATTCATGGCGTGGTGCATGGAGGGATTTTGGCGGCGCTGGCCGATACGGCGGCGGCGATTGCGGCGTACACGGCAGTGCCTAACGGGACGGAGATCGCCACGGTGGAGCTGAGCATTAATTATTTGGAGCCTGTGCCGGGCGGGCGAATCAAAGCGGACGCACGCGTATTGCGCGCGGGGCGGAATTTCGTCGTGACCGAGTGCGAGATTTTCAACGAAAATGGGTCGTTGGCCGCAAAGGCGCTGCTCACTTTTGGAGCAGCTGCCGGGCATTCCATCCAAAAATAGAGAGACTACTCCTCGCCGCCCTGGGCGGACTCTTCGCCGTCCTTATGGAGGTACTTGATCACACGCTTGAAAATGAGCAGGTTCGGGCTGCCTTGACGGGTGAGCTTGATGCAATCGCGATCGTACCACTCGATGGTGCCGCGAAGCACCTCGCCATCTTCGAGAACGATGGCCATCGGGGTGTGCGACTGCATCTGCTTGACCCAATAAAAATTCTCAGCGTGGGTTATTTCTGGCGGAGCGGGTTTCTTGCTCGGGATAGGGCCGTTGTTGTGCGGTGCGCGGGGCGCGAGGGGCTCCTTGATGTCCGGAAAGCCCGGGCGAAACATGCGGCGATTCACCATGACTGCTCCTTCTGAACTGCTGCGGTTTGAATGACTATCCTTATGATGCGTGATTGGGCCTGCGGGTTACAGTGTAGCCGACGAATTTTGTAAAGGCGAATTTTTGGCGGCGCAACTCAAGACCGGGGCTCAGCGAATTGCGCCGAGTTCGGTGCCAGCGATGCTGCCAGGGCATCGAGACCAAGCTGGCGATTCAGATTGCGGCGCGCGCCAGCATGAAGTTCGTCAAAGCCCCTGATGGCGCGGAGAACCCAGGCCGAATCGATGAATTTGCTGAGCGACTCGAGCTCTTTCGCGAGCGGCGCGTTGCGCAGAACGGGCTCTGTTATTTTGGACGTGAGTTCGAGGAGATCGGTGAGCAAGCTGTAAAAAACGGCAATTTGATCTTCAAAGGAGGATTCGCGGTCTTTGGCCAGGGCGGAGGTGTCGGCGAAAAGTTGAGCGAAGCCCTGGCCGCGAGCGGCGTGTTCAAGAATGCCAAGGGCGTTCTTACGCTGCTCGGAGGAGGCAGCGACGTCCATTTCGATGGCCAGGCCGGGACTGCCTTCGGCGAGCTGCGCGGCTAGCTTGATTTCGGCCGGCTTGCGGCTGGTTTTTTCTTTCAGAATTTTTTCCACGGCGGATTGCGCCAGCGGAGCAAAATGGAATTGCAGGCAGCGCGAAACGATGGTGGGCAACAAGGAATAAGGCGAAGGCGCGGTCAAAATGAGGGCGGTGGAGCCTGGCGGCTCTTCGAGAATTTTAAGGAACACATTAGCAACGTCCCAGCGCATCGTCTCCGCACCATCGAGGATGAAGACGCGGCGGCGGCCCATGGGTTGAAAGTAAGCGGCACGCTGGACGGCGCGCAACTGGCCGATACGCAACATGGGGCGCGTCACGGGACTCTTCAGGCGGACGGGATCGGGGACGAGGGCCCAGACGTCCGGATGCGTTTGCAGGATCAGCGGCATGCGCTCGACGGTAGCGGCGTCGGCGCTCTCGCCGCGTTCGACGAGTCCCTGCTCCATCAGTTTTTGCGGATCCGCGAGCAGCGCGATGCGCCGGCAGGTCGCGCACTCGCCGCAGAAATCGTCGTGGAGGCGTTCGCAATTCGCGGCCTGGGCGAACATGCGTGCGAGAGTGTATTTGCCGACGCCGCGCGGGCCGGTGAAGAGCAGCGCGTGCGGAACGCGGCCCGTACGAAGGGCGCCGCGGAGGGCGGTGACGATGCGTTCGTTGCCGAGAAAATCCTGAAAGCCCCCGCTTATCATGATCAGCTGCCACCTGCCGTGGAATCGCGCACGACCTGCGTGGAGGTGACTTTATTCACGGCGGCGAGAATATCCTGGGCGATTTCCTTGGGCGCGCGCATAGCGGCGCGTGCCGCGTCGAAACACTCGATGGTCACCCAAGGCGCTTCGCGTGCGAGAAGATCGTAGATGGCCGCAGCCTCTTCGAGATGGCGCAGGCTGGCTTCCAGAATATCCCGCTTGGCGGCGGTGTAGCTTCTCGCTGACTTTTGTACCACAAGCCTTTGCGCTTCGCTGGGAGGCACGCGTAAATAAAGAATCAAATCCTCGCGCGGGAGATCATAGATGCCGTATTCAAGATGCTCGATCCAGCGCCGGAAGGCGTCACGTTGCTGGGCTGGGACGCGGGCCGTCTGGTGCGCGAGATTCGAACCGATGTAGCGATCCACAAGAACAATTTGGCCGTTGTTCAGAGCGGCTTCGAGTTTAGGCTTGGCTTCGAATCGGTCTCCAGCATAAAGGAGTGCCGTGAAGTGCGGGTCAACGGTGTCGAGCGCACCGAAGTCACCATTGAGAAATTGGCCGACCATCTTGCCGAACCAGGAGTCGTATTGAGGAAATCCCGTCGAGTAAATGCTGTGTCCGCCTTCGGCGGCAGCAAACGCCGCGGCCAGCAGATCCAATTGCGTGCGCTTGCCGCTGCCATCGATGCCTTCGATGGCGATGAGTCTGCCAAGGGGGCGTTTGCTGAGTTGTGAACGCAAACCAGCCTCAATCCATGAATGACCGGGAGAGACGAACGGTCGAAGGTCAGTCTAACCGCAGACATTCGGCGCTGCAATCCCGCGCGTGCTAGGATTCCGATTTGACTATGGCTCAAAATTCGGTGCAAGAGAACTTCCTTCGTGTTAACGAAAGAATTGCGCGAGCGGCGGAGCGTGCGGGGCGGCGTGCCGAAGAGATCACTTTGATTGGTGTGTCAAAGACCCATCCGGCGAGCGCGATTCGCGTGGCTTACGAAGCGGGCGTGCGGCACTTTGGCGAGAATCGTGTGCAGGAATGGGACGGGAAGCGGGCCGGAACAGAAGGATTGGCGGCGACCTGGCATTTGATTGGGCACTTGCAAAGCAATAAAACCGCGCGGGCGGCCAGGCTGTTTCACAGCGTTGACTCGGTGGATGATTTTGGAGTGGCGCAGCGTTTGGACCGGGCCCGAGGAGAGGCCGGAATCATCGGCAAGTTGCGCGTACTGATCGAGGTGCGCGTTGCGCCGGAAGAGACGAAGACCGGCGTGGAGATTAAGGATTTTCTGACCTTGGCGGAGAAGACCAAGGAGTTGCCACATCTGGAGGTTGCTGGACTTATGTGCATCCCACCATTTCTGGAAAAAGCGGAAGAGGTGCGGCCGTATTTCCGGCGCTTGAGGGAATTGCGGGATGATGTAAGGAAGAAACTCAGCTTGGGATTGCCGGTGCTCTCCATGGGCATGTCGCATGATTTTGAATGGGCCATCGAAGAAGGCGCGACCGAGGTCCGTGTTGGCACCGCGCTTTTCGGACAGCGAAACACTCCGTAGCGGCGGGCCCGCCGGAATATGCTGGATATCCGCGAACGAGACGGAGCGGTTGTTTTCGCTGTCAGGGTGCAGCCGCGCGCGAGTAATGATGAAATCACTGGCGAGATGGCGGGAGCGTTGAAGGTCCGGCTGCAGGCCCCCGCCGTGGAAGGCCGCGCCAATGAAGCGCTGATTGAGTTTCTGGCGCAGCTTTTGAAAACGCCGAAGTCGGCTGTTAGAATTCTCAGCGGCGAAAGAAGCCGCACAAAACGAGTGGAGATTCGTGGCGTGACGCAACAGCAGATCCTGGCATTGTTCGAGCAGGATGCGTAAGGCATGGAAATGGAAATGTTTCAAGCGATGGAGCTGACTTTCCGATGAGCGCAAACATTCACGGAATCCAAAGCGATTTGCGAGCCGCAAAGCTCGGCGGGTGGCTGTTCTACGATTTTCGCGGGCGCGATCCCATCGCGCAGAACATCCTGAGCCTGCCGGAAGGAATGAGGACAAGAAGGTGGTTCTATTTCGTTCCGGCGAAGGGGACACCAAAAAAACTGGTGCACAAGATTGAGACGCAGTCGCTGGCGGCGTTGCCCGGCGAGACGCTGTATTACTCGGCGCAAGATGAGCTGAGAAAGAACCTGAAAAAGATGTTTGGGCGCGCGAAGAGCGTAGCCATGCAATATTCACCGAAAAACGCGATCCCGTACGTGGCGATGGTGGATGCAGGGACGATTGAACTCGTGCGCAGTTCCGGCCCGAAAGTGGTCAGTTCGGCGGACCTGGTGCAGAAATATGAGGCGTGCTGGAGCGCCAAGCAACGCGAGTCGCACGAATCCGCGGGCGTGATTATCGACCGAATCGTGCGCGAGGCATTTCAGTTAGCCGCGAGCAGCGTGCGCGAAAAAAAGACGCTGACGGAATACGATCTGAAGAGTTGGATCCTCAAGGAGTTTGTCGCGGCCGGACTGTGGACCGAGGAAGGGCCGGATATCGCCGTCAATGCCAACGCCAGCGATCCGCACTATGGTCCTACGCCGGAGAAAGCCGCTCCGATTCGCGAGGGAGACTTACTGTTGCTGGATGTTTGGGCAAAGAAAAAGGAACCAGCCAGCGTTTATTATGACGTAACTTGGATGGGTTATCTTGGTGCGCGAGTGCCGGAGAAATTTGCAAAGATTTTTGGCATCGTTCGCCATGCGCGCGATACGGCTGTCGAACTGATCAAGAAGCATGTCGCGGCCGGGAAGCCACTTCAGGGCTGGCAGGTGGACAAAGCAGCGCGCCAAGTTATTGAAAAAGCGGGTTACGGGAAATATTTTTTCCACCGCACCGGCCACAGCATTGGCGAAAGAGTCCACGGCAACGGCGTGAACATGGACGGACTGGAGACGCACGACACGCGGCACGTGATCGCCGGCACATGCAATTCGATCGAGCCGGGAATCTATGTGCCTGAATTCGGAGTAAGAAGCGAAGTGAATGTGTATATCGACGAAAAAGAAGCTCGCGTAACAGGCGCGATTCAGAACGAAATTCTGGCTTTGCTGGCCTAGGCGAATCGCAGAAGGAAGAATGATGACGGAAGAGACGACCGCACAAGCGGCGCCACAACAGTATTCGCAGCGCGAGAAGATCGCCTTCATCATCGGAATTGCCGGATGGCTGTTGCCGGGATTAGGCCATGCGTTGCTGAAAATGTGGGGCAGGGCCGTTGCCTGTTTCTTGCTGGTCGGATTGCTCGTATTCTTCGGCGCAGGGATGCGCGGGAACCTCTTCAGTTCGAATGGAAACGACGCGTTTGATTCGCTGGGCTATCTTGCGGATCTGGGCACGGGAACCTTCTACCTCTTGGCGAGGACGCTGGAGAAAAGCGGTCCCGACGTGTCTCACGCGGGCGGCGACTATGGAACGCGCTTCCTGGCGACCGCGGGCGTCTTGAATTTGCTCGCGGCACTCCATGCTTATGAAGCCGCGCGGGGGCGAAAAGCATGATCGGTGGAGCCGGATTCAAGCTCAGTCATCTGCAAGCGATGCTGCTCTTCGCGCTGTTCGTTTCGATGGCTTTCGGATTCTTGAGCCGCAGGCAGCCGGTCGAGCGCTTCAAATATATCGTGTGGTCGTTGTTGCTCTTCCTTCTGGTCGGAGTGGGAATCGGCTGGGCCATGTATCCCTTCTCGCGCTAAAAGAACGGCAGTTCTGCCCTTGAATTGACAGTATTTTTCTCTGCCGCAACCGTATCCTTCTATGCCTCTTGGAGAAGCGATGCCTCGGGGTCGGAATTGCCCGATAAGCGCTGCACGTACTGTCTCAGTCGTCGATATCATGGCGATGGAAACCCTGCCTGCACCTTTTCTCATGGGGAATTTTGCTCCGGGGCAATAACGAAAGTATGATTTAGACTTGCCAATATATTCCTTGGAGCGGGATATTGGCCACTCTAAGGGCGGAGCCTGCGGTGACCATTCAGAAGACCTCTAGGCGGGCATGGTTACGGCAGGTCAGGGACATTGCCGTTATAGGCCCGCTAGGTTTTTCTGCCTACCTTGCGTTACGCATTTTACGGAACCCGCCACCTTCGGCACAAAGGCTTTCGCTGCCAATCCAGGGCAAGCCCGCACCTTTGTCGCTCGGCGATCCAGCGAATTATCGGTTCTCTTCCAAGGAAGACGCTCTCCTGGAAGAGGTGGAGCGAGCCGGCTTCCGATATTTTTGGGAAGAAGCGAATCCCTATACCGGCCTCGTAAAAGACCGCAGCCAGGCAGACGGCCCGGATGCTCGTACAACCGCGAGCATTGCTGCGACTGGATTTGGGCTTACTGCTCTGTGCATTGCGGACCATCGGGGTTGGGAAGATAGCAAGAAAATCCGCGAGCGCGTTCGAAACACGCTCCGTTTTGCCGGCACTCGCTTGAGTCATAGGAATGGGTTTTTCCTTCATTTCCTCAACATGCGGAATGGCGACCGCGATTTTCAATCGGAAGTGTCCTCGATCGATACATCCATCTTCCTCTGTGGGGCGCTGGCTTGCCGGGCGTATTTTGACGATGCCGAGATTCGCGACCTGGCCACGAAGATATACGAGCGCGTGGATTGGGGCTGGCTGCTGCAGGGAGAAAAAACGCTGTCTATGGGCTGGACACCGGAGGGTGGGTTCCTCAAGTCGCGGTGGGATAGCTACAGCGAGCTGATGATGATTTACCTGCTCGGCCTTGGGTCTTCGACGCATCCATTGCCGAAGGAGTGCTGGGATGCGTGGGAACGTCCGCGGTTTGAATTTAGCGGCCTGCACTTTATCGGGTCGCATGCTCCGCTCTTTGTGCACCAGTATTCGCACGCGTGGTTCGACTTCCGCGGGAAACGTGACGCCTACGCGAACTACTTCGAAAATTCGGTGATCGCAACGAAGGTCCACAGGCTATGGTGTCTGGAACTGGCGAAACAATTTCCGGACTACAACGAAGACTTGTGGGGAATAACCGCTTCGGACTCGGCCCATGGATACGTGGCGTGGGGCGGGCCGCCTCCGATGGGACCGATTGACGGCAGCATCGTCCCCAGCGCGGCGGGAGGCTCTCTGCCCTTTTTACCGGCCGAGGCGATGCGCGTACTTCAGACGATCCGTGAAAAATATGCGAAACATGCTTGGCGAAAATACGGCTTCGTGGATGCTTTTAATCCGCTCAAAGACTGGTACAACCCAGACGTGATTGGGATTGACCTGGGAATTACACTTCTGATGGTGGAAAACGGACGAACCGGCTTCGTTTGGGAGCACTTCATGAAGAACGATGCCGTGAAAAATGGAATGGCCCGCGCGGGGTTCCACAAGCAATAGCGCCGGCATTTCATGCGCTAATGACTTCGCGCAGTCTGTGGACTACGGGTTGATCTCGATAAGTGCCAGGGCGTGGGGCTGAAGCGTGAGTGCGAGGGAGCCACTCTCGATCGGTCGGGACTGCGCAGCGGGCAGCGTGGCAGCGTTGCGGAGTGCTTCGATCTGCGAAATTGCGGGGAACTCCGGGCGGCCCATTTTGTCCCACGCAGGAAGCGGCGAGCCGTGTTCCTTGTCCACAATGGTGATGCGAGCGGATTGCGAAGTGTTGAGACCCTTGAAGTGCAGTGTGACTGTCTTGGGTGAACCTGCTTCTTCGGGGAGGAAGAGACTCCACACAGCCACGGCGAGCGAACCGTCTTTGCGGCGCGTGACGAGGGCTGAATCGGAGTTCACGTCCAGGCGCGTGTCGCCGAGTTGGTGAAGAAGCGCGAAATCGTTGAACGCCGCCTTGGGGATGCTGCGCTCCGCGAGCAACCCGAACCCGCCATAGAACGGCGTCTTCACCACGCCCTGTTCTTCAAAGACATCGGAGAATGTCCAGTAACTCATCATCGCCGTGAGGCCGTCGCACTGGCGGATGGTGTCTGCCATCCAAGGTCCCATAAAGGCGG
>DATKEV010000038.1:0-7010 GCA_035511855.1 Candidatus Udaeobacter sp.
TTTGAAACCTACTTTGAAGAACGAGAAGGATTTCACATGCGGGAAACATTTCGGGGCACTCGTACACTTCGCTATATCTGGAACGAGCAACACGGGCTCTGCACGGTCTGCAAGCTACTTATTACGCGGACTACAGGATGGCGCTTGCACCATTGCGTCCCTCTTGTGCGGGGTGGGTCTAAGAGTGCCGAAAACCGCGTTCTACTTCATCCAGAGTGCCATGACAAGGTTCACCGCCAGAATCTTTCTGTATCAAAGCCGCGTCTCCCTGAAAGAGGCGTTCGAAGGGCTTGAGCCGTGTGATCGGGAAACCATCACGCACGGTTCTTAGAGGGCGGGGCGACCGCAAGGTCGTTCCGCTACTCGGTCCTAACCCATCGCGTCATTCCAACGGAACAGGGTAAATCCGTATCGTTCCCCGCAAGGGGTAGACACATCGCAAGATGGATCGACAGCGGTGCGGACAGCATTAAAGGAAAAAGCGAACGTCGCTCTGTAATGGAGCGAATATCGGTTGAGTTTCTCACAGGAACAACATCACCGATCGCGAAAGCGAGCCCACTTCCCATTTGGTGCTTCACACGAGATAGCTTGGCAAATCGACTCTTGGGGCAAAGCAAATGACGACAGTGCAAACTGTTGGTGCGGTCTCACGCGAAGCGGCAGAATGGTATGCCATTGACTGGCAGGTCATCCACCGCAACGTTCGTCGACTCCAGGTGCGTATCGTGCAGGCAACGAAGGTTGGTCGATGGAACAAGGTGCAAGCCTTGCAACGTCTGCTCACCTGCTCGTATAGCGGCAAGGTTCTCGCCGTTCGACGAGTGACGGAAAACAATGGCAAGAAAACCGCCGGCGTAGACCGCATTATCTGGGATACACCAGAGGAAAAAATAAAAGCAGTACATGACCTCAAACGCAGAGGCTATCAACCTCTGCCCTTACGACGTGTTTACATTCCGAAAAAGTCGGACAGGAAAACGAAGCGTCCCTTAGGAATTCCCACCATGTTCGATCGAGCACAGCAAGCTTTGCATCTGCTCACACTCGATCCCGTTGTGGAAACCACTGCTGATAAAAACTCCTACGGGTTTCGTCAGCAACGGTCCTGCGCCGATGCGATTGGACAGTGCTTCAACGCGCTGTCTCGCGCACCGAACACGCAGTGGATTCTGGAAGCCGACGTTAAAAACTGTTTTGACAAGATTTCCCACGATTGGCTTCTGGCGCACGTCCCTATGGACCGCACCATTCTTCAAAAATGGCTGAAATCCGGATATATGGACAAACACGTCCTTCACGAAACGACGGATGGAACTCCACAAGGCGGAATTATCTCCCCAGCGCTCGCCAATTGCGCGTTGGATGGACTGGAGCGACTCCTGCAGGAAAAATTCCCGCAGGAGAAACGTCTTAAGTCTCTTGGGGGTAAATCCTCCTCTGTGAACTTCATCCGTTATGCGGATGACTTCGTCATCACCAGTAAATCGAAAGAGCTACTGGAAGGAGAGGTCCAGCCCGTTGTTGAACAATTTCTGCAACAACGAGGGCTCGAACTCTCTCCGAAAAAGACGGTCATTACACACGTGGAGAAAGGCTTTGACTTTCTCGGACAAAATGTGCGCAGGTACTCTAACGGGAAACTGCTCATTACGCCTTCCAAGAAAAATGTGAAAACCTTCCTGGATGGAATCCGACAAACCATCAAAGACGCTCGGGGCATGTCTGCCGCCGCTCTGATCGAGCAGCTCAACCCCAAGATCCGTGGCTGGGCCAACTATCATCGGCATGTAGTGAGCAAACGCACATTCGGACGCGTCGATCACTCCATCCTCTTTAGTCTATGGCAATGGGCACGCAAAAGGCACCAGAACAAAAATCCACACTGGCTCAAACCGAAATACTTTGGGCGCCGTGGGGACCGTGACTGGACCTTCTTTGGCGAAACCTGTGATGATCAAGGGCAGCCAAACAGAGTCTGGCTGCACCTCGCCAAAAGCACTCCCATCCAACGACACGTCAAGGTTAAAGGCGAAGCTAATCCCTACGATCCTGCCTACGAAACCTACTTCGAGAATCGCGAAGGAGATCACATGCGGGAGACATTTCGGGGCACTCGTACACTTCGCTATATCTGGAACGAGCAGCGCGGGCTCTGCACGGTCTGCACTACACCAATTACGCGGACTACAGGATGGCGCTTGCACTATTGCGTCCCCCTTGTGCGGGGTGGGTCAAAGAGTGCCGAAAACCGCCTACTACTTCATCCAGAGTGCCATGACACGGTTCACCGCCAGCATCTTTCCGTATCGAAGCCGCGTCTCCCTGAAAGAGGCGTTCGAAGGGCTTGAGCCGGATGAGGCGAAAGTCTCACGTCCGGTTCTGAGAGGGCCGGGCCCCAGCAATGGGGTCTGGCTACTCGGTTGACGACGGCGCAAGCCGTTGGTGCGGCTTCCCACACGCCTGGTGACTTTTCCATCGCCGTGCGAATCGGCTGTAAGCCAGTATCGAGTAGGTCTTAATTGCACTTGAATAAGACTGCGTCCTCGTTCGTTAAGGGGGCGTTGTTGAGTGCTCGAGCCGTGTAACGCGAAAGTGTTACGCACGGTTCTTAGAGGGCTGGGCGCGAGTAATCGCGCCTGGCTACTCGGCAGAGGAGGAATTCCATCAGACCGCGCGTCTCATCGCGCGTAGCCTACAAGGCAGAGCGGGGAGGCAACGAACTGTTCTGGAGCCCTTGGACAATGTACCCACGCTCGCAAGAGCGGCACCGAAACCGCGAGGCCACGGTGTATCTGCCAGCATAAGGTGGAGCGGGCCTAGGCTTGGTCGTAGGGTCAGAATATGCAAATGCTCGTAAGCGTCGTCAGCCGAAGAGAGCCTAACATGCTGCGCGGCTCTTCTTGCAGTGAGTGCCGAGGCTTCCGGATCCTCGGCCATGAGTAAACAACACTGCCGGCGTATAGAGCAGACCTAACCGATCGCGTCATTTCAGCGGAACAGGGTAAGCCCGTAGCGCTCCTCGCAAGGGGAAAGTCCATCGCAAGATGGACCGATGGCGATGCGGGTAACGGAAATGGGAGCAAGCGAAGGCTGCCCGGTAATCGGGCAGATAGAGGTTGCGTCGCCTCAGGGCGACAACATCACCTCGCCGGAAACGGAGCTGACTTCCTATTGGTGCTCAAGCTCGAGACCTCTTGAGGAACCGATGTATGAAGCAAAGCAAATGACGACGGGGCAACCCGTTGGTGCGGCTTCACACGCAGCGGGCGGAATTCCCGCCGCCGTGCGAATCGGCAGCAAGCCAGTATCGAGTAGGCCTTATTCGTTTTGAATCAGGCCGCGTCCTCGTTTTTCATGGGGGCGTTTTTGGGCGCTCGAGCCGGATGACGGGAAACCTTCAAGTCCGGTTCTTAGAGGGCTGGGCGCCAGCAATGGCGCCCGGCCACTCTACAGTTACGATCTCTCTGGGCCTAACTTCCGGGTAGCCCGTCACTCGCCAGCAAAGCTCCATACCTATTGACACGTATAGATATCGAATGATATAGATATCGGCATGACTCGAGTCGATCCTCAGAAGTTCATTCCGCTCAAGACCCATTGGTTTCACATCATGCTGTCGCTTGCGGGTGGAGAGCAGCACGGCTACGGAATCATGCAGGAAGTGCTGAATCGTACGACCGGAAGAGTGCGATTGTGGCCAGCAACATTGTATGGATCGATCAAGCGGCTAATCGAGGCGGACCTGATCGAGGAATCCGACGAACGGCCCGCGCCGGAATTGGACGACGCGCGACGCCGTTATTACCGGCTGACGGCCCTCGGCAGGCGAGTGCTCGACGCGGAATGTGAGCGCCTGCAGGAATTGGTTCATGTCATTCGAGTGAAACAAGGGCGAACGAAACAAGGCATGGTGACGGAATGAATTTCGCATGGCGCATCTACCGGCGGCTGGCGCAGGCCTTTCCGCACGAATTCAAATTGGCGTATGGCACTGAGGTGATGCAACTCGGGGAAGACGTCGTGGACGAGATCGCGAAAAGGTATGGCACTGCCGGATTAATACGGCTGATCGCGGACATCGCGATGCGTGTGCCGCTCGAATACCTGAGCGAAATGCGCGGCGATATGCGCTATGCCTGGCGAGCGCTGATCAAGTCTCCCGGATTCGCGCTGGTTGGCATCATTTCGATGGGTTTGGGAATTGGCTTGACCACCAACGTGTACAGCTCAAAATGGGAGGTGCTATTTCGCGAGCTGCCGGCGGCGGCGAATGCCAAGAGCTTGGTGATGATTCAGGAGTCCGCCGATGCCGACCTCGCGCCTGTCTCGTACTACTACATCGAGCAGTATCGGGAGCAAAGGAGCCTGTTCGCTGGGGTCGCTGCCTTCGAGACCGGCATCCCATTCAATGTTACTTTCCAAGGCGATCTGAACGCCAAACCCGAGCGCGTCTTCGGGCAACTCGTATCCGCCGATTATTTTTCCGTGCTCGGCGTGCAACCCCAACGTGGAAGAGTGTTCAGCGCGGCGGTCGACAAACCCGGCGATGCGCCCGTGGTGGTGATTAGCGATCGTTTCTGGCGCAATCGCCTCAACTCCTCTCCCAACGCTCTGGGCCAGATCCTTCGACTGAATGGGCAAATTGCTACCATCGTGGGAATCACGCCGAAGGATTTCAATGGCGCCCTCGCCATCCACCCGTCCGAGCTCTTCGTTCCCATCACCGCACCAGCGGCGCTAGCTCCGGAGCTCGCCAACGACGTGCTGCATCAACGCAATGCCAAGGAGTTCCTGGCGCTGATGTGCCTGGCGCCGGGCGTCACGATTGACTCCGCGGAAGCCGGTCTCGACGCAATCAACCGCCGTCTCGACGAGCAGGATCCTTCGGTATCACTGCGTGTGGACAAAGGCAGACGCGTAACTCTACTCTCGGCAAGCACCAGCATGCCGATTCCCCGAAAAATAAAGCCCGCGCTGATCGGATTCTTTGTCGCGCTCATGGGTCTGGTGATTACCCTTGCTTGCATGAACCTGGCAAACATGCTGATCGCGCGCGGCGCCAATCGCCGCAAAGAGTTGGCGATTCGCCTGGCGGTCGGGGCCAGCCGTTTCCGGTTGGTCCGGCAGATGATGAGCGAAGGGATTGTGCTCTCGCTGCTGGGCGGCATTGCGGGATTTGCCCTCGCGTATGGTCTCGGGGTACTGAACGCTCACTTCTCCCTGCCCATGACGGTGCCAATCGAATCCAATTTCAACCTGGATTGGCACGCAGCCGTTTTCGCGTTCGGCGTCGCGATTGTGTGCGGCATCGGATTCAGCCTGGCGCCCGCCCTGCAAGCCACGAAAGCCGACCTGACCCCGGCGCTCAAAGAGGGCTCGGCGCTTCAGTTACCTGGCTATCGGCGCATCGGTCTGCGCAACTTACTGATGGTAGCTCAGGTTGCGGCATCGCTCATGCTGCTGCTGATCACGGGATTTCTGGTAATCGGAATCAGCAGAGGAAGCAACATCCAAACCAAGTTCGATCCGAACACCATGTATCTCTTATCCCTCGACCCAGTGCGCGACGGCTACGCGCCCGAAAAAGCGCAGGCCCTGTTCGAGGAGCTTCCAGAGCGGCTCAAGTCCGTCGGCTCGGCTCGCAGCATCACCCTGGCCGCGCAGCCGCCCTTTACCAGCGAAATTGAACCCACCCAAGTGTCCGCGGAAGACCCGCCGGGATCCTCGCGCGTACTGAAGCAAATGTTCGAGCAAACTGTGGGAGCGGGCTATTTTGCCACGCTCAACGAGCCGCTATTGGCCGGCCGGGAGTTCGAGGAACGGGATCAACAGAGCCACGCAGACGCGTCGAAGGTCTTGCCCGTGGTCCTGAATGAGAGTGCCGCGCGTGGATTTTTCGGAAATGGCACTGCCATCGGAAAGCGCGTCAGGGACGACAAGCAATCCTATGAGGTGGTAGGGGTTATCCGCGACTTGAAGGATGTAAACGGACTCATCCAATCCATAATTTATTTGCCGCTAACGCAGCGCAATTTTGCCCGGCCTCCGGCCGGTGGTATGACCATTCTCGTGCGGTCGGACGCCGGGGCGGATGCGCTGAGCGCCATTCGCAACGAGATCGCTTTGCCCGATCCCAATCTGAATATCTTCGGTATGCAAACGCTCGGCGCTTACCTGGATCGCAGCCGCGCCGCGTTGCGGTTCTCCGTCCAAACCTACGGTGGAATTGGCGTGTTTGGCTTGGTGCTGGCCGCCATTGGCCTCGCCGGAGTTACGGCCTATTCGGTAGCGCAAAGGCGCAAGGAAATCGCCATCCGCACCGCGCTAGGCGCAAGCAAGCTGCAAGTGCTGCGCCTCGTGCTGCGCGAAGGCGCAGCCCTGGTAAGCATTGGAACCGTTCTCGGATTTTTGGGCGCGATCGGGCTTGCAAAAATAGTGTCGGCGCTAGCGAATATGTTCGTAGAATCGTTCAGGGTCGGTATGAACGATCCCCTCTTGCTCTTGGGCGCACCACTGCTCCTCGCAGCAGTGGCCATGCTCGCCTGCTACATTCCAGCCCGCAGATCGGCCCAGCTCGACCCGCTGAGGGCCCTCCGCGAGGAATAGAGTGGTTTCCGGTTCGTCCCTTGCGACGCACTCGGCGCCTCAACAGTCTTGGTCTAGTGCCCAGCAAATGCGCCTCTCGCAGGTGTGGCCGCACTGGGCGTCTCGATTCGAGCTGCCAGGCGAGATAGTTGCCGTATTGTCGGCAAACAGGAAGCCATCGTCGGACGCGTCTAGTCGGCTTTTTGTGCGAGACGTCTGACTTCGAAGGAAAAATACAGCCGAACTCATGCCCTCCCGTCGGGAAACGAGCGGAAGGGCATAGCTGTTGCTGGCGCTATCGAGTAGCTCCCTCTATTGCTTGTCGTACACGGCTGTGGTGGTGTACTTCTTGCCCTTCGAATCGGTTCCCGTGATGGTGACCGTGCGGGTCTTGCCATCGGCCGATACGACGCCACGACCGC
>DATKEV010000039.1:0-2389 GCA_035511855.1 Candidatus Udaeobacter sp.
ATACGCGTCATCAAGTATGGAATCGTTCCTCCGCCATGGGTTGAGATGATCTTGATATTCGAGAAGCGGTTCTTGGCCCCACTGAAGATCATGTTGGTGAGCATGCGCGTGGTGTCGAACATGAACTCCAAAATCGACACGTCGATGCCGAGATCGACGGAGCGAGATGCCTTGGCTGGGACTGGGTGCACAAACAGCGTGACGCAGCGGCGGTTCATCTCCTCAAACCAAGGGTCGTAACGCGTGTCCCCAAGGTAGATGTCATTGGTGCTTGTCGTGGTCGCGACGCCGTCAAGCTTCAGCGCATCGAGTGCGTACGCCATCTCTCCGAGCACACCATCAGTCGCTGCCAGCGCCGGTAGCGTTGCCATTGCGCCGAAGCGCGTGGGATGTTTTGAGACGATGTCGGCTAGTTGTTCATTGATTCGCCTCGCGAGTTGGCAGGCTTCGGCACCTTTCGCATGACTAGCCGGCGGCATTCTTACCTTGGAACCAGTCGGCTTCGCGCAACACTTGCTTCGGAGCACCTGTCCTTCTTTCCCCGCTTTCCCACTCAGCGCTCTGTCCGCGCCCGAGCAGCCCATCGAGTCTGTGCTAACGTATCTTCGCACCAGCAAGAGGCTGAAGAGGAAAATGACCAGCTCACATTCCTTTTACCGCGACAAAGCCATCCTCATCACCGGAGCCTCTTCCGGCATCGGCGAAGAACTCGCGCTGCAGCTCGCTCAAGCCGGCGCAAAGCTCACTCTGGCCGCGCGCCGCAAAGAACAGTTGGACCTCCTCGCCCGGAAAATCGCCGCGCAAGGCCACCCAACACCTCTCATCGTCCCCTGCGATGTCGCGCGCGACGGTGCTCTCGAACTTGCCGTCTCGGAATCCGTCCGCCAGTACGGCAAGCTCGACGTGGTTTTCGCCAACGCCGGCTTCGGCGTCGTCGGTGCTTTCAAAAAGCTTTCCCTCGAAGACTATCGCCGCCAGTTCGAAACCAACGTCTTCGGCGTGCTTCGCACCGCCTACGCCGCCCTGCCTGAGCTTGAGAAATCCCGCGGAAATCTGGCCATCATCGGAAGCGTTTCCGGCTGGGTCGCTACTCCCGGTGGCTCGCCTTACTCCATGAGCAAATTCGCCGTCCGCGCTCTCGCCAATTCGATAACATCCGAGCTCCGCCGCGCTGGAGTCAAACTCACCCTCATCAGCCCCGGCTTCGTGGTCAGCAATATTCGCCGCGTGGACAATCAGGGATCGCTTCATGCCAGCGCCCACGATCCCGTTCCCCCTTGGATCCAAATGCCCACCTCGAAAGCCGCCCGCCAGATCCTCCGGGCCGTGGCCCGCGGCAAGCGCGAACAGATCATCACACTCCACGGCAAACTCTTCGTCGCCATCGAACGCTTTTTTCCCTGGATCAATCGCCTCGGCTCTCGAAGGATGACTCCCGTCTACGACTCCCGTTCCTCTTTGGTCGCTGGTGGTCCCTCCAATTCTTCGGACTAGCCAGGTATCAGTTGCACGCTTCTCCGAAAAAGAGAAATAGAAAATCAGTAGCTCTAAGAATCGAGTTTGGATTTACAACCTGAACGAGAAAGCCTATTCGGCGGCATGACCTGCTTGCAGGGGCCTCGCGCTGCTGGCCACGCGGCTTGGTGCCCGCATCGATGCGGGTCCGGTGGATCCCCGGACAACGAATTCCGGCTCAATCGCAATTTCCTGCACGTACTCGCTTCGTCCTTCAATTTGATCGACAACGGTTTGCGCCGCTATTTGCCCCATGCGAACCAGCGGTTGCCGGACGGTCGTAAGTCCCGGCTCGGAGAAAGCCGCCCCCGGAATATCATCAAATCCAACGACAGAAATATCCTCTGGCACGCGTAATCCGGCTTCGCGTATGGCCCAGATTGAGCCGATCGCTGAAATATCGTTGTAAGCGAAAAGTGCCGTGAACGGATGCTTCCTCGCGAGCAATTGTTTCGCGAACGGGTAGCCGATTCCCGGCGTCGAGTCGATGCCTTCCAATTGAATCGTCAGCTCTGGGTGGATTCGAACGCCAAGTTCTTGGGCCACCGCGCAAATCGCGCTCCAACGCACATGCGAATCGGAGCTGATGGTTTGCCCTTTGATGAAGGCGATATTCTCGTGGCCCAGTTGCTGCAAATGCGAAAGCGCCAGCCTTGCCGCGCGCTTGTGATCCAGAATGATATTCGTCACGCCTTCGACGGGCTTATGTCCCGCGACCGCCACCGTGGGCAGTCCCAGTCCATCTTCGATGGATGTGTCAATGGTAATGAATCCCTCGACGCCACGCGTCAATAGCATTTGCGCGTAGGTATGCAGAAGTTTTTGATCGTGCCGGTGGATCACCGTTAGGAAAAAATAATTGTTCTTCTTCAGG
>DATKEV010000040.1:0-3499 GCA_035511855.1 Candidatus Udaeobacter sp.
TCGCCGGGTTCGACGTGGAAAGCGTCGAGGCAGGAATGCCGAATCCCATCCCTCCGGATAAAGTGGATTACCAGCAGCATAAGCAGCGCTCCGCAAACCAGTACTGCAACCGCGATTTGCAGGCCAAGCTGCAGGTCGCGAAAATCGGAAATCCTCCCGATCACGTGCGGGCCCAAACCGCCAATCAGCTGCGTGGCAAACATGTAGACGCCGATCGAGGTGGCGTGCGCGCGCCGCGGCATCATGTCATGGAGAACGGCGGTCACCGGCCCGTGATACCAGGACATGAAAAAGAAAGCAATCGCCAGACCGATCAGCACGGTGGATTTCTCTTCTGATTGAATGGCCAGCAACAGGCACGGAGTCGCGAGCAGGAATGCGCTTACGACGGCGATAATCCTCCCGTATGAAAAACTCCGATGCAGGCGGTCCGCAACGAACCCGCCAGTCAAGACGCCTAAGAGCGCCGATGACAGCCCAATGACCGCTAGGGAGACGGAGGCTTCGCGCAAGCTGAAGTCCTTGTAGTTGACGGCGAAATCCGTGCTCCAGGTTATGAGCGACACGCTAGAGAACGTGATGCAAATCCCCGCGCAGATCATGGCCACAAACGCTGGCACCTGCAGAAGCCGCCAGATGGGCACAACTTCAGAGCGCGGTCCGCGCGGCGGCTCCTCGATCCGGAAAAGAGCGATCCCTGGAATAATGCCTCCGAGTGCCACGACAAAAAGCGCTTCCTGCCAACCGTATCGCTGACCAATGATCCCGCCTAGAACGTGGCCGGCAGCGCCTCCCAGCAACATGCCGGAAGCGAAGATGGCTTGCGCGACGGCACGGCGTTCCTGCGGGAAGCCGCCGGAAATCATGGATTGCGCAGCAGGCGCGTAGGCAGCTTCGCCAAGCCCGACAAACGATCTGGCGATCAGGAAGAATAGAAAATTGGCGGTGAGGCCGCCCACGAACGTCGCCACACTCCAGCACACGATGCCAATCGCGATGATCGACTTGCGGCTGAAGCGGTCGGCCAGGAATCCAAATGGGATGCTGCCCACCGCCAGAACCACCAGCAGAAAAGTTTGCAGCGAACCGAGCTCGGCATCCGTGACATGGAAATGATCGCGCAGCAGGGGGATCAGCGGAACGAAGACCTGCCGCGCCGCGAAGTTGACAAAATTGATCAAAGCAAGTACAGCAAGGAGACGGATCTGATAGGAAGTGAGCGGAATGGGCTTCGTAGACATTCTGAATGGGCTCGATGATTCGCGCGCGACCCGGTGGAGCGTAGACCGGAAGTTATCAGTCTTCGTTCAGTCTATCAACATTATATGACGACTCAGAATCCTGTTCCCTCCTCGAACGCGACAACCAGTGACCGTTTGACTACCGTCCTTTCTTACGGCGTGTTGTTGCTCCTCATTTACCTCGTTTTCCGGATCTACGAACCGTTTCTCGCCCCCCTCGGATGGGCCGCCATTCTGGTGATTTTTTTCTATCCCATGCACGGCCGGCTAGCGCGGAAACTGTCTCCAAGCCGCGCTTCGGTCGTCAGCACGCTGGCAGTAACGATTTTGCTCATCGTCCCCGCAATTTTCGTGACTACCCTGTTCGTGCGCGAAGCGTTTTCGATTTCGCGCGGCGTGCAACATTCCATCGTGGAAGAACACGCGCCAACCGTTGCCAAAAAATGGGCCTGGATCGCGCAGCATGTTCCTGGACTGGATCCCAACGCCGATGTGCTCGAGATGCTGTCCCAAGCCGTTCAGAAAGAGGCCGGTTACCTCGCGGAGCGCCTCGGCACCATCCTGCGAAACATCGCGGCCTTCATTTTCGACCTTTTCGTGATGATCTTTGCGATGTTCTATTTCTTTCGCGACGGCGATCAGATTATCCGCGGAGTCCGCAGCATTCTGCCCTTTGACGCCGAGCACCGGGACGCCATGATGAAGCAGGCGAGCGACCTCATTTCCGCGAGCGTCGCGACCAGCCTGATCATCGCCGCGATTCAAGGGATTCTTGGTGGCCTGGGCTTCGCCATCGTGAAATTGCCGACCCCGCTTTTCTGGGGCGTAGCCATGGCTTTCTTTTCGCTCGTGCCCGTGGTGGGTTCCGGTCTGATCTTCGTGCCGGCGTCTTTATGGCTCGGCTTCACGGGGCATTGGGGGCGCGCCATCCTGCTGCTGGCGATCTGCGCGGGCGTGTCAACGATTGTGGACAACGTCCTGCGGCCGCTGTTGCTCGGCGGACGCACGGAATTGAGTGCGCTGGTCATCTTCATCAGCGTGGTTGGCGGCGTCGGCCTCTTCGGGATGCTTGGCCTGGTGCTGGGCCCGATCCTTGTTGCAACGGCAGCAAGCGTTCTTACTGTGTACATGGAGCGCCCGGAAAGCCCGCCGATAACCGCTCGATAACATGCACATCGTCTCGCCGTGAGGGTATCACTTGAGTGTGCTAGAGTAACGCGCTCGAAGGATTTCATGACCATCAAACCTGCCACGAAGCCCACTGAGCTTCCCGCGGCGAAACTGAGGTGGAGGTGCGAGCTCTCGCGCATCCCCTTCGAAACCACCGCGCAAGCGGAGTTGCGCGAAGGCTTCATCGGGCAAGAGCGCGCGCTGCGCGCGCTGAAGATGGGCGCGGAACTTTCGGCCCCCGGCTACAACGTTTTTGTCTGCGGACTGGCGGGTACCAGCCGCGGCGGAACCATCGCGCGCATGATCGAAGAGCTTCACCCTCCGACCAAGGAATCGCTCGACCGCTGCTACGTCAACAATTTCAAATTAACGGACCGTCCGCGTCTGCTGGCGCTCCCGCGTGGCCAGGCGAACTCCTTCAAGAAAGACATGCAGGCAGGAATCGATTTTCTGCGCCGCCGGATTCCCCAGGTGTTCGAGGGCGAGCCGTTCCAGCGGCAAAAAGGGCGCATCGTCGAGCGCTTCACCGTGCGCGAAAAGGAATTGATGGACGATTTCACGCGCCGGATCGCGCGCGAACAATTTGCCCTCGGCCACATGCAGGTGGGCGCGGTGGCGCTGCCGGAGATTTTTCCCGTGCTCGAAGGCCAGATGGTGCCCATCGAGGACATCTCCAAGATGGTGCACGAAGGCAAACTTGAAAACCCCGTTGCCGAAGACATCGAGCGAAAGTACGAGCAGTTCCGTCAGGAATTCACAGTGGTGTACCGGAAAACTCTCACGCTTTCGCGCGAACTGGCCAGCGAGTTGAGCTACTTGGAGCAGGAAGCCGCCTCCGTGCTGGTAGACGGCGTCATCGAAGAACTCAAGGAAAAATATCCCGGCAACAGCGTCGCGGAATATCTCGAAGAAGTGCGCCACCACCTTCTCGACAACCTCGATCCCTTCAAGGAGCGCGAGGGCGAAGGCGAGCACGACGAAGAGACGCCGGACGGCCTGCCCAAGCCGCAGGGCGGCGGTCCGGAGCGTGATCCCTTCCGCGTTTACGGCGTGAACGTGATTCTCGCGCACGACAATGACGACAAATC
>DATKEV010000041.1:0-27807 GCA_035511855.1 Candidatus Udaeobacter sp.
GGCTATTGAATACGCAGACCGGGAAGCTACGACGCGGCCACTAAATTTAGAGTTTCATAATAAATCTTTTCGAGGAATAGTCGAAGCTATCGTTAAAGAGGACCCGCAATACCGAGTAAGCTTTTCTAACGGCATCGTAGATATATTCTCACCGATGGCCCGCGAAGATAGTTCCAATTTACTCAACAAAATCATGAAGGATTTTTCCGTGACAGAAATGGAGACCCGGTTGGCCGATTCTCAGCTATTCTGCGCTGTCGTACAAGCAGCGGGTTCGGGCGGTTGCGGGGGGAGCCTAGCGGTAGGCCAATGGGAGCCACTTAGAATTACGTTGCACCTGCATGATGTACGAGTTTACGAAATCCTGAACGCTATAGTCGCGCAAAATGGAAGAGCCATCTGGACTGTGACGGCTAGCAACTTAGCTAGCCTCCCACAATGTTGTGGCCTTTGGTACATTTACCCGCTTCAAGAGCCCTTTAAAAGCGTTGTCTCGGACAGGTTAGTTAGAATGCCACAATAAAAATTCAACGCACGCGAGTAGCCTGTGGACGAAGTTGCTCCTGATAAACGCTGATCGTACATCTGGAGTCCTGGTACGGCAGTTGTCCGATAACGTGGCGAATTGGTTGCGTCCAGGGACAGGTGAAGCGTACGATGCGCGAATCCGACAGTCCAAATCGGAATTCCGGGAGGAGCAAGTCATGGGCAACCGAGACAAGCGAGGTCGAGAGAAGAAAAAGCCAAAGAAAGAGTAAATAAAGACGTTGAGCAGGCCAGCGAAACCGGCGACAGAATACAAACCTGCCGCCCCGACATCGCGAACCGATGAGGGGACGGGAGAGTGAGCAATGTCACTTCTATCCGTTCACGTCGAGCGCAGTCTTCTGAGCCTGCGTTTTGATTTCTGTCCCACTGGAAAAGAAGAACCTCGTTATTTGACTTCACTCTGCGACGAATTGAATCTCGGCGAAGCGATCACGAGCGGTCTTTGAGTAAGCGTAAGCCGACGACCGTCTGGACTTTGATGGGTTCTATCGCGGGAAGCTACTAGGGACCAGTCAACTGCCTCACGTGTTCGTCCAAGAATGCCGGGTCAAGAGCTCGCCTTTTAGTGTGATCGAATACAACGTCCTTTACGGGTATCTTCCCAAGTAGCCGAGCGCCAATATCATCCTCCAGAACCTTCCATGACGACTCTGCAATCTTCTGCTCTACCCAAGACGGCAAAAGCTCGATTGAATAATTCTCTTCGTAATCGTCCTTTTCCTCGTCAAAGTGGCTGGCTAACAAAAAGAGATGGTTCCGGTATCTGAACATTATCAGGCGCGGGACATCATAAAAGTCGACATACTTAAACGGCACCATCGTGGGACGTGGTTCCTCCTGTTTAGTATCGTTAAGCAGCGGAGCGTAATTCCTCAGCGAAGTTCCACGGCAAGAGCTCTTCGATGCGGTTGATCGGATGTTCCGCGATGCGCGACAGAACATTCCGCAGGTAACCTTCAGGATCGATTCCATTCAGTTTTGCTGTTCCGATCAGGCTGTACATCGCCGCAGCGCTTTCGCCCCCGCGGTCCGGCCCAGCGAACAGGTAGTTCTTCCTGCCTAGAGCCACCGCACGCAACGATCGTTCGGCCGCATTGTTGTCGATTTCCAGCCGACCATCGTCGCAGTAGCGCATCAGCGCTTCCCATCGTCCGAGGGTGTAACGAACGGCCATCGCCGTATCCGATTTCTTCGACAGCTTAACCAAGGTTTCTTCCAGCCATTGCTTCAGTGATTCCAGCAGCGGCCGGCTGCGCTCGCTTCTGACGGCGCGGCGTTCCTCCGGCGAGCGCCCGCGGATTTCTTTTTCGATCGCATACAGCGCTCCGATCCGTTCGAGCGCCTCCGTGGCCACCGCAGACTTGTGCGCAACCTGAATATCGTAGAACTTCCTTCGCACGTGCGCCCAACAAGCCGCCTCTTGAATCTTTCCAGATTCGTAAATCTGATCGAACCCCGCGTAACCATCCGCCTGCAGTGTCCCTGTGAACTTGTCCAGATGCGCTTTCGGATGTTCTCCCTTGCGATCTGGGGTGTAGGCGAACCACGCCGCAGGTGGTGTCGCGTCTCCTGAGGGCCGATCATCCCGTACATACGTCCACAGTCGTCCGGTTTTGGTCTTGCCTAGGCCTGGCGCCAACACCGGAACTGGTATGTCATCCGCATGCAGCTTCTCGGCACTCATCACATGACGCCGCAGCGCTGCAACCAGCGGTTCAAACAGCCGGCTCGTCTGACCCACCCAGTCCGCCAAGGTCGCGCGATCCAGCTCCACTCCTTCTCGAGCGTATATCTCGGATTGGCGATATAAGGGAAGATGATCACCGTATTTCGATACCAGCACATGCGCCAACAGTCCTGGTCCAGCCATACCTCGCTCGATCGGCCGGCTCGGCGCTTCCACTTGCACGATTTTGTCGCAGCTCGCACAAGCCAGCTTTACACGCACATGCCGGATCACGTAGAGGCGCGCTGGAATGCGTTCCAATACTTCGGAGACGTCTTCTCCTAACTTGCGCAACGCCCCTCCGCAGTCCAAGCAGGCTTCTTGCTTCGGCAGGTGAGTTCGTACTTCCCTCGGCAGATGCGCCGGCAGCGGACGCCGCGCCGGTCGCGCTACTCCCTCCACGTTCGCTATCGGCTTCGGTAGCGCTCCAACGGTCTCGGCATCGTTCATCTGCAGGGCTTCCAGCCGCAGCTCCAGTTGTTCGATCTGGCGCTCCAGCTTCTCTGACTTGCGTCCGAACTGCATGCGCCGCAGCTTGGCGATCAACAACTTCAGCTGCTCGATCTCACTGTCGCGAGAGGCAATTAGTTCGTGCTGCGAAATGATCAGGGCTTTCAGTTCCGTGGGATTCAGTTTGTCCAGATCAGGAAGGGCCGCGCTCTCAGTCATCGTGAGCGCAGTATGTCAGAAACAAAATTCTTGGCAAATCAATTCTTGATAATTTCTTTTACACCGCCATCTGCGGATGATAGCTCCGCACCGGACGGCGCCAGTCGATCCCCTCAAGCAACATAGATAACTGTGCTTGCGTCAGCGCGACGGTCCCGCTCGTCGCTTGGGGCCAGAAAAATTTCCCCCGCTCGAGTCGTTTCGCAAATAAACACAGCCCATCGCCCGACCACCAAAGAAGTTTAATCAGATCCCCACGCCGCCCACGGAATACGAAGACGTGACCCGAGAATGGATCTTCTTGAAGTGCGGTCTGCACCATCCCGCTCAGCCCGGTGAAACCGCGTCGCAGATCGGTGACTCCGGCGGCGATCCAGATGCGCGTTGCTGCTGGCAGCCCGATCATCCCGCTAAGCACTCCAGCACTGCACGCAGCGCCGTCACGTCTACCGAACCTGCAATACGCAGTGTTCCTCGCAGAAGCTTTATTTCCATCGTTCCCGATGACAACCTCGCGCCGTCATCCTTCAACGTTTTCATGGGCCGCTCTGCCTTAACCTTCACCGGCAGAAGCGGCGTGGCGATGCTGATGCCCAACCGCCCTTCGCGATACAGCTTGCGCCAATAGAAGACCTGGTTGGCATTCACATCATGCCGGCGGGCCACTCTCGCCACCGACGCCCCAGGCACCAGCGTCTCTTCCACGATGTCTCTGCGTTCTTTAATGGTTCGGCGCCGCTGCCTCTTCGCCGCGCTCATCGGAGCACCTTGGTCGAGTGTGTCCACGGTTCCCTCAGTGTGGACACAAACCAATGTGCCCACACTGCTCATCCTCTTCGACTACTCACACTCTGTACAGGGGGCCACAGCCAGACGCTTACGTCTTTGAGCATATGGATAAGACAGGTCAGAACGTGAAAAAGCCTGGAACCACGTGATTCTATTCCAAAAGCCGGTTTATTTTGAAAATGAGGCTACGCGGGAAAACTTGGTAGAGCTTTATGCGCTCAAGATTTAGTTCGTGGGTTTCTGCTGAATATCACTTCGACTTCTTTTTGAGCCTCGGAAATCGATGGTGATCAGGCCGCCACTCCAGCAAATCTCCTAGTTCGCAGTGGAGGGTGTTACACAGCTTGTTTAGAACATCAGCGCTATGCCCTTGCTGCGTCCGTGAAAGAGTGCGTGGAGCGTCGGGGTTGATGTTGGGATGCAGGATGCGTACATGCAGCGCGTCCCATTGCACCTTCACGGAACGTCCGATCCATCCTGGCGGCAAGCCGTAGTAGGCGGCTTCCACTTCCACGCAACCATCGAGATGAACGACGCGTTCCCCGAATTGGTAGTAGCGGAACGGTTCGAGAGGCAGCGGCAACAAGTGCGGTTTTTCTTCGAGGAACATGGCGACAACCTGGCTGTTGGTCGTGCCATGGATACGAGTGTTGGCCCAATGCTCTTCCCAGCGGTCGAGATACGCTTGCGCTTCTTCCAGGCTTTCAAAGCGCATCCCTTTGAGCGCTGTCCTCTTGGTGTAGCCGATGCCCGACTCCACTTTCCCTTTGCGATCGGGATCCTGGATCCGGCAAGGCAGGGCTGCGACACCGTAGTGAGCCAGGACATCGCGGAACAAAGGGTTGACCGTGGGATCGTAGAGGTCAGGAACCGCTAGGCCTTCTTTCAAGTTGTCGAGAACCACGACTCTCGGGCAACCACCTAGGCGACGAAACGCTTTCTCATGCAGTTCCGCCCAAGTGCGTACACTCGACCGCCAGGTGAGCAAGCGCACGCATTTGCGGCTATAGCCGAGCGTCAGCACGAACAGCCGCGTCCGGCGATATTTGCCACTCTGCGGATCACGCACCATCGGCCCACTGCCATAGTCGACTTGGGCTTCTTCTCCCGGAGCGGTGAGGATGATGCCCACCGGTTCCCGACGTTGCGGCCCGCGCAGCTTGCACACAAAACGCTTCACCGCCTGATAGCCCCCGGCAAAGCCGTGGTCCGAGACCAAGTCTTGCCAGATCGCCTTGCTATTGCGTCCCAGGGCCAGGCCCTGTTCGATGAGTTCTCGGTACGCTTCACAGGTGCTTCGGATGGCCGGTTTTGCTGAAAAAGGCGCAATAAAGTCGGGGGTCACCTCCTTGGCCGGTTTTGCCGGGATGCGCTTTCCCCAGAAACGCGGCAGCCGTATAACAACGCCGGCCGCCTTCAGGTAGGCGCTGGCTGTTTCTCGACGCACACCAGTGGCTTGCTCGATGCGCCGCAAGGGCCATCCGAGCTTCCCTAGTGCGATGACTTGTTGCTTTTTTTCTTCACTCAAGACATTGCTCATGCCGAGGGAGCCTACAAACGCTCCCAGCGGAGTCAATGTCCTGGACTTCTACCGTTGGCCGGTTTTGAGTGACCCCTGAGGGTCCGTGTAACCACCGTGTAACCAAATGGGGGTCTTTTAGCGTTTTTTGCGTTTCTGGCGTTACGCAGAATGAATAACTTATGGCCTATCAATGTGAGCCGTGGGTGCGATTCCCCCCGCCGGCACCATTCCTTCTTCTTGATTTAAAAGCAATTACACGCGCCGCTTTTTCGTGTACCCGCCGTTTACCCTTCGTTGTGGTTCAGGAGTCTCGCAAGTGCGCCGGACACGTGGGGTGTCCGCCGTTACTGCATCAATACAATAGGTACCAGCTCGCAGTGCGGCGCCATCAGTTTGATCGTTTTCTCCAAGGATTCGGCATACTGCGCAAGGCGCTCGCGCTCTGTTGCTTTCCCTCGCGGCTGTTGCAGGCTCTTCAAGGTCTGCATGCCGTTTTGAAGGTAGGGTTCTTGTCCCTGTTGGATGTCATACATCCCTTGCCCGCGACCTCCTGCCTCGACGCTATATTGGGTCATTTCGGCAGCGACTCTCGACAATTCCGCCAACGCCGCTGCAACCGGATGATCGGTTTGGTCCGCCAGCACATTCTGCACGATTTGGCTGATTTTCTGTGTCGCCAGTAATGCTCGTTGCCGACTAGCCCATATACGCTTGAGTGCGTCCTCGTTCTCTACATCCTTCGTGCCGTCCGCATAGATCACCACATCCACGATAGCCTGCACATCGGAGATGTCTTTCGTTTCGAGAATATTCTGATCTCGCGTTGTTCCTGCAGCAAATGTGCCGTTGCCATATTCCCGCCGCATGCGCTCCTCTTCCGATGTACCCCTCGCTTGCTGGACGATTATCATCAAGCCCAGCAGGTCCTCCATTCGCTCGCTATCTCGAATATCGTGCCGTATGCCTTCAGCGTAATATGGATTTGTACTGCCATCGGTATACTTCTCCGCCATAGAAAAGGTGTAGGCAGTGATGTCTTTGCCCGAATTGTTGGCCAGATGGAGTGTGAGTTTCTTTTCCTGCGCGTCGTAATTCCAGGTAAGCACCAGTGGCACCTTCTGAACCTGCGTTTGGCCCGATGCTCGTGGGGAGAATGCGAGCATACACAGCAGCGCCACCAGCGGCGACATAGCGTTTCGCACGTTGGCCCCAATCCACTACTTGCTGAGAGGCCCATCTTACCAGCGTTTCCTTCAAGCCGAGCCGCTACTCGCCCTTGTCCAGCTGCGCGCGAATTCATTTGTCCACCACAAGAACAGGGAATAGGCGGGTAGGGCACCCTTGGCGAGTTGGCAGGCTTCGCGTGCTGGACTCTTTGGTTAGCGAGGGTGCGGGAGTGACCGTCTTGTCGGGCCACTTGTTCTCATAGACGTTGACAAAGACACGCAAATAGTAAGTCTAAAGCAGTCTATATGAGAGAAATCAAACCCAGGGTCTCGCTAACTCAATTTGCTCAGTCCTCACCTCTCTTTACGCTTGAGGAGCTGGGCCACCGCTACGGCAAGAAGAAACCGACTCGCTCCGTCCGCAATATGCTTTATAGGCTCAAACGCCAAAGCCGAGTCCGACAGTTGACGAAGGGAGTTTATGCCGGGGCGCTTGCCACTGCACCGGTGAACAGGTACAGCGTGCCGGCAAACTGCGCAAGGACGCGGTTGTTGCATTTCACTCTGCCCTTGAATTCCACGGCGCAGCGAACCAAGTTTTCCAGACTGTCTACTATCTCTCGGTTCGCCCACGGAGGGACGTGGCCTTTGAAGGTGTGACTTACCATTGTGTTGCACCGCCACGTCAACTGGCGCGGGCGCATCGATTGGATTTTCAAGTCGAGTTGAGCCGCGACACAGTGCGCGTCACGGGTAGAGAGCGATCTATAGTTGATTGCCTTGCGTTCCTTCCATACAGCGGCGGAATAGAGGCGCTAGATCGTTCGCTCGCAATGGTTCCTTCATTCGATTTTGACGTTGCTCTCGAATATCTCAGACTTCTTCGGATGCCGTGGCTCTACGCACGACTAGGCTTCCTCTTGGACCGACACGCCGAGAAACTCTTTTCCAAGGGCAAATCGCGGGATGCTTTTCTAAGGAGGCTTCCGCGAGGAGTCGCATATCTGGACCGCAAGCGCCCCGGCAATCGCTGGGTTTCCATCTGGAATCTCATGGTACCCGAGACGCTCGCCACCTCAACCGACCAGGTGGTACGCACGTGAAATTAGATGCAGCCTATGTCAATCGAATCGCGGACGCCACTGGTTTCGACGCGCTGCAACTGGAAAAAGTGATCCGTTTGAGGCAACTACTCATCGAATTTCGCAAACACTCTTTCCTGCGCGAGCGACTGGTTCTGAAGGGCGGAACAGCCGTAAACCTTTTCTATCTTGACCTTGCTCGACTCTCACTGGACATCGATCCTTCGAACGTCAGCCTCCAATCGTTCCTGACGAGCTCTAACCCAAGGCGCATAGTGCTTCTCGGTGATGCGCGCGCCCTGATGACCTAAGAGTATTGACACGCGCTCAATGGGAACGCCCGCAAGGAGGAGTTCTACTGAAAAAGTATCGCGGAAGCGAGGCGGGTGCCCATCAGGTATGTCGGCCAAGATAGCACCGATCTGCAATGGAACCGAGCCGTGATTCCGTATCCTCAGCACACAAGCTCCAGCCGTCATACACACAGAGTCAAATGCATGAACATACGGCGTTTCACTGTAACAGCCGCTGATTTGCGGGCAGGAGATGGGCGAAACCGGGGTGGATGTTGGTGGGGAAGGTTTTTTTGTCCGCCAGAGGGTCGGAAAACATGTTTTTCGACGGATCTTCCTGATTGGTGGGTGTTCTCGATGGCCGGTAGTTGATTTCGACGTTCGGCCATAGTATATTGTTTTCGACGACTTGTAAAGGAAATAGGTCATTTTCGACACACCATAGGCCTATTTCGACGATGCGCATTGAAAATAAAGGCGTAAATATCTTTCACGGTGTAATGGTTCCGGGGGAAAGTCGCCTCGCGGGCTGGGCGGCGCTGACCCAGGCCCTCGCGGTCAAGGGGCCGGTGCGCAAACCGGCGTGCGTATCGGACAAGCACGTCAGTGGAAGCATCCGCGAGGAGGGGGCCTGGCGCGTTTTCGACAGAAGGTATTGGCCGGGAGAAAGCTTCGGAGATCACCTGAGCTTTGCCCTTCGCAACGAAAATCTCGACCTGCTTCTGCTGAAGCGAATTTTCGATGCGGTGGACTCGAAGATTTTGGAGGCCTTCGTTAAAGCGACACCGACCGGAATCCCCGCGCGCCGCGCCTGGTTTCTGTATGAGCTGATGACGGGACGCAAGCTGGATGTGCCGGACGATCCAGGGGTTCCGGCTGTTGATGTCCTTGATCCGGCAGCGTACTTCACGGGCAAGCCGCGTCTTTCGCGGCGCCACCGCGTGCGGGACAACCTTCTCGGCAGCGGCGGATTTTGTCCAATCATACGACGAACGGAATTGTTGACAGAGTTTACGCAAAGCCGACTTGGGGAGAAGGCGGCCGAAACGCTGGGGCGCACGGGCGCGCATCTCGTTTCCCGTGCGGCAAGTTTCCTAATTCTGGCGGATAGCCTTGCCAGTTTTGAGATCGAAGGCGAACGGCCTCCGCGCAACCGGCTGGAGCGGTGGGGCCGGGCCGTTCTGCAGGCGGGCAAAAACAAGCTTACTCTTGATGAGATCGTTCGGCTTCAAGGGGTACTGATAGAGGATCAACGGTTTGTGCGCATCGGCCTGCGGCCAGATGGCGTGTTTCTGGGCGAGCGCGATCGCGACGGCGACCCGATGCCGGAATTCATCGGTGCAAGGCCGTCGGACCTACAGGATCTGATGGCTGGAATGCTGGAAGCGAACGACCGAATGAGTGCAGACGATGTAGATGCAGTCCTGCAAGCAGCGGCCACGGCGTTTGGATTTGTCTATGTCCATCCTTTTCAGGACGGAAACGGGAGGCTGCATCGCTGCTTGGTTCATCACGTACTTGCGGCGCGGAAATTCACGCCAGCAGGGATGGTGTTTCCTGTGTCCTCGGTCATGTTTGACCGGATCGACGAATACCGAAGGACCCTTCAGGCTCATTCGGGACCGTTAATGAGTTTCATCGAGTGGCGACCAACACCGCAGCGGAACGTAGAGGTGCTGAACGATACTGCCGATCTGTATCGGTATTTTGACGCCACGGAGGCAGCAGAATTTCTTTATGCTTGCGTCAAGCGAACAGTTGAACAGGATTTGCCGCGCGAAATTGACTATCTTCGCCGTCATGACGAGGCGCTGCGGCGCGTCATGAATACGGTCGAAATGCCGGACAGGCTGGCTGAAAATCTTCTGATGTTCATACGCCAGAACAAAGGGAAGTTGCCTAAAAGGCGGCGTACGAGCGAATTCAAAAAACTGACGGACGCCGAGGTCGCATCTCTTGAGGCGGTTGTGGGTGAGGCATTCGAGGGATTTGGTGATGCCCGCACGGGGCAGGGTGATATTCATGCCGGTGAAGAAGGCGCCGGCGGGCAAATCTAAAAGTGGGCAGAACACTACCGCGGACCACGCGTTTATGAATGATTCGCGACCCATTCGGTGTTTTTATAGTTTCTGCCGTTTAGGAGAATCAGTAAGTTGAGTGGAATCAGTTGGGCTCAGAATTCCGATTCCCCCGGCCGGCACCATTCTTTCCCATCGGTTTCGATCCGGACCCGATGCCGCAATCCAACGCTTAAGCCGCTGGTTGCCTTCTACGATGATGCTGCCGGCGATTGGCGAATACAAAATCACGAACTATTTAAGGCAGGTTATCATCCGAAAGCATGAATGATCTTAGTGACGCCCCAAACGCTCTGCGCGAGTTATCTCCCATCGTGTTTGTGAATGGAGCAGCAGGAGGAAATCGCACCCGTCGGCACCTTCCGCAAATCCAGAGATTGTTCGTATCGTCGCACCTCGACGCTAAATTCGTGATGACCCAGAGCGCGGCCGAACTTGAGTCTTCCGCGCGAGCCGCCATTGCCGCAAGGCACCGATTGCTTCTGGTGATGGGTGGAGACGGCACATTTCAGGCGCTGGTCAATGCCGCATTTGGCGCCGATGTCCTGCTGGGAGTGCTGCCGTCCGGGGGCGGAAATGACTTCGCGGCCGCGCTAGGAGTGCCAAGCGACCCCATAAAAGCGGCGGAAGCCATTTTGCGCGGGAAAACTCGCTGCGTGGATTTGGTGAAAGTCCGGACGGCCGAAGGAGGGACGCGCTTGTACGCCGGCGGAGGCGGGATTGGGCTTGATGCCGAAGCGGCGCGCTACGCGAGCGGGCCCTACCGTCGTCTGCCGGGCCGATTCCGCTATATCGCGTCGGCGCTGCGCGCCTTGGCGAGTTACGAGCCTATCGACCTGCGGATCGATTTTCCCGGCAGCGATCTCGCCCCGTACGAAGGAAAAGCACTGCTCGCAGCGGCGTTAAATACCCCGACTTACGGTGCGGGAGTGAGGCTCGTCCCGGAAGCCGCCCTCAATGATGGGATGCTCAACATTGTCATGATCGAAGATCTCAGCAAGATCGGGGTCCTGGCACTGCTGCCGCGGCTGATGGGAAGCGGTGAGCTGCGAACCCCACGCGTGAAACGCTGGAAAGCGCGGCGCGTGCGGATTACGGCAGATCGCCCGAGCCTGTTTCACGGCGATGGTGAAATTCTGGGAGCGACTCCCGTCGAGATGGAAGTCGTGGAAAACGCCGTCCGGGTCCTGGCGCCCGTACAGCACCAGCAACTGCCGGACCATTACTGAATCAGATCTAATACCAGGCCGGTGTAACGCCGCTGAAATCCTGCGAACTGACCGAAGAAGGGAGACGTTTTGTTGTTGAATACGTCGTGTGGGTTTTGGCGATTCGTGATGTCCGTCGAATATACACCCACCCGAAACTTGTGAATTTTGGAACGCTCTGTATGCGGTATGTGGATAGCAAACTCCCGGTAAAGTCTCACGTCGAGGGAGAAGTAAATGGGGAATCGTTCGTTATTGGGCACGCCGACATAATTCTGTAGAACGTCCACGTTCGAATAGGGCAATCCCGAATGCACGTCAGCCACGGGGCTGATGACAAACCTCCGAGGAAGGCGGAAGAATCCCGAGGCTACAACGCGATGGGGAACATCCGAGGACAAAATACCGGTAACGTTCGGCCGAATGACCGGAACCTCGAACGGGACAAGCGTATCCGAGAGAGGATTGAGGTCCCCGCGCCCGCGGCTCCAGGTGTAGGACACGCTCATGTCCGCGCGGTCGCCAAGCCGATAGTGAGCGGTGATGTCGGCCTGGCGATATTGTGAAACTCCCGTGTTCTTCATGGCCAGCAATGCCCCGCCTCCAGTGGTACTGAGCACCGGATCCAGAAAAAACAGGTCCACTGTGTGGCTGTCAAGGTAGCTTGCCCGGAGGTTAAAATTCTTGCGCACTTGGTGTTCCAGCACGCCATTCCAGCTAAACGTGCGGGGACTTGATCCAGGATCGCTCGGCGCACCAGGAGCAATAGGGGCCGCGCCCGATAAAAGATAGGAATTTACCAGCACGATGGGTTGGCCGATCAGCGCGCCGGAAGGATCGAAGAAACTGAGTACGCGCGCCTGATTGCCGGTGAAGTCTGCCGCCAGCAAGGGTACGTGCCCGTAAACCTCGGCGGCACCAGCACGAAGCACGGTGTTTCCGTCGTTGAACCCATACGCCGCGCCGAGGCGCGGCGCGAAGGCGGCATCGCGGCCGATGGACTGACTGGTCAAACGTGCTCCGAAGTTGAGCGTCAAGTGGTTGGCCAGCGTCCAGTGATCCTGAATAAATTCCGCGACCTCGGCGTCCGATGCGCTCAACAGGCCCGCGCCTTGAAAGTCAATTCGTTCGGCTACCGAGCCATCCTGCGCCAGCAGTTCGATTGGATCAGAAATACTACTGCCGTCATAGTCGCGATATAAGATGTCCGCCCCAAACCTCACTTCATGGTCACCGTACCAGGACTTCTTGGAGAGCTGATACGCGGGCAAGACCTCCAATTGGTTGGCCTTGCGATTCCATCGATTGAAGTAATTGCCGCCCCATCCTTCGGGTGAAATTTCCATGTCGGCGGATCCCTGCCCGTGGGCATTGCTGTCAAAGCGGGTATAGCGGGCCAGGATGTTCAGCACGGCGCCCGAGACGAACTGATAGGAATCGGAGAAGCCCGCGGATACCCCGCTTCGGCCATAGTTCGTGGACGCGGTTTGCGGAATCAGCGCGTTGATGTTGGCAAACTCGAGTTCCAGCGGGAAAACATTGACGTGGAAGTTCAGCACGTGCCGGGGGGAAAGTATCACCTGGACGTTCGTGAAGGACGTGAAACCTCGCGTCTTGATCTCATTCTCGGGAAACGACAACCCGCGCACGGGCTGTCTTCGCAATTCGTAGGTAACCTCTTCGGAGAAATTCACCTTGTTCTTAATGAGTGGGCCGTCGAACTCGAATCGTGGTGTCCAGTTGGCGAGCCCGACGAGGTGATCGTTCTTTCCCCGGAACGCCGGGATGAAATCCCGCAGCTTGTAATCCCAGGTGCCCAAGGGAGGCTTGGTTTCGATCGTCGTCAGACCTCCGGTAAAACCTCCGTACTCGGAACTCTCTGGCAGATTGTAGACGGTCATGGATTGAATGATGTCGACAGGAATGGGAATCGAAAAGCTTCCCGAGATCGGATCCACGTTTTCCGCCGAGTCCACCACCAGCATTCCCTGACTTTCCGCTTGGCCCTTAAACGTCAGTTTGCCCGTGGAAGTCCGAATGACACCAGGTATCAAGGACAAAGCCTCCGTATATTTCTGGGTAGGTAAAGGCAGGCTCTCCAATTGATCGGTGTTGACTGTGGCGGTTATCGCTACATTCTGCGTGGCGATTTCGGTGACCTCGGCTTGAACCTCGACTTGCTGATTTACGGAGCTAACCTTCAGGAGAATGTCTTTGACCAGCGCCTGCGCCTGGTCCGCTCCGAGGGTTAACGTGGCGGACCATGGCTTAAAGCCATCGGCACTTGCTTCCAGTGTGTAAGTTCCGCCGGCAAGGTGGGTGAACTCGTATCGGCCCTCCGCGTCGGTTACCGTCGTCTGGGGTGATGGCCCCAGGGACGGCCCCGTCAGCTTCACGGTGACGCCGGCAAGATTATTGGTCGTTCCTTCCCCGGTGACTACCGTGATCCTGCCGGTCACCGAGGCCTTGGGAAGGTTTGAATTTGCACTCTGAGGCTGCCGAGCAAGAGCCGGATGGGCGAGCAGCAGCAACGCGACAGGAATCGCCAAGCGGGCAGCGAAGGAGACTTTCCGTGCCATGCTCATTGCGTTTGCGGTCAATCTCAGAAGCCGGATAAAGACATCCTCCGGCGGAAACTACTTTTCCACCCGCGACTGATGATTCGACGCCTGAAGCCCTCCGGAAGTTGCGCGGCGCTTTCGCCGGTGTGTCCAAATTGCCGGTCACTGCGTCAGTACTCCGCAAAGCCTCTTGCTGCCAGTCAGTCGGGCTGAACTACGGCGTATTCTTATGAAATACCTTGCGGCGGATATCCGGCCAAAATTCTTTTAGTTCGTTGTCCATGCCGTCATACAGGATCAGAAAGGCAAACGTAGTGGCGTTTCGAGCAGCGGTGCGATCCGATGGAACATGGTAGATATTGGAGATCGCCGAAGCCACGGCATTGCCGACTGATTCCGAGTAGTTGAAGTGATCGTGTCCCGAGTCCGTCCGCGTGATGAAAAGCCGGTTGACTGCATGATAGGCGCGGCGCCCAAAGCGCCCACTTCCCCTCTGGTAGTACCTGGGATCCTCATGAAGCAGACTCGGAAAGATCGCCGTGGTCATGTAGGTGCCGATACTGTTGTCGGCGAAGTTTGCGCCATAGCGTTTTCCGTAGGCGCCCCACCCCTGGCCCCACTCTTTTGGATCGTTCTTTGCTTGTGCGATTCCGGAGAGGATGCCATTGAACGGATAGGCTCCCCAATCGAATACGCCGGCAGTCGCCAACCTGAATTTCTGCCCGGTCCTGAGCGGCGGAAGGTCCTGGGCGTTTTCGACCGTCCCGTAGTTTGGCAGGACCTCGAAGATGCGATCGTTGATGGTGCCCGTTTCCTTCTCGAGCTTGCTCTTGCCCACTGTCTCCCCCGGCTTGTCTTTGTCCTTCGCGGGCGGCGGGGTTGCGGTATTCCCTGATTGCGTGCTCGAAGGAGGTGGTGAGGGTTGCGGCGGGTCTTGCTGCTGCGCCAAACTGCACGCCGCAACGGCAAGGAGTGCAATCCACAGTGAAAACACGGTGAAACACCGCATCCAACTTTGTCTGATCATAGACACTTTCAATTGTCTCCCGGCGAAAACGCGTTCCGGCACAAAAGGGTGGATGCAGTTTCCAGAAAGAGAGGCTCACAGTTGGATTCGCTGGACGGCAAAAAGGTTTCACGCCTAGGCAGTTCAGGAGCGCGGACTTCGCCCTAAATAAGGAAGTTTCGGGAATTAGGAATGCTCTCAGCCGAGCTGCAATTTCTAGACTCACGCAGGCAAACAAGAACAACTAGCTCTTCTTCTTATCGATCTTGAGATTCAGGACAATGTCCTTGCGGCCGTCGAAGCTGGACACGGTTCGCGTCTGCGACTTGGCGCCCTCTTTTTCCGCGTGGAGTTCGTAGTCGGCGTTAGGATCGAGACCGCTGAAGCGATAGCTGCCGGTCTCGTCCGTGTAGTTGCTGCGAACCGCATTGGTGCGCATGTTTTTCAAGAACACCACGCTGCCGGAAACCGGGCTATCGGACTTGTCGGCCACCACCCCTCGGACTGTTCGAAGCTGCGCTTCACGTTTCTTATCCTGCGCAACCGTTACGGCCGCGAGCAGAGACAGCATAGTCAGGAGAAAGATCAGACCCCGGCGCGCGCTCATTTCTTGTCGCCCCCCTCAAGCTGCATGCGAAATACCAGGTTGCCCTCATAATCTCCGCTCTTCGCGTCAACGGCGCGCGTCTGCTCGGCGAATCCCTTCGCGCGCACCACCATCTCATAGTCTGAGCCCTGCGGAACCCGCACCGCAAATTCGCCGCGGGAGTTGGTGTAACTTTCCCAGCGGAATTTTTTCTCACCCGCCCGCCGGATGCGCAGTTTGACGCCCGGAAACGAAAGAGCTTGCTCGTTAAAGACAGTCCCGCGGATCAAGAAATCATTGGCGTGGCTGTATTTCTTCTTGCTGGGTTTGCTAGAGGAAGCGCTCGTCGATGGCGAAGCAGAAGATGCACGAGCCGGTGCCGCCGGTTCCTGGGCCCGTGCGACACACGAGCCAGCCGCCGCGACCAAAGCTACTGCGCAGAAAACGATGATCCGGCGCCTGGGGTACAAAACACTACTCCTTTTACGGTTAGATGGCTGGACGGACATCGCAGGATGCCAGGGAGGAAAAGCAGTTCCTGTTACTCCTCGTCGTCTTCTTCGTCTTCCTCGTCGTCATCGTCTTCAAGAAGGTCACCGTTTTCCCCGGTCTGCTTCTCGTCTTCCTCGTCGTCCTCTTCGTCCAGATCATCGGAGATGAGGTTCAGATGGATGGGATGCGTCTGCGAAACTTCCATCTCGGATTCGCACTCGGGACAACTCAAGATCTCGCCTTCCTCGACTTCGTCTTCGTCCACATCGATTTCGGCGGAACATTCAGGGCAACGGATCACGGCTCCATCCTCCGTAGAGTTGTTCGCGCGGGGGCGCAACCACACCGTGTCCCCCACCTTGCAGCGTATTATATACCGCAACCTGAGAAGTCAACTCCTGGGCGCGCCGGGACGGCTCTTAACGCCACCGCGCCGGAACATCGAGGACCTTTCGAATGGCCGGATCCCGAGAGTACCCCGAAAAGCCCATGGTTGGCATCGGGGGCGTGATCATCGATGGTGGCCGCACGCTGCTGATTCGCCGCGGCAGCGAGCCTCTGCGGGGAGAGTGGTCCATCCCCGGCGGCACTTTGGAACTCGGCGAAACGCTGGAAGAAGGTGTCGCTCGCGAATTGCTGGAAGAAACCGGAGTCTACGTTCGCGTTCTCGAGCTCATCGAAGTGTTCGACCGCATTTACCTTGACGATGCGGCCGCCGGCGGGGGAAACAGAAAGAAACCGCGCTTCCACTACGTCATCGTCGATTATCTTTGCGAACGCATCAGCGGCGAGCCCCGCGCGGGCAGCGACGTGACCGACGTGGCTTTTGCCAGCGAAGAAGAACTCGCAAAATTTAGCCTCACGGAAACCGCCACGCGCATTTTGAAGAAAGCATTCGCCATGGACCGCGTCCGGCGACCCGCAAAATGAGCCGGCCCACGATCAGGGAGCTTTGGCAATTTCGATGCTGCCGTTCGAATCCGTAAGCTGAAGCTGACAGCCGCCCGCGCCAATGGTCCCATTCAAAACGTCGCCGCCGATGCTGCCCGTCGAAGTCACCGGCAATTCCGAGGAAATCCGGCCGAACGAAGTCCGCGCGGTTAGGTTGTAACCCACGCCTTCTGGAATGCGAACATGAATGGAGGAGAAGGAAGTCTTCAGTGAAATATCGCGGCAACCGCTGGCTGGCCGCATGGCCGTCACGGAGATGGCGCCGTTCTGATTGTCCACGCTGATTCGCCCCGCGATGGATTCCAGTGTGACTCCGGCAAAAGAGGTGTTCACAATGGCGTCGCCTTTGATATTGCGCGCTGTTACCGAGCCATTGGTGTTCTCGGCGGTCAGGTTCCCATTGATACGTTCCGCTAACACGCTTCCAAAACTCGTCTTCGCAAAAGTGTCTCCGCCGATGTCCGCGAGAACGATGGCGCCATTGCCGGTGATCGCGCGAATCCCTTTCGGGATATTCGAAGCCTCGATCGCGCCAAAGGAAGTCTTGAGTGAGACGCTTCCACGCGCATCGCGCACGGTGATTTTTCCGTTGGAAGTCTCTGCGTCCAGCGCGCCGCTGATGCTGTCCAGCTCGATGTTGCCGAAGGAATTACGAATCGTCACGCTGCTCCCTGTCGCCGAAGTGCCTTTCACGCGGCCATTGTTGGTGGTGAAATTGACGCGCCCGCGAATGTCGGAAAAAGTGACGTTCCCGAAACTGCTGGTCACGTCAGCGGCGCCGCCGATGTTGGCGATCTCCACGTTTCCATTGTTGTCCCGGATGTACAGCTCGCCGCGAATGTTGCGCGCGTCCACGCTGCCGAACGACGTGGTGATATTCGCGGACGCGGCGTCGGCCAGCGTCACCGCGCCATTTCCTCCGATGATGGTCGCGGCTCCCTGAATATTTTTCGTGGTGATGCTGCCGAAGCGGTTTCGCAATTCCAGCGTGCCTTTCACATTCTCGACGCTCACCGAGCCGTTGTTGTCGTTCACCGTGACATTTCCCGCGGCCCCGCCGAGCTCGATGCTCCCGAACGAATTGTTCAGCCGCGCGGCGCCCGCATCCCGCACCGTCAGCGTGCCGTGGCTGTTCTCGATGTCCGCCGCGCCGTGAATGCTCGACGCATCCACCGTGCCGAAGCTGTTTCGCACCGTGAGCGCAGCGTCCGCAGGCATCCCGACGTCATAGCTCACCGACCAGGAAGAGTGTCTGCTCGTATGAAACCAGCTATTCTCATGTTCGGGATAGATGGTCTTAATGCGCACGCCTTCGCCCGACTGTTGCACGTCAATCTGAATCTTTTGCGCAAAAGATTCGGCTTCTTCCCGCGAGCTTGCTTGGGCCCGGATCGTCGCGGATATTTTGACCTCGCGGCCCGCTTCTCCGTGAACGTGGACTTCGCCGAACTTGTGCTCGATGCGCACGGACTGCCCCGCTCCCAGCGTCAACGTTTTCTGGAAATCCTTGGTGACCTGCTCTTGCGCAAGTTCAGCGGCACGCGCCGGACTTGCCGGGAGCAAGAGAAACACGCACCACAATCCCGCCTGCGTTGCAGAACGCCCTAGGGTTCGGCGCGAATCGAGTGAAGTACGATTCATTATTGTTTTGTCTCCAAAACCTCTTCCAGCGTGCGTTGTTTTTCCTGGTACATGGCCAGCAACTGGTAGCGCAGTTGCGCATTCGACGGGTTCATTCCCGCCTGGGCGCGCAAATCGTCGATCGCGCTGTCCAGGACCTGCAATTTCTCGTGATAGTTGGCGAGCAGGGGTGTGGCAGGATCATCGAGCTGCGGCTTGGCCTGCGCCGCCAGCTTATCGATGGCCCTTTCATAGTTAGTCTCGGCGCTCTCTACATCCTGGAGCGCCTGGCTCTTCAGAAGGGATGGGTCGGCGCTCTCCGGAAGTTTTCGCTGGCGCAACATGACCCAGCTCGTCGAGAGAGTGAGAATCATGACAAAAGCTCCGGCCAGCAGGGTTTGCCATCCCATCGAAACTTGCGGCAAGAAGGGAAACCAGCCCCTGCGGGGTTTGCGCTGGGGCGCACGCGCCATCTCTTCCGCCAGCGCGCGCTCGATCCGGGGCCACAAAGCCGGGCTCTCGGAATAATCGCGCATCTCTTCGGCCGCCACGCGCAGCGACTTCCACGCACCGAGCTCTTCCGCGCATGCCGGGCACGCTGCCGAGTGCGCTTCCAGCGCCGTCCATTCCGCGGGCGTGCCGTCTTCAAAAATCCTTTCGCGATCATTGCAAGTCACATTCATGTCCATTCACCGTGCTTCCCTACTGCCGCGCGGAGGCTCTAGCATCCGGCGAAGATTCTTCTTCGCCTGAAACAGCGTATTCTTCGAAGCCGTCTCCGTCACGCCCAGCATCCCGGCAATCTCCGCGTGGCGGAATCCTTCCACTTCGTACAGTAGAAACACGTCGCGCTGGTGCTGCGTGAGCTCGGCCAGCGCGCGTTCCAGCGCCATGCGCAGCGAGGGATGGGCTCCCGGGGCGCGCGGCTCCGGCCGCGGGGTCTCCGCGGAATCATCGTTGGCCACTTCTTTCTTGCGCATCCGGCTGCGCCGCGCGTCGTAGCAGGTGTTGATCAGGATGCGAAAGGTCCAAGTGACGAAACTCGATTGCCCTCGAAAACTCGCGATGCTGCGCTGTACTTTCAGGAACGTGTCCTGCACCGCGTCTTCGGCATCGCTCGCGTTGCCCAGCAGGTTCCGCGCCAGGTTTTTCATGCGCGTACCGTGAAGCGAATAAAGCCGCTCGTACGCGCGCAAGTCTCCGGCCAGGCAGGCAGCCGCCAGCGCAGCATCTTCGCTCCGTGCATCGAGGACGGCCGGGTTCGGGCTGCCCTCAGAGAGTCCGGAAGGTTCCACTCGCGTCCCCCGTTCGCGCGGCGCGGAAGTGATTCTAGCCTTCCAGGGCAGCGCCAGTCCCACCGTTCCCATTCCTGGCTCCTGTGGTATAGACGACCGGGAAGCTTGAAACGTCAGCGCCGTGGAAGGATGCGCACCGTAGACAACCCTTCTCTTATGAGTGGCTTAATGGGACCGAAGACCAGTGCATCGCTTCGAAGCCGCGCTCATTCCTCTTTCTGATGATTCTTCCTGGTCCGTGACGACGTGCACCTCCGCCGAGCAGGCTACTGTCCGATGGGCCGGTGCTGGGAAGGAAACGGGCGCCGCGAATGTGCAGGGACTCCATCTACTGGATTTTGTAAGATTTATAGAAAGCAGGGTACCCGCCGTTTCGAGTTGATTTGTAAGCGGGGAAAGGGTCCAACCAGCCACCTCATCCCATTCGCCCCAAGGGTACCCCTTTGGAGGTGCGAAATGTTCAACTCTCAGGTCCATCGGAACGTTTGGCTTGCTTTGGGCGCGGCAGCCCTTTTGACTGTGGCGGGCTGCTCGAACAAGGCTACCGACGAACCCACTATCACTGCCAAGAAGGTCGATACACCAAAGCCTGCCGTCGCGGCTAAGGCTCCACAGCCAACGACGACGATGGTTACAGTACCGAAAGGCACAGCGATCAGCGCCACGGTAGGCCAAACACTCGCCACCGATAAGAACAAGGTCGGTGACACCTTTTCCGCGAGCCTAACCACGCCGATTCAGGTAGAGGGGCAAACCGTGATCCCTAAGGGTGCTCACGTAACCGGCCGCATTGTCACCGTCAAAAAGCACGAACTGAAGGTGACGCTTGCTTCGGTGGTCATCCACGGGAAGTCCTACCAGCTCGAAACCAATTCGATCGCTGGATCGAAAGGTCAACCCAAAGACAAGGCCAAAGATACCGAGCAAGCCAAGGCCAACAAGAACGTAACCCTCCTGACGGCCAAGAGCCAGCTTACGTTTAAGCTCGCGAAGGCAGTGACCATTCCCGTGAAAGGCTGAGTGGGCCGTCTTTAACCGCGGAGCCCCAGCCAGCGCCAGCTGACGCGAAGCTGACTGACTGGGGTGCGCGGGTTTTGGTTCAATCCCGTAGAGAGCGGCACGGGCTGGACTTCCGTCCCTGAAGTCCTCAAATCCAGTCTTTCCGCAGCCTGTGATGCCATGAAAACACGCGGCAAGGTCAAGTCATCTCTTCCAAGAGCCCGCACAGCATGAAGGCGTGGCCGATCACCAGCCGCGTTTCCGAGTCATCTTCGGAGATCAAGAGCCGCAAACCACAAGCGTCATCGGGAACTTCAAACACTAGATCGGCGGTGTAAGACTCGCCGGGCCGCAACGCTTGTGTGAGAGGAGTGGAATGGCTATCTGATTCAGCGTGGCTCGAAATTCTCCACGAACGCATATGTGAACAACGCACCCAAGAGAAGTAACGCGAGCATGATTTCCGCGAGGTTCCATATCCGGAGCGACAGGGCAATTTTCAAAACCGGGGGCTTCGCTGGTTCGAGCTTCACCGAAAGAATAGATCGTGCGTTTACAGCGAACGCGATTGCCAAAGTCCCCAGGATGAGAATAGGGCTGCCGAAAAATTGCAAGCCGGGAGCGTCATACCGCAGCGCCGACATCGTGACGAAGTAAGTTGGTATCAGCAACAGAAGAACTCCCACCACAGCGGAAACATCGTTTGAAGTGCGAGGAAAAGCTCTCATGTCAGTATTTCCTTTGCTCAGCTGCTGCTGGACTAGCCCGCGATGGCGTCCGGTAATGCCCCGCGCGTGCGCTCGCGATTTCCGAATTCCTTTACCGCCGCTTCGAGATCGGCGGCAGTAAAATCCGGCCAGCGTTTTTCGAGGAACACGAATTCCGCAAACGCGCATTCCCACAAGAGAAAATCGGAAAGACGCTGCTCCCCGCCCGTTCGAATCAGCAGGTCGACTTCGGTCGAGCCACCGCGGAGCACTTCCGCCAGCACGTTGCTGAAAGATTCCGGCGAAAGCTCTTTAACCTTGTAAAACCGGCAGGCCGCGTGATAAATAGCTTCGCGCGCCGAATAATCCACCGCGAGCCGAAGATGAAGTCGCGTGCCCTTCGCCGTTGCCGCTTCCGAATCGGCGATGGCCTGTCGGAGAGTCGCGGGTAGACGATCCCGCCGTCCGATGATGCTCAAGCGCACGCCTTCTTCGATCGAATGCGTCGTCTCCGCGAGCAAATACTCTTGGAGCAGCCGCAGAATCGCGTTCACCTCGGCAGCGGGACGCTGCCAATTCGCCGACGACAGCGCGAACAGCGTCAAGGTGTGAATGCCCATTCGCGGCGCGGCCTCGATAACGCGCCGTGCGGTCTCCGCTCCCGCGCGATGCCCCGCGGAACGCGGCAACCCCCGCGAAGTCGCCCACCGCCCGTTCCCATCCGAGATGATCGCCACATGCAGCCGCTGCGCCTCGGCAAATACTTGTGAACACCGCGCTTGGGCGTCCTCGATCGACGGTTGGGGCGCAAGCTTATTTACAGGTACTAACACAGGAGAGGCTCTCAATCTCCGCCGCAAGAAGACCAGCCGCAAACTACTTTATGGGATAAAGTCGCATGGCAAATTTTTTTCGCCCTTAGCGCTCCCGCGTGGCCCGAATAAGTGCTTCCATATGATTGAGATAGCGCTCGAGAGCCCGTCGTCCCGCCGCCGTCAGTTTGTATTCGGTCTTCGGTTGGCGGCCGTCGAACGTCTTCGTGCAACTGAGGTACTCGGCCTCTTCGAGCCTGCGTGCATGCACGCTGAGATTGCCGTCGGAGGTCTTTAGCAACGCCTTGAGCTCAGGAAATGAAAGTGCGCGGTTGACGGCCAGCGCGCTGACGATTCCCAAGCGAATGCGCTCGTGAATCACACGGTCCACATCGCCGGGAACCCTCTCGTGCGCCGGATTGCGCACCGTTTCCAAAACAGCTTCGCGGTCACGCAATCGCTGCGAGCGTTCCTGGTGCGCAGTAGATGATCTAGCCATGAAATTATCCTCTAGCCGCCGTGATGCTTGGCGATCCACCAGCCAAAACCGATCTGCACGATTCCAAATCCTGCGGCCATAAGAATATCTCCCCACATACGTGGGGTGAAAAGAGCGATTGCGCCGAGCAGCATCAGGCACAAGCCCATTACCGGCACGATTCGAACGGAAAAGGCGCCGCCCGTGACGATGGCGGTTCCATAGAGCAGAAGCCATACGCCCGGCAGAACAGCAAAAGCGCCCGCGCGATATAGCGCGAAGGTGAGCATACCCCCTACAACGATGGGCGGCGCAAAACTGAGGACAAATTTGCGGCCAGGGCCGGAAAAGAGAGAAGCGTTGGCGCGATGAGCTTTGGTTCGAGCAGCCGGAGCGGCAATGGCCACGGCCACGAAAGCTTCCATCAGCCAGACCGTGAGCCAGGCGCGGGGCGCGGTTTGGCGCGCGGCAAAAAACGCAGCAGCCAGCGCCGTGACACCCATAGCCACCCCACCCCATCCGGGAACGGCGGTAAATTCCGCAGCGTTTTCCATCGTTTCGCGGATATAACGCAGATGGTCGGCGGCGCGCGCGTCGATAGGGATGGGCCCGCGGCTAGCGGAGCGAAGTGGGCCTGAGGACAACATGGCCGAATCTTATAGCCAAGGCTTGGTTCTGTCAAGTACTTTGTAACACAAAGTCAAGTGCATTCGGCTAGGGGTTGCGCGGGTAGCGGCCGCGGAGGGCATTCCACCGGATGGTGAACACATCGAGGAACATCTGGATGCTGTCTCGCAGCATGCTGACTTTTGTCGTCGGCGAATGCCCCCAGCGAACGGGAATCTCCACGACCTGCAGGCCATGATGCCGCGCGAGATACAGCAATTCCGGATCGAAACCGAAGCCGTCGATGGTTTGTTGTTCGAAGATGACGGTGCACTTTTCACGGACGAACGCTTTGAAACCGCACTGCGTGTCCACAAAGGGCAGCCGCAGGATGAGCTGCACGATTTTGTTGAAGATGATGCCGGCAAATTCGCGGAAGGGTGATTCGTGCACGCTGATCAGACTGCGGTCCATCGCGCGGGAGCCCATGGCGATGTCGTTTTTGCCGAGAACCGCAAGCAATTTTTCGGCTTCCTCAATCGGCGCGGAGAGATCCGCATCCGTGAAAAGTGCGACATGACCTCGAGCTTCCTGAATTCCGTGGCGCACACTGAAACCTTTGCCACGGTTGAGGCCATTCGACACGACACGCAGCGAAGGGATCTTGATTTGAAAGTACTCGGCCACGGCAGCGGTACCGTCTTCCGAACCGTCATCGACGACTAGAACTTCGGTTTCGCGCCCGGAACTGGCGATATAGGAGGCAATCTGTTCGAGGGTAACCGGCAGGCGCGATTCCTCGTTGTAGGCCGGAATAATAATGGAAAGCTCGGGCGCGCCAGAACTCATTTTCAGGGAGGATCCTGCCAACCAAAGTGTCCGACGAGCGGAACGAAGCGGCAGCCTTCCAAGGTATTCGTGTGCATTTTCGTCCCGTCCTTTTCGATGAGCTGTAGTTCCTGCTGGTCGGCACTCCCGACCGGGAGAATCATTCTTCCGCCTTCGGCAAGTTGGGCGAGCAGCGGCTTCGGAACGGCGGGAGCGGCGGCGGCGATGAGGATGGCGTCAAAGGGTGCACATTCCGGCAGACCGAGCGTGCCATCGCCGCAGTGAACGTGCACGTTAGAGTAACCGAGCGCGGCAAGGCGTGACGCGGCGCTTCGAGCGAGCTCCGTCCGGCACTCGATGGTGAACACTTCTCTGGCCAGGAGCGAAAGAACGGCCGCCTGGTAGCCGCAACCCGTTCCGATCTCCAGTACCCGGTCTTGGGGGTCGAGGCGCAGAGCTGCGGTCATGGCCGCAACAATGTAAGGTTGCGAAATGGTCTGGCCGGCGCCGATCGATAATGGCAGATCTTCGTAAGCGCGCGCACGCAACTCGGGCGGCACAAATTCGTGCCGCGGCACGGCGTCCATTGCTCCGAGGACGGCGAAATCCACGATCCCGCGGCGACGCAATTGCTTCTCGAGCATCGCTGATCGCTGTGGCGCGAATTCTTTGCTCTCAAGCATGAGAAACCGCCGCGGCGTGTTTTTCCCAAGCGCCAGTCTTCAGGATTTCTGCGATCTGCGCCAGCGTGAAATCACACTCTTCTTCGCGATTGTAAAAATGCGGTGAAAGGCGGACCCCGGCCTTGGGGCGGTAGTCGACAAGGATGTCCCGTGCGAGGAGCTCACGGCAAACTTCAAAGGAATGCGGGCATTCGACCGAAACGGTTCCGGCACGCTCCGCAGGATTTTCCGGAGTGTTGACGCGCCAGCCCCGCGACTTGGCGCCATCGATGAGGCGCGTGGTCATGCGCAAGGACTTTTCGCGGATGGCCTGGATGCCCACTTGGTTGAGGATGTCTAGCCCCGGCTGGCAAGCATAAAGCGCCGGGATGTGCGGCGTGCCGTTCAGATAACGAAAGGAATCCTCGCGCGGATCGATGGCTCCGGTTTCAAAGTCAAACGGACGGCGATGGGCGATCCAGCCCGTCAGTGCAGGCCGCAGTTTTGCGCGCAAATCTTCACGAACATAAAGGTAAGCAACTCCCGGGCCGCCGCAAAGCCACTTAAGAACTCCGCCAACGGCGAAATCTGCTCCAAGGCTTCGCACCTCCAGCGGAATCACTCCGGCGGCCTGGAAAGCGTCAAGAATGACGTACGCGCCGACACGGTGCGCGCGCTCAATGATGGCGCGCGCATCGACGATGTAGGCGCTTCGAAACAGCACCTGCGAAATCGGCACGAGCAGGGTTGTTTCATCGATGGCGGCGAGCAGCCTATCCAAATCGATGCGGATGTCATCGGGAGTGGGAACGACTTCGACGCGGGCTCCGTGGCGGCGCTGCTCATGATAGAAATATTGGATCGAAGGGAACTCCAGCTCGACCATCACGACTTTGTTGCGCGGGCCACGAAAGTCAAAGCACGACGAAATCACGGCCTGGGTGAGGGTGACGTTTTGATGCAGCGAGATCTCGCCGGGGCCGGCACCGATCAGCGTTGCGATCTTGTCGCCGACGCCGACCGCCATCTCCCACCAGCCCTCTTCCCACGCGCGAACACCGCGCTCCGCCCAGGAGTCGGCATACGAGCGCATACCGTCATACACGCCGCGAGGCATCGCGCCCAGGGAATTGCTGATCATGTAGGTGGTGCGGTCGAGGATCGGAAACTCGCCGCGCCATTTCAGAAGCGAATCCATCTCAGCTCTCTCTTTGCACTACTACAGCCGCAGCGAAATCAAGTTTAGACTGTATCATGCGGCCAGAGGGCGGCCCTGAGCAAACGATATGTGTTGAGCAAGGCTTTAGTTAGCATTCGTGACCTTCGGCACCGGGAAGCTGATAAGCTCGACATCGCCCGGCGATGTCAATTCCCGCAAGGCAGGTTCGCGCCGGAAATTCACAATGGTTCATGCCATCGCCGATCAGCCGGAATGCTGGCCCGCTCTGCTTCTGAGTTCTTGGAAAGATACCTGCGCAACGCTCCACATGTGGGCCCAGATCGTTGGCAAGGTCCGGCTGCGTCTGACGCCGGTCGTGAACCACTGGTGGAATGTCCCGTTGTACGTAACGGCTCGCGGTTTGACGACGTCTCGTATCCCCTATGGCGCAAGAGCATTCGAACTGTGGTTTGACTTCATACGGCATCAGCTTGTGCTGGAGACGAGCGACGGACTGGTGAAGACACTCCCACTGGAGCCTCGCTCAGTCGCCGAGTTCTACCAGGAATTCATGGGATTGCTTCGATGGGCGAAAATTGAAGTCAAGATCTGGAAAATGCCGGTTGAAGTTCCCAATCCGATTGCTTTTGATCAAGATCGGGTGCACGCCTCGTACGACCGCGTATCGGTCGAAAAATTCTGGCGCATCCTGTTGTCCGTGGATACGGTCTTCAACCAGTTCAGAACCGGCTTCATCGGCAAGTCCAGCCCGGTGCACTTCTTCTGGGGAAGTTTCGATCTTGCGGTCACCCGATTTTCAGGCCGCCGGGCCCCGGAGCGACCCGGCGCCGATGCTACGACTCGGGAAGCCTATTCCCACGAAGTGAGCAGCGTGGGCTTCTGGCCTGGCGGCGGCAACATCCAGGATGCGGCGTTCTACTCGTATGCGGCTCCCGAGCCGCAGGGATTCAAGGACAAGCGTGTCCGTCCGGATGCCGCTTTTTACGACCGGCAGCTCGGCGAATTTCTACTAATGTATGACGATGTGCGGAAGGCGGAGTCGCCCACAGCCTCATTACTTGAGTTTTGCCAAGGAACGTACGAAGCCGCAGCAACGCTTGGCAATTGGGACCGCGGCGCGCTCGAAAGGTAGGCGCGTCGGCCACTATCGCTCAATCGAAGCATAATCCATGGCATCTACGAGCTAGCTCGATCCGGGCTTGCCTCGACCCAGTAGCCCGAGACTGCGAGCGCCATCGGCCAAGAGCCGAAGGCAGTACGTACCCCCAAAAAGTGATACTGAGGCTGTCGATCTCGCTGCCCATCGTTCGACGTTTAGGTAGAGCCAAGAAAAAGCGTCGCAGAGGAGGCGGATATGGCAAGGCAGCACAAAAGAGTCAATTCAACGGCAGTTGCGGACCTCTCCGGGCTTGGGTTCATGATTCTGTTCGGGATGCTTGATGGACCGGCAGCCCATTTGACCAACCACCTCGAGACTGCCGCGAGCGAGGCGCTGAGGCTGCTGCCCTATTTAGTTCCGGCGGCCTGGCAGGCTTTCGAGGCCTATGCCTTCCATCACCAGTGGTTTTCGGCGTGCCCCCTCCAGATGTTGGAATCCTTCTGGCCGCTGCTCCAGGTCATCGCCGGAGCGGCCTAATCGCGGGATGCTTTTGTCGAGTAAAGTCAAAGCTACGAGGCACTTAACAGATGCGCCCAAAAGAAATTGTGCGGTCGATTCCAGTAGGACACCTTCGACGAGTAAGGAGAGCCAAGGTTCAACCGGCCGAGACCGCCCGGAAGCCCAGCTCCAAACCCGAAACCCCAAGGAGACGAACGATGCGAGTTATGGTGATGGTGAAAGCCAGCAAGGACTCTGAGGCGGGCGTGATGCCAAGTCAGAAGCTGCTTGCCGAGATGGGGAAATTCAACCAGGAATTGATAAAGGCTGGCGTGCTGCTCGGAG
>DATKEV010000042.1:0-12277 GCA_035511855.1 Candidatus Udaeobacter sp.
CGAAAACATCAGCCGCTACATCGAAGAAGGCGATTCGGCCCTGGAAGCCGCGCTCAAGGGCTCCGAGCAGATCGGCTTCACCATCGTTTCGCTGACCGTCTCGCTCATCGCCGTGCTCATTCCGCTTCTCTTCATGGGCGATATCGTCGGCCGCCTCTTCCGCGAATTTGCGGTTACCCTCGCCGTCACCATTCTCGTTTCCGCCTTCGTCTCCCTTACGCTGACTCCCATGATGTGCGCCAAGCTTCTCCGCCATCAGAAAAAAGAAGAGGAAACATGGTTCTACCGGAAATCCGAGCACGTCTTTAATTCCGTCATCGCTTTCTATGGCCGCACGCTTCAGTTCGTTCTTCGGTTTCGCACCACCACACTCCTTGTCACCGTGGGCACTCTCGTCGGCACCATCCTCCTCTACATCTATGTCCCGAAGGGTTTCTTCCCCGTGCAAGACACCGGCGTGATCCTCGGCGTCTCCGAAGGTCCCCAGGACGTGTCTTTCGCCGCGATGGCCCGACGCCAGCAGGCTCTCGCGGCCATCATTCTCAAAGATCCCGCCGTTGAAAGTCTCTCTTCCTTCATCGGCATCGATGGCACGAACTCCACGCTGAACAACGGCCGCATTCAGATCAATCTCAAGCCGCTTGCCCAGCGCAAGATCAATGCGTCCGACGTCATCCGCCGTCTTCAACCCGAACTCGACAAAGTGGATGGCGTCTCGCTGTTTCTCCAGCCGGTGCAGGACTTGACCGTCGAAGATCGCGTCAGCCGCACGCAGTTCCAGTACAGCCTCGAAGACGCCGATCCCAAAGAGCTGGCCTACTGGACGCCGCGCTTCATCGACAAATTGAAAGCTCTTCCTGAACTACGCGACGTGGCCAGCGACCAGTTGAATCAGGGCCTCCTCGCTTCCCTGACCATCGATCGTGACACGGCTTCCAGGCTCGGCATACTTCCCGCCGATATCGACAACACGCTGTACGACGCTTTTGGCCAGCGCCAGGTCTCCACCATCTTCACGCAGCTCAACCAATATCACGTGGTCATGGAAGTCGATCCGCAATTTCAACAGGATCCGGGCTCGCTCACAAGTATTTACGTAAAGTCTTCCAACGGTACGCAAGTACCGCTGAGCGCTTTTACCCGATTTGAGCCGGGCGCCGCCGCTCTCGCGCTCAACCATCAAGGCCAGTTTCCCGTCGTTACCCTTTCCTTCAACCTCGCTCCCAACGCGGCCTTGGGCGACGCCGTGAACGCCATCAACCAGGTGAAGCAGGATTTGAACATGCCTCCCAGCATCCAGGCCACGTTCCAGGGCACGGCCGCCGCATTCCTCAGGTCACTTGCCAACGAGCCCATTCTCATTCTCGCCGCGGTGATCACGGTCTACATCGTGCTCGGCATCCTCTACGAAAGCTACATTCACCCCATTACGATTCTCTCGACCCTTCCATCGGCCGGCGTCGGCGCCATTCTCGCTCTTCTACTTTGCCGCACGGAATTCAGCGTCATCGCGCTCATCGGCATCATTCTTCTGATCGGCATCGTCAAGAAAAACGCCATCATGATGATTGACTTCGCACTCGAAGCTGAGCGCAAGGATGGGAAGGCGCCGCTCGACGCCATTTACGAGGCTTGCCTGTTACGCTTCCGCCCCATCATGATGACCACTATGGCCGCCCTGCTCGGCGGCTTGCCGCTTGCACTGGGCACTGGCGTCGGCTCGGAATTGCGACGCCCTCTCGGCATCACCATCGTCGGCGGTCTGATCCTTAGCCAGTTGCTTACGCTTTACACCACTCCCGTTGTTTATCTGGCCTTTGATTGGCTTGGCCGCCGCTTCTCTTTTCAGATCGGCAACCCGGCCGAAGAGCCTGCGCCCGGAGACTGAGCCGTGAATTTCTCTTCCAATTTCTCCGCTCCATTCATACGGCGGCCCGTGGCCACGTCGCTGATCACCGTCGCCATTCTTCTCTCCGGCGTTGTGGCCTTTCGATTTCTGCCCGTCGCGCCCCTGCCACAGATCGATTTCCCGACTATTTCTGTAGGTGCCGGCCTGCCCGGCGCAAGCCCCGAAACCATGGCCTCGGCCGTCGCCACGCCGCTCGAGCGCCAGTTTGGACGCATCGCTGGCGTCACGCAAATGACTTCTTCGAGCGGCCTCGGTTCCACCGGTATCACCCTGCAATTTGATCTCAATCGCGACATCAATGCCGCCGCTCGCGACGTCCAAGCCGGCATCAACGCGGCCCGCAGCCAACTTCCTGCGGACCTACCGGGCCAGCCTACATACCGAAAAGTCAACCCTGCCGACGCGCCCATCCTTATGCTCGCGCTGACTTCCGACAATATTCCGCCGGCTCAAATCTATGACGCCGCCGATTCCATCCTCGCGCAGAAGCTCGCGCAGGTCGAAGGCGTCGGGCAGGTCTTTACTTGGGGCAGTGCACGCCCCGCGGTGCGCGTCGAAGTCAATCCGTACCAGTTGAACAGTTACGGCATCAGCCTCGAAACCGTTCGCAAGGCGCTCCAGTCGACAAACGCAGATCTTGCCAAGGGCACGTTATCAAATCCCCGGAAACTTTGGTCCGTCACCGCCACCGATCAGCTTTTCAAAGCTTACGAATATGAGCCTCAGATTGTCGCCGGTCATCTGGGTGCTCCCGTGCGCTTGCGTGACGTCGCCGAAGTCGTCGACTCCGTCGAAGACTCCCGCAATTTGGGGCTTTCTAACGGAAAGCCCGGCGTTCTCCTTGCCATCTTTCGCCAGCCCGGCGCCAACATGATCGAGACCGTCGATCGCATCATGGCCCTTCTGCCGCTGTTGCGTGCCTCTATCAGTCCTTCGCTCCATCTCAGCGTCGCCGTCGACCGCACCACCACCATCCGCGCTTCCGTTCACGACGTGGAGATCGCCCTGCTGATTTCCATTGTCCTTGTGATCCTCGTTGTCTTTGCTTTCCTGCGCAACGTCTGGGCCACCATCATTCCCAGCATCGCCGTACCGCTCTCGCTCATCGGCACGTTTGGCGTCATGTATCTCTGCCACTACAGCCTGGACAATCTTTCGCTCATGGCGCTGACGATTTCGACCGGCTTCGTCGTCGATGACGCCATCGTGGTCATCGAAAACATCGCGCGCCACATTGAAAACGGTATCAAGCCGTTCGCCGCAACAATGAAGGGTGCCCGCGAAATCGGCTTCACCGTCCTGTCCATGAGCACTTCGCTCGTCGCCGTCTTCATTCCCATTTTGCTGATGGGCGGCATCGTCGGCCGCCTCTTCCGCGAATTCGCGGTGGTTCTCAGCGTGGCCATTGGCGTTTCTCTCTTCGTCTCGCTGACCGCCACGCCGATGATGTGTGCGCGCTTTCTCCGCCATGAAACCGGCCAGCACAATCGTCTCTATCGCTTATCGGAAAGCGCCTTTAATCGCCTTCTCCGCACTTACGATTTTTCCTTGCGGTGGGTCCTCCGCCATCAGTTCCTCATTCTGCTGGTCACCCTCGGCACCGTTTGTCTGAACGCCTATCTTTTCGTAAAAACTCCCAAGGGCTTCTTCCCCCAGCAGGACACCGGCCGCATAAACGGCCTGATTCAGGGCGACCAGGATCTCTCGTTCGCCGCCATGTCGCAGAAGATGCGCCAGTTCACGGACATCGTCCTCAAAGATCCCGCCGTGGATACCGTCACTTCCTTCACCGGTGGGGGCAGCGGCGGAAGCACGGCTCGCATGTTCGCTCAACTGAAGCCGCTCAACGAGCGCAAGCTCAGCTCGGACCAAGTCATCGCCCGTATTCGCTCCAATTCTTCCAAGATTCCCGGCGCGCAGCTCCTTCTGCAATCTGTTCAGGATCTCAGCGTCGGCGGCCGCTTCGGCGGCGCGCAATATCAATACACTCTCCAGGCCGACAATCTAGACGACCTGGTCCATTGGGCGCCCATCCTCATGCAGCGCCTCCAGAAAATTCCCGAGCTCCGTGACGTCAACTCCGACCAGCAAATGCATGGCCTCCAGAGCTCCATCGTCATTGACCGCGACACCGCTTCCCGCCTCGGCGTGGCCGTCCAGGACATCGACAATACCCTCGGTGACGCCTTCGGCCAGCGTCAGGTTTCCAATATCTATAAAGGTTTGAATCAATACCATGTCGTGATGGAAGTTGCGCCGGAACACCAGCAAAGTCCGGAAGCGCTCAAATCGATTTATGTGCCCGCAAAATCCGGCAAGCTCGTTCCTCTCAGTGCCTTCGCGCACTACGAGCACTCCAACACGGCTCTCTCCGTCAATCACCAGGGCGTCTTCCCGGCTATCACCCTGTCGTTCAATCTCGCGCCTGGCGCCTCGCTCGGCCCCGCCGTGCAGCACATTGAAGCCGCCCGCCGCGAACTTAGCGTGCCCAATACCGTACATGCCACATTTCAGGGAACCGCGCAGGCCTTTCAGGATTCTCTTGCCGGTCAGCTCGTTCTGATCATCACTGCCCTCGCTGCTGTCTACATCGTTCTCGGCATTCTCTATGAGAGCTTTATTCATCCCATCACAATTCTCTCGACCATTCCCTCGGCAGGCATCGGCGCGCTCCTCGCTATTCAGTTCATCAAATCCGATTTGAACATCATCGCGCTCATCGGCATTATCCTGCTCATCGGCATCGTCAAGAAAAACGCCATTCTGATGATCGATTTTGCGGTCCAAGTGGAAAGGGAAGAAGGATTGTCGCCGGTCGATGCGATTTACAAGGCCTGCTTGCTGCGTTTCCGTCCGATTCTGATGACCACCATGGCTGCCCTTCTGGGTGCCATGCCGCTGGCGCTGGGTTCTGGCGTCGGCTCGGAACTCCGCCGGCCGCTCGGCATCACCATCGTCGGCGGCCTCATCCTCAGCCAGATGCTCACGCTCTTCACCACTCCCGTCGTCTACATTTACATGGACCGCCTGCAATCCTGGCTGCGCCGCGTCTTCAAACCGGCCGCGACGCCTGTCCACGCGCCCGCCCACTCCGATTAGGTCGCTTCCCGCAGCGCCGCTTTTCTTCCTCTACGCGCTGCCGATCAGCCACCCCGTCAGGAAAACCAGCACGCCGCCCACGATCACCTGAAACGCCGCCTGCAAAAACGGCGTATCCATGTAGCGGTGCCGTACATAACTGATGACCATCAGCTCGACCGCCACCACGATCACAGCCACCAGCATCGCCACGCGAAAATTGTGAATCAAGAACGGCAGCGTGTGCCCGATGCCTCCCGCCGTGGTCATCAATCCCGTGACCCCGCCACGCAGCCACGGCGAGCCCCGCCCCGTCAGCGATCCGTCGTCCGAGAGCCCTTCCGAGAAAGCCATCGAAATGCCCGCGCCGATCGACGCGGCAAGTCCGACCAGAAACGCCTCCCAGCTTTTTTGCGACGCGAAGGCCGCGGCAAAAATCGGCGCCAAAGTCGACACCGATCCATCCATCAACCCCGCCAGCCCCGGCTGTATCACCTGCAGCAAAAACAGTTTGCGGTGCGATTCGTCCTCTTGCGCCTTCGCGCTGGTCGTCAGGTGCTTCTCCTCCAATTCGCTCGCCGTCTGCGTATGCTTTCTCTCTTCGTCCGCCAGCTTGTTCAATAATTCCCTGGTGGACACGTCGCCCGTGCGGCTCGCGGCCCGGTGATAAAATCGTTGCGCCTCCAGCTCCATGATTTCCGCCTGCTTCCGCGCCACTTTCACGCCCAGCGGCCGGATCAGCCACACCGGTCTTCTCTGCATGAACCCCTTCACGTTCTCTCGCCGGATCAGCGGGATGTGCTCTCCAAACCGCTGCCGGAACATTTCCGTCAGCCGGTCCCGGTGTACCGCTTCCTCGGCGCGCATCCCCTCGAACATTTCCGCCGTGGAGGGATACTCGTCCCGCAATGCGTCGGCGAATTCCCCGTAAATCCGACCGTCTTCTTCCTCCGCGGCGATGGCAACCGCCAGAATCTCTTTTTCCGTCAAATCCTTGAACTTTTTCAGCATCGCAGTCTGTCCCCACTCTCTGTGGCCCAGCAGAATCGCACAATCCCCCCGCCAAGTCATCCTCCCGCCCCGCTTCCTCTCGTGTGGCGCCGGGCCGCCATCTTCTCCGGCCATTATGGCCGCTGACGCATATGGCGCAGAACAGCTACAATCACGGTCTCTCGAAAATCGCTTTCTGCGAATTGAGGAGCATGATGGAACACAACTTGCCGCACACAATATCGCTTCTCACTCGCACCCCCGCTGCCCTCAATGCGCTTCTGCGTGATCTGCCGGAAACGTGGACGCTCCGCAATGAAGGTGAAAACACTTGGAGCGCGTTCGATGTCGTCGGCCATCTGATTCACGGCGAACGCACGGATTGGATGCCGCGGGCGAGGATCGTGCTGCAATTTGGCGAGACCCGGGCGTTTGAGTCCTTTGATCGTGGGGGACACGTGCGAGAGAGTCAAGGTAAGTCGCTCGCGCAGTTACTGGATGAATTCTCTCATTTGCGCTCGGAAAACCTGGTCGGACTGCGTGCATTGAATCTGCGGCAAGAGGACCTCGAGCGGCGTGGACGGCATCCTGCCCTCGGCGTAGTTACTCTGTCAGAGCTGCTGGCGACCTGGGCGGCTCATGACTTGACTCATCTGCACCAAATCGCAAGAATTATGGCCCACCAATACCGGCAGGCCGTGGGTCCGTGGAGCGCCTACCTTGGGGTGCTCCAGTGCGTCGGCCACAGCTCTCCTTAAGGAACTCTCCCGTTACAAAGGTCCATCCCGGGGTGAAGGTGGACGACTTCATTGACCGGACCGAGAAGGCAAGAAACCTAGTCCGCTCGGAAGTCTGGGTCCACATTGATAGAGCGGAGTAGAAGTCCCCGGCACGAAGACTCGAACTAGATTGCGTCGAACTCTCACTGCACGATAAGAGTTGCGGAGCGCCGTGATTGCAACACAAACAAGGCGAGTGATAGGCTCTGGAGCCATGGAAACTCAGCGTCCAGTCGTCGAGTATTTCAAGAGCCTGGAGCTCGCGCTGAAGGAGCAAGAGAAGAAAGGCACGCCCAAAGGAGACCCTGCGTACAGCAGGATATATACGCAACTCGCCAGAGACCTTGCGCAAATAGGTATCGCACGGGACGAGCTTCCAGAGGCCGCCAAAACTTGCGCTCACCTAAGCACCTTCGAACGCTTAGAACACCTTATGAAGAAACCTGTCGGTTGAGCGCCCCTCCCGCGAGCGCTTCTGGGTTCAAGGTTACGCGGCCAAAGGTGAGGAGCCTACGATGACGGTATCTGTCTTTATCGGCGCCAGCGTTGACGGCTTCATTGCGCGGCCGAACGACGATCTCGACTTTCTCCCCGAGGGCGGCGGCGAACGGAGAGGTAGTTCCTCTGTGCGGGGCCCTGCCGCACGACGTTCGCCTGCGCCACGTAGCCACCCGCCACTTTCCGAGTGGCTTGGTTCAAAGTGATTACCATATTCCCGCCTAACCCCGCGTGGCGGGACACCCCAAGGCTCAAGTTGGCCGCCGGAAAGGGCTTTCGGGAGATGTAGGCCGCCCAAATTTGCGGTCACCTAGGCACCTTCGAACGCTTACCGCACCTCATGAAGAAACCTGTCGGTTGACCGCGGATGATATGGCGGTTTTCTAGCGCAGGGCCATCTTCTGAGCCATAAGTAGAATAAGCTTCCGGTCGTGTTCGTCCGACTTGCTCAGCACGCGACGAAGCTTGTTCAAATACCGCCCGTCTTTGCCTGAGCTGCCCCAAATGATTTCGTCAGACGACTTTCGCCTGGGAAGATGCGGGAGTTTAGGCGGCTGTTCGCCGTCGTAGAAGAGTTGATAGAGTGGGACTTCTAAAGCGCGAGCCATTTTCTCCAGAGTTTCGATGGCGGGAACGGTATGGCCATTTTCCACGCGGGAGACATAGCACCGAAGTAGGCCCGTGCGCTTTTCGATGTCGCCTTGGGAAAGTTTCTTTTCCTCACGCATTTCGCGGAGGCGGTCGCCAATAATCATGGCGGGATTATTTCATTCAGCCATCGAAAAGGCAAGCAGGGTCCTGCACCGCCGAAGGCTCAAACCTGTCGGGCGCTTTTTCTATTTGGCGGGTGCCACCTGCCCGACTGCCTCTTCCACTTTGGGGGTCGGAGCTGAACTTCTCCTGAGCGGAGCCGAAGGAGGCGACGTAATTGCTTGCCTACTCCATCGACGACTTCTCGCGGATGTTTTGACTATGAAGTTGCTTCTTCCTAAGTTTGTTGTAAGCGGGTTTAACTTCGCAGGTTGACCAACGGAGACATAAGAATTCTGCGCTCGGGCTTCAAGTGTGAACTCAATTCTCTCGATTCGGCTTTTGATCGATTTCCGAGCGTCACGCTGAACTGTATTCCCGGTATAAGGAGAGAATATAGGGGTCGCCTTGCGAAGCATTTCCCGCAGTGGAAACTTCCCCTCTCTAGCCATGCAAGCGAGAACCCAACGTTCGCCATTATCATTGAACTGTCTGAGCCGGCTCCAGCCAAGCTCACAGACCAAGCGCTTTTGATTGGTTGGAAAGAGGAACTGGGCTCGACGGCACACGGTGGTGCGACAAAAGGCAGTTCAGGGGGCACAAGCGTTCCCGATCACGATTTCCATATCGTCATCGCCGATCCAGCCAACACCAAGACGCAGATGATTATTGAAGTCCCTGATCCCGCTTGCCAGGGAGTGTGCAGCTCAAAGCTCCTCGATAAAATCAAGACAGCCCGCAGCGCCGTCTCCAGCCAGCTGGGGCAGCCAACCGCAAATGTGGTCGAGCTCCTAAAACCTTGGCTGGTTGAAGTAACCGGACCTGCACTTTTTGTCCTCAACTTCAACTTTCGACCCTCAACCCAAGACCCTCGATTCTCCTTACCAGTAGGTGCACTGTCAGGCGCAGCGTTCCGTCTCGTCTGCATCCTTTGCGTTAGAATCGTACAGTTATGAAGCGCCGCAAACGCAGGCGAAGCTCGAAAGCTGCGGGACCTCCCGAGACTCCCCGTAATGCTGAAAAGACGGCTGAGCCTTCCGTCGCGCTTGGCGGGGCCGACCGCCAGGCTCCTCCTGGCGACGAGCTCGTTGTTCCTGTTGAGGCAGAAGATCCGGCTGGCAATTCCGTCGCGCCAGCCGGAGCAGACGACCGAACACATCCTGGCGACCAGTCCATTGCCGCCGTTGAGACAGAAAAGGCTGCCGAGCCTCCCGTCGCGCCTAGCGGGGCAGACCGCCGGACTCATCCTCGTTACGAGTTTACTGCCGCTGTCGAGGTAATAGCTGCCGAATCCGGGGCGCGGATGGAAACGCGCGTCCGTGATTTGAGTCAGCAAGGCTGCTATGTGGACACCGACAAGCCCCTCCTTCTAGGAACGGTCACGGACGTACGCATCACAAAAGGGTCACAATTGTTTGCAGCTCGCGCCAGAGTTGTCTACTCCCAAGCCGGCAAGGGCATGGGCCTGGTGTTTATCGCCGTTGAGCCGGAGCAGCGTGGGACTCTTGGAACATGGCTTGCCGAATCCCGCGAGACGTCCTGGCTCGCGGCAAACCGCCGAAGGAGTCAGCGAGTATTGATGAGCATCCCCGTGCGAGTCTCGGGGGAGACCGGCGCCGGATTGGTTTTTGAAGAGGAAACGCATACGCGGGCCATCAGTGCTCACGGGGCATTGATTCTCATGTCGACCCAGATATACAGAGGACAGCGGCTCAATCTGTCGAACGTCCAGACAAAAGCGGCACTGGAGTGTGTTGTCGCCCATGTAGACAGACGCCGGGGCGAACAGCCACAAGCGGGAGTGGAGTTCACGCTACCGAATCCTATGTTCTGGCATGTGGCCTTTCCGCCGAAAGATTGGACACCCCGTCACCCGGATGCGAAATCGCACCCAAGAACGGGTGGATCGAACTGAATCGCCGCGCTCCGCATCCCCCGACCGGGTCGGGGCGTGCGGAGGTTCCTTTCGCCACTACCCTCTCTCATCCTCCCCTTCCGCGTCCGCCGTCTCGATGATTTAACCTAAAGACGCACTGAGGCACCTCCTTGCTCCGTATCCGGCGCAGCCGCGTGCGAGGATTCTCAAGGCTACCGCGAGGCTCGGCTTGGCACTCATTCCTCTCTTCTCCTTATCGGCAATTTACCCACTGCTTTTCCTCAGTCTCTCCTTTTCTTTTCTGGTACTCCCGTACTACCATTCTCTCGGAGCGGCCTATTCCTTCCGGGTACGTCTCCGCTATAGGTTTGGTATTGGGCTCGGGCTACACTCTCTTCAGCGACCTAGAAGTACTTTTGCGGAGAGAAAGTTCAGAGATGGCCACCCAGCAGGACATGATGACGAAGAAACTGACCACCGGAGGTTCATCCAGATCTTCTTCCAAGGAGCGCCGCGGCAGCCGCCGCTGCAAGATCACGCAACTCATGCGCATCCGTCCGTCCGACCCAAACGTTGAACATTTTGAAGACCTGCGCGGCTCTGCCAGCGTTTCCCGTTCGGGCGTGTACTTCCAATCCAGCGAACCTTGCTACGAAGTCGGCATGAGGCTTTTCGTGACCATGCCATTTTCTCAGGACCCCGCTTCCATGAGCCGTGAGTATCTCGCCGAAGTCGTGCGCCGTGACGTTCTTCCCACCAGCATGTTCGGCATCGGGATCAAGATTCTGATGGAAATGGGAATTCAGCACTCTTACAACTTCGGCCCCGGGAATCCGCGCTAACAACTTCGGTGAAGTCCAGAACTTAGAAGCATCGACTGAAAGCAAGAACGGGCGTCGCTGAAATTCGGGACGCCCGTTCTTGTGTTTGGGGGTGGAGAGATTGGTCTATTCGGAGTTCCCAAAAATGCTCATCGCGCGGTGCCGCAAGATGCCGAGCTGCCGGTTCAGCGGGTGCCGGCGTCCGAGGAAGCTAATCATGGGAGCCCGCCGCTCCGTAAGCTTGTTCATAGCGATCGTCAGCCTCACGTCGCGCCGCGCGAACTTCAAGCCCGATTGCAATGCCTCGACAGCCTCGTCGCGGCGTCCGGCGGTGGCATAGACTTCGGCAAGATTCAAGTACAGTTGCGCCTGGTTCCTCTTCATTCGAACGGCGGAATCGCACAACCGCTCCGCTTCGCCCCATTTCCCTTCGGACCTCGCTAGCACGACACCCAGGTACGACATGTAATAGGGGTTGTTTTTCTCGAGGTCCACGGCCCGCTTCATATGTGGTAATGCCTGGTTGGCGTAATTATCGCGAAGAAGTGTCAACCCCGTTTTGAACTCACGGAAGGCTTCCGTGTCCATCATCGACTCACCTCGTCCACCGCTGGCTGGCCGCGTCGGCTTCCGGGCGAGAAGCGGCTCCAGCAGCTCTAGATTCCCTCGTGCGTGAAAGTTTCTCGCGCGGCGCGGAAGAGATGCGCGCCAACCTCACTAGCTCACCATCCGGAAGAAATGCCCCCTCCGCCAGGCGATGAGCCCTGCAACATGCGATAAGGTCGCGAGAACCGTTCCCTCACAAGTCATTTGTCAAGGTACGCGGGAATTTTTGCGGAATCTACTGACCGGGAGGACAGTCTTGGTTCAGCGGAACTTTAGAGCACTACTCAGGCCGAGTACAGGTGGGATGCGGCAGGGAAAGAGTCGAACGCCTAGCCTCAATCGAGCGGCAAAATCGAACATTAGCACAAATCACTCAAAGGGGGGTGCATCCGTCCCCGGAACACCGCTGTCGCTCAAAGATGCGCGGCGTCTGGTTAAGGGTTGCGTAGACTATTAAAACGACATCTGTCTGAACAGTGCCGTCGCTACATCACGCCGAAGGACATGCTCGCCGGGCACTGGTCCTGTGGTGACCTGCAATGCCGACCGAGTCGGCACTGAATTAGATTGGACCGATCACGCAGTGGCGAAAAGAGATCGGGCTGCTCGAGCGATCCCCTTGAGAACTCGGAGGCCATCCTCCTGTGAGCCGGTATCGAACTGCGCTCCCGCATGATCGACGGCATTGCTGACCATGGCAACCGAGGCTACGGAAGCTTGCCTGGCTACGCCAAAGGCAAAGAGCGATGCGGCCTGCATCTCGACCGCGAGTACGCCCTCCCGGGTCCATTTATTGAGTTGCGCCTCGGTCTCGCGATAAGGGGCATCCGTCGTCCACACCTTACCCGAGCGGACGGCCCATCCGGTGGCGAGCAACTCCCGCTCGAGAAGCGGAACCACCGGCGACTTGCACGCGACCTCACTGTCTGGCGGCAGGTAGTGATAGGAAGTTCCCTCGTCCCGAATCGCG
>DATKEV010000043.1:0-5558 GCA_035511855.1 Candidatus Udaeobacter sp.
ACAAGGCGGGCTGGCAGGGAAGATTCTTTTATATCCGAATGGACTTTCTGGTTAGCACCTACCCGCTCTTGCTCTGTCAGCGGTCGGCATGGAGCCGTCCCAAGCCGCACGGCGCACACGTATGGGAATCCAGGGCCGGGACTTCTCCGTTATCTCCTCGTCAGGACCCCTCGGATTTTTGCGTTAATTCAAGAAATACACGCCACCAAAGAGCGCCCTCCAGCCGTGCTGCGGGCGGTGTTTCAAAAATACGATCCTGAACTGCTGTAGCCGTGAGACGCGGGCCGGCGTGGCGGTTTGCTCCAAGCCTCTGCATGGAGGAGAATGGTTTCTCCCCAGTACATTCGCGCCACAGGAGCCATGTAATGTCCGAAACTGGAACACAGACGACGAAGAAGAATCCGACACAGTATATTTCCGATCAATTGAGCGAGCTGCGGGCGAAGGGCGTGGCACCGAAGCTGCGCGTGCTCGAGGGCGAGCAGAAGCCGGTCTCGATTTTTGACGGACGAGAGGTGATCAACCTGGCTTCAAACAACTATCTCGGATTGACGACCCACAAAGCGTTGCGGAAGGCTGCGCTCGATGCGGTGAAGCGATACGGAGCTGGGGCCGGAGCAGTTCGAACGATTGCCGGGACGATGAAGATTCATTTAGAGCTGGAGGAACAGATCGCACGGTTCAAGAATGTGGAAGCGTGCGTGGTGTTCCAGTCGGGGTTTACGGCGAATGCGGGAACGGTTTCCGCGGTGCTGGGCAAGGAAGACCTGATCATTTCCGATGAATTGAATCACGCTTCGATCATCGACGGAGCGCGGCTCTCGAAGGCGACCATCAAGGTGTTCAAGCATAAGGATGTCGCGGACTGCGAGCGGATCTTGCAGGAGCACGCGGAGTTTCCGGGGAAAAAGCTGATTATTACGGACGGCGTTTTTTCGATGGACGGCGATATCGCGCCGCTGCCGGAGCTTGCGGACCTCGCGGAAAAGTACAACTGCATCATGATGGTGGACGACGCGCACGCGAGCGGCGTGCTGGGACGCGGCGGGCGCGGGACCGTGGATCATTTGAATTGCCACGGCCGCGTGCACATTCAGGTGGGGACGCTTAGCAAAGCCATCGGCACGATGGGAGGGTACGTTGCAGGATCGCGCGACTTGATTGATTTCTTGTACTTGCGGGCGCGGCCGTTTCTTTTTTCGACTTCGCATCCGCCGGCGACGGCGGCGGCTTGCCAGGCGGCGTTTGCGCTGCTCGATTCGCCTGAAGGCGAGAAGTTGGTGAAGAAACTGTGGGCTAACACGAAGTTTTTCAAACGCGAATTGAAAAAGCGCGGGTTCCAGTTCAAGGCCAGCGAGACGCCGATCATTCCGATTCATGTAGGTGACGCGGCGAAGGCTTTCGAATTCTCGAAGAAGCTGTTTGAGGCCGGCGTCTTTGCTCCGGCCGTCGGATACCCGACGGTGGCGGAAGGCAAAGCGCGGCTGCGCGCGATCGTCAGCGCCACGCACAAGCGCGATCAACTGCTGCGTGCGGCCGACATTCTTGCCGAAGTGGCCAAGCCGCTGGGGATTGTCTAAACGACGGCTCAGCCCTCAAAAGGGGGTCCACTCACCCTGTAAATCCTGCACACGGCAGGTCATTTTGCAGGGGTGGGGGGCTACCCAGGTTCACCTTAACTAATTGACAACAATATGTTTACTTGACGGCATGTTCCTTGCCACTATCAACTTGGTTCGGGAATACCCTTATGTCTGGGTACAAAACTTAGCTCCATACCTATAGGGAATTTTAAGGAGGAACTACGACCATGAATCGAGCAGGATTTGCAATTGCTATGGGGGCCCTCTTCTGTTTCAGCGCCGCGGCCGAGTCAGAAACAGGCGCCCAGGCTGGAGCGCAAGCCAGCGGCCAGACTTCCGTGGAAACTGGAAAAACGCAAGCGCAAGCATCGGGCAATGCGTCGGCATCCACTGCGGCGTCGGCCGAGGACAGCCAGGCAAGTACTTCGCTGGCCAGCGGCACGGCGTTCAACGCCGCGCTGAGCGGGCCAGTTGATTCGAAGAAGTGCAAACCGGGTGATGCGGTGACGGCCCACACGACGGAAGCAGCCAAGTCCGAAGGGAAAACCGTGATACCGAAGGGAACGAAGCTGATGGGGCACGTGACGCAGGCCTCGGCTCGCGCCAACGGCGAATCCCAGTCGGCGCTGGGAATCACCTTCGACAAAGCGATCCTGAAGAACGGCCAGGAAATTCCACTGAATGTTGCGATCCAGGCCCTGGCGTCAGCGGAGAGCAGCTCTTCGGCGGCGGGAGCGGACATGGACACCATGGGTGGCATGGGCGCTGCGACGGCGGGATCGGGAGCTGCCAGCGGACGCGGCGCATTGGGCGGCGTAACTTCCACTGCCGGCGGCGCGGCTGGCACGGTGACAAACACCGCGGCGAGCGTGGGAGGAACTGCTGGTGGAGCAGTGAACTCGGCTGCCAATGCGACCGGAAATATCGCGGGTGCCTCGAAGGGAGCCGTTGGCGGGTTAAACGCCGCTGGGCAGCTCAGTTCGAACAGCCAGGGCGTATTTGGGCTGAACGGGCTGAACCTGAATGCCGCGGCTTCGAATGCGACGGAAGGCTCGGTGATCACTTCGGCGGGGAAGAACGTGCACCTTCTGGGCGGGACGCGCATGCTTCTTGTTTCGCAGGGCCAGGCTGGATCACCGGGTGACTCCAAACAGCCACCGGCGAGCAAGCCGGAACCAAAACCGGAGCCGAAACCGAAAGCCAGCCAACCCAACCAGCAATAGCAACCGGTTGTTATTTGAAAAGGCCGCGCGGGGATGCGCATTCTCCGCGCGGCTTCTTTTCATGCTTGAGAAATCTGATCCGTCTCCAGTCACTTCTTCATCCTTTGCTATACTCGCGCGCATGCCTGCTGCTCCGAAAAAGCTTTTTCTCGTCGATGCCATGGCGCACATCTACCGGGCTTTCTTTGCGCCGATGCCTCAGCGGCTCACGGGCCCCGGCGGCGTCCCCACGAACGTTCCCTTTCTATTCGGAAATATCCTGCGACGGCTGATCAAGGACTACCAGCCGGACTACATCGGAATTGTGTTTGATCCGCCCGGAGCGACTTTCCGCGACAAGCTTTTCGAAAAATACAAGGCCCAGCGCCAGCCCATGCCCGACGAAATGCGCGTGCAGCTGCCCTTTGTTCGCCGGCTATGCCAGGCGATGCGGCTGCCGATGCTTGAGATCAAAGGTTACGAAGCGGACGATGTGATCGGAACCATGGCGAGCAAAGCAGGGAAGCACAATCTGGAGGTGCTGATTGTGTCCAACGACAAAGACATGATGCAACTCGTCGGGAAAAGCGTGCGAACGCTGCGGACCGGCGCCGGCGGCATTAAGGGCGACATCGTCGTTGACGATAAAAAAGTGGAGGAAATTCTCGGAGTGCCGCCAGAAAAAGTCGTGGACTACATGGCCCTGCTCGGCGACACCATCGACAACATTCCCGGCGCAAAGGGAATCGGCGAAAAGGGCGCAGCGGAGCTGATTAAGAAGTATGGGAGCGTGGAGAATGCGCTCGATCATGCGGACGAAGTGTCCAACAAGCGATACCGAGAAGCGTTGCAGCAACAGCGCGAACAAGTGTTGATGTCCAAACAACTGGCGGCGATTCGGACGGACGCGCCGATTGACGTCATGCTGCAGGAACTGGAACTGCGTCCACCAAACGGCACTGCGCTCCGAGAACTCTATCGTGAGCTGGGCTTCAGCTCGCTGTTGAAGGAGCTGGGGGCGGAGGCGATGGCCTCGCCGGCGCCTACGAATTCGGAGGGCGCGGCGAAGACGGACTATGCGCAGTTTGCGAGTATTGGAGAATTTAGAGAATACTTGGGAAAACTCCCGGCGAAGCAGCCGCTGGCCGTGTGGCTGAATTTGGAACCCGGAGAACGCGAAGCAGAAGGCTTCGGGACGCACGTAGCGTCGATCGAGGTTTCATCGGAAGCGGGAGAAGGCCGCTCCGTTTGGATGGACGAGCAGGGCGAAGCGCTGAAGGCGCTGGCGTCGATCTTAGCCGACTCGAAGCGGCCGAAGATTGTTCACGATCCAAAACTGTTTCAGCTGCTGACCGGAAGAACGGCGGCGATCGAACACGCGACACAGCTCTATTCCTATCTGTTGCGGCCAACGACGGCGAATCACAATTTCACCGACGTGGTGATGCGTCAGTTCAACGTGATGTTGGGCGGAGGAGCTGGGGAGCGCGCCGACTATCTGCAACGGCTGGCGCCCGCTCTTCACCAGCAGATTGTGGAACAACAGCTCGAAAGCGTTTACGAAAGAATTGATTTGCCGCTTGCGCCGGTGCTCGCGGAGATGGAACGCGCCGGCGTGCGCGTGGACCCGACGGCGCTGGACAAAATGTCGCAATCGATGGAGAAAGAAGTCCGCCGGCTGGAAAAAGAGGTTTGGAAACTGGCGGGTTCAGAATTCAACGTCAATTCGCCGACGCAGCTCGCCGAGATCCTTTTTGACAAATTGAATTTGCAGCCCAACGCCCGGCGAGGAAAAGCGAAGGCGCGGTCGACGGCGGCGGATGTTCTGGAAGAATTGTCGGCACAGCACCCGCTTCCCGCAAAAATTATCGAATACCGCGAGATCGCCAAGCTCAAGTCCACCTATGTGGATGCGCTGCCGAAGCTGATCCATCCTGAGACGGGGCGGCTGCACACGAGTTTTTCGCAAACCGGGACAGCCACGGGACGGCTGAGCTCGAGCGATCCCAACCTGCAAAATATTCCGATTCGCACGGAGCTGGGGCGGCAGATACGTGCCGCGTTCGTGGCGGAAAAAGGGAGAATGCTGCTTTCGGCGGACTACTCGCAGATCGAATTGCGCATCATGGCGCACTTTTCGAAGGATCCCGTTCTTGTGGAGGCTTTCCGCAACGGCGAGGATATTCACGCGCGCACGGCACAAGAAGTTTTTGGTGTCGGGCCGTTGGCACAAACCGCCGAGCACCGCCGAGCGGCGAAGGCTATCAACTTCGGAATCATCTACGGGCTATCGCCCTTCGGGCTGGCGCAACAGTTGAGCATCGAGCAGAAGGAAGCGGCAAAATTCATCATGGCGTATTTCACGCGCTACCGCGGGGTGAAGGAGTATCTCGAGAAAATCCTTGCCGAGACGCGGAAAACCGAGGTGGCGAAGACATTGTTCGGCAGAATCCGGCCGATTCCGGAAATCAATTCACCGCAGATGCAGCTGCGCAACTTTGCGGAGCGCACGGCGCTCAATTCTCCGTTGCAGGGCACGGCCGCGGATCTCATCAAACTGGCGATGATCCATATTGACGCGCGACTGGCCAAAGAAGGGTTCGAGGCGAAAATGATCCTGCAGGTGCATGACGAATTGCTTTTCGAGGTTCCGACGAAAGAACGCGCCAAGCTGGAAAAGCTGGTTCGCGAAGAGATGGAGGCCGTTCACAAGCTCGCGGTGCCGATTGTCGTGGAAATCGGGGCCGGGCCCAACTGGCGCGACCTCGATTGA
>DATKEV010000044.1:0-5378 GCA_035511855.1 Candidatus Udaeobacter sp.
ACCGGAAAAATCCTGAAAAAGAATCTGCGAAAAAAATACTGGCACGGTCAGGAAACGATCCGGCCGGAATTTGGGACGGATAAGGCAAAAGGCTCCACCGGTTAGCTGTTGATTTGTCGCGCAATAGGCGGACATTCAGAAAAGCATCGGATCGGTTTCTCGGTAAGGGCTGGAGCACGATCCGGTGCTAGAAAGGAACCTTTTAGATGGACTTGAATCTCTCACCTGAAGAGTTGCAGTTCCGCGACGAACTCCGTGATTGGTTGCGCGCCAGCGTGCCGCGCGATTGGAGTGAATGGCGAGAAAAACCCATCGAGGAATCATTTCCGTATTTGAGAGCCTGGCAGCAAAAGCTGCACGAGGGCCGCTGGGCTGCTGTATCGTGGCCAAAAGAGTATGGAGGACGCAGCGCCACCGTCACGCAGCAGGCTATCTTTTGGGAAGAAGTGGCACGCGTGGAAGCGCCGCCGATGGCCAACGCGCTTGGTCTGGGGCTGATTGGACCGACGATTATCGCCTTTGGGACGGAAGAGCAGAAGAAACGGTTTATCCCTAAAATCCTCAGCGCGGAAGAGATTTGGTGCCAGGGATTTTCCGAACCAAACGCTGGCTCTGATCTCGCCAGCCTGCAAACGGAGGCGCGCCTTGACGGCGACCACTACATCGTCAACGGCCAGAAAGTGTGGACGAGCTACGGCTGGCTAGGCGATTGGTGCGAACTTGTCGTGCGCACCGATCCGAGCGCGCCGAAGCACAAAGGTCTCACGGTTTTATTGATTGATATGAAGTCGCCCGGCGTAGAAGTACGTCCGCTGCGCCAGATGACTGGAGAGAGTGAATTCAATGAGATGTTTTTCCGCGACGTGCGCGTGCCGGCGGAAAACGTGCTTGGCAAAGTGAACGACGGTTGGAATGTGGCCGTCAACACGCTCATGCACGAGCGGGGCGCGTATGGCGCGCGGCTCCATCCACTTTTCAAGCGCAACATCAACCGATTGATTGAGCTCTCGCGAAAGTTTCAAAAGAATGGGCACCCTGCCGTCCAGGACCCGCTTACCCGGCAAAAGCTCGCGCAGTGCTATGCGGAGATTGAAATCATGCGCATGAACCAGCTGCGTGCCTTCAGCCGGATTTCCGCTACCGGCGTTCCTGGCCCTGAAGGATCCATTCAGAAAATCTTCTGGAGCGAACTGAACCAGCGGCTCCAGCAAATCGCGCAAGAAATTTTCGGCTCTTACGGCCAACTGCTCGCCGGCGACGGTCAGGCAGTCGATAAGGGCATCTGGTCTTATGGCTATCTTCGGACGCGCGGGAACACTATTGAAGCGGGCACATCGGAAGTGCAGCGCAGCATCATCGGGCATTTTGTTCTGGGCCTGCCCAAGAGCTACTAGACGGAGCCACCGTGGAATTCGGATTGAACGAGAGTCAGGAATTTCTCAAAGACAGCGCCCGTAATTTTTTTGCCGGCGAGTGTCCCAGCGCTGAAATGCGCCGTTTGATGGAGACGGGTACTTCCTACGACGCCGCCCTGTGGTCGAAGCTAACAAAGCAGGGTTACACCGGCATCATCTTCCCCGAAGCATACGATGGAGTGGGTCTCGGCAAAGTCGAACTCATGCTGTTGATGGAAGAAACTGGGCGCGCGCTATTGCCTGGTCCCTTTTTCTCGACGGTTGTTCTGGCCGGCTCCGTTTTGGAAGCCGTGGGCACTGCGGCGTACAAAAACAAATATCTGGCGCCAATCTGCCGGGGAGAAGTTCGCGCCACCGTCGCCCTTGTGGACGCCAGCGCAAGTTGGAATCCGCGCGATGTACAACTAAGCGCCACCAACGGAAAGCTCACTGGTGAAAAGCTTTTTGTCACGGATGCTGCCATCGCTGACTTCCTCGTCGTTGTTGCACGCAACGGCGTGTTTGTCGTGGATTCCAAGGCGCACGGCCTGAAAATATCTCGGATGCACGGAATGGACCTCACACGCAAGCTCTATAAGGTGGAGTTCAACAACACTCCGGCGGAACACATTGGAGGCACCACGGACCTCCCGCGCGCTTTCGACATCGCCGCTGCCGCGCTGGCTGCCGAACTCGTCGGTGGCATGCAGCGAATCCTCGACGTTACTGTCGAGTACGCCAAGACTCGAAAGCAGTTCGGCAAACCCATCGGAATGTTCCAAGCCGTGCAACACCAGTGCGCGGACATGTATCTGGAAACGGAGAGCTCCCGTTCCGCGGTGTACCATGCCGGGTGGGCCCTGGAAGAAAACTCGCCGGACGCGGCGATTGCCGTTTCCATCGCCAAGATGTATGCCAGCGATGCCGCGCGCACGGTTGGCAATCGTGGCATCCAGATTCATGGCGGCATGGGTTTCACCTGGGAAAATGATCTTCACCTCTACTACCGCCGAGCCAAGGCATCGGAAACGGCGTTTGGCGACGCCACGTTTCATCGTGAGCGCATCGCTCGCCTGGTAATCGATGAAGGCGCGGTGTCCGCGAAGCACGCTTGAGATTCAAAACGAGAGAGCCTCTAGAATGAGCGATCTAGTTCAGTTCACCAAACAAGATGGCATAGCGGTCATCACTATTAACAATCCTCCGGTAAACGCCCTAAGCCCGGGAGTGCCGGAGGGCATCCTCGAAGCAATCGAAAAGATCGACCGGGATGACAGTGTTCAAGCGGGGGTGCTCATTGGAGGAGGGCGCACTTTCGTCGCCGGCGCTGACATCAACGAATTTGGAAAGATGACTTCCGGCATTAGGCCGCGTGGCACAGGAATGTTGCGCATGCTGCTGCGGATAGAAGATTGCCGAAAGCCGATTGTCGTGGCAATTCACGGAACGGCGTTTGGCGGCGGTCTGGAACTGGCGATGGCCGGACATTACCGCGTGGCAGTGGCGAGCGCGCAAGTGGGCCAACCGGAAGTGAAACTCGGCATCATTCCCGGCGCGGGTGGGACGCAACGTCTTCCGCGTCTTGCGGGCGTTGCCGCTGCGGTCGAGATGTGCGCGGGAGGCAAACCTGTCTCAGCCGAACAAGCTCTGCGGTACGGCATCATCGATCGGTTGATCGAAGGCGACTTGCTGACGGGGGCGTTGGCCTTTGCGCGCGAAGTTGCCGGTAAACCGACCCCCAAGACGCGCGAGCGCAATGAGAAACTCGGGACTGCGGAACAGAATGCCCCGATGTTCGCTACCGCGCGCGAAACTGCGCGAAAGAAGCAGCGTGGCTTAACAGCGCCCCTCGCGGCCATTGAATCCATCGAAGCAGCGGTGAACCTGCCGTTCGACAAAGGGTGCGAGGTGGAACAGAAGCTTTTCGCCGAATGCCTTTTCTCCGATCAATCGAAAGCGCTGATTCATGTCTTCTTTGGTGAGCGAGAAGTCGCCAAGATACCCGACATCCCGAAAGAGACTTCTCTTATACCCTTAAATTCTGCGGCAGTTGTCGGTGCCGGCACCATGGGCGGCGGCATAGCCATGGTCCTCGCCAGTGCCGGCATTCCCGTCCTACTCAAGGAAGCGGATCAAGCCGCTCTTGACCGCGGTACTGCAACCATTCAGAAAAACTACGCAGGTTCGGTGAAGCGTGGCCGATTCACACCACAATTTGTGGAGGAGTGCCTGAAGCGCATTAAGCCGACGCTCAGCTTTGATGGATTTTCGACGGTCGACCTCGTGATCGAGGCGGTCTTCGAGGGTATGGCTCTCAAGAAGGAAGTCTTCAAGGAACTCGATCGCGTATGTAAACCTGGCGCCATTCTGGCCAGCAATACTTCAACGCTAAGCATCGACGAAATTGCTTCCAGCACCGCACGACCCGAATTCGTCATCGGCACACATTTCTTCAGCCCTGCCAACGTGATGCGTCTCCTCGAAGTCGTCCGCGGCAAGGCCACCTCCAAGGAAGTCATCGCCACTTGCATGCAACTCTCCAAGAAACTCGGCAAGGTCGCCGTGCTCGTCGGCAACTGTGTGGGTTTTGTCGGCAACCGGATGTTTGGTCCCTACCGCCGCGAAGCGCAATTCCTCGTGGAAGAGGGCGCGAGCGTCGAGGCCGTGGACAATGCCCTGTACGAGTTCGGTATGGCGATGGGTCCGCTCGCAACCGGCGACCTCGCAGGTCTCGACGTGGGCTGGCGCATCCGCAAGGAGTATCGTCACCTGCAGAAGCCCGGCATGCGCCAGCCGTTCTGCGAAGATAAACTTTGCGAACTCGGCCGATATGGCCAGAAAACCGGCGCGGGCTGGTACAAATACGATGAGCAGCGCCGGCCATCTCCCGACCCTGAAGCTGCTCGGCTCATTGCCGGCTGGGTTGCCGAGACGGGCATCCCACAACGCAAAATCGGCTCGGACGAAATCGTGGATCGCTGCCTCTTTGCGCTCGTGAATGAAGGCGGGCGCATTCTCGAAGAAGGTTTTGCACTCCGCGCCGTGGACATCGATATCATCTATCTCAACGGCTACGGTTTCCCCGCCTATCGCGGCGGCCCGATGTGGTATGCGGATACAATCGGTTTGAAGAGAGTTTACGAGCGCATCTGCGAATTCCAAAAGAAGCACGGCGAAATCTGGGCACCGAGTCCTTTACTGAAGCAGCTCGCCGAGCAAGGCAAGACCTTCGCCGAATTCACCAGTTACAGAGGCGCATCTGCTTAGTGCTGGGTATTTGACACTTGATCGGCAAACACAGGCTGGGCGGCGTGCGCGATATTCATCCTTCGCGCTTGCGGTATTACTTTTGACGGAAGAGCCGGGTTCGTAATGGGGATTCTCTTTCTCGTCCGTCATGCGCAAGCTTCGCTTCTTGAACATAACTATGACAAGCTCTCCGAGCGCGGAGAGGAACAGGCACGCCTTCTGGGTCAATATTGGTCGCAACGCAACGTGGTTTTTGACCGTGCCTGTACGGGGCCATGCGCTCGCCAGAAAGATACGGCGAACCTCCTGAGCGACGAGTACCGGAAAGTCGGCCTCGGGTTCCCTGACCCGTTGGTGCTGCCGGAGTTCGACGAATATGAGGGAGAGGCCGTGCTTGAACGCAGCCTGCCTAGATTGCTCGAAAATGACCTGAGCGTCCGCGATCTCCACTCCGCGTTCCAATCTTCGTCCGGCTCGGCCCGGCGTCGGGCCACTTTTCAAAAGTTATATGAGGCCGTTATTGGCAACTGGGTGGATGACGCGATCCCATTGCCAGGCGTGGAAACGTGGGCCGAATTCTGTTCCCGGGTGAATTCCGGCCTTACAAATTTTCTCTCCTGCGGTGGCCGCGGGGAACGGGTGGCGATTGTCACGTCTGGAGGGCCGATTGCCGTGGCCATGCAGCGCGCTCTGAATCTCTCGCCACAACATACCTTGCGGGTCAGTTGGATGTCG
>DATKEV010000045.1:0-112398 GCA_035511855.1 Candidatus Udaeobacter sp.
CCTGCGGCCGCGTGAAATGTTCGATTCCATAAAATCCCGGCGTCAACAACACTGCCATAGACAAGATCGCGGGAGCACTTCTTCGGCCCCAGTGCGCAGCCTGAATGACGTACCCCAGACTTCCACCTAACAACGCGAGTAACAGCGCCAGCGGTGCTGCCATCAGAATGCAGATGATTCCTTCGATCGCCACCAGCAACAGAATTGCTCCGAGCATCAACACCGGCAGGACCGCCATCGCCACACACTCCCCATAACCACGCGGTTCGCGATAGCTGTGCATCAGCACTGCGAACAGTCCAAGGCAAAATGGCAGCCCGACGAAGAGCCCCCAGCCGTAGGTCGCCACAACCTGCGTTCCGAGCAGAGTGAATCCAAACCCGATCGCCGCGGTGATCGCGATGCTGACCAATGCGCTTCCTGTCCGGGATTTAGGAACCCAAGTGTCCAGAAAACTCGGGCCGGGCCACGGAGCGCCCTCCTCGCGTCGCCTTTCGACCGCCGATGGCTTCAGACTCAGCACGACGAAGAACAGCAAGTTGGCAATCGGTGCAAAAAACAGAGCCGCAACCCATGTTGGTTCGCCCGCATCGCGCAGCCGCTTCACCGTCATCGCCAGCCCCAGCCAGATAAACGGCGCCGCAATCAGCAGCATTGTGCCGGCAAATATGCGGTCTTCCAGCCGCAACCCGTGAATGCCGGAAATCGCGCCGAACGGGCGCCAGTAGCTCAGCAGGCTCCACGGCCGCCCAAACAGCCGAGTCACCACCAGCCAATCCACCGGAAATTTCAACGCAAACGCAGCGACACCGACCGTCGCATACGTCGCGCGGTTCACGCGCCCTTCCCATTGCCAGAAATTTCCAGCGCTCATTCGTCACTCCGTCTGGTCGAAAGGAACAGCAACTTTAAATAAATAACGCCCTCAACCCGCAGTCGAGTGTTTCTCCTTCAGATCTGGTCGTGCACTTGGCAGCCCTCGGCAGCACAGCCACGCTTAGCAGCGACCCATTTGTACCCGCCCTCAATTAACGTCATCATTCCCGGCAGAACCGCAAGCCAGACCAACGGCCGCGCCCACCAAATCTCTCGCGCTACGGTGAGCACCGCGCGCGCTCCGCCAAACTGAGTGCCGTCGCTCAACAAAAATCGCAGCTCCTTCAGCAGCTCGGCACGCGACAATCTCAACAAAGCGCCTACTCGCGGATCCTGCAAAGCCGCCACTCCCAATCCCCGCCGCCGCAAAATCGGAGCCAACCATCGCGCAATCCGTGTGCAGAATCCACACTCCGCATCAAAAAATAGCCACCCCCGCGCCCTTCTCTCTTTCCGATCCGTAAACTCGTCCGCCAGAGTAATCATGGTCCGCCTTCGTTTTTGCAATCCGCTGCAGTCAGTCGACTTTGCGCGACCTCAAAAGGAAAAGCGACACGCACCAATAAAAGATTCCGTTCCCAATCGTCACCAAAACCAGCAATTGTGCGTTTCCAAAGGCAAAAATGTCGGCAGACGACCCGTAAAGAGTGGCGCTTGCCACCCGAGCCAGTAGGAATCCAGGAATCGCGACCCAGATTAAGACTGCAATCAGTGGCGGCATCATGCTGAGCAACGCCAAGCTAAGGCTCACCGAGACTGTCGTGCCGATCAGAGCGGACTTCGCGAGTAGTCTCATTAACGCGCCCTTAGCCAACTTTCTTAGTCCCAGCTCCCAGCAGAGTGATCACCTTCCCACGCAACTTCACGACGCCCTTCAACGCGCCCGTCGGCATTCGCACCAGCTCTTCGAACAGGCCGTTCATCGCCGTCAAAAACTCCAACATTCCTTCCAGCCTTTCCTTCGTGGCCGTTTCTGCTCCGCTGGCCTTCGCCTCTTGCACACACTCCGCCAGCACCCGCAGCGTCGGATCGATCTCCCGTTTCTTGCGCTCTTCCGCCACAATCCGAAAAATCTCCCACACATCTTTCAGCGTTTCGAAATGGTCACGCCGGTCGCCCAGCACATGCACCACACGGACAATTCCCCACCCCTGCAGCTCGCGCAAACTAGTGCTCACGTTCGAGCGCGCCACTGAAAGCGTCGTCGAGATTTCATCTGCAGGTAGCGGCTTCGCCGCCAAGTACAACAGAGCATGCACCTGCGCCACGGTGCGGTTAACCCCCCACTTCGTCCCCATCTCGCCCCAGTGCAAAATGAACTTCTCCTCCACCGGCGCCAGCCCGCTGGACCTCGCATTCGCTTGTTCGGTCATACTCAGTCCTCTTTTCTGTGGTTCATTTCGCGCCACCGATTGACCAATTCCGCCGCTGCGTTATTCCAGTCGGGAAATGCAAAAGTGAATCCTTCCCGAAATAGCCTGCCTGGCACCACACGTCGGCTCTTCAAAATCAGTTCCGTCTCCGTGCGCAACAAAAAGGCCCCAATCTCCAGCATTCGTTCGGTCGAAGGCAGGCCCAAGCGAATTCCCCATGCCTCCCGCAAGGTCTTCATGAACTCAACATTCGTCACAGGATTTGGCGATGCTACGTTCACCACGCCCTCGATCTTTTCGTTCGCTGTCAGGAATTCGATTGCTCGCACGAAATCCGTTTCGTGAATCCACGAGACGTACTGTTGCCCCGATCCAAGCGAGCCACCCAACCCAACGCGCACCAGGCGAAGCAGAACGTCGAACGCACCTCCACGGTCCGGGCTCATCGTCATCGCGCTGCGCAGCGCAACTTTCCGTGTCGACGGCGTTTTCGCCGCGAACAACGTCTCTTCCCATCGCGTCGCGACTTCGATGCTGAATCGCCAGGAATCCGGAACGCCGACTTCTGTTCCGCCAAGTTCGCCTGTTTCTTCATCCATTGCGCGGTCTGTGGCGTTGCGGTAAATCGTGGCGGTGCTGGCATTCAGCCAGACCTTGGGCGGAGTTAGGATTGATTGAATCGCCTCGCCAACCAACTTCGTCGATTGGATCCTGGACTCTAGAATCGCGATCCGATTTCGCCTGGTGTATCGGCAATCGACGCTTCGCCCCGCGAGATTGATCACCACATCCGCTCCATCGAGCGTCTCTGCCCACTCACCCAGTTCCCGACCATTCCACGCAACGACGCGCCAAGGCGCCGAAAATGTCGTGCGGGCCAGCACGCAGACGTCGTTCCGATGTTGGTGAAAATGCCGCGCGAGCACCGTACCCAGATGTCCGCTGCCGCCGATCAATACAACCCGCTGCGGTCTCCGAACCGTGTCGCTGAGAGCTTCGGCAATAATTGTTGTAGCAGTCATTTCTGTTATTACAGAATGTACAGTATATGCTGACTGTTGTCAACTCTTTTTTTCCACCCACTCGGTTTTGCGCGGTAAAAGATCCCGAAGCACACAAGCTCGCACAGGAACTCTCCAAGGCAACTGGAGAGGCCATGACTGAAGCGGTCACAATCGCCCGACGCGAGCGAATTGTCAGGCTGCGGCGGGCGAGCCAAGCGTGGTCCGATTACGGCAGGCAGCGCCATCCGGCAAACTTAGACTTCGCGGACTGCTTCTCTTACGCGCTGGCTAAAACGCTTGGAGAGCCGCTGCTTTTCAAAGGCCACGATTTCTCGCTGACGGACATCTCGCCCGCTGTCTGAGCGCGGCGTTCGTCAGGTCGTTAGATTACCGTCGCGGCGCTGTTTCCTGCATCGCCGGCACCAACTCCGGCACTTCAATTCGAATGATGGTTCCCTCGCCCGGACGGCTCTCAATCTCAAGCCGAAAATCCGTGCCGTAGAGGACGCGCAACCGCTCGCGCACGTTGCTCAACCCAATTCCCTCGACATATACATGTGGCATGCGCTCTTCGGTGATGCCGACACCATTGTCTTCGATCTCCACCTGCAAGCGGCCGTCATGCTGTTCGGCATGTAGCCGAATCCTCCCGCCTTCAATCTTCGGCGCCAACCCATGCTTCAGGCAGTTCTCAACCATTGGCTGCAGCAACATGCTGGGTACAAAGGCTTCCAGCGTCTCGTCGTCAATTTCCTTGATGATTTCCAGGTTGTCCTTGCCGAATCGCGCGACTTCGATATCGAGGTAGTCGTCGATGAATTGCAGCTCTTCTTTCAACGGCACAAACGTTTCGTGCTTGCGCAGCAGCCTTCGCAAAATATTGCTCAACCGCAGCACCACGCCGCGTGCGGTATCCGGATCGAACCGAATCAACGCCGAAACCGTATTCAGCGTGTTGAACAAAAAGTGCGGATTGATCTGGCTGGACAGCGCGTCCATGCGCGCCTTTAGCAGCAGTTGCTGGTGCCGCTCAAGGTTCATCTCGATGCGGGTGTTGTTCCAAATCTTCAGTGGCGCGGCCACCGACATCAGCGTCGCAATCACCGCAAGCCCAAGCCACCAGTCCCAGTGTTGGTCAATCGCGAATAGCCACTTCGGCTTGGTTGCCACCACCAGAGCCACGCGTCCCAGCTCCAGCCCGACACATGCTCCGAGCGGCAGCATTTCCCAAGAAATATCGACCTTCCGCAAGAATCTCACCACCGCCTTGGGAATATTCAAGAATGTGAATGGCCCGAAATTCCAAAGCTCCTCTTTGTTTGGAATCGCCTGGCGCATCAATCCGCCCAGCAAACCGGCGGCGGACGCCAGCGGCATTGCCAGCCACTCATGCTCGATCAGCGCCGGAATGGTGATGATCGCACCGCCGATCGGCCCTACAACGCGCCCACCGAGCAGTCCCATCAGAAACGCGCCTTCCAGCGACAAATCGGCGAATTTGTACTGTGCCCCCACTAGCCGCAAGGTCACGCCCAAAATCAGCGGCGGGGTCATAAACATCATCAATTTCAGTTTTTGGTCGACGTCGCGCTCTTCGGTAAACAACACGCGGCGAAAGGTATTCCAGCGCGCCAGCAGCGCGGCGAACGACGCCGCCACGCCCACTTTCAGCAGCAGCGTAAACAGGAAATCTCGGGGAGAAAATGTTGCGTCCATATTAGTCAGCGCCGTCGAACGCGCGCTCTGGCCTCAACGCTAGCCAATACTAACCCGTCTGTAAAGCTACCAGTAGCACAGGCAACGGTTTTCATCTCGCTGTCTTTGCGAGCTGAATCCTGGCTGTGAGCGGTTATAACAATACTGCGATTCTTGCATATGGTGAGGAACTGACCGGGTGTCATCTTCGCAGCAATTCTGCGCCGATTTTTCACCCCTGCTATAATTCCCAATTCCTATGGCCAGGAAAATCTCAATGCCGCAGCCAGCCAAACAATCGAGGGTTGAAGACGTCGCGCACGCCGACCTCCCAACCCGCTACGGCCGCTTCACCATTCACGGCTTTCGCGGCGCTGGCCCGCAGGATGAAGCTGTTGCGCTGGTGCGCGGCAGGATCCGCGGCCCGTTCAAATCAAAAAAATCCGTGCCGCTGGTGCGCGTTCACTCCCAATGCCTCACTGGCGATGTGCTGACCTCGCAGCGTTGCGATTGCCGTGCGCAACTCGAACTTTCGATGAAAAAAATCGGCAAAGTGCCTTCGGGGATTCTTCTGTACCTGCCGCAAGAGGGCCGCGGCATCGGCTTGATGAACAAGCTGCGCGCCTACCAACTGCAGGATCAGGGAATGGACACGGTCGAAGCCAACGAATCGCTGGGTTTCGCTGCGGATGCGCGCGACTACGATTTCACCGCACATATTTTGAAGAAGCTCGGCGCCACACAAATCCGGTTGCTCTCCAATAATCCAGAAAAAGTCCGCCAGCTCGAAGCCGCCGGAATCCACGTCGCCGAACGCGTTCCCTGTCAGCCGCGCATCTCCAAAATCTCGCGCGGGTATTTAAAAACAAAAAAGAAGAAAATGGGGCATTTGTTGCGAGGGCTCTGAAGCGAAGTAAGTAGCGAATAGGGAGCAGTGAGTAGCAAACCGTTCGGCGCAGCCCAATGACTGCGCGGCACTCACCATTCGCTGGAATTTAACGGCAAACGGCTTCGGTCATCCTCCGCCCACAAACTGCACAATCTCATAACGGTCACCGGCGCTAACTTGCGTCTCTGCCCACGCCGCGCGAGGCAAAATTTGCATGTTGCGTTCGATCGCCACGCGGCCTCCGTGAATTCCCAACCTTTCCAGCAATTGCGTAACATTCGCGCCCGCCGGCGATTCCCGCTCTTCGCCGTTCACCACAATGGAAATGGTTTCGCTCATTTTCGTAAAACTCTCAAACTCTCGGCTTCGCCCGCACCTGAAACCGCAAATGTCCTTTGGCAACGCCGTGACTGGCCTCAATCACCAGTGCAACCTCCGGCCCATTCAATTTGGGCATTTCAAACTGCAGCGTCGCGCCGCCATCGCTCCCCGTCCGCGCGGAATATTCCGCCGGACTCTCAGCACCTTCCACACGAGCCTTCGTTTCGGCTCCGGCCGCCGCCTTTCCGAGAGCGTCCCGCACCACCAGTTGCAGCGTGGCACGCTTTCCAGCCAGCCAGGTCTTGGCGTTGGTCAGTTCCACTTTCAAAGCCAACGCAGCAACCACAGCTGGTTTGGCCGCGGCCTGGGCTTGCACAGCTGGAAAAGTCAGCTTCAACGCACCAGTTCGAATCTCCTCAATCACCGCCTTGTGCTGATCGTCGAGCCTCGCCTTCAACGTCGTTTCCCGCTGCGAATCCAGCGGCAGCAAATCCAGATAATTGTGGGTCCGGCGATGCAGCACCCTTCCCTTCCAGTGCACAGTGGTATCGATGAACGCGTGATTCTGGCCGCGATCTTCGGTCTGCACATGGACGGTATCGCTGCCTACGGTAACATTGCTGTTATGGCCAAACAACATTCGTGCAGTCTCTCTCCGCATAAAAACACTCTAACAATTCGCCGCGCAATTTCTCGCCGTCCGATTTGACCGAACGCCTTCTACTCGATATTATACCGCTTCGCCTATGAGTGGTTCAGGTCTGCAAACCTACGGGCCGTTGGTCCTCCATCTACTGGTCGCTGCCATCCTGGCTGGACTGATCAGCACCCTTTCCGTTTTGATCGGCTGGCGCCGCCCCAATCGGGCCAAGCAGCAGGCTTACGAGTGCGGCATGCAGCCTACCGGCGACGCCCGAGAGCCCTTTTCCGTCAAGTTTTACCTCGTCGCCATGGTCTTTATCCTTTTTGACGTGGAAGCTATTTTTCTTTATCCGTGGGCGGTCGTTTTTCGCACCTTGGGCAAGTACGGCTTTTATGAAATGATGATTTACATCGCAATTCTGCTGGTCGGCTATTTCTATCTTTGGAAAAAGGGTGCGCTGGACTGGCATACATAGCCGGCGGCGCAAATCGGATAAATCGTGTCAGAGAGCGGCGGTCAAAGCGCTAATGTTGTAGCCGAACAGCTTCGCGGTTGGAATGCGAACGCGGTCTCGGAAGTCATCGAATTTCACGGCGAAACGACGATTGTGGTGCCGCGTGAACTGCTGCGGGCTGCCGCGGAATACTGTCGAGCGAATCTGCAATTCAATTATCTTTCGGACGCTACTTCGCTGGACCGCTTCCCCATCGAGCCGCGCTTCGAGTTGAATTACCATCTCGTTTCGATTCCCAATCGAAGCAAAATTCGCCTGCGCACTCGCGTCAGTGGCGCTGACCCGGTGGTCGACTCGGTGGTTCCTGTATGGCCCGGCGCTGGCTGGATGGAGCGGGAGATTTACGATCTGATGGGCATTCGCTTCAACGGGCATCCCGACTTGCGGCGCATCTTGCTTCCCGATGACTGGGAAGGCTATCCGCTTCGTCGCGACTATCCGACGGAAGGGTTCCGCGATGTTCCGGCAACGTTTTTGCCTGGATTCAAAAAGTAAGTGAAGTTAGGACAATCTAGAGAATCATGACCACGGTAGAAACAGCCACTGGCGCAGCCAAAACGATGGTCCTCAACATGGGGCCGCAGCATCCGTCCACCCATGGCGTGCTGCGCGTGGCGCTCGAACTCGACGGTGAAACCATCGTCAAAGCCGTTCCCGACCTCGGCTATCTCCACACCGGCATAGAAAAATCCTGCGAACACAAGACCTACTCCCAAGCCATCACCTTGACCGACCGGATGGACTATCTCAATCCGCTTGGCAACAATCTTGTTTATTGCATGGCCGTCGAAAAACTTCTCGGCCTCGAAGTTCCCAAACGCGCGCAATACATCCGCGTGATGATGGTCGAGCTGCAGCGCATCTCTTCGCATCTCGTGTGGCTGGGGACGCACGCGATCGATCTTGGGGCCATGTCGGTTTTCCTTTACTGCTTCCGCGAACGCGAGGAGATCCTGAAGATTTTCGAAATGTTCGCCGGGCAGCGGATGATGACCAGCTACATTCGAATCGGAGGGCTGGCCCTCGATCCCCCGGCGGGCTGGCGCTCGGCCGTGGACCGGTTCCTGAAGATGATGCCCAGCAGCGTAGACGAATACGAAACGCTGCTGACGGAAAACCGCATCTGGATCGGGCGGACAAAAGGCATTGGATATGTCTCGCCCGAGGATGCGGTGGCCCTGAGCATCACCGGGCCCATGCTGCGGGCCGCGGGCGTGGCGTACGACAATCGCAAGGCGTTCCCGTATTCGAGTTATGAGGAATTCAATTTTGATGTTCCGACACGCAGGGAATCCGACTGTTACGCGCGATACCTGGTGCGCGTTGCCGAGATGAGGGAAAGCCTGAAGATCGTCCGGCAGGCGGTGGACAAAATCACGGACGAAGGCCCGATCAAAGCGGAGGCGCCGGGGATCATCCCGCCGCAACGCGAAAAGATGAAAACGGAGATGGAAGCGCTGATTTATCACTTCAAGATTTTTACGGAAGGTTTTTCGCCCGCGCCGGGAGAGGCTTTTGTTGCCGTTGAGTCCCCGCGCGGAGAGCTGGGATGCTTCGTGGCTAGTGACGGTTCGCCCAAGCCCCTGCGCGTCCACTTCCGTGCCCCTTCCTACGTTAATTTACAGGCGCTGCCGAAGCTCATTGAAGGGCAGTTGATTTCGGACGTGATTGCTTGCATCGGGACGACGGATATCGTGCTGGGGGAAGTGGACCGATAAAGAAGTGGCGAGCGGCCGGATTAGGAATTTAAGAACAAAGAATTAACACACAGGGCACAGAGAACACAGAGATCACGGGGAAGAAAGGGCGCAGAAGAACGGGCGGAGAAAGGCGCGATCGGGAATTCGTGGAGTTGGTGGAACGGGTGGAGCGGTCGAGGATCATGGAACTTTCGGCACAACTGACGGCGAAGTTTGAGAAGTTGCAGAGCGGCTATCCGGTGAAGCGGAGTGCTCTGATTCCGATGATGATGTACGCGCAAGATGAATTCGGCTGCGTCAGCGACGAGATGATTGCGGAGATAGGGCGGCGGCTGGATTTGAACAACGTGCAGATCGAGGAGACGCTGGCGTATTACTCGATGCTGCACCGGAAGCCATGGGGCAAGAATCACGTGCAGATTTGCACGAACGTTGCGTGCATGCTGAAAGGCGGCTACGAGCTGCTCGAACGGGCGAAGAAGCGGCTGGAGATCGGCCACCAAGAGACAACAGCTGACGGAATCTTTTCGCTGGAAGAAGTGGAATGCATCGGAGCGTGCACGGGCGCGCCGGCAATGCAGGTCAATTACGACTTTTACGAGAACCTGACGCCCATCAAATTCGATCGCATCATTCAAGACCTCGATGCCGGGAAGCGGCCCGCTCCGGAGCCGGTGATATCGGGCGCGCTGCACACGCGGCATCCGGCGGAAACCCCACTCATTAGCAAACGTTGGGGCATTAAGAATTCGCACAAGATTGACGTTTACCTGAACCATGACGGCTATAAGGCGCTGGAAAAAGCGCTGAAGGAGATGACCCCGGAAAGCATCATCGATGAAGTAAAGAAGTCCAACCTGCGCGGGCGCGGAGGCGCGGGATTCCCGACAGGAATGAAGTGGTCTTTTGTGCCGAAGGATTCGCCGAAGGCTAAGTACGTGATTTGCAACGCCGATGAATCCGAGCCGGGAACTTGCAAAGACCGGCCGCTGATGGAGATGGACCCGCACCAGTTGATCGAAGGGATGGTCATCGCCGGGCGGGCCATTCATTCGCACCGGGGATTCATTTATATCCGCGGGGAATATCGCTACGTGCTGGACATCGTGGACGCAGCGATCGCGGAAGCGTACGCGAGCGGATATCTCGGAGAAAATATCCTGGGGTCGGGATTCGATTTCGATCTCTTGATTCATACGGGCGCGGGGGCCTACGAGTGCGGCGAAGAATCCGCGCTGATGGAGTCTCTCGAAGGCAAACGCGGGTACCCGCGAATCAAGCCGCCGTTCCCTGCCGTGGTCGGGTTGTATGGATGCCCGACAATCATCAATAACGTGGAGACGCTGAGCGCGGTGCCGTCGATCATCCTCGAAGGCGGCGAAGCGTACGCGAATCGCGGCACGCCGAAAAATGGCGGCACGCGGATGTTGTGCATCGCGGGGCACGTCAACAAACCCGGCATTTACGAAGTGCCGCTGGGCATGAACATGAAGAAGTTCATTTATGAGGTGGCCGGCGGCATTCCCGGAGGGAAGAAGATCAAGGCGGTGATTCCAGGCGGAAGCTCATGCCCGCTAATGACTGCGGAGGAGATTGATCTCCCGATGGACTACGACGCCGTGGCGAAGGCCGGGTCGATGCTGGGCTCGGGCGGCATGGTGGTGATGGACGAAGACACCTGCATGGTGGACATGGCCCGGCGCATCATGCATTTCTACGCGCACGAATCGTGCGGTTGGTGCATCCCTTGCCGGGAGGGAACGACCTGGCTGCGGAAGATGCTGGAACGTTTTCATGCGGGGCTGGGACGGAACGAAGATATCGACATGATCGCGGACCTGGCAAAAAACATGTTGGGGCGCACGTTCTGCCCGCTGGGCGACGCGGCGGCCATGCCGACGATCAGCATCATGAAAAAATGGCGAGGCGAATTCGAAGAACATTTGCAAGGGCGCTGTGCTTACAAATCCGCTGAAGCGCTGCTTGCGGGCAGATAGAAGGGCTACGCGGTAGGAATCCATGACAGAACAGAAACTGATCAAGCTGAAGATCAACGACCGCGAAGTGCAGGTGCCGCAAGGGACGCTGCTGATTGAAGCGACGCGGCGCATCGGGACGGAAGTGCCGTCGTTCTGTTATTACCCAGGGCTTTCGCTGCAAGCCGCGTGCCGCATGTGCCTGGTGGAAGTGGAAAAAGCGCCGAAGCTGCAGACGGCATGCACTCTAGTGGCGACCGAAGGGATGATCGTCCGTACGGATACGGAACAGGTGCGGCAAGCGCGGAAGTACATGCTGGAATTTTTGCTGACGAATCATCCGCTGGATTGCCCGGTGTGCGACAAAGGCGGCGAGTGCGAATTGCAGGACATGGTGTTCCGCTACGGGGCGGACTCGAGCCGATTCGTGGAAGAGAAGATTCACCGTCCCGAGGAGAAATGGTCGGAGCTGGTTTATTACGATGCGCCTCGCTGCATTTTGTGCTTCCGTTGCGTGCGGGTGTGCGATGAAGGCATGGACGTGAAGGCGCTGGGCGTAGGCATGCGCGGCGCGAACAGCGTGATCATCCCGAACCGGCAGGATCACCTGGAATGCGAAGAGTGCGGGATGTGCATTGACATTTGTCCGGTGGGAGCACTGACGAGCGGGACGTACCGGTATAAGACGCGGCCTTGGGAAATGAATTATGTGTCGACCGTTTGCACGCACTGTTCGAACGGCTGCAAGACGACGCTAAGCGTGCGGAATCACGAGGTTCTGCGTTCGAATAACCGCGACTTGAGCGGGATTAACAAGGATTTTCTGTGCGTGAAGGGGCGGTTTGGATTTGATTTCACGAAGCACCCGGAACGCGTGCGGCAGCCGATGTTGCGCAAGGGCGGCCAGTTGTACCCCGTGTCGTGGGAAGAGGCGGCGCAAGCAGCGGGGACGAAGTTGAAGACGGCTTACGACGCGGGCGGTGGGGATGCGATCGGGTTCATCGGTTCGAATCGTACTTCGAATGAAGAGAATTATTTGCTGCAGCGGATGGCGCGCGCGACGTTTGGGACGAATAACATCGATCATCACCGGACGGCGGATTATACGGGACTGGTGACGGCGCTGGGAGAGCGTGCGGGGGATTCGCTGCTGACGATGGAGCAGCTGTATGAATCGAAGGCGGTGCTGCTGATTGGAAACGATCCGACGAACCAGAACCCGCTGGTGGGATGGCAGATTCGCAGCGGGGTCCGGCATCACGGGACGAAATTGTTCGTGATCAATGCAAAAGAGATCAAGCTGAAGCGGAAGGCGACGCAGTTTGTGAAAGTCGCGCCTGGGCAAGAAGCCGTGGCGCTGAAGTGGCTGGCGCATGAGGAAGGGCATTTGGCGCCGGGACTGGTCGAGCAACTGGTGCAATTGAAGGCGGCGCTGGAAGCCGAGAGCGAAGTGGCGATTGTGTTTGGCGCGGAGGTTTCCGGAGCGGCGATTGCTTCGATGGCGGCTTTCGGTTCGAAGCTTCCGGGAAAAACGCGCTACATGGCGCTTGGCGATTATGCAAATTCGCGCGGCGCGGCGGATATGGGTGTGCTGCCGGATCGTTTGCCGGGATACGCGTATGTGGATGACGCGAGGGCGCGAGAAGCATTCGAGAAATTGTGGGGCAGCGTGATTCCGTCGAAAGTGGGCCTGGCGGCGCCGCAGATGGTGGAAGCGGCGCAAGCAGGCAAGCTGAAGGCGTTGTACGTTGTGGGCGCAAATCCGCTGGCGCATTTTGGGACGCTGGGATTGGGGCGCGGAAAACTGGACTTACTGATAGTACATGAAATGTTTTTGACCGATACGGCGAAGGTGGCGGACATCGTGTTTCCCGCGGTGTCCGCGTATGAAAAAGATGGAACGGTTACGAACACGTCAGGCGAGATTCAGCTGTTGCACAAAGGCGCGGAAATGATGGGGCCACGGAGCGATTTTGATCTGCTGCGAATCCTCTCGCATCAATTAGAGAAGCTGGGGCTTGGCAAGGCGTTCCATTACAAGACGCCTGCAGCAGTGTTTGATGAGATTCGCAAGGCGGTCCCGGCTTACAACGTGCAGCAGGCGCGACTGCTAACGGGCGGCGCGGAAGCGACGCGCGTGCAGCTCGCGATGAACGGGCATGCCCCGTATGACGTGCCTGTGGGGTTGATCCGCTCGGCGCAGGACACGCTATTCACGAGCGGGACGCTGGGGCGCTTCTGCACGATGATGGAATCCCTGCCGGAGGCGGTAGCGAAACCGTGACGTCTTTTCTCTCCGCAAACGCCGAGCTGATCATCACGATCGTGAAGATCGCGCTGCTGCTTTTCATCGTGCTGACGGCGAATGCGTATTTAACGTGGTTCGAACGCAAAGTGGTGGCGCACATCCAATCGCGCTGGGGGCCTCATCGCGTAGGGCCCCACGGGTTGCTGCAGCCGCTTGCTGATGGGGCGAAATTTTTGTTCAAGGAAGACCCGACGCCGGCGGGAGTGGATAAGTTTGTCTATCACCTTGCGCCGCTATTGGCACTTACGCTGGCGCTGACGGCGATTGCGATTATTCCGTTCGGGCCGAATCCCATTCGTCTTTTCGGGCACGATATCTATCTCGGGATTGCGTCACCGGATTTGAACATCGGAATCTTGGCGCTCTTTGCGATTACGGCGCTGGGAGTTTATGGCGTGGCGCTGGCGGGCTGGTCGTCGAACAGCAAATATCCATTGATGGGCGGTCTGCGGAGCTCGGCGCAAATGATCAGTTACGAATTGGCGCTGACGATGTCGGTGGTGGGCGTGCTGCTGATGGCGGGCACATTCAATTTGAGGGACATCATCAAGGCGCAGGCAGGTCCGGGAATTTTCGGATGGCCCGGGATCTTTGGCTGGAATATCTGGCCGCAACTTCTGGGATTTTTTTGTTTTTTCGTGGCGGCGATCGCGGAAACCAACCGGGCGCCTTTCGATTTGCCCGAAGCGGAGCAGGAACTGGTCGCGGGCTTCAACACGGAATATGCGAGTTTCAAGTTCGCGATGTTCTTCATCGCGGAATACACCAGCATGATCACCGTTTCGTGCTTGTGCTCGATCATGTTTTTTGGGGGATGGCTGTCACCGTTTCCTGATACGTGGACGTTCACGCATTACTTGCCTTCGGCGATTTTGATAGCGTTCGGGCTGTGGGTGATCTGGGACGGGATTCGTTACGAAACGATTTTGGGGCGCATAATGCTGCCGGGGCTGGGGACAGCGATTGCCGGGCTGGGTGCCGTTTTTGTCCTGTTTCCGGGCGTGAACGAATTTATTCAGGGGCCATTCTGGCTGCTGTCGAAGATTTTCATTTTTCTGTTTGTTTACGTGTGGATGCGCGGGACGCTGCCGCGCTTCCGCTATGACCAGCTGATGGCGTTCGGCTGGAAATTGCTGCTACCGGCGTCGATCGTGAACGTGATTACCACTAGCTTCGTGATTCTGAAGTGGGGCGCCAAGTGACGCCGCAATTGGCGGTCTTTTTTGTGCTTGCGGCGCTGGCAGTTGCCGGCGCGATCAGTTTGATTTTGCAGAAGCACCCGATTCACAGCGCGCTTTCGCTGATCGTGGTGATGGTGGCGCTCGCTGGGTTGTACCTGCTGCTGGGCGCGGAGTTTGTGGCCGCGGTGCAGATTATCGTTTACGGCGGGGCGATCATGGTGTTGTTCGTGTTCGTGATCATGCTGCTGAATGCGGGCGTGGAAGAACACACGAGTATTTCGAAGATGGCCGGCGGGCCGGGGTTGCTGCTGGTTGTGGCGCTAGGGGGATTTATCGCCGCGACGATCGCGCGGTCGTCGGAGAGCGTGCAGGCCGCGGAGCAAACTGGGACGCTCTCGTCGACTCGAGGAATTTCTAGCATGATTTTCAAGGATTTCGTCTATCCGTTCGAATTGACGTCGTTCCTCATCCTAGTGGCGATTCTGGGCGCGACGGTGCTGGCTCAGCGGGAGAAGAGCTGAGATGGTGCCGACGAACTACTATATTATTCTCAGCGCCATTTTGTTCGGGCTGGGTGTGTTTGCGTTCATTTTCAAGCGCAACATCATCACGATTTTCATGTCGATTGAGCTGATGCTGAACGCGGTGAACCTGGCGTTTGTGGCGTTCAGCCAGGCGCTCGGGAAACTGGATGGGCAGGTGTTCGTGCTGTTCGTGATCGTGGTGGCGGCGGCGGAAGCGGCCGTGGGGCTGGGGATCATTATTCTGATTGCGCGCAACCGGCAATCGCTGAATGTGGAGCGCGTGGATTTGCTGAAACTCTGATGGCGGCGCACCCGATACTCGATTATTTGTGGATCATTCCACTGCTGCCGCTACTGGGCTCGGCGGTGAATGGGCTTTTGGGGAGCAAGTGGGCGAATAAGATCGTCAACTGGGTGGCCATCGGATCGACGGGACTGTCGTTTTTGTGCGCGCTCGAAGCGGTGCGGGAGTTTTTCGATGGAGGGCAAGTCCTCTTTCGCAAGGAGTTTTTCACCTGGATCGCGGCGGGTAATTTCCGCGCGGGCTTCGATTTGCAGATGGACCAGTTGACCGTCGTGATGGTGCTGGTGGTGACGGGCGTCGGCTGGCTCATTCATATTTACGCAGCCGGTTACATGGCGCATGAGGGCGGATACTACCGGTTCTTTTCCTACCTTAATTTGTTCATGTTTTTCATGCTCATCCTGGTGCTGGCGGCGAATTATGTGCTGCTGTTTGTTGGCTGGGAGGGCGTGGGGCTTTCGAGCTACCTGCTGATCGGATTTTATTTTCTGAGGAAGTCAGCTTCGGATGCGGGGAAGAAAGCGTTCATCGTCAACCGTATCGGCGATTTCGGGTTCATGCTAGGGATGTTTTTGCTGTTCCGCACGTTTGGGACGCTGGATTTCGCCCAGCTCTTCGCGAAGGCAGGCCCGTGGCCAGCGGAAGCGATGGGACAACTTGGCACATTTACGATTGCGTGCCTGCTGCTGTTCATGGGAGCTTGCGGCAAGTCGGCGCAGTTGCCTTTGTACGTGTGGCTGCCGGACGCGATGGAAGGGCCGACACCGGTCAGCGCGTTGATTCACGCGGCGACGATGGTGACTGCTGGGGTTTATGTGGTGGCGCGCTCGCACATTCTGTTTACACACGCGCCGACGGCGATGCTGGTTGTCGCCATCGTGGGCTGCGCGACGGCGTTCTTTGCGGCGACCATCGGCCTGGTGCAAGCAGACATCAAGAGAGTGCTCGCCTACTCGACGGTCAGCCAGCTTGGCTACATGTTTCTGGCGTGTGGCGTGGGAGCTTTTTCCGCGGGAATTTTCCACCTGATGACGCACGCGTTTTTCAAGGCGTTGCTGTTCCTCGCCGCCGGCAGCGTGATTCACGCGATGGGTGGCGAGCAGGATATGAACAAGATGGGCGGGCTCGGCAGGAAGATTCCCTGGACGTTTGGGACCATGCTGACCGCGACGATGGCTATCGCGGGAATTCCGCTTTTTGCCGGGTTCTTCTCCAAGGATGCCATTCTTTTTGCGGCTTTTCAGAGCGAGAATGGCGGACGCTTGCTCTACGCCTTCGGCTTGCTGACGGCGCTGCTCACGTCTTTCTACATGTTCCGGCTAATTTTTCTGACGTTTCATGGCCAGCAGCGTTTTGACGAGCACAAGGTGCACGTCCATGAATCACCATGGAGCATGCTGGGGCCGCTGGTGGTGCTGGCCGCGCTTTCGTTTGTGGGCGGCTGGTTTGCTCTTCCCGCTTTCTTCGAAGGACCGGACTACTTCGCCAATTTTCTCGCGCCGATCTTCGCCGGACACGAACCGGCAGAAGCGGGCGCTGCGACTGCGACTCACTCACTCGAATTGATCCTCGCGGGAGTAGCTGTGGGCGCGGCATTAATCGGCCTTGGCGTGGCGTATTGGCTGTATTCGAAGAAGCCTAAAAAGGCGGATGAGCTTGCCAAATCCATGAAGCCCGCCTACACCACCCTGCTGAACAAATACTATGTGGACGAGGCTTATGCGGCCGCGGTGGTCCGGCCGCTGCTCTGGATATCGACGAATGTGCTCTGGAAGACGACGGACGTGGCCGGCATCGACGGCGCGGTGAACGGCATCGCCACCGGGACGACGGCCATCGGCGACGGTGTGCGCCACACGCAATCTGGCAATACGCGCAGTTACGCGGTGTGGGTCGTCGTGGGCGCCATTGTGATTCTCGCGGTCATCTTCTTCTGGCCGAGCCCCGGAAAGCCTGCCCTCGAGATGGTGCGCTGATGCTCTCTGGCGGACACTTGCTTTCGGTGCTGATTTTCTTCCCGGCAGTGGGGGCTCTGGCGCTGCTGCTATTGCGCGACGACGATCATAAATACATCCGCATCCTCGCGCTGATCGTTTCGGTGGTCGAATTCCTTTTTTCGCTGTTGCTGCTGCGCGACGTTCCGACCGCAGTTCCCGGATATCACCTGGAAGAACTGGCCAAATGGATCAACGATCCGCCGATCAACTATCACCTGGGCGTCGACGGCATCAGCATGTTTCTGGTGCTGCTGACGACTTTTTTGACGCCGATTTCGATTCTCGCGTCCTGGCAAAGCATCGGCCGCCGCGTTAAAGAATTTTTCGTGATGCTGCTGATGCTGGAGGTCGGCGTGGTCGGGGTGTTCCTCTCGCTGGATCTCTTCCTCTTCTTTTTGTTCTGGGAAGTGATGCTGATCCCGATGGCGCTGCTGATCGGCATCTGGGGCCATGAGCGCCGAGTGTACGCCGCCGTCAAATTTGTGCTGTACACGATGGCGGGCTCGATTCTGATGCTCGTCGGCATCATTTGGCTGTATAACGCCACGGGGACGTTTGACCTCCCGGCGATTCAACAACGGCTGGCCTCGGGAGGGTTGGTTCTCGTGCCGGGCACGGAGATGGTGCTTTTCCTGGCGTTTTTCCTGGCGTTTGCGATCAAAGTGCCCCTGTTCCCGCTGCATACGTGGCTGCCGGACGCGCACGTGGAAGCGCCGACGGCCGGCTCGGTGATGCTCGCGGGCGTGCTGCTGAAGATGGGGACGTACGGCATGATCCGCTTCTGCTTGCCGCTCTTCCCGCAGGCTTCGCACCGCGCTGCGGGCTGGGTGGCCGCGCTGGCGATCATCGGAATCATTTATGGCGCGCTCGTGGCAATGGTGCAGCCGAACTTGAAAAAGCTGGTGGCGTATTCTTCGGTGAGTCACCTGGGATTCGTCGTGCTCGGCATCTTCGCGTTCCAGAATATCTCCATGCAAGGCGCGGTGTACCAGATGCTGGCGCATGGTATCTCGACCGGGGCGCTGTTCCTGCTCGTCGGCATGCTGCACGACCGGCGGCACACGTTCGAAATCAGCGAGTATGGAGGGCTGGCTACGCCGATGCCAAAACTGGCAGCGTTTTTTCTTTTCGTCGCGCTCTCCTCGCTGGGCTTGCCCATGCTGAATGGATTCGTCGGTGAGTATTTGATTTTGCTGGGGACATACCAGCGGCATTGGGGCTGGGCTTCGTGGGCCGCGCTCGGTGTAATTCTCTCCGCGTGCTATCTGCTGTGGTCGTACCAGCGGGTGTTCTTCGGCGACATTAGGCATGAGGAAAACCGGACGGTGCCCGATGCTTCCGCGCGCGAAAAGGGGATTTTGGTCACCATGGCCGTCGTCACGTTGTGGATGGGTATAGGCTCGATCTTTATCACGCGACGCACCGATGTGGCCGCACAAACAGTGATCGACCAGGTGGACCCGCGGCGGCCGTATGAAGCCGCAGCGCCGAACGGGACTGCGCCGCGAGCGGGAACCGTTCCGGCCAGCCGGGTGAAGCTCATCACCGCGGAAAGGCTTGGAACGCGCTAAATGTTTCCCCGTACCATCGACCTGTACCGCGTGCTGCCGGAACTCGTCTGGGGCAGCTTCGGTACGCTGGCGATGCTGCTGCAGCCGTTCGTGCGCAACCGTAATTTTTTCACAGTTCTCGCCTTTGTGGGAGCGCTCGGCGGGACGGGAGCCTCCTGCTTCGCTTTCCGCAATGCGGGCCCGGGCTTCTACGGGCTGGTGCAATCGGATCCCTTCAGCTATTTCTTCCATTTGCTGGTAGGAACAGTGGCGCTGCTGGTGGTTCTCGCGGCTGGACCGTATCTGGACCGCGAGCGGCTTCCTTTTGCAGAATTTTATGCCTTGCTGCTCTTCGCAACGGCGGGCATGGGCGTTCTCGCTTCCGCGCAGGAGTTGCTGACCGCGTTCATCGGGCTGGAAATGAGCTCGATTTCCAGCTATATCCTCGCGGGGTACCACCGCGATGCTCTGAAGTCCAGTGAATCGTCGCTGAAGTATTTTCTGCTGGGCTCGTTTGCCACGGCATTTTTTCTGTATGGCATTGCGCTGATATATGGCTCAACGGGTACGACGATGCTAGATAAAATGGTCAGTGCCGATCCGAGCAGCACGCTGTTGAAGCTCGGCTTGGCCATGATTCTAATCGGGCTTGGCTTCAAGGTGGCCGCCGCGCCATTCCAGGTTTGGACGCCGGACGTTTACGAGGGCGCGCCCACGCCGGTGACGGCGTTCTTTTCCGCCGGTCCGAAAGCGGCGGCGTTTGCGCTGTTACTGCGCATCTTCGCCACAGTTCCGGCGGCCACGCATTTCTGGTTCTGGGCGTTCTGGTTGCTCGCGGTGCTGACGATGTTCGCCGGTAATCTGGGTGCGCTGGTGCAAACCAACCTTAAGCGCTTGCTGGCGTACAGCTCGATTGCACATGCGGGTTATGTTCTGGTCGCGTTTGCCGCGGTCACGTCGATGGCCCAGGTGGATTCCGCGAACGCGGCACCCGCTTATGCGGCCGTGCTGTTCTATCTGCTGAGCTACGCGCTCGTGAAACTCGGGGCGTTCACCATCGTTTCGCAAATGGGCGGCGCTGGTGAGAAGCATCTCTCGCTGGACGACTACGCGGGCCTCTCGCAGCGCCAGCCGGTGGTTGCGGCGATGCTGAGCATCTATTTGTTGTCACTTCTCGGATTGCCGGTGACTGCGGGCTTCTTCGGGAAGTTTTACATCTTCAAGGCGGCGGTGAATTCGCACCTGCTGTGGCTGGCGGTCTTGATGGCCGTCAACAGCATCATCGGGGCGTACTACTACCTGCGCGTCATCGTGGTGATGTACATGCGCGAGCCGAGCACGGAGGCCGCAACGGCGGCTCCGGTGGGCTTTCCGCTGACCGTGAATGTGGTCCTAGCCGTCACCGCCATCGGCACGATCTTCTTCGGCGTGATGCCCAACGCGGTCCTCAATTTCATTCTGCAACCGAATCTTCTCGGCCACTAGGGCTAGATTGTCTGGTGCGCTAGTACGAACGAGCTACCTGAACTTATTGATTCTAAAGGGCGTATGTTTTGCTTGAGGCGTAGCCACGGGCGTCCCGGAAAAAAGAAATCGGCAGAAAGGCTGCCGCAGTCGGCGACGGCGTCGCCGAGTCTTGCCTGACGAGCATTTTCCATACAGGTAGAACTGTTCAAGGAAAAAAAGAGTTGATTTGCAGGCTTGATTGGAAGGCCAAGAACAACGGCAGCTCGCCAGAGAATGAAAATGGCCCGGAGGCTTGCGTCTCCGGGCCGACTGAAAAAGCCTTTCGCTGAGATTTAGATCTTTACGAAAATAATGACCAGCGTGAAGAGCGCGAGCGTCTCGACGAACACCAGGCCGAGAATCATCGCCGCGCGAATTGCCGCTGCCGCCCCGGGGTTGCGCGCCATGCCTTCGCAAGCCGCGGAGGCGATCCGGCCCTGGCCCAATGCGGCACCGAATGCTGCCAGCGCCATGCCGAAGCCCGCTGCGATCGCCAGCAAGCCTTTCCCGCCTGCCGCCGCAGCCGCGGCCTCTTCTGCGAACGCGGACGGCGCAATCAGCATCACCGCCACGAATGCGACCAACACCATCTTCCACTTCATCATCGCTTCCTCCTTATGAATCGCCGCCAGGAGGTGGTTCCCGGGCACCGTGCAGCCGGGCTCACACTGGAGCAGCGCATTGCCGGAATTGCACAACCGGCAAACTCGATTAATGCTCGTCGGCCGTGGCCATGCCGAGATAGACCGAGGGCAGAACCGTGAAGATATAGGACTGAATGATGGCCACGAAAATATGCAAGCCGATAAAAGCGATGGGGACCGTCGCCGGCAGCACGGCGATGACAATGCCGAAAATGGGGGACTTCGACCAGGCAGCAACGGTGGCCATCGAAAAGAGGCTTAGGAAAATCGTGTACAGAAGGTCGCTGGCCACAATGTTGGCCCAGAGTCGCACGGTCAGCGAGAGAATACGCGCCGAAGTGCTGACGATTTCAACGGGAAAGAGGAGAACGGCTAACAGCCAATCGCCCAGTTTACGCGGCGAACCGGCAAAAGTAAGCAGATAGCGGCCAGCGCCGTGATGGCGGATTCCCTGCCAGTTGAAATAAAGGAATGTCAGGATCGCGCAGGCCAGCGGAACGGTCTTGTTGGCCGTTGGGGCAGCAAACAACGGGAAGACGCTGAGCAAGTTGGACAACAGCACGAATACCGAGATGGTGCCCACAAAGGGGACCAGTTTCAGCGCGCCCTGATGAACATTCTCTTCCAGGAGATCCTTGATCCCGAAACCGAGGGGATTGCTCAGGAGAAGCTCCGCGATCTGCTGGGTCGCGCTCGGCTTCTCCACAGACAGCCGCGAACGGAGAAACAGGGCCAAAATCGTGCCGAGGATCAGCACGACCGCGGCCATGACGACATGCTCGGGGATGGGCAGAGTTGGGTTTTCGGGCTTGATGTGGAGTGCCGCGAGAAACCCGAGGGCCCACCGGCCGAGGAGATCGTTCACAAGTTCGGTAAGGCGAGTAACGTGTTCAGTCATTCCCTATTCCGACGGACGCAAGATTTCGTACACACTCGCCGCGATTGTCGCGACTCCTAGAGCACACAAGCCCCACACCATGCTTAAAAGGGGAACTTTCAGAACCACAAAAATACCATAGACGGCAGCGGCTATCAACCCGTAGCGGAAGAGCATCCGGAAGTATGTCCCGAGCGGAACTCGCGCCTTTTTCGAGCCTGCTTGGGCCGTCGAGGTTGCGAGGAGCGCGTCCAGACCGCGCTTCAGCCAGTGAAAATTCAGCCAGGCGAGAATTGCGCCGATGGCCAAGCCCGCGCCCCAACGTTCGTCGTACAGCAGCGCCACTATGAGCCCGGTAAGCATGCCAATGAAAAGCGTGAGCCAGGAGATGCGCTGTTCGGTCACGGCACCGGGGGAGGCGTCAGCTGCTTTTGGTTCCATCGTTGCCGCCCGGCAGCCGCCGAAGAATGTCGCGAACACCTGCAAAAAACCCGAGCCCGCCAAGGATGAGCATAAAAACAGGTTTCGTGTGAAGCCAGCGATCCAAGAGATATCCGAGGAGGCCCCCTGCGACGACCGCGGCCACCAGGACGAAAGGCAGTTCCATCGCGGTGGTAAGCTGATTGGAAACATCTTTCGCCTTTTCTTTTAAAGGCCGTGGAGATTCGACTTTGTCCGTTGTTTCGGGCTTATGGTCCGAAGGCATATTGCGCGAGCCGCGTGAACGGTTCAGGATACAACCCCGCGGCAAGAGAGACAAACACGGCGACGCCGAGCGCCACCGCCTGCGCGCTCGTCATCACTGGGCGCGGCGCTTCCCCTGGCTGCTTCAGCCAGGCGTGCACTACGATGCGAAAGTAGTAGTACAGCGCGGGCACGATGTAAAGCACGGCGAAGACGGCGAGCACCGGATGGTTCGATTCGATCAGCGAGAGGAAAATGAAATACTTGCCCATGAAGCCCGCGGTGGGCGGAATACCTGCGAGCGAAAGCATGAAGACCAGCAGGAGCAGCGCCGACGCGGGGCTGCGCTGGTACAGACCGTTTAGTTCCTCAAGTTCCTCGCCGATCAGACCTTTCTGACGCAACACGATGAGCACGGCAAACGCGCCGGCAGTCATGAAGACGTACGCAAACAGGTAAAAGTAAATGCCGATCAAACCTGTCTTGTTCCCGGCGACGAGCCCGAGCAGAATGAATCCCACGTGAGAGATGGAGGAGTAGGCCAGCAGACGCTTTACGTTCGTTTGCGTAAGGGCCGCAAGATTTCCCCAGGTGAGCGAAGCGATGGCGATGCCTGCGATGAGATAGGTCCACTGTTCCTGTGAAGATGCAAATATGGTCGTAAAGAGCCGCAGCAGCAGAGCGAAGCTTGCGGTCTTCGAAGCCACACTCACGTAAGCAGTAATCGGCGTAGGCGCACCTTCGTAAACGTCGGGTGCCCATTGATGGAACGGGACGGCAGCGACTTTAAACAGGAGCCCCACGGCAACCAGGACGAAGGCAATCATGGGTAAAATCTGGAGCGTGAACGGATCGAAATGCAGCGCGGCGGGCATGCGCTCTTGCAATAGCTGGCGCATCTGTTCGCCCGGCGCGCCCGGTTGTTGGCTAAGGACGACAGCGCGAACCATGTCGTTGCGACGGCCAAGCGCCGCAGCGATGGTGTTGATGTTCGTGCCGCCGCTCAGGCCGTAGAGAAACGAGAAACCATAAGCGAGCATGCCGGAGCTGAAGGCGCCGAGGAGAACGTATTTGAGCGCGGCTTCGTTCGAACGCTTTTCGCGGCGCAGGAAACCCGTGAGCACGTAGAAGCTGAGCGCCATGGTTTCGAGTCCGAGAAACATCACGATCAGATCGTAGCCGGAGGCCATGAACATCATGCCGACGCACGCAAACAACAACAGTGCGTAGTATTCGCCTTGCTGCTCGTCCTCGATTTCCAGATACTTCACGGAGAGGAGAATCACCAGCGCAGTGGCGGCGAGAAAGAGCGTGCCGAAGAAAAGGAAGAACGAATCGACCGTGACCGACTCGGTAAATCCAAAAAAGTCTCCACGCGCGGCGAGCTGCCCGCGCAGATTCCAAAGCGTGAAGGCGCTGAAGACCGTGCCGGCAAAAGCGAGCTTGGCGTTCAGATCCTTGAACAGCAGGCGCCAGAGCCAGTGCTCGCCTTCGGGCGGCTCCAGCGAAAACCCAATCAAGAGAATTCCCAGGCCAAACAGCGTCAACTCTAACTCCGGAAGGATCACTAGGCCGTCGCCCCGGAGATAATTCAAAATCGCGCTGATGAACGAGCTGGTCATCGGGGCTGGCTATTTCGCCTCGGCCATGGCGTGGATTTCCGCGGACGGCAGTTTCGCGTGTTGTGCATGATAAAAGTCGGGATTGACCTGCTGGACGATTTTCTCGACGGGCTTATCGATGATGGAGAAGAACGGCTTCGGGTAGATGCCGATCCAGAACGCCAGAATCACCAGAGGCACAAGAGTCGCGTACTCGCGCAGATTTAAGTCTGGCAGTTCTTCATTGGCGAAGTGCGTTACCGGGCCGAACATCACGCGCTGATAGAGCCACAGCAAGTAGGCCGCGCCCAAAACGACACCCAGCGAGCCCCAGGCGGCCCAGGCTTTGCTGACCTGAAACGCACCCTGCAAGATTGTGAATTCGCCGATGAATCCGTTCAGTAGCGGCATGCCCAGAGAGCTGAGGCTGATGATGAGATAGATAGCGGCGAAATTCGGCATCGGTGTCGCCAAGCCGCCAAACTCGGAAATCAGCCGCGTGTGGCGGCGTTCGTACAACACGCCCACAATCAAGAAGAGCGCCCCTGTGGAGATGCCGTGATTGATCTGTTGCAGAACGCTGCCGGAAAGCCCGTTCGGCGTGAGCGCAAAAATGCCCAAGGTGCAGAACCCCAGGTGGCTCACGGAGCTGTAAGCAATCAGCCGCTTCATATCCTTTTGCATCAGACACACGAGAGCGCCATAAACGATGCCGATGAGCGACAAGACGATGACGACCTTGATGATTCGCGAGCGCAGCATAGGATCGGCCGGCAACAGCGGAAGCGAAAAACGGATGAAGCCGTATGTGCCCATTTTCAGCAAAACGCCGGCCAGTATGACGGAACCTGCCGTGGGTGCTTCCGTGTGCGCGTCGGGTAGCCAGGTGTGGAACGGGAACATCGGAACTTTGATGGCGAACGCAAAAAAGAGGCCCCAGAAGAGCCACACCTTCAAAGGATCGGCGAAGCCTTGCGCCGCCGTTAGCAGCGTCGGAACATCAAAGGTCCTCGTGCCGCTAGGGGAAACCGGCGCATAAAAGTAAAGCGCAAGGATCGCCAGCAGCATCACCACAGAGCCAGCCAGCGTATAGAGGAAGAACTTGATAGCCGCATAGAGCCGGCGGTCACTGCCCCACACGCCGATCAGGAAATACATCGGCACAAGCATCACTTCCCAGAAAACGTAAAAGAGGAAGAAGTCCAGCGAAACGAAAACGCCAATCATGCCTGTCTGCAGCAGAAGCAGCAGAATGTAGTATTCCTTGGTGCGCTGATGAATCGCGCTCCAGGAAGAGAGAATGGCGATCATCCCCAGAAAGGTGGTGAGCATCACCAGCAAGAGACTGATGCCGTCGATCCCGAGATGGTATTTCGCGCCGATCGAAGGGATCCATTCGGCGTTCTCTTGAAAGGTGAAGCCACCCCATTCAGGTTTGAACCATCGCAGCAGCGGAAGCGAAACCAGGAATCCGAGCACGCCAAAAAGATTTCCAGCAATGCGGTGTGCCTGCTCCATTTCGCGCGGGACAAACAACAATATCAGCGCGCCCACAAGCGGCGTGAAAAGCACCACGCTCAATATATGATGTGCAAAGAAGTTCATTCTCCGCCTCTCAGCGTACGCCGCGCAGCAACACTTGCATATGATGCCCGTAGTAAGCCAGCAACACGACCAGGCCGAACAAAATCAGTAACGCGTAGCTGGAAAATGTCCCGGTTTGCAGTAAGCGTACCGGATAGCTGAAAAGTTGCGTCACCTTCGCACCGAGATTCAGCAGCCCATCGATGATCCACTTATCCCACCACATCGAGAGGGTCGAGCCGAAGCGCGCCAGCCAGCCTGTGCCGTCCACACCCACGCCGTCGATCACTTTTGCATCGAAGACACCGAGCGCCGTGCCGAGGTCCTTCACACGGTCGACCACCCCAGCGTCATAAATCTCGTCCACATAATATTTGTGCAGCAGCAGCGAGTATAGGCGCGGCCATTTCCCCGCGACCAATTCCGGCGCAATCCGTTTCGTCCGGTAGAATTGATACGCCAGCCAGATTCCGGCGCCGACGATCCCCAGAGAGGCGAGCATCAATATGTATTCGACGGCCTTGGGGTGATGCGCGATCCTGACCGCCCCGGTCTCCGGGATGACGCCGGCAAGGACAGGCTCAAGAAACCTTTCGAAGCGATTTTCCCCTCCGAGCGATCCCGGCCAGCCAATCCATCCACCAATGATCGAAAGCCCGGCGAGAATGATGAGCGGGACCGTCATCGTCGGCGGGGATTCGTGGATGTGTTTCTCCACATGCTCATTCGCGCGCGAATACCCGGAGAAGGCGAGGAACAACAGCCGGAACATATAGAATGCCGTAATGCCCGCAGTGATAAAGCCCACCAGCCACAATGAAAAGTAGCGATCGAAAGCGCGCCCCAGAATTTCGTCTTTGCTGAAAAACCCCGCGAAGGGAAAAATTCCTGCAATCGCCAGCGTTGCAATCGTAAACGTCCTCGCGGTGATGGGGATTCTGTCCCACAACCCGCCCATCTTCTGGACGTCCTGTTCGCCGGACATGGCGTGAATCACGCTCCCCGCACCGAGGAATAATAAAGCTTTGAAGAATGCGTGGGTCATCAAATGGAAGATGCCCGCCGCGAACGCACCCACTCCGAGCGCCAGAAACATGTATCCAAGCTGACTGATCGTCGAATACGCCAGAACTTTCTTGATGTCGTTCTGCACCAGCGCCATCGAAGCTGCAAAAATCGCCGTCACGGCGCCGATCACAGCGACAACATCCATGGCGAACGGTGCCAACTGATACACCGAATTCATCCGCACAACCATATAAACCCCGGCCGTCACCATAGTCGCCGCGTGAATCAGCGCGCTCACGGGCGTTGGCCCTTCCATCGCGTCTGGCAGCCAAACATAAAGTGGAATCTGCGCCGACTTCCCGGCCGCGCCGACAAACAGAAGCAAGGCAATCGCCGTCAAGGTCGGCGCACCAAAGCGCAGGGCTCCGCTGTCGACTGCCGATTTTAAGACCTGTTGAATTCCCGAAAACCCGGCCGCATCGGGTAATCCCTGTGTCGTGAAGCGAATCGTCCCGAGCGTCACCCCCACCAGCAAGATTCCCAAGATGAATCCGGCGTCACCGATTCGATTCACGATGAATGCTTTCTTCCCGGCATCCGACGCCGATTGTTTCAGGAAATAAAATCCGATCAGCAGATAGCTGCACAAGCCGACGCCCTCCCAGCCAACAAACATCAGCAGCATGTTGTTGGCCAGCACAAGCGTGAGCATCGCGAACATGAAAAGATTCATGTAGCCGAAAAAGCGGTAATACCCGCCTTCGTGGGACATGTAACCGACGGAATACACATGAATCAGGAAGCCGACACCCGTGACAACTAGAACCATCACGCAGGAAAGCGGATCGAGAAGATAGCCCCAGTCCGCAACAAACCGCACGGTGTGGCCCGCAGTCAGCTGCATCGGCCCGGGCGTAAGCCACTCGAACAGAATCTGCTGGGCGACGCGTTGCTCCGGTTCCGCACCAACCAATTGAGACACCGCGCCCAGCGCATAAAGGAACGACAATCCCACGCTACCAACGCAAAGGAGGCTGACGCCTGCTTTCGGAATCCGCCGGCCGAAAAAAAGCATCACCGCCGCCGTCACCAGCGGGAACAGCGGGATGAGCCAGAGATGATCGAGAAAATAGCCCGTAGACGTCATGCGAGCTTCATCTCTCCCTTCCTACGGCGCACTTTCCTACCATTTCAGCAAATCCATTTCATCGGCCAGCACCGTTTCGCGATTCCGGAAAAACGCGATGATGATGCCCAGTCCGACCGCGGCTTCGGCCGCGGCATCGGCGATGATAAATAGCGCAAAGACTTGCCCAACCACGTCGCCGTACAAACGCGAAAACGCCACCAGATTGATGTTCACAGCGTTCAAGATCAGCTCGATGGACATCAGCACGACGATCACATTGCGCCGTGTGATCACGCCAATCACGCCAATGACAAACAGGGCGAGTCCCAAGAAAAGATAATGTTCAATCGAGAGCATCTGTCTGTCAGGTCCTTTTCTTAGCCATCACCACCGCGCCGATCATCGCCACCAGCAGCAGTACGGAAGCGATTTCAAATGGCAACAAATACGTGCTAAAGAGGCTTTTCGCCACCGCTTCCGAATTCGGCGGCAAGCCTGCTGCTGCGGCTGCTGGGCGAAATCCCTGCCCGGGCATCTTTCCCGTCGACCAGAACATCACTCCGACCTGCCCGGCGAGCGCCAGCGCCACGATGAGCGCCACCCATTTTTGGCGCGCGAATTGGATCTGCTGCAAAGCCACATCCAGATTGACCAGCATGATCACGAACACAAACAGCACCATGATCCCGCCGACGTAAAGAATGATCTGCACGATAAACAGGAATTCGGCGCGCAATTGCAGGAAAATTCCCGCCGTGGCCAGCAGCGAAGTAACCAGGAAGATGGCGCTGTGAACCGCGTTGCGGCGCGTCACGGTGAGCACCGCGCCGACCACGGCGATGGTTGCAAAGAAATAAAATAGAACACTATCCGCCATAAAAATCCGAAGCTGTGGCCTGATTCTCTGAAGCCTGGCCCTTTTGTTCGATCGACAGAATCGCCAGCGCGGCCACGAGAGCGATAATGGCGGCGGGCGTTGTGGTCAACAGCAGCCCCCAGCCGTGTAAGTTAAAATAGCTGCCCGCAATCAGGGCAATGCCAACGACCAGAACATTGATGATGGAAAGCGGGATCAAGAAGTGCCATCCCAGCCGCATCAACTGGTCGAAACGATAGCGCGGCACCGTGAACCGCAGCCACATGAACAAGTAGATGTACGCGCTGACCTTGAGAACGAACCAGAAGCCCCCGTGAATTCCAGCGTAAAACGGTTTCGCGATGGGCAGAATGACCGGCGCAAGCAACACTAGTGCAAGCACAGAGCACAATCCCGCCACCGCCAGCATGAAAAGCTGCTGCACCCGCGACGGTTGTTTCGGCACGCGGATCACGCAATACGCTGCAATCGCTGCCATCACGAGCGGCGGAACGAAATCCAGAAAATTGAGCCAGCGCACACTTGCGAATGGCCGCAGCCAGCCGCCCAGAAACAGAGTGGTCGCGACGGAAGCCACAACGATCATGTTTGTATATTCCGCCAGAAAATAGAGCGACCAGCGAAACCCGCTGAACTCCGTCATATACCCGGCCACCAGCTCGGATTCCGCTTCCGGCAAATCGAACGGCGCGCGGTTTGTTTCCGCAATTGAGGCGACGAGATAGGTAAACAGCGCCACCGGCGAAAGCAGTCCGAACCAGATGCCCTCACTCTGCTGCGCGTCCACGATGGACTTGATATTCAACGTCCCCGCGAACAATAACCCAGCCACCAGCGCCATGCCTGCCGCCGTCTCGTAGCTCACCAACTGCGCAGAACTCCGCAGCGCACCCATCAGCGAATAGTGGCTGTTCGAGGCCCAACCACCCAGCACAATCCCGAAAATTCCCATGGCGCTGACGCCCACGACAAACAGAATCCCGATGTTGATGTCCTGCGCGATTTGAAACGCCGGTCCAATCGCCAATCCGGCCAGCGAGAGCAGCGCTGCTCCTACCGAAAGGACGGGAGCAAGCCAGAAAACCAACGCGTCGGCATTCTCGGGGATGACGTCCTCCTTGATGAGCAGCTTCACCGCGTCGGCAATCGGCTGCAACAATCCATGCGGCCCGACGCGCATCGGCCCAAGCCGCGCCTGCATGTCCGCCATCAATTTGCGCTCGACGAGCACGATGTAGCCTGCGATCAGCGGCAGCACCGCGACAACCGCGACGCCGCACACCAGCGGCACCCAGTAAAGCTTTAAGAATTCCATCGTCGCTTGAACGGCGGTCTGCATCAGTCGTTGTTTCCCCGTGGCTCCTACCGGTCAACTTCTCCCAGCACGATATCCAGCGTCCCGATGATGGCCACGACGTCGGCCACCAGGTGACCACGCACCATGCGGTCAAATGCCTCCAGGTTGATGAACGAGGGTGGCCGGATGCGCACACGATACGGCTGCACCGACCCATCGCTCACCACGTAATACCCCAGCTCGCCCTTAGGCGCTTCGATCGCGTGGTAAACTTCGCCCGGCGGCGGCTTCAGCACCTTCCCGACTTTCGCGAGGATCGGTCCCGTCGGGATATTCTCGATCGCCTGCAGGCAGATCAGCCGAGATTGCCGCATTTCTTCCATCCGCACCAAGTACCGGTCATACGTATCGCCCGTGGTTCCCACCGGAATCTCGAACTTATACTGGTCGTACGCCGCATAGGGCGCTGCCTTACGAATATCCCATTTCACACCGCTGGCGCGCAGCACCGGCCCGGTCACGCCATAAGCAATCGCATCCGTCGCGGTCAGTATCCCCACGCCTTTTGTGCGCCCCAGCCAGATGCGGTTTTGCGTGAGCAGGTCTTCATATTCAACGACGCGCGATACGAAATCCTTGCAAAACCGTTCCACATCTTTCTCAAGCGTGTCGTAGGCGTCGTACTGCAATCCTCCGATTCGAAACGCGTGCGTCGTCAGCCGCGCCCCGCAATATTTCTCGAAAATCTTCAGAATTTCCTCGCGCTCGCGGAAGCAATAAAAAAGCGGTGTGAGCGCGCCAATATCCAGCGCGTGCGTCCCCAACCACAACAAGTGGCTCGCGATGCGCTGCAGTTCCGTCAGGATCGTTCGAATCACCCGCGCGCGAGGCGGCGCCTCAACGATCAGGAGCTTTTCTATTGCTTCGCAGTATCCCAGTCCGTTGCTGACCGCGGCGACGTAGTCCATACGGTCCACATACGGCGCGAACTGCTGATACGTGCGGTTCTCCCCGATTTTCTCGACGCCGCGGTGCAGGTAGCCAATCACGCACTCTGACCCGATCACCCGTTCGCCATCGAGCTTCAGCTTCACGCGCAGCACGCCGTGCGTCGACGGATGCTGCGGCCCCATGTTGATGACCAGTTCATCCGCGCCCAGCTGCGTCTTGTGTTCGGTCGTAGCTTCGGTACTCAGCGCCATCTCTCCTTTGAATTCCATCCTGAAGCCAAAATCGCCCTATTGCCCGCTGTCAATCCCGAGATTTTCCTTCACCCACGCCGTATCCTGCTGCAGGATGTCGTAATCCTTCCGCAGCGGATAACCTTGCCACTCCTCCGGCAAAAGGATGCGCGTCAAGTTAGGGTGTCCGGCGAAAACGATCCCGAACATATCGAAAACTTCGCGCTCCAGCCAATTGGACGTAGGCCACACGCTGGTCATGCTCGGAACCTTTTCCCCGTCCCCCGCGTGCACCTTCAAACGCAGTCTTTCGTTTTTCGCAAAGGAATAAAGATTCAGCACCACATCGAACCGCTTTTCGCGCTTCGGCCAATCCACTGCTGTCAGGTCGGAGAGCATCTCGAATTTTTCTTCGCCCCGAACGTAAAGCGCGATCTCACTGAGCCGCTCCCGGTCTACGGTGATGATGGCCTGCTTGCGATCCTCGATCGCTTCCACGATGGCCGCCCCAAACTTGGCGCGAAACCGCCCGACCAGTTCGTTGTTGAGCGGAGTTTGCAGCACCACGGGTGGCTTTGGCGGCGGAGGCGCGGCCGGTTTCGGTGACGCGGCAGGCGCCTTCACGTCGGGGGCCTTGGCGGCAGGCGTCGACGGGGGTAAAGGCGTGCTCGCGGGTTTCTCGCCCGGGGGCACTGGGGACGGTAGTGGTTCCTTGGGCTCGTCAGCCATGGACCCTGATTAGTCGAGGCTCCTCTAGAACGGATTGCAACTTCACCCGCTTGCGCGGCGGCAGCCGAAAACTCGGACGCCGCGTTTCTAACATACGCGACAAACCTCGTCAATCAAAACAACTTAGGAAAAAACAGAAGGGCACAAAATCGGAGGAGCCTCAGGTCCACTCGAGCGCTCCCTTTTGGTAGAGCCACACATACCCCACGAGGAGGATGCCCAGGAACACGCACATGGAAACGAGGGCGAACAGGCCAAGGTGCATTGCCACCCACCCCTTGTATAGAATCGCCCAGGGAATCAGGAACATCGTCTCCACGTCGAATATCACGAACAACATCGCAATGATGTAAAAGCGTACCGAATAGCGCCCTCGCGCCGTACCTTCCGGCGGGATTCCGCACTCATAGGGCTTTCGTTTCTCCCCCACCGCCGTCGAATCCGGCCGGATCAGTTTCGCCAGCACCAGCGTCACCGCCGGAAACGCCATCACCAGCACGGCGTAAATCAAGACGGGGTAGTAGGCGCCTGGCATCACACCCTCACACCGAAAATCCTATCACGATTTCGAATCGATGGAAGGCATTCTTGTCCCGCCGCCAAGTTCATTTCTCGAACAGCAGCTCTCCGGCGCGGCTGGTGGCTTTCACCACCGCCTTGATCAGCGTCACGCGCAGCTTCCCTTCTTCCAATTCGAGGATGCCGTCAATGGTGCAGCCTGCCGGGGTGGTCACTGCGTCTTTCAGCAGCGCAGGATGATCGCCCGTTTCGAGCACTACGCTGGCGGCCCCTTTCATGGTCTGTGCCGCCAGCAGCGTCGCCACGTCGCGTGGCAAACCCACCTTCACTCCCGCCTCGGCCAGCGATTCCAAAATAATATACGCAAAAGCCGGTCCACTCGCGGACAGGCCGGTCACCGCATCCATATTCTTTTCATCCACGGTAACCGTACGTCCCACGGCGTTAAACATCGTCCGCGCCGTTTCAAGATGTTCCTCTCCCGCATGCGCGCCGCGGCATATCCCCGTCATTCCGCAGCCCACCGCCGAAGGCGTGTTCGGCATCGCCCGCACCACAGGTACCTTCCCGCCAAGACGCTGCTCGATGTAGCTCGTCGGCACGGAAGCCGCGACGGAAATCACTAGGCTCTTCTCGCTCAATTCGGTCGCAATCTCTTTCAGAACGTCGCCCACCACTTGTGGCTTCACGCCCAGCAGCACAATGTCCGCCCCATGCACCGCCTTGCGGTTCTCCGTGGTCGCCGTGACGCCAAGCTCCTTCGCCAGCGCGGCCGCCTTTTCGCCGTGCTTCACTGTAGCGGTCACATGCTTCGGCGTGAACAGTCCCTGTTTCAGGTACGCTCGCAGCAAAATCCCGCCGAGTTTCCCCGTCCCCAATACCGCTAGTTTTTTGTCCGATATTTTTTGTGCCATGATCCAACATTCTTGCCTCGATTCCCGAATCGGTCAACCTAAGATTCACCTATAGATAGGAATAGCAAAGCGAAAAGTGCTACGCCCACTGCAATTCGCCCACGGCGCGCGGCACGGCCGACGCCGCGTCCGACGTTTACTTCGGCGAGCGCCATTCTGTCACGGTTTCGAAACCAGCCCCCATTGATGAGAAAATTGAGCCATGGACCCAGCTCCTTCCCTCCCCCGTGCGGCGACGAGCCCCGCGGTTGCGGCACCAACCGAGAAACGCTCCCTGTTCTACGAGCTCATCGCCTTTTTCCTCGAAGGTGCCATTCAGATTTGGGTCCACCTCACGGGCAAGCGCATTCGCGAAGCCGATGCCCCCTGGCTGCGCTGCCCGCTTGGCGAACGCGGTCGCATTGGCACGGGAATCTACGAGCGCATCGCCCGCGACGAAAACCTCCAGATCCGCACTCCCGCTGGCGCCGGCCTGATTCCCGATTTCAACGTGCTCCGCGGCCCTGCTTTCAACCCGGACGCCATTCATCCTGCCATCCGTAACTTCTATGAGCACGCCGCTTCCTACCACCTCGAAGTCTGGACGGAAGTGTCCCTCATTGGCCGTTTTTTTCTCTGGCTTCTTGTGGAATTCATCAGCCGCCGCATGGAGCAGCTCAACTTCCCCATCTCCTCCCTGGAAGTCGCCAAGGGCATGAACAGCGAAGTCGTCCAGCTCGTCGATCCCTCGTCGGGCGGCCTCGCTTACACGGGCTGGCTTCGGCGCCTAAAGTCTTCCGGCCACGTCATCTACGCCGGCCTCTATTCCGTCGTGTCCGTTCCGGGTGAAAAGATTCCGTGCGTCAAGGTCACCTTCCCGTGCAACGGCAGCGCGAACGTTTATCTCCGCCCCGTCGAGCATCCCGATGGCTCGTTTGGCCTTGATTCTTCCGGCTCCGCTTGGGGCCGCTCCGGCTTCTACCGTATTGTTCGTTCCGGCGCGGACCACCGTCGCGTTCGCTACGTCAAAACGCTCCACGAACTCTTCCACGTCTACGTGGACGACGAAGGCGTTCTCCGCACCGAGCACACCATTTCGTTCCTCGGCGTCACCATCATCCATCTACACTACAAAATGTCTCTCGCCCGGGCCCGCGAAAACACCGCCACCTCGATCTAGGCTTTCACGTCGGATTGGGCGAATAAACTAATCGTGGCGGGCGCCGTGCAATACTTTCACGGCGTGAGGCAGCAGAGCAGCCACCGCTTCGAGCGACTCAACCGCTCCCTTGGGGCTTCCGGGCAGATTAACGATAAGCGTCTTGGATCTCACTGCTGCGGTGCCCCGCGAAAGCACCGCTGTCGGCGTGTACGCCAAGCCTTTGCGCCGCATCTCTTCTGAAATTCCGGGCACGATGCGGTCCGCAACGGCCTGCGTTGCTTCTGGCGTGTTGTCTCGCGGCCCGATCCCCGTTCCACCGGTCGTCAGCAGCACATCGACACGACCCGAATCGGCGATTTGTCGCAACTGCTCGCGAATCGCTGCCGGATCATCGGCGACGTGCAATGTGGAGGTGACTTCCCAGACCAGTCCACGGCAGAAACTGACCACTGCGGGGCCGGACAAATCCTCGCGCTCACCTTTGGCCACGGAGTCGCTGATCGTCAGAACCGCTACGCGCATCGGAGGCGTTTCTTCGAGTGGCTCACGGCGTCTGGACCGTGTCGCGATTTGCCTCGTCCATCAACCGCATCGCTTCCATCAACAAGCCCGTGGTGTTCCGCGTTGTGGTCGTCCGTGTCGAGGCGTTTGCCGCGTTGAAATCAATTTCGAATTCGCCGGCGGCCCAAAGCACCACCTTATAAACCGCATCATCGCCTTCCGTGCCGCCGATCTTCGCATCCCGGCACTGGCCGCTGGCGAAATAGAGTTCGCCCTGCGCGCCATCGTGCTTCACGATCAACCGGCACGATTTTTGTCCCATCTCCAGCGACTGCATCAGGTCGATCATACTCATCTCTTCAAGTCGCCCTTGAATCACCCCCGGCCGCGATGCCTTTTTCTGCAGTTTTTCCAGGTGCAGGCGATCCACAACTTTTTTCGTGATGCGCACCAAATCTTTGATCAAAAATGGTTTGGTGATGAAATCCTCGACGCCATCCACCAGCGGCCTGAGCCGTTCTTCGATGTCCGGGCGGCTGGCCATAAACAGAAATGGGATATGCCTCGTCGCCTCGCGTGCCCGCAGTTTTTCAAAAAGCTGCCGTCCGTCGAGTCCGGGCATCTTGTAATCGCAGAGAATAACGTCGGGAGGTGCGTCAATCACTTTAAGCAGGGCGTCCGCGCCGTCCGAGGATGAATCCACTTCGCAAAATGGCTCCAAGCCCTTGGCAATGAGGTCGCGAATCAGCGGATTGTCATCCGCCAGGAGCAGCCTGACGGTTTTTGAGCCGTGCCCGCTCATCCCTTGCGCCTCTTCGCAGTTGCCTTGCGACGGAAATCCCCGCTCTTCCCGCCCGTCTTCTCGGCGAGAACAATGTCCGTAATCTCCATCCCTTTATCGAGCGCTTTGCACATGTCGTAAACCGTGAGGGCCGCGGCGGTAACGGCTACCAGGGCTTCCATCTCCACACCCGTCTGTGCGGTCGTCGTTACAGTGGATCGCAGTTCAACGCCATTCTTGCACAGCCGCGCGGTCACATCAATGTGCGTCAGCGGCAGTGGATGACAAAGAGGTATCCACTCCGCGGTCCGTTTTGCCGCGGCAATGCCCGCGATTCGCGCCACTTCGAGCGGGTTCCCTTTGGGGTTCCGCAGCCGTTTTACCTCTCGCACCACGTACGCGGTCATCCTCACGAGGCCCTGGGCCACCGCTGTTCGCGTCGTCATCACCTTCGCCGACACGTCCACCATCCGCACTTCACCCTTGTTCCCATAATGCGATAGTTTCGCCATTCGCCGCGATCTAGACGACGTCTTTCCTCAGTAGCACGGAAACACTCTCCCCCACCTCGATCTTCTCTCGATCTGCGGGCACCACCAGAAAACAATTCGCGTGCGCCAGAGCGGCAATGTCGCCCGATCCCTGCCACTTCAACGCGCGGACTTGCGGCGTTGTTCCCGGCCATTCCACGCGCGCGGGTAAGAAATGAGTCAGCCCCGGCTTTTCCTTCAGCGCCTCAGCGAGTCGTGCACCGACCAATGGCAACGCGCGCGCCTCCGCCCCGCTCAACAAATCAATCGCCGGCGCCACGAACAATTCAAATGTCACCATCGTCGAAACCGGATTCCCCGGCAACCCAAATACCGGCTTTCCCTGGCACATCCCGAAGACCGCCGGTTTCCCCGGTCGTATCATCACGGCGTCGAAGTAAAACTCCGCGCCCATGGTCTTCAGTACTTTCTCGACCAGGTCGTACTTCCCCATCGACACGCCGCCCGACAGCACCAGTGCATCTTCTTTCAACCCGCGCTCGATTTTCTCGCCCAAATCTTCCACGCGGTCAGCTGCGCTAGCCAGAATGACCGGCTCGCCTCCCGCAATCCGCACCTGCGCCGCCAGCGAAACGCTATTGCTGTTTCGAATCTGAAATTCCCCCGGCGTTTCATCCACCGGCACAACTTCGTCGCCGGTGGACAAAATCGCCACGCGCGGCCGTTTCGCGCATTGTATTTGTGTCATCCCCACTTGAGCAGCCAGTGCCAGTTCCGCATATCCGAGCCGCACCCCCGGCTTCAGGAGCGTCTGCCCCGCTGCGGCCTCCTTCCCGCGCGGAACGATGTTCTGCCCCGGTGGCGCTGCGCGTTCGAATCGCACAGCACCGCCTTCGCGTTGCGTGTGCTCGATCATCACCACAGCATCCGCGCCCGTCGGCACGGCAGCCCCTGTCATGATCTGTACGCAAGTTCCCGGAGCCAGCGGCTCCCTCACCGTATCACCCGCCTTGATTTCGCCAGCGCACGGGAGCTTTGCCCCAGGCATCGCTTCTCTCGCTCGAACGGCGTACCCGTCTCGAGTCGATCGGTCAAACGGCGGATACTCCCGATCCGTCTTAATCTCCTTTGCCAACACCAATCCCAGCGCATCCCATACGCTGACCACACTCGTCGGGCTCTGTGTTGCGGCCGGCTTTAGGCCGCCATCCTTACTCGTCTTCCCAACCTGTTCGATGACGATATTCCGGGCTTGCTCGTAGGTGAGCATCTCAGTGGATTTCGTAACCTAAGATTTTATCGCTGGGCTAGTGTGTTTTTCGCATTATCGTTGAATCTACGATCTCAAGATAATTTGACGCAGTTAAGGACTTTATCCGCCAATCTCTTCTCTGCGTCCTCTGTGCTCTCCCTTTGACCTCCGCGTTAAATCTATGAACTTCTGCTACATCCAACTCGCCAGCAGCGTCCCCGCGGGCACAATCGTGGCACTTCGCTCCGGGCCAGTGGAAATCATTCCTATCTCCACCTGCAGAAACTCCGAAATAAATCGCAAATAATCCACCGCCGCCTTCGGCAATTTCCCCGCGTCTTTCACGCCGTAGGTCGTTTCATGCCATCCCGGCACCGACGTATAGACCGGCGTAACATGCTCGTATACTTCCGCCAGCGCCGGCATCTCTTTCAGCGGCGTGCCTTTGTATTTGTAGCCCACGCACACTTGAATTTCCCGCTGCGTATCGAATACATCAAGCTTGGTGACCACCAGCGAATCGATGCCATTGATCATCTTGGCGTATCGCAGCACTTCCAGGTCCAGCCATCCGCAGCGCCGCGGCCGCCCCGTCACCGCGCCGAATTCTTTGCCCCGCTCGCGCACTTCCTGTGCGTCCAACTCCGGCATTTCCGTGGGAAACGGTCCCCCGCCCACGCGCGTGGTGTAGGCCTTGGAAATCCCGAGCACGTGTTTAATCTTTGTCGGCGGCACTCCCAAACCGGTTGTGGCACCACCCGCGGTCGCGCTCGACGACGTCACAAACGGATACGTCCCGTGATCGATGTCCAGCATCGTCCCCTGCGCGCCTTCGAACAGGACGGATTTCCCTTCATTCAGTGCGCGATTCACGAGCTCCGCCGTGTCGCAAATAAATCCGCTGATTTTTTCGCCCAATTTCAAGGTCGCGTCCACTTCGTGCGAAAAATCAATGTCCGCGCCATACGCGCCCCTCGCCAGTCGGTTTTTCTCCGCCACCACGTGCGCCGCTTTCTTTCGAAACAATTCCGGCTGCAACAGGTCGCACATCCGCAGCCCGCGCCGCGCCATTTTGTCTTCGTACGCCGGTCCGATTCCCCGTGAAGTCGTCCCGATTTTGTCCGCGCCCCGCACGCCCTCCGCCGCTTTGTCTAGCTCGCGGTGGTACGGAAAAATCAGGTGCGCGCGATTGCTGACGTGCAGCCGCCCCTTCACGTCGATGCCCGCTTTCGAAAGCGTCTCGATCTCCGCCACCAGCGCCGCCGGATCCACAACCACGCCCGTGCCAATCACCGCCTGCTGCTTAGGCCGCAGAATCCCGCAGGGAATCAGCTGCAGCACGTAACGGTCTTTTCCTATAATGACCGTATGCCCCGCGTTGTGGCCACCTGCAACGCGCGCGATGTAGTCGAACGAGCCTGCAAGGTAGTCCACCACCTTGCCCTTTCCTTCATCGCCCCACTGCGCGCCCACCACCACCACGGACTTCATCCAGACCCTCGCCTCAACCACACTTCAACGCCGTAGAGTTCGCTTCATCTTTACTACTTTGGAAAGCACCGAGAAAACGGCAGGTTCTAATCGTAAGCTGGCCCCGCCCTCAACGCAAGCCAGCTCTTGGTCAGCACTTATTTCAACAGATTCGGATACCGGAAGCAGCTCACCAAATGATCGTTCACCATTCCCGTCGCTTGCATCAGCGCGTAACAAATCGTCGACCCCACAAATCGAAAGCCCCACTGCTGCAAATCCTTGCTTAGCGCATCGGATTCTTTTGTCTTCGCGGGCACTTGCTTGTGCGTCTTCCAGGAGTTCTGCTTCGGCTTCCCATCCACAAAACGCCAGATGTATCGATCAAATGCCTCGAACGCTTCCTGCACTTTCAAGAACGCCCGCGCATTCCCAATCGTCGCCTCAATCTTCAGCCGGTTTCGAATAATTCCGGCGTCCCGCAGCAAACTCGCAATTTTTCTCTTGTCATACCGCGCCACTTTCGCGGGATCGAATCCATCAAAGACCTCGCGGTACCGGGCGCGTTTTCTCAATATCGTGTCCCAGCTCAATCCCGCCTGCGCCCCCTCAAGTATCAAGAACTCGAACCACGTGCGTTCGTCGTGCACCGGCATGCCCCATTCCTCATCGTGGTAGGGAATATTCAGCTCATTCTTCGCCCAGTCACACCGCACCAGTACTCTCTCGGCTTTCTTCATGATTGGAATTTTCTCAGGACCCCCGCAAAAAGAAAAGGCGTGTCGCTCTCAAATGCGACACGCCCGCTCCGTTTTTGATCCTCTCGCGCGATTACGCCAGATGTCGTTCCAGCGCCTTCGTAATCTGATCCTTCGGCACCGCCCCGACGATCTGTTCGACAACCTGCCCGTTCTTGAACACCAGCAGCGTCGGAATGCCCCGGATGTTGTAACGCCCCGCGGAATTGATTGCTTCATCCACATTCAGCTTCATCACTTTGAGTTTGCCCTCGTAATCGTGCGCAATCTCAGCAACCGTCGGCGCCAGCATGTGGCACGGCCGGCACCACTCCGCCCAAAAATCCACCATCACGGGTTTGGCGTTGCTCGCGGTCAGCACCTCGGCCTCGAAATTTCCATCGTTTACAGCTTGAATCGAATTGTCAGCCATATTCTTTGTCCTCAGCGGCTTCCCGGGTGGGCTCCCGCTTTGATCTCCTCGGTCACGTCAATTAGATGTTCCAGCCTGCTTTTGGTTTCTTGCGGGTTGCTCTGAAACTTTCGGGGATTGTCCCGTTCCGCCAGCCGCCTGGCTTGCGCCGTGCGCGGCCTTTCCCGAACTCGCTGCAACTTCCACAAATCCGCGAGCCGCGCGCGCCGCTTCATACAGCTTCGCATACTCCGCCGCGGGACCCTTCCACGAAAAATCTTTCGCCATTCCATTCAGCTGGATACGCTTCCAGATCCGTTCGTCCGTATAATGATGCAGCGCCTGCCTCACCGCGTACAAGAGCGCATCTCCAGAATATTCCTTAAACTTGAATCCGGTCCCCGTGCCATGCTCCAAGTCGAAAGGCTCGATGCTGTCGTCCAATCCGCCCGTCGCTCTCACAATCGGCACCGTACCATACTTCAAGCTGTACATCTGATTCAACCCGGAAGGCTCGTACCGCGACGGCATCAGGAACATGTCCGCGCCCGCTTCCACTTTATGCGCAAGCACATTGTCGTAAGCAATCTTCACACCCACCCGCCCCGGATATGCCGCTGCCAGCGCCAGGAAAAACTCCTCATATTTCTTGTCGCCCGTCCCAAGCACCACCAGAACCAGATCTTCGCGCATCAATTCGTGGGCTTTTTCCGCGATCAAATCAAATCCCTTTTGGTCCGCGAAGCGCGAGACGATTCCGATCAACGGCCGCCCCAGATGCTCTGGCGACATCCCAAATACTTCCAGCAAATTCTGCTTGCACACCTGCTTTCCACTCAAATCCTTCGCCGAGTAACTCACCGCAATCAACTTGTCCTTCTCCGGATTCCATGCGCTATAATCCACGCCATTCAAAATCCCCACCAGGTGGTCGTGGCGGCCGCGAGCAACGCCATCCAATCCGTGCCCGAATTCCTTCGTCTGGATTTCTTCGGCATACTTCCTGCTCACCGTCGTCAAATAATCGGAATAAACCAATCCGCCCTTCAACAAATTCACGTATCCGAAAAATTCGATTCCGCCCGGATGAAACAAAGTCTGCGGAATCCCTACGCGGTCCAGCACATCCTTCGTGAACTGCCCGTGATAACCCATGTTGTGAATGCTGAACACTACCGGAATATCTTTCACCAGCGGATCGTCGCCATACGACGATCGCAGCAGCACTGGCACCAGCGCCGTCTGCCAGTCATGGCAGTGAAAAACATCCGCTGGCCAGATGTGTTTTGCGATCTCAATGGCCGCGCGGCAAAACTCCGCGTATCGCTCCGGGTTGTCCGGATAATCGCCGGCCCTTCCGCCATACAATCCTTCGCGGTCAAAATAGGCCGGATCGTCCACAAAAAAGTAGCGCACGCCGCTCAGCGAGGTCCCATCGGCAATCCCTGGAAAGCGCAGCCGCGTGCCGCCCATCGGAATCGTCAGGCTCGGCATCACCACCGCCGTCGTCTTGGTTTCCCGGTAGCGCGGCAACACCACCGCCACTTCGTGGCCCTGCGCTACCAGCGCCTTCGGTAGCGCCTCGACCACGTCCGCCAGGCCGCCCGTCTTCGAAAACGGCAGCCCCTCCGATGCCACACACAAAATTCTCACGGTGTTCTCGCGAACTTCAGGTACCGAGTCATTTTACGCTATCGGACCCACGTTCGCTCGTCAAACCGACCCACATCCACAGGTCGTCCCCTAATCGAAATAGTCAGACGAATACTGACGAACAGGAATCTCTTGAGTGACGTATTGTTGACTAGAAATCCGACCACAAGCCACGGACAACAACCTCCCTGGCCGAGCTGGACTATGGAGCGGATTGGGTTGGGAAGGCTTTGGTGTCGGATTGTGTGAACACGAAGCGGATGATCCATTCGCTGGGGACGCTGCGGCCGTCGACTTCCGGTGAAGTAAACAGCCAGCGGCGGGCGGCCTTTACGGCGAGGGCGGCGAAATATTTGCTGGGACCGGGGGAGTCGAGCTCGGCTTCGGACACGTTTCCGGCGGCGTCCACGTGGGCGCGGACGCTGACACGAACACGGCCTCGAATGGTGGCCCGTGCCTTTTCGGGAACCTCGGGCAAAACCTGGTCGAGAACTTCAGCGCGCGAGAGAGAGGAGGACGAGGAGTTTGAGGATTTCGCGGGGGCGGGTGTATCGGTGCGCAGGGAAGCCGGAGAGGGAGCGGGGGTTGCAGCATTGGCGGCGAGCGATGGATCGGAAGATTTTTGGTCAGGAGTTTTGCCGCCGGAAGATTTCTTGTCGGCCGTGGTTTTCACGGGACTCGGCGCGGCGGATTTTGCAGAAGACGGAGCCGTCTCACGACGCGCGGCGGACTCGGTCGGTTTTGACTGAGACGCCGGCTGGGACGACGTCGCTGAACTCGAAGTCGAAGATTCGGGGCGGCGGCCAAGGATCTTTGGCAGAGCGATGACGACAACAACGATAAAAGCAACGGCGAGAACCGGCACCACGTAGTTCGGAAGGACCAGCCCCTGCTTCGGGGCTTCGATGGCCGCAGGCCGCTGACGAAGGGCTTGCGGTTTCGGCGGCGGCGTATCGTATCGCGGAGTGGGCAGCTTTGCCGCAGGAATCGCGGGCACCGTCGATACAGGAACCGCAAGCGGCGAGACGGATGCGGCCGCGACTGGAGCGGCTGCGATGGGTGCCGTAGAGATGGATGCCGGCGCAGCAGGCACGGAGGTGCCGGCTGCGGGTGAAGCAGCCGAAGGAGAAGCGGCCGAAGGAGAAGCGACTTTACCCACGGCAGCAGCGGCGGCCACTGGACTCAGGCGGGCCTTGATTTCGGCCAGCGTCCACCGGGAATGGGAGTCGCAGCGTAGAGCATGACGCACAATGTCGAGGAAAGGTTGCGGGAGAGATTCAGGAAATGTGGGATTGGATTGATTGTCTAAACGCAATTCCGGAGCGCGCTGCGTAAGGACTTCGACAAGAGTGGCCCCGAGAGACCAGATGTCGGCGGAGCTGGAGAGCGGCGAGCCCGTTGTTTCCGGCGCTGCGTATACATCTGTCGTGCGCGAGGAGAGGCGGGTATCTCCGCTGGGCAAGATTGAATCCGTAGCAAGTTTGAGCTGGTCGCCGATGGCATGAATATTCGCGGGCGAAATGTGCGAGTGAACGAAGTTCTTTCCGTGGAGATAGGTGAGAGCATCCAGGAGCGGGCCGAGCAAGTCGCGGGTCTCGGAAGGAGTCAGAGCGCGATCGGGAAGGACTTGCGAGAGATCTTCTTCCGCGCACTCGAGCACGACATAAAGAAGATCCATCCTCGAGAGACGGCAGCGGCCGGAATGAAGAACGCGCAACAAGTTGGGATGCGAGAGATGCGCAGCGCGTGCCCAGGCGGAGAGCTGGCGATCGGCCGTGGCGGGATCCGAGGCGATGAATTTGATGGCGGCTTTCTGAGGCTTCGGCGCGGAGCACTCCGTGAGGAAGACGACGCTGTGTTCGGTGCCCGCTAAGTATTGTTGCAGCGGAAATTTGTTATCGACGATCTGACCTTCCAATTGCTTCCAGACATCGGCCATATTGCACCCCTAACCGCGTAATCCCGGAGGCGGCGGAGAAGGACACTCGCGCCCGGTTAGACTACACCTTTGGAAGAGCTTTGTGGCGTCTGAAGCAGGCTGGGACGCAGATATTGGAGATGCGCAGGCGCCTGGGGCCGGGCGCTCGTCGGGTCCATTCTCGCACAAAACAGCCGCGGGGAGAGGGGATTGGTGTTGACTGATAGGAATGGCCAGGAACATGGCAGGACGAGGAAGCCGCAGGGACCTGAGCCAGGACCTGACGGTTGGTCTTAGTTTGACTGAGATGATCGAACGATGTTTCAAGGCGGGGCAGGTGTGCGGGTGCGAGCCGAGTTTTCAGAAAGACTAAGAGTTTCCCAACACAAACTATTTGATAACAAAGGAGATGCCGACGAATAATACATCGAAACTGGCCTCTCGCGTGCCACTTATAGCGACCTCCAGAGCGCAGACACGCTACCGCCTTTCTTCGACCCCAACCCTGTTCGTTCCCTGTTTGTTCACCCTGTTTCGTTTGGCAATGATTTGCACGGCAGAATTGACGGTTTCGAGGCCACTGTAAATTGGAAAGCGACCCGACGTTGGCCGACCTTCGAGGTCATCGGCGCTTGCAGACAATGTGGAATTAATTCGGGCGCGAAGTAATCTTTTTGCGGCTGGGTGCCGGAACTAAAAGCCGCTTGGGGCCGCTGACGAAGGGATTCCCACGCTCATAGAAGCGAAGAGGGAGATCGGCGCCGCAAGAGATGCCGATGCGAACGGACTTGCCAATCGGACCGACGGGAAGATTTGTTTCGGCAAGCCAGAGAGGGCCGGGAGCGCAGAGATCGAGGCCGTCGTGGCGGCGGTCGATTCGCAAGGCCGCGGCCAGACGACCCGGGCCACGAGTGAGATCGAGGAGGCGAGTGGTCTTGCGATGTTGCTGCATGAGTTCGATGCCTTCGAGGGGCTCGAGGGCGCGGATGAGAATAGCCGCGGCGGTTGCGGCAGGCTCGCTGACAACGTTCAGCATAAAATGAGCGCCGTAATTAAAAAAAACATAAACGTGACCCGGAGCGAGATACATCGAACGGATGCGTGGCGTGGGGCCGCGGAAATGGTGAGCGGCGGGATCGGCTGGGGGATAGGCTTCGACTTCGACGATGCGTCCGCAGAGACGACCAGCCGGGAGATCGTGGACGACGACTTTGCCGACGAGGAAGCGCCCGAGTTTGATGGTATCTATCGGAAGTTCCGCACGTTGTAACTGGCGGAGCGAGAATTTGGGGTTGGGATTGCTCACGGGGAGAATGATTTATTTGTTCGCGGCGCCGGCGGGTCGAGCCAAGACGCGTTGAAGGTCGTCCGGGGAGACGAGATCCTGGACTTCCGGATGCCTGCGGATGTAACTGGAGACGAAGGGGCAGAGAGAAACGACTCGAAGATGATTGGCACGGGCATAATCGAGCGCCGCGCGGGTCAGCCTGGCGGCCAAACCTTTTCCCTCGAGGGGCGCGGGAACTTCGGTGTGATCAAAGACGATCTTGCCGGGGAAACGGCGATAGGCGATCAAAGCCAGGTGGCCATCGACCCTGGCTTCGAAGCGCCGGGCTTCTTCATTGTTGATGACTGTAACGTCGTCGAGATTTGACTGCATGCATCCTCTCCCGTGATGGGCCGCTGCGATGGGCCAGTCTATCAGGAAAATTGCCGACAATTCATGGAGCGGCAGAATCGGGCGGCTCGATGCTGAAAAGGCGAGCAAGCTCGGCGTGTTCAATGACCACGGCAGGATCGCGCTGAATGGCGTCGAAATATTTTTTCTGGAACGCGTCGCCGGACTCGGTAGGAACAAACATTTTGCGGGCCAAGGAAAAGGCGACGCTGGTGTATTCGGGAGTGACGGGCTCTTTGGCGGTGAGCGTTTCATCGATGCGGACGACGAATTCGGAAATGTTGTGCAGCCAGGCGAATTGCGCGTGGTCCACGACGAGGCGGAAGAGTTCACCGGTGTTGACGTAGCCATGCTCGCGCTCATATTCGCGGCGCTCCATATCGAGAAGGGTCTTGTGAAGCTTAAGAAGAGCGAGGCGAAGAGAGATGAGCCTCTCCCGGGCCTCGGAATCGTTGTTCGTGGGATAGAGACTGGAGTTGGGAGAATCCATTTTTCGGCGACCTGTCTATTGTCCGACAGGCAGGAAGCAAATTCAAAATGGGGGTCCTGGAAAAAGCCAGCGCCGCAACCGCAGAAGGTGAGAAGCGAGGAAACCCAGCAAAAGTGGAATTTGCGGATCGAACAGAAATATCGAATTCTTTCGCCTAAAGTATCGGATGATTACAGCAATGTTCTGAGAAGCACCGAAATCTAGAATAACGATATCCTATTGAATAAATGCCGATATTTTGTTGTCCGGGACATAACCAACAGATGGCTTTCCCCGTCAAATCAGAGAAGTCAAATCATGCTTTCCTCAGCGGGGAAAGAGCATTGACTCATGCCCGCACAATGAGGAGAAAAGGAAAAGTCTATATGAAGAGAACGAGAAAAACCTTCGGCGGAATGGTGGCTTCCTTGCTGTTCGCGGCTTGCGCCTTCGCAGGCACCGAAAGGAAGGGGCAACTGAAAATCGCCGAGACTGTTACTGTTGGCAGCCAGGAAGTTCGGACTGGCACCTACCAGGTGGAGTGGACTGGAAGCGGCTCGAATGTGGAACTCAGAATTATGGATAGGGGGCAAACCGTAGCCAAGGTTCCGGCACAGCTTGTTGCGCTAAAGAGGGCAGAAGCCGGAGACGGGTATTCGACTAACACCGAGCCGAGTGGCAACAAGACGCTGGCGGGAATTTTCTTCCGGGGCAAGAAGTACGAGTTGTCCATCGGGGCAGCTTCAGCGGTCACGACGACTCCCTCGGGCAAGTCAGACGCCAGGAATTAAACGCAAAGATCGACCCATCAGAATCCGGAGTCGGCATGAAAAAGGGACCGTTCGCGGTCCCTTTTTCGTATGCGAACAGTGAACCACAGGGAGGGTTCTGAAAGCGAGGACGAGTGCGGGCTCGGCGAGGAAATGGAGTGCGCAGGAGCAGAAAGAGGACATTGTGCACGGGCACGAGAAATGGTGACGCAGTTCACGGAGGGATGGCCGGATACAAAAAGGCGAGAGAGCGTCGCGCTGCAAGCCTGGCGGTAGACGCTGAATCTTAAGGTTTGCTAAGAATTCGCTTAGCAATGGTTACGATTACGTCGCAGACCCCGGCAAGAAGGATTGCGGCACTAACGGAAGCGATGCCGGAGAGTGTATGCTTTGGGGCGTTTGATTCCGCGCTAGGAGCCGCCCCACGTTGAGATTTCCCGACCGAGTCTCCTCGTTTGATCAGCATTCCTTGGAGCGGTTCTCGTATGTGAACCGGGAGGAAGCTACATGATCGTTGGCGTGCCCCGAGAAACATTCCCCGGAGAGCGGCGCGTGGCGCTGGTTCCTGGAGCGATCCCCAACCTGGTTAAGGCGGGTTTGCAAGTTGTGGTGGAAGCGGGAGCGGGAGCGGAAGCGGGTTATCCGGACGCGGATTACGTGGCGAAGGGCGCAAAGGTCGTTTCCGACCGCGCGGAGGTGTTTCGTTCCTCGGATATCGTCGTCCAAATCCTTTGCTACGGTTCAAACGACAAGACGGGGAAGGAGGATGTGCCGTATTTCCGGCGCGACCAGGTGCTGGTGGGATTTTTGCGGCCACTCGGGTCGCTTGAGACGATCCAGGAGATTGCGGGCAAAGGAGTGATTTCTTTTTCCGTTGAGTTGATGCCGCGGACGACGCGGGCGCAAAGCATGGATGCGCTTTCATCGATGGGGACGATTTGTGGCTACAAAGCGGTGATCGTTGCAGCTGATAAATTACCGCGAATTTTTCCGATGCTTACAACAGCTGCGGGCACGATTACCCCTGGCCGGGTGCTGGTGATTGGGGCCGGCGTGGCCGGACTGCAGGCGATTGCTACGGCGCGTAGGCTGGGCGCGGTCGCTTCGGCATATGACCTGCGGCCTGCGGCCAAAGAGCAGGTGCAGAGCCTGGGCGGGAGATTCGTGGAGCTGCCGATTGAAGCCAAAGACGCCGAGGATGCGCGCGGATACGCGCGGGCTCAAGATGAAACTTTTTATAAGCGGCAGCGGGAGCTGCTGGGAAAAGCGGTGGCCGACAGCGACGTGGTCATCAGCGCGGCGGTGATTCCCGGGAAAAAGCCGCCGGTTTTGGTGACGAAGGAAATGGTGGCAAGCATGGCGCCGGGGTCCGTGATCGTGGATCTGGCCAGCGAGCGCGGAGGCAACTGCGAGCTGACATGTCCGGGAGAGATCGTCGTGGAGCATGGCGTGACGATCATCGGAATGCTGAATCTGGCAAGCACAGTACCGTATCACGCGAGCCAGATGTACGCGCGGAACGTCAGCGCGTTCCTGCTGCACCTCGTCAAGGATGGGAAGCTGCAACTGAATCTGGATGATGAAATCGTGTCCGACACGCTGCTGACGCGCGGCGGCGAAGTGGTCAATGCGCGGGTGCGGGAATTTTTTGGACTTCCAGCGCTGGCTGGAGTTGCGAAGGAGGCGGCGAAATCATGAAGCTGGATTTGCTTACCAGCCTGTACGTTTTCATGCTGGCAGGGTTCATCGGATTTGAAGTGATCCGGCGGGTTTCTCCGTTGCTGCACACGCCGCTGATGTCCTTGACGAACGCGCTCGACGCCATCGCGGTCGTGGGCGCCATCATTCTTGCGGGTGAGTATCATGCACACGGCGCCACGCTGGCGAAGATTCTGGGAACAATCGCCATCGTGGCGGCTACGAGCAATATCGTGGGCGGATTCCTGATCACGGATCGAATGCTGAGAATGTTCAAAGCGAGCGGCCCAAAGAGACCATGACCCATCTGCCCAGCACAGAGAACATCATTGAAGTTACTTACCTGATTGCCACCGCACTTTTCATATTGTCGCTCAAATGGCTTAGCTCCCCAAAGACGGCGCGGCGAGGCGTCTTCGCCGGTGAATTGGGCATGTTGCTGGCGATTGCCGGGACTTTGTTGCACCACGGGATCGTGGAATACAAATGGATTGCGATCGCTTTGGTGCTGGGAACGATCATCGGCGTGCCACTGGGAAACGTGGCGATGACGGCGGTTCCGCAGCGGACAGCGCTGAGCCACGCGTTTGGCGCGCTGTGCGTAACGTTGGTGGGGACGGCAGAATTTTATCTGAGGGCGCCGGCCGTGCCGCCATTCCTGATGGGCGTGCTTTCCATGGAAGTGATCCTTGGCTCACTGACGTTTACCGGGAGCTTGATGGCCGCCGGAAAATTGCAGGAAGTATTGCCGCAGCGGCCGATCACATATAAGGGCCAGAACAATGTCAACCTGGGGCTGCTTGGCGTGGCGATTGTCGTGGCGGGTGTGCTGGTGGCGCACCCGGAAAAGACGCAGTTGTTTCCGCTGATCGTGGGAATTCCGCTGTTGTTCGGCGTGATGATGATTGTTCCCATCGGCGGCGCGGACATGCCGACGGTCATTTCGCTCTTGAATTCGTACGCCGGGCTTTCCGCGGCAGCGATGGGATTTGTGCTGGACAGCAAGCTGCTGATTATCGCGGGGGCGCTGGACGGAGCTTCGGGGTTCATTCTTTCCGTGAACATGTCGAAAGCGATGAACCGCTCGTTTTCGAATGTGTTATTCGGAGCTTTCGGCCAGCAACAGACGTCGGTGGCTGGCGCGCAACAAGCACGACCAGTCCGCAGCGCCACACCGGAAGAAGCAGCGGGGATTCTCGCGGCGGCAAACAAGGTGGTGATCGTCCCAGGATACGGCATGGCGGTAGCGCAAGCACAGCATAAAGTGCGCGAACTATATGATGCGCTGACCAAACGCGGGGTGGACGTAAAGTTCGGCATTCATCCGGTGGCCGGAAGAATGCCCGGGCATATGAACGTTTTGCTGGCGGAGGCCGACATTCCGTACGACAAGCTGCTGGATATGGACGAAATCAACGGCGATTTTCCGCAGACGGATGTTGCGCTAGTGATCGGTGCGAACGATGTCACGAATCCGGCGGCGCGCACGGATCATAGCAGCCCGATTTTTGGGATGCCGATTCTGGACGTAGACAAGGCGCGCACGGTGATGGTCATCAAGCGCAGCATGGGCGCGGGGTTCGCGGGGATCGACAACCCGCTCTACTACCAGGACAAGACGCTCATGCTTTTTGGAGACGCCAGGTCGTTTGTGGGCTCGATCGTCCGCGAACTTGGCGGGGGGCACGAGTAGTTCCCTTCCCCCGCCAATCCCAGAGCCATTCCCAAAAGAAATTTCCCTCGACGAGTTTGCTGGAAGCGGTGCGCACTGAAGCCTATTCGTAACGCAGGGCGACGATAGGATCGACGCGCATGGCGCGGCGCGCAGGGACGGTGCACGCGGCGATGGCGACAAGCAGCAACAAAAGGGCGACCACCGCGAAGGTAAGACCATCGCCTGGTGTGACGCCATAGAGCAGGCTGCTCATGAATCGGGTGAGCGCGAGGCCCGCGAGGACGCCGATGGCCACGCCTGTGACGGCCGCGCGGATGCCCTGACGAAGAACCATCTTCAAAATGTCATGGCCTTGCGCACCCATGGCGACGCGGATGCCGATTTCCCTCGTGCGTTGAAGCACCATATACGAAATGAGGCCGTATAGTCCTACCATCGCGAGAATCAGCGCCAGGGCTGCAAAGCTGCCGATCAGGTAAGACGGATACCGGCGCAGGAATACCGATGGAGATTCGTTGGCAACTCGTTCGAGCGCTTGTGGCTGGATGAGGGGAAGCTGCGGATCGATTTCCTGCAAGGCGGTTCGGACGGCTCCGACAAATGCAACGGGCTCGCCCGCGGTTCGAACCAGGTAACTGGGATACGTGGCAGGGCCCTGATCGTTCGGAACATAAATGATCGCCGGCGGGACTTCCGCGAGATCAACCTCGGCCGTGTCACCGACAATGCCGATGATTTGTTGAAAGGGCTGTTTGTCACTAAAAGTAAAGCGGATGCGCTTGCCGAGAGGGTCTTCGTTGGGGAAATAGGCCTTCACAAAAGCACGATTCACCACCGCGACAGGCGGCGCATCCAGAGAATCATGCACGGTGAAGACGCGGCCTGTCACAAGTGGAATCCTCAGGGTGGAGAAATAACCAGAATTGACGCCGAGGATGTTGCATTCATCTTCCTGGCCGATGGCCTTGGGGCGGCCTTCGACAAGGAAGCGGATGGAACCGCTGCCGCCGTTCTCCGGAATCCCGCTGGTTTCCGCGACGTCAACGATGCCAGGCAAGCGGCGAAGCTTGTCGGAGAACTCATGATCAAACCGGAGGGCGCTGGGACTGTTGTAGGGATAGGTCTTCTCGCTGGGATAGGAGGCATCGGGCAGGTTCACGGAAAACGTGAGGATGTTTCTGGAATCAAAACCGGGATCGCGATGGAGCAGGGCTCGAAGACTTTGGAGCATCAATCCGGCCCCCACCAGGAGGACGAGAGAGATGGAAATCTCGGCGACAACCAGGGCATTGCGCAGCCGAGCGTGCCCAGTGCTGGTGCCGCCGCGGGATTCGTCCTTCAAGATTTCGTTAAGCGAGGAACGGGCCGCGTCCAAACCTGGAGCCAAACCAAAAAGAATTCCCGTGAGCAACGTGACGCCGCACAGAAAGGCGAGTACGGAGAGATTGATGCCCGCGTGGCGCAGATAGGGCATCGACAAGAGCTGGGAATCGGGAATGGCCGCGACGAGCGCGTTGACACCCCATTGCGCGACGAAAAGTCCAACCATAGCCCCGAAAGCGGAGAGCAAGAGGCTCTCCGTCAGCAGTTGGGAGAGCAAATTACCGGTGCTCGCACCGAGGGCGGAACGCACCGCAAACTCCTTGCGGCGGCCGATGGAGCGCGTCATCAGGAGATTCGCTACGTTGGCGCAGGTGATGAGAAGGACAAATCCCACCGCACCAAGAAGGATCAGGAGAAGAGGCCGAACCTTTCCAACGATTCTCTCCGGCAGACTCTTCATGACAAAAAAGATGGAGCCGTTCTCCTTGGGATATTCGCTGGAGAGCTGGGCATTGATGCCCTGCATTTCCGCACGAACTTGATCAGCGGAGACGGCGGGAGCGAGGCGGCCAAAGACCGTGAACCAGCGGAGGCTCCGCCGCGTGATGGGATCGCCCGTTTGGTGTACCGGAACCCAGAGCGGTGCGGAGTTAGCGGGAGCGAATTCGAAGTCGCGCGGGAGGACCCCGATAATCATGGCGGGCTTGCCGTCCAGGCGAATGACGCGGCCCACCGCGTTCGGATCGCCTCCGAACTCACTCCGCCAGAACGAGTCACTAAGGATGGTCACGTGAGGTCCGTCGGACTGATCCTCACTGTCAACGAAATCGCGCCCAAGAACAGGCTTCACGCCGAGGGTGGAGAAAAAGCTGGGCGTGACTTGCGCTGCAAAGGTGTTTTTGGGTTCTCCGTTTCCAGAGAGGGTGAAGGCGTCGCCGCTGAAACCGGCGAAGGATTGGATGGTTTTGGCGCGGCGTTTCCAATCCAGATAATCAGGGTAAGAGGCTTGCGCGCCTACGGCGCTGATGTCGAATTGACTTCGAGATTCACCCAAACTGTAGAGTTGGGCAGCGTCACGGTAAGGAAGGGGGCGCAGGAGAGCGGCGTAGACAACCGAGAAAATGGCGGTGTTCGCGCCGATGCCAAGAGCCAGGGTGAGAACCACGATCAAGGTGAACCCCGGACCCTTGCTGAGAATCCGTAGCGCGTAGCGCAGGTTTTGAGATAGGGCTCCCATCGGCAGACCTCCTGGTACGCAATCGAAAGATGCAGACGGAGGACCATTTTCTGATTCGTGGAAACGACGGAGGGGCAAAGACTTAGCGGAGATACCATGACCGATTGACAGGGCGCGGTGTCCGTTCGCGGGAAGGCCTTTGCGAATCCGGACGGCCATTGTGTGCTGGGGCGGACGGACCTTGCAGCCTATTTGGCATCATGAAAGATGACGCCAAGTGTGAAACGGGTGCCGGAGTGCACGCGGCTGACACCGTGCCGGAGGTTGACACGATAATAGCCGCGCGTGCCTTTCACCGGCCTGTAGCGAGTGGTGAAGATAATCGCCTGGCCTTGATTGGCCTGGACGACCTCGGCTTTGGATTGCGCGCGCGGCTGCTGCTCGACCAAGATGAATTCTCCTCCTCCCCAATCGCGGCCGCGCTGACCGAGTAGGAATACCATCTGCATGGGAAAACTGACCTCGCCATAGAGATCCTGGTGGAGGCAGTTGTAGCCGCCCGCTTCGTAATGCAGCATGAGAGGCGTGGGCTTGGTCTGCCCAGCTTTGTGGCAAGTCTTCAAAAAAGCTTCGTGGTCCAAAGGATACGGCCGCCCTTTTTCGTCGAGCAGTTCAGCCCAATAATTCGCGACCTCCGCAAGATGTGGATAGACAGCGCTTCGTAACTCCGCTACCAATTCAGGGAGTGGATGGGCGAAATATTTGTAATCCCCGACACCGAAGCGGTAGCGCTCCATGATCACGTGGCTGCGAAAACGGTGTGCATCGCCATACAGCGCGACGAGCGAGGCACATTCGCATGGAGAGAGGATGGGGGCGGATATGGCAAAGCCACGATCGTTGAGCGATTGGCCGAGGGTCGTCCAATCCAAATCATCGATTCGCCGAGCGACCGATCGAGCCTCAGTCATTTCTCTAGCGGTTTGCGGCATTTGGTCCTTCAAAGTGGAATGCTCAATATCGAAATATCAGTCTAAATCACTGTAGTTAGGAATCTATCCGTTCTGCGCCGCCAAATCATGAGTGAATTCATGAAGGAAGCAATCGTTGTTGATTGGCGCGGGCATTCGTGTTACCACAAGAGGACGACAAAACATTCCGGCCGCTGGTATCGGTTGGCATCAAGGAGGATCGCATGAGTGACAACGGATTGCTTCTGAAAGGCTCGCGGAGAGCGTTTCTCCAGTTGTCGGCGGCGGCGACTGCTGCAATGGCATTTCGCATCGCCACGGAGCCTTCCTTGGCGGCGGAAGATCGCAAGACCTATCATCCGGGTGCGGTGGTGATCGATGCGAACGAAAATCCTCTGGGACCGTGCGACGCCGCGCGGAAGGCCATCGTGGACATGGCGCCTCAGGGAGGCCGGTACTCCTACTGGCTGAAGGAAGAATTCGTCAAGACGTTTACAGAGATGGAGGGCTTGAAGCCCGAATACGTCCGAGTCTTTCCCGGCTCGAGCGAGCCGCTGCATTTTTCGGTGCTGGCGTTCACTTCGCCGGCGAGGAGCTACGTGACTGCGGATCCCGGCTACGAAGCTGGAATGCGCGCGGCGAAATTCTCGGGAGCACGGATTGCCAAAACTCCGCTGACGAAAACGTACGGGCACGACGTCAAGGCCATGGTTGCGGCGGCTCCGGACGCCGGGCTCTTCTACGTTTGTACCCCGAACAATCCGACAGGAACGCTGACGCCGCACTCGGACATCGAGCAACTTCTGGCGGCGAAACCGAAGGATTCGGTGGTGCTGGTCGACGAGGCTTACATCCATTTTTCGGATGGCGTTTCCGCCATCGACCTGGTGAAGGCCGGTCAGGACGTGATCGTATTGCGCACGTTTTCGAAGATCTACGGAATGGCGGGTATCCGCTGTGGCGTGGCGATTGGGCGTCCCGATTTGCTGGAGAAAATGGAGATCTACGGCGGCTGGAGCGCGATGCCGATTACGGCGGTGGCCGCCGGAACTGCAAGCCTAAAGCATGAGCATCTCGTTTCGGAGCGCAAACAGTCGAATGCCGCGATCCGGCAAAAGACATTTGATTGGTTCGACCGGCTTGGCTATTCCTACACCCCATCACAATCGAACTGCTTCATGGTGGATGCCAAGCGGCCCGCGAAGGAAGTGATCGACGCGATGGCGGCGCGCAATGTGTATATCGGCCGGCCGTGGCCTGTTTGGCCAACGCATGTGCGCATTACCGTGGGCACGCAGCCGGAGATGGAAGCGTTCCAAGAAGCGTTTAACGCCGTCATGAAGGGATCGAGCACGACCGGCTTTGTGCCTTCGCTTCCCACGCGCGCGTCTTATGCCGACGGGCAATCCTGGCCCAGCGTCTGATTGGGAACCGCCTAGTGTACTTGGCTTATGACTCAAGAACCGTTGATTAGGCGCCCGCTTCTGCCGCGTGACCGTTCGACGGTGCTAGCGGCATGCTGGCGTGAAACTGTTCGGTTTCGGTTGAGCCGGCCAGAGCGGTGGTGGAAGAATTGCCGCCCGAAACCAGCTGGGCGATTTCGTCGAAGTAGCCGGTGCCGGCGAAGCGCTGGTGCGTGACGGCGCGGTAGCCAAGTTCCTGCGCAGCGAATTCTTCCTGCTGAAGCTTGGAATAGGCGGTCATTCCGGCTTGTGAATAGCCGCGCGCCAAGTTGAACATGGACATGTTAAGCGCGTGGAAGCCGGCCAGCGTGACGAACTGAAACTTGTAGCCCATCTTCCCGAGTTCCTGCTGGAAATTGGCGATGGTGACATCGTCGAGTTTTTTCTTCCAATTGAAGGAAGGCGAGCAGTTGTAGGCCAGTAGCTTGCCCGGGAATTTGGCGTGAATGGCGTCAGCGAATTCCCTCGCTTCGGCGAGATCGGGAGTGGAGGTTTCGCACCAAAGCATGTCAACGTATGGCGCGTAAGCGATCCCGCGGCCAATGGCAGCTTCGATGCCGCCGCGAAATTGATAGAAGCCTTCTGGGGTGCGTTCGCCATAGATAAATTCGCGATCGCGGGGATCCGCATCAGACAGCAGCAGTCCCGCTGAGTTGGCATCCGTGCGCGCGATGAGAATCGTGGGGACGCCGCAGACGTCTGCAGCGAGGCGCGCGGCGACGAGCTTTTCGACAAATTCGCGCGTGGGAACGACGACTTTGCCGCCGAGGTGGCCGCATTTTTTGGCCGAAGAGAGCTGGTCTTCGAAGTGGACGCCGGCGGCGCCCGCTTCGATCATCGCTTTCATCAGCTCGTAGGCGTTGAGCGAGCCGCCGAAACCGGCTTCGGCATCGGCGACGATCGGCGCAAACCAATACATGCCGGACTTTTTGCCTTCCGCGGATTCAATCTGATCGGCGCGAAGTAATGCGCGATTGATGCGCTTCACCAGATTTGGCGCGGAGTCGCAAGGATAAAGGCTCTGGTCCGGATAAACGTCGCCGGCCGTGTTGCCATCGGCGGCGACCTGCCACCCGCTGCCGTAGATCGCTTTCAGTCCGGCCTGCACCATTTCAATGGCTTGATTGCCGGTGATGGCGCCCAGTGCTGGAACATACGCATCGGTGTGCATCAGATTCCACAACCGCTCGGCACCCAGACGAGCCAGGGTGTATTCGATCTGGATGGAGCCACGCAGCCGGAGCACGTCTGAGTAAGAGTATGGGCGCGTGATGCCTGACCAGCGGGAATCGGTGGTCCAGTGATTGAGTGTGTGAAGCCTGTTGCCGTTACCGCTGGCCCCGTTGTTTCCGTTGGATGACATCTTTTCTCCTTGACTTGTTCTGCGAGTGCACAAGAAAACTTGGAAATTTTTCAGCGAATCGGGCAGGCAAGCCCCGCCCCTGCAGAAACCTTGCCTACGCTGGATCGAACTCCTCGCGCCGAATCATCTCCTCACTCATCGCTCGCGCTTTCCGGAGCGTTTCAGCGGCCTTGGGGTCATTGCCGACGGCCGATTCGCGCAACAGCCGGTCGAGTTCTTCATCGAAGAGCTGCTGGATGAGTTCCGGCGTATGACGAACGGGCGTCCCGTTGTCATCGAGAATTTCTACTTGAGCGGTGTGCCGCATGCGCTGGGAGATCATCAATCGATAGATGCGATCGGTGGCCAGGTCTTCCATGTAGCCGTCGAGCAGGCTCGCACCTTTCCCGTTCAAGACGCCGTTGCGGTAGCGAATGACGGTGCGAATCGCGGCGCGCGTCCCTGCGAGAGTCCGCTTGCCGACACCGGTGGGAAGCGGGCGCAAATCAGGTCGGGCATTGGCTTTCTCAGGGCGCGCGCGCAGTTGATTGGGCACCGGAAATTGTGAAACCGCGATTTCATTCTGGTCGGGATGCCCGGTCCACGCGCCATCCATCAAGCAGAGCGACTCGTTCTTTTTGTCTTCGGCGAGAACTTTGAGCGCGCGGGCGTTCAGCTCGGCGTCTTCGCGGCTCGGAAAGAGAGCGGTCATCCCGCCAATTGCAAGCATGCCATGCTTGTGGCAGATGTCGGGCAAGAGGGTGCGCAAATTTTGGAAAAAAGCCACGTCGTGCGGAATGGTGTTGCGGTCGGGAAGGACCCACGCCGGATTTTCGAGATTGAAATGGATCAAGCTCGCCATGTAGTCCCAGCGGCCGAGATCCAGCCCAACGATATGGTCGCGCAGGTTCCAAGCAAACTCTTCCATCTGGAAGGCAAGAGGGTGCGACTCGACGAGCGCCATGCACTTGATGGAATTGGCGGGCAAGCCCTTGAGGCGCGCAATCATCTGGAAAAGATCGCGCCACCAGAGCGCTTCATCGACCGACTCGGATTTCGGAATGTAGATGCAGAGCGGGTGCTTGAGGGAGCTGAAATCGACTTGATCGGCGACCATCGCGACGTCAAAGAGCGAAGCTGGAAGCAGTTCCCCGGGGAAAACACCGGCCTGGTGCAAATGCAGCCCGCGCGGGCGCGTAAAGATCACTGTGGTGCTTGGATTGATGCCGACCGTCTTGTTACGCTTGCGATCAAAATAGGTGAGGCGCCCAGCGAGCGCTTCGAGAATATTTTTGATCCCGCGCGAGTTGTATTCCCACGAATTCGCGGTGGAGTCTTCCAGATCCAGCATCACTCCCGGCGCGCCGGAGTTGAGCATTTTGACCACCAGGTCGGCATCGTCCGCGGGCCCGGTCATCTGATTACGCTGATCGGCGCACCACGCAGGCAGCTCGATGCGCCAGGAATTCGTTGTGGCGACGGAAGGGGGCAGATAGTCAGGGACCTTGCCAGCATGGGCCTCGGCCAAGGCGAAATCGCGGCGAGCATTCAAGGCGCGCTGGCGCAGCGTCAATGCCGCATGGAGCGGGGCGAGAAACTCCAGGAATCCCTGGGGGAGATCGCGATCGGGATCGAAATCCGGCGGAGCGGTGTTGATCGGAACGATGCGATTCGAGAATAGCAAGGGAGCGCGTTCCGGATTCGGTTTGGTGGTTGCAGTCGCCATGACGTTAGTCAGCCTTTCCGTTACAGGTTCGCTCGGAAGTCGGCCTGCAAACGTAAAGGCAATTCGAAGGCCAACGCCCGGGAACCAGGGATTAGTAAGTTCCATCCGCTCATGGGGATAGGAGGACCGGCCAAAGAGCGCAAGGATTCTACGGGAAAACTCGGACAAGGTGTGGAGAAATTTGCTTACCATCGGCGAGTTCTTTCCTTGCTAGTCGTTCAGCCTATGGAACGCCTGTTCAGCCATCCGCCTTCCTGCCCTGGGAGGATTGCAAGAAGGTGTTCAATGTCCTGAACATGCATTCTATACTGTGGACATAGCGGAAACTTATAGGAGATGGCCCATGCCCGTTTCAGAAGCGAACCCGGCGACCGCGGTGGAGCGCGCGCTGAATATCCTGGAAGCATCGGCCGAGCGGCGCGACGGACTGACGAACGCCGAGATCAGCAAAAAGCTGGGGATACCAAAGAGCTCGGCGAGCTACATCTTAAGGACACTGGAGAAGCGCGGTTACTTGCGCCGTGAAGCGGAGTCAGGCCGGTACAAGCTGGGGTTGAAAATCATGAGTTTGGGGAGCGATGCTCAAGCCAAGCTGGATATAGCGGACGTGGCCGCGCCGTTCATGAGGTCGCTGGTGGAGAAGATTCACCTGACCTCGCATCTTGCCGTGCTGGACCAAGGCGAAGCAGTGTACGTCGAAAAAGTGGAAGCGCCGGGATTTTTCAAAGTCAACACCTGGATCGGCAGGCGCATGTTTCTGCATTCGACGAGCGTGGGGAAATGCCTGCTCGCATGGCTCCCTAAGAATGAAATCGAGCTGCTGGTGAAACAGCTGGGTATGAAAAAGAGAACGCCGAAAACCATCACGACCCTGACGAAACTGCTGGCGGATTTGGAGCATGTGAAGCAGGCCGGGTATGCGGTCGACGACGAAGAAAATAGTCTCGGCGCGCGGTGTCTGGGCGCACCGATCTTCGACGCCATGGGCAATGTGACGGCGGCGCTCGGAGCCAGCGGGACGCTCACCCAGGTGGACGAAGCGAATACGCCCCGGATCATCGAGGCATTGAAGGACGCGGCCCGGCGAATTTCGCGTCAATTGCAAAGAACGGGGACGGCAGGAGCCGCGTAAAAGCGGCCCCGCCATCCGCACGGTTTTGTTTGCTTAGCTGGCAACGACCAAGTTGTTCTTCACTGAGAATACGTTGGGAACCCCGCTTGCTCGCAGATTTGCCAGGTTTTTGTCGGTTTCGTTGTCCACAACACCCTCGAGACTGACGTTGCCATTCTTCACGATGATGTGGATCGAGGGCACCGCCTGGATGGAATAGCGCGAGAGTGCGGCATCACCATAAATCGCGCGATATACGGCTCTGCGGAGCTGGTCATCCATCGGGGAAACAGGAAGCACCTCGATGTTGTTGACTACCGAGGCCAGGCCCTCGATGCTCTTCACGGCAGCCTCGGCATCGGACTTCAGTGTTGGCCGGGTCACCTGGCCGTAAAGAGTGACCTTGTCGCCTTCCACTTTGTATTCCAGATTATCGAAGACCGAATACCATGGCAGCAGAACAAGATGGTGGCGGACTTCCTTGACGAGTCTCTCCTGGTACTTTGCTTCACTGCGCTCTTTTTTTGCTTCCTGCGGCCGCGCGGCCCCGACGGAGGCCGGGTAGACAGCAGGAACGGTGAGCAATAGGGCCGCGAACAGGGACCGGATTTCCCTTCCCATGATTTCCTCCTCCACACGCGAATTCTAAACCTCAACCAGTTAGATTCAAGATGCAAACGAAAAGGGTGCCCGAAAGGATGTCCACAGCGGATGCTAGCATATTCCTTGTGGGCCGCGGGCAGATCGATATTTGCGGTAACTGAGAAACTTTATCCTCGAGGTGGTGTTGTACCTCGGCGAAGTGAATCAAGGAGAACAGGTTTGTGCTGGTAATTGCGCATCGGGGCGCTTCTGGGCACGCGCCTGAAAATACGATGGCGGCGTTCAAGAAAGCCGTCGCCATGGGCGCGGCGTTCATCGAGACGGATTTGCAGCTCTCACGGGACGCGCGCCTTGTGGCCATCCATGATGCGACGTTGAATCGAACGACGAACGGCCAGGGAGCCGTCCACGACATGACGTTGACGGATTTACGCCGCCTGGATGCCGGGGCATGGTTCGGGAGCGAATTTGCGGGAGAAAGAATTCCGACCCTGGAGGAACTCCTGGAGTTCTCGAAAAAAAACGATGTTGTCTTTTACCTGGAGCTGAAACCAGCAGGTTCCTGGGGCGGTGAGCACGCGCTGATCGGCGCGCTCCGGCAATCGGGAGAGATTCCGCGAGCGGTGGTCATTTCCTTTGATCCTTCGGTCGTGCTGAATTTGCGAAAGATCGAGCCGACGCTGATGACCGGACTGCTGTTCGACGGGCAGATCGAGAAACCGATTCGGAAAGCCGTGGAAGTGGGTGCCCGGCAGTTGGTGGCTCGCGGTGACCTGGTGACACCTGCGCTGCTTGCCGAAGCAAGAAAGAGCGATGTGCAAGTAGTTTGCTGGACGGTGAATCATCCTGCGCACATGCGGATGCTCATTGCCGCGGGCGTGAACGGGATCATGAGTGACTATCCGGACCGTCTGGTGGCAGTGAACCGAAAAGAAGCGAGCTAAGAAAGTTCGATGCTGGAATAAAGGCCAGCGAGCTGGGGGACAGTGAGTTGCTCGGCGCGGGAGTCGGCGCGAAGATCCAGGGAAGCAAGGACTTCGCGAACGCGATCGGGTTTGGCAAGAGACCGCAGGTTGTTCACCAGGGTCTTGCGTTTTTTCGAAAAACACAATTTCACAAAATTCAGGAATCGCGATTCGTCCTCGAGGGAGAGCTTTGCGCCTTCACCTGGGAAGCGGAGAGTGACCAGGGCGGACACGACTTCGGGCGGCGGGTCGAAAGCGGCGCGCGGAATGTCAAAGACGAGTTCAGGGCGAGCATGGAACTGCGTGAAGACGGAGAGGTACCCATAATCACGAGTGCCGGGCTGGGCAGCGAGACGGAGGGCGACTTCGGACTGAATGACGAGATGAATTTCCTCGATGAGGTTGGCGAAGGCGAAAAGGTGATGCAAGATCGGCGAGGTGATGTAGTAAGGCAGGTTTCCGTAGATTCGGATGCGGCGTCCCGGGGCGATCGCGGCAAGATCCGCTCTGAGAACGTCATCCGCAACGACCGTGAGATTACGAAATTTCTGCGCCAGGCGGCGAAGCCCAACAACCAGCGGCGGGTCGATCTCGATAGCATAGACAGGACTTCCCGTGGCGAGCAAATGCTGCGTCATTTCCCCGTGACCAGAGCCTATCTCGATCCAGCAATGTTGCTCGTCGCGGGGAAGCGGAACGCTGGAATGAGGCGACACGCGAATGGCCCGGGCGATTTCTTCGCGCCAGTGAAGATCGGAAAGAAAGTGTTGGCCGAGGCGTTGGCGAGCCATGAGTCAAACAGTGTAGCAAGCAGCGCGCTATGAAATTACATTTCGCGGTAGTTCAGCAGCAGGACGCCAATCAACAAAACACACACCGGCCAGAGGCGAGACATCACGTGGCGGATGCGGTTTTCGGAGGGAAGCCGCAATTCCAGCCAGCGCGACCATCCTGCGGTCACAGCGAGAATAGCGATCGGAATGTGGCTGAGCTCGGCCAACACCTCTTCTTTGATATTTCCCAAACTGTGGGAATGAGTGAGGAGCAAAGCGCCCGAAACGGCGACGAGCATCGGAAATATCAGACGAACGCGGGCGGAGGAGACGCGCCCCGTTTGCACGCGCCACTCAAAAACGGCGAGCCCGATGACTACGAGCACGAAGATTCGATGCATTAGCACCTCGGGATCTGCAAAGGTGACCCAGAACCCGTTGGGACCGAGAGGCCAGACTTCGGGATCGCTTCTCAAGAAAAGAAAGAGAGCCAGGCTGAGAAAGAGTAGCGGCCAGTTACGCGCCCAGGAAAGGCTTGCCGCTTGCGCGAGAACAGCGAGCAATCCAATCGACACAACGATGATGCCCGCCCAGTGATGGTTGTATTCCGACCAGGCTTTTTCAGCGGGCGTGTTGGGACGTGTGCCAGCCTGGCCGGGAACATAGGATTCCGTCGAGAGCGACCCCGCTTGGAAAGCCTTGCTCTGCGCCACGTAGATGTCTTCGGGAAGCTCCTCTATCGTCGGACTGGCGAGCCGGGGTGGGCGAGGAACCATGCGGGAAAAAATCTCGGAACGCGTGACCCGGTCTTTCGAAAGATCCACGGCCGGAGGAAGAGAAGTCAGCGAGGCGGCGGTCAGAATGACCGTGACTCCGATTCCAATTTCGGTTTCGCCGAAGCGTTTCAGGCTCGCAAGGATGCTGCTCGTCGGACCCCGGCGAACAAGTTGATAGTTGAGCGCACCGAGGAACAGAAGGAGTCCGAAGAGGGACGCTTTCGTGGCAACCATGGCGCCGTACGAAGTTCCATATACCGCCGCGATCGAACCGACGTAGGCGTATCCCAAAACCATGCCTGCGCCACCAAGAACGACGACGCTCGCGAGCGCGAGTTGCGAAAACCGGGCGCTGAGTTGGCGCGCAAAGTCCGGGCTCACCGCGCGACGAATGACGATGAGCAAGTATGGCAAACCACCGAGCCAGGCAGCCGTGGCTGCCTGATGTAGAGCGGTGAACGAAACCAGCGGGGCACGATACTCCAGGCGCGCCATCGCGTGACTGGTCATGACGGTGGAAGCGATGATGGCCGCCGCGGGCAAAAGTAGAATCGCGTAACTCTTTGAACCCCTCAATTTGGTCAGAATCATGACCGTCATTGTTGACAAAAGCCCAATCGCGCCTGCAATGACAAAATTTGCGCCGCTGGCCTCGCGGAATGATATATGCGCGGATTGCATAAGAATCAAGGAGTTCGACAGGACGTAGGCAATCTGCATTGCGGCGAGCGCGCTCGCAGAGCGTCTAATCCAAACGAAGCAGGCTTGCCTGAGCGCATCCGATTCTTCGTCCGCGCGCCGCAAAACAAAACAAAGAAAAGCGATGCCGCCGGCCGTCAGCGATTGAAATGTGAGCGTCGCCCCGCGAAACAAGACGGACAGGAAGCCGAAGATTTGGAGCAGCCGGGCCATGAACCTCGGTCAAAAATGCGTAACGGTGAAGGGTATTTCTCCGCGCGTGATGTGCCCGTCGGAGGCCAGCACTTGCCAGCGAAGTCGATAATCGCCGGGAGCCAGGCCCTTGGCCTCTGCTGAAAGTGTATCGGGAGACGCGGTCTGGCTGATTTCAAGAGTCTGCATCGAACCGTCCGGCGTGACAAGCGTCAATCTTGAACGGCTAGCGTCGATGCGCACATTAAAACGGAGCTTGACCGGAACGTCCGGGCCAGACACGGTGCTCTTCAACGCGGGATTTGATTCCAGCAACACCGCGTGGGCGTCGGAAGAAACCGCGAGAATCAATGAAACGCCGGCAGCCAACAACTTGAGAGTGCAAATACGACGACCTGGATGCATGCCCTTCCTCTTCGCCAAACCGAGGGCGAAAAGCTCAGTGAACCCGTGGCCCAGACAACTCGGCCAAATTATACAGAACGTGCGATGGAATACGTATCCGTCGAACAACGGCGCTTGAGTTAGATCGAATCCCGAGGATTCATCAGGAGTGCAAAATCTCTAGGACGGCCCGGTGGGCCTGGTCGATGGCGGCATCCGTCTCCGCGGTCGCCGCCGCGTCGGAATTGGCGATCGCGATTTTTCCGAACCGCTTTCGCCCGACCACCCAGGGCTGCTCGCCATCTTTCCACTGTGGATCGAAGAGAGCGTTGTAGGGCCGGGATTCGAACGCATATCCATGGGCCCACCGATTGACGGTAATAGCTTCGATGTCTCGCGCGGGATCAAAGCCCGCGCCGCCGAGCATCCTGCCCAATTGATCGCGGATGTTTCTCTCGAATTTCGAAAATGGCGTCTGCAAGAGTTCGGCCCGCCCCGCGCGATGTTGATCGCGCGTTGGCAGTCCCGGCTTGCAGGGTGTGCGCAGCATGAACAGCACCATGGGTTCTTCCGGTCTGCTGGGGAAGATGTAGCCGCCCATGCTCACAGGAAAATCGAGCGCCACGTAGGTGTGAAAGCTGCCCGGCGCGACGATGTGGTGAATACCAAGCTTTGCAAATGAGGTCCAGTTCCGGATGGCCACGCGTGTATAGACGAGTGGCGCTTTTACTAAGTACGCGAGCGCCTTTTTTTGTGGTTCCGGCAGCTCGGGACAGATGTACGGAATCATGCCGTTGTAACAGGCCAGAATGCAGTTCTTGGCCTGGACGCTGTTGGGCTTCCCTCCACGCACATAAGTGACCCGGACTTCCTTCTTCGCGTAGGTTGACGGCGTCTCGGCGGCACCTTCGTGTTGTACCTGGACGACAGTGCTATTCAAGCGGATGCGTGCTGCGGCATTGGATTGGTCCAGCTTGCTGTAGTCCGCCTTCGCCGTCACAACATCGTCCATGGTCTCGCCAGGAATCGCGCCGGGCACGAGGGACCTTACAAGCAGCCGGGCTATGGAGGCGTTGCCATCCGGAAAGTGGAAAATGTACGGCTCTTCCATTTGCTCTTCACCGATGCCCAAACCGACGAAGCCGGGATAGTCGAACGAACGGTAGTCGTCACCGGCATAAAAACACGCCAGCGCGGAAACGGCATCGATTCCCACGCAAAACAAATCGTGGGGAAAAGTTTGGAAGAATGGCAGCGCTTCAGGGCTCAATTTGCAGGTTTGCGTGAGGAAATCCGCATAACTGGTTTTCGAAAGCTTGGCGAGCTTCTGCTCCTTGGACATGCCCACAAGGTAGTCCACCTTCGCGGTGTAAACCCGCGCGATGTCTTTTCGTACCTGGTCCGAGAGCGGGGCTTTCGCGAGAAATTCCGCCCAAGGCGTGGTGTTCATTCCCGTGACGAGGCGATCTTCGCCAAAGGTTTCCTTGTCAAAAAAAGCGGCCGTGCCTAGCTCGGAATACAATTTCTGGTCGTAAGCTTTGTAGAAACGCTGCGTATCGATGCCCAGATCGCCGAGCAAGCCCTTGGCGACGCTGCTGTATTCGGCGGGTCTCTCGATCGCTAGCGTCCCTCCAAAGCTCAGCAACTTCCTGCCGCCGGCCTGAAATTCGTTGCGCTTGGCATGGCCGCCGAAATCGTCGTGATTGTCGAGAATCAGAATGCGGACACTTTTGCCGGCATTCTTGCGATAGAAATACGCGGCGGCCAGCCCGCTGATGCCCGCACCTACGACGACGAGATCGTAGTTCTCGCCCGTCTCGACCGCATCACCGAAGGAATCCGCACGCTCGCCATCGCGCATGCGGTGCGCAAAGGTGAAAGTGCCGTCATGATTTCCGCGTATGCCGGTGCGCGCGGGCGGGTAGTAATCGGGAGCCTTCTCGGGAACAAATTCATCCAGGGCAGCTGCCGCGAGCAGCGTTTCCGAGTCGATCCCTGAATTGAGCAGCGTTCCGCCAACACCGGCGGCCACGCCATTCAAGAAATCCCGCCGCGTAATCTCCCGCGCCATACCCAATTCACGGTCTCTTCTTTCGTCACTCATTCCTGTCGCTCATCTCTCCGCTTGAGGCCAAGATTATAGCTTGGCGAAACGTGTCCCCGCGTACCTTGAGTAGATTTACTCTGTCGCTAGCGGCGCGCCAAATGGTAAAAGTAATCGCCCATCCCGATGGTGAAGATGAAATTTCGCCTCAAAGACTGCCGCATCAGCAACAATTATCGTACCTGAAGCACTGCATCGCTTTCCTAGCTTCGGAATGGAATGGTTTCCGCAAGTGAGCGGCACGAAATCTCGCGGTGACGATGTATGATGCCGAGCGTGAGCCACTCGATGACGCGACCCTTAGACGAGCAAACAGCGGTCATCACCGGTGTGGGCAGCCCTGAAGGAATCGGCTTCGCCGTCGCGAAGAGGCTGCATGCTGGCGGCTTGCGCGTGGTCATCACCTCGACCACGGATCGGATTCACGCACGCGCGCGCGAGATCGACGCGGACGGCGAGAAAGTTCTTTCCTTCATCGCGGACCTCACCGTGGAGACCGAGGTCCAGCGGCTGGTCGATTCCGTCCTCTCTCGTTTGAATCGCATCGACATTCTTGTGAACAATGCCGGTATGGCACAGACGGGGCGGCCCGCGGAAAGCAAGCCGCTGGTCGAGACGTCCTTCGCGGAATGGCAAAATCAAATCGCCATCACCCTGCACACCGCCTTCCGCATGACTCGTGCGGTGCTGCCCTGCATGACCCAACAAAAGTACGGCCGCATCGTCAACGTCACGTCCGTGACCGGGGCTCTGGTCAGCAACCCTGGTTCCGCTGCTTACGGCGCGGCGAAGGCCGCGATGGATGGGATGATGCGCGCCGTGGCCATCGAAACGGCCAGCGATGGAATCACCATCAACGGAGTCGCCCCTGGATGGATTGCGACTGCGTCCTCGACCGAATCCGAGAGAATCGCTGCGCTCCACACCCCACTCGGCCGCGCGGGTACTCCCGATGAAGTCGCAGCGGCGGCCTGTTTTCTCGCGTCTCCGGAAGCTTCTTACATCACCGGGCAGGTCCTCGTCGTCGATGGCGGAAACATCCTTCAAGAAAACAAGGGTGCCTAAGAAAATAGTTCGCCGCTTGCCGGAATCATGACCCTGGGACAAACTCTTTCGATTCGCGAGCTTCGGCACTTTGGCTCGCTTTCTCGAGGAGGCCTTCATGCGCCGCGCGCCATCCCTTGTGGTGATGATTCTGATGCCCGTTTTGCTCTGCGCGCAAGAGGAGCTCACCCGGCCCACAGCCGTCCCACCATCGTCCGGCAATCCCAGCGCTGCAGAAGCGAAAACCGCCCCAAACGCTCGCCCAAAAATCGGCGTAGCGCTCGAAGGCGGAGGTGCGTTGGGACTGGCGCACGTCGGTGTTCTGAAGTGGTTCGAAGAGCATCACATCCCCGTGGACTACGTGGCGGGAACCAGCATGGGCGGATTGGTGGGAGGCCTTTATGCCACGGGGATGAGCCCAGAGGAAATGGAAACACTCATCGAGGGCATTGACTGGCGCAAGATTCTTGGCGACCGCACGCCTTATGAAGATTTGTCGTTCCGCAGAAAAGAAGACCAGCGCGCGTATCCAAACTCTCTCATTCTTGGATTGCGGCATGGATTATCCTTGCCCGCCGGGCTTAACGCGGGCCATCAGATCGGGCTGCTGATCGATCGTATCGCTCTTCCCTACTATGAGGTGCCCTCTTTCGACGAGCTGCCGACACCATTCCGGTGCGTGGCGAGCGACCTGATCAGCGGCAAGCCCTACGTCTTCAAGGATGGGTCGCTCGCAGTCGCCCTGCGCGCAACGATGTCGATTCCCGGCGCCTTTTCTCCGGTGCATGAGGGGCCGACCGTTTTCGTCGATGGTGGACTGCTGAACAATCTGCCCACCGATGTGGTGCGAAAAATGGGCGCGGACATCGTGATCGCCGTTCATCTGGAAAGGGCGGCGGTGGAGGCCAAGGACATCCAGTCACTTTTCAGCGTCCTCGAGCATTCGGTGCGTGCCGTGCTCGCTGAGAACGAAGTCCGCGGCCTGGCGGGAGCGGACGCCGTCGTCTCCGTTCCCCTGGGTGCTTACAGCTCGACGGATTACCAAAAGAACGAAGCGATCATGCAAAAAGGTTATGAAGCCGCGAATGATCGATCGCCGCTCCTTGCAACCTTCTCGCTCGGCGACGCGTCATGGCTGGAGTACCATCACGGGCGCGATGCCCGAAAGCTGACCACGATCCCGGCCCCGCAGTTCATCAAAATTGAGGGGACCAACGCACACGAAGCGATCGACGTTGCACGCTATCTCAAACCCTTTCAGGACAAACCCATCGAGCCGGAAAGGCTCGACAATGTCTTGACGCGGCTGACCGGCCAGGGCCGCTACGACGCAGCCGGCTACCGTTTGGTCAAAGAAGGCGGTCAACCGGGGTTGATCGTGCAGGTGGTGGAGAAAAACTACGCGCCGCCGACGGTCCAGCCCGCTGTGGAAGTGGATGGCTCGCAAAGCGGGAATGTGGACTTCACCATGGGGACGCGATTCACCTTCATGGACGTGGCCGGCTTCCGCTCGGAATGGCGTACCGACCTGTTGCTCGGCAATACCTACGGCGTCCAGACTGAGCTGTATCGCCCGTTCGCCGCCGAGAGCCGCTGGTTCTTCGCGCCACATGCGGATGCCAGCGACACGACGTTTCAGATTTACGCCAAAAACGATCCGCTCGCGGATTACCGCATCTACCGCATCAACATCGGCGGTGACCTAGGATATAGCTTCGGGCGCTTCAGCGAGCTCCGCGTGGGCTATGAAGTCGGTTCGCTGAACACCAAGCTGCGGCTGGGAACGCCGCAAATCCCCGCAGTAGAAGGCCGCGTCGGACAAGCGCGATTGCATTACCTGCTCGACCACACCGACGATCCGGTGATTCCTCGTCGCGGTTTCAGCGCGGAAACGAATTTTCGATGGTTTGACCGTAGCCCGGGTGCCAAGGACGGTTTTCCAGCGATGGACTTGAAGCTGGGTTATTTCCAGCCGCTCGCGCGGCCTGATTCCGTATTTTTCGAGGGCGAAGGCGGCACGACTTTCGGCACAACGAGCACGGGCATCCCGCAGTTCTTCCTCGGGGGGCCCGTTCGCCTCGGCGCCTATGGCCAGAACGAATTTCAGGGCAATCAGTACTATTTGTTCCGGGCCGGCTATCTTCATGATCTTCTTACGCTGCCGCCGTTTGCCGGCAAAAAGGTCTATGCGATTGGTGCCTATGAGATCGGCAAAATGTACGGCACAACGAATACCAGTGAACTCCCGAATGACGTTGCTGCGGGTCTCCTGGCCGAGACAGCTCTCGGCCCCTTCTTCATCGGCGGCAGCGTGGGCGATTCCGGCCATCGTAAATGGTTCTTCCAGCTTGGCCGGGTTTTCTGAGATTGCCGGAACGAAGAGGTAAGGAAGCAACGAAGTACGGAGGTAAGGAAAGGCTGATTGACGCGAGGTCGCCGCCCCGCCTCAGCCGCCTCAGGTAGTGGGCCAGTTGAAACTGGCCCACTACCCCGCCTCAGAAACCACTTGACTATCGCTTTTTGTTCGCCTACAGTGCGGGGCGGTAGAGGAAACGGGAAACGGCCCCGGGTTCCTGAGTCCTGCAAACGGGGCAAAACAGGACGCGGGGTAAAGCGGCAACCGGCTCCATTGCCTTCCATGGCTCTCACGAGCCGGTTGCCGTCCGTTGAAAATTCCGCGCCGTAAGCGGGCGAGGGGTCGCCTTGAAACCTGCCAGGAGCCGCCATGGACGTCTGTGTCGAAAACCTATTCACCTCCCGCCATCGAGGCCATCAATGTGATTCAAGCAACTGCCGAGCGAAATGATCGCGCGGCATCTTTCGACCCGCATCAGGAACATCGAGAGACGGACGCGGGGCAGGAACCCGTGCTGGTGGGGCCATTGAAGAAGTGACTGGTGGAAGAATAGAGCGAGAGCTAGGGTCGTTGCGAGACGTACACATGATTCAAACAAAGAAACAGAACACCGACCCAGTGGCAGAACCGGAGACGGGACGCCCGGCCGGAAAGGGTGAAGAGTGGCAGGGGCGAAACCGCAGCAACAAACGGCGGCTGTGGGCACGACTGAACCCGCGCAGCCGCAAACAAATTCGCGTGCTGCAAAGGCACTGGCGCTCTAGCAAACGCACGCGAACCTGCCGGAACCACTCCGCGCCCGCCTGAGTGCCGTTGTGGGCGAGCCTGAGCGTCTGCTGGCCCGCATCCGGGCACTACTTGTGGAGGTAGCACGGCGGACACCACGCGGGGACTGAAGCTTGCAGCCCGAAAACCGCAGCGAGATACTGGAATTATGCCTTTTCTCGGCAAGCGCGGTTCCCTGCTTATGGCGTCTTTTGCTCTGGCGTTCTGCGCCATCGCACTGCCCGCGCGAGCGGATGAGATTCGCCTGAAGGATGGCAAAAGACTCTACGGCGTGATCGTCGCCTACGAAGACAACATGTTCAAAGTCAAGACGGACTTTGGATACGTGCTCGTCGAAAAAGACAAGATCGCTTCGATTATTCCATCGACTCCAGCCGAAAAGCCGGAATCCCAGCCCGTCGCGAAGAGAGACGCTGCACCCCATCCTCCAAAGCCCGACGCGGCTTGGCGGCCGGAGATCGAGCCTGCCGTGACCTCGTCCGCCGAAACTTCAGCGGCGCCAACAAACGCCAGCGCAAAATCCTCGAATCCGAATTCCCCTGCCAAAACCGACAAGGCGGCGCCGAAAATCACCAACGTCGCAGTGAAGCCCGAAATTCCCACAAGCACGCCAGCCGGGAATGCCACGGCGCCTGCGATCAAGGCGACTACAACCGCACCGACGAGTAATTTGGCAGCGTCGGCCACGCCTCCTGCGCCCAAAGAACCGGAAGTTCCTGAGATCCGCGAAGATATCCAGGGCAATCTCTACACCAATTACACACACGGCTTTCGCATGTACAAAGCGCCAAGCTGGAACTTGATCGAAGAAGCGCGGACGGCATTGCCCAATGCGATCGTGGCCATGGGCACGTCGAACGAATCAACGCTGATGGTGGTTGGCGAAGAAAGCACCAAGGAGCCGCTGGAGACAGCCGCTGCCGGCGTGGAAAAACGATTGCACGACGTCTACCTAAGGTATCAGCGGATTTCGCAGCGCAAGACCGTCGTGGGCGGATTACCGGCAGTTGAGTATCAATATCGGGGATCGGCTGACGACCACGACTGGTCAGGAAAGCTGGTCGTCGTCGCCCGCGGCAAAGACATCTTTACGGTGCTGGCAATGACACACGCCGACACCGATCTCATTCAGATTCAGGAAAACGTGATCGCGCGCTCGATCGCCAGCCTCGACTTCACCGTGCGCTGATGCAGTAGCCTTCGTGACCCTTCCATCTGATCGCAAACCAATGGAATGACTCTAATCAGCGGCCTCTCCGGACTCCGAGACCTTGCAGTGTTCGCGGATAAGACCGATTAACGCCTGCGCGGCTCGCGGCAAGCTGCGGTCGCGGCGATAGACAAGACCAAGTTCGCGCCAGAGATCCACTCCTTCCACCGTCAACAGCTTCACCTCACCGGCCTTAACCTGATCGCGCGCAAAACTTTCGCTGATGAACGAAACGCCCGCATCCGCGGCGACGAAGCGCTTGATCATGCCGACGCTCGGCAACTCCATAGTCACGCGCATGCGTGACCGGTATGGCCGAAATAGTTTGTCCAGCACCTGCCGGGTAAAGCCGGTACGCGGAAAAATCAGTGGCTGATCAGCAACCTCGGCCAAAGTAATCTTCGATCGGTGGGCCAGCGGGTTCCGCGCACTGACCATGAACCGCAGGCGATCCTTGTAAATGTGATGCATTTTCAAGTTGGGCGATTTGATCGGTAAAGTGACGATACCTACATCCACGGAACCGTCTTCGACCCGCTGCAAAATCTTGTGGCTGAAATTCCGGTAAATACTGATGTGCACCAGCGGATAGCGCCGCTGAAACTCCGCAAAGATGTCGGGAAGCACATACAAGCAGGTCGCTTCATTGGCCCCGAAGACAATCGGCCCCTGCACCACGTTTCCGCGGTCGGCGACTACCTGTATGGATTCATCACGCATGCGCAGAAGCTTTTCCGCATAATCGAAGAGAACTTCGCCGGCGGGAGTCAACTCCACCGACTTGGCGGAGCGGTCAAGCAGCCGCGCCTTGTAGGCCTGTTCCAGTTGACGGATTTGCGCGCTGACGGCGGACTGCGAACGAAATACTTTCTGGCCCGCCCGCGAAAAACTCTTGAGTTTGGCGACGTATACGAAGGTAGTGAGTTGATCGAAGTCCATAGTCAGATCGCTCGGCAGGAATTATAACGAAATCTTCCGGCCTTAAGCGGAGCTATTATTTTCCTTTCATGCGTGAAATGCCGTTTGCGAAAGCGGCGCAACCACGGGTGGAGGCAAAGTCTCGCGGCGACGAGCAAGCTGTTCAAGAATCGGGCTCCAAGTCGCTTCGACCGTGCCCTGGAAATGAACGGGCTGCACGCGGAGCAATGGCAGCGCACCGCGCTGCGACAGTAAACGCGCCGCGCGGGGGCTTCCCGTGAAATACTCATGTTCTCTCAACGCGCCCCGCAAACAGATCTCTTCCGGAGAAGAGATTCCTGCCAGCGTCACAAAGTCGCGGTGCAAAACGTCTTCGGCTTCCGCTCGCAAGACATAAGCCAGGCCGCCCGTCATTCCCGAACCAAAATTGAGGCCCAGCGGCCCGAGAATCACAGCAACGCCTCCCGTCATGTACTCGCATCCGTGCTGGCCGACGCCTTCGACGACTGCCAGCGCGCCGCTGTTCCGCACGGCAAATCGTTCACCGGCGCGGCCGGCAATGAAGAGTTGCCCGGAAGTCGCGCCATAAAGAACTGTATTGCCGGCGAGAACGTCTCCACGGCGTGAGGCGGCCTTGCCTGCGGTGATGGCAATCGTTCCGCCCGAGAGACCTTTGCCCACGTAGTCGTTGGCTTCACCCTTCAATTTCAGCGTAACGCCCGATGCGAGAAACGCGCCGAAGCTCTGCCCTGCAGCGCCGTGAAATTCCTGCTTGATCTCATTCTCGGTGGCGCGGCCGCGGCTTCGCCGGCGCATCAGTTCCCCGCTCAAGCCCGTGCCGACGCTGCGGTCCGAGTTTTGAATGGGTTGCGATTCATTCTGCAACGCAAGGGATGCCTTAAGGTGAATCGAGTCCTCCAAGGCTACTGTGTGAAGACCGGGGGACTGTTGCGGCGCAACGCGATTTGATTCGGAGATGGGCACAATCAGCAAGGGATCCATTCCAGAACGGGCGCCGAGCCGGTCGTACCAGCCCGTGAGTTCCCTGAGCGAACGTACTCCCAATTCCGAAAGGCGACTGCGAACTTCCTCCGCAAGCGACTGGAAATACGCAATCACCATTTCTGGTTTGCCGGCAAATCGCGCTCGCAGTTTTTCATCCTGCGTGGCAATTCCCACGGGACAGGTGTTCAAATGGCACTGCCGCGCCATGACACAGCCAATGGCGAGAAGGGCGGCGGTGCCGAAACCGAATTCGTCGGCGCCGAGAATGGCGGCAAAAATAATGTCGCGCGCAAATTTCAGGCCTCCGTCCACGCGAAGAGCCACACGCGAGCGGAGGTCCGCGCGAACCAGCGTGTCATGCGTTTCACGCAAACCAATTTCCCAGGGAAGGCCCGTATTCTTGATGGAAGTGAGCGGCGAAGAACCGGTTCCGCCATTGTGCCCGCTGATGGTGATAACGTCCGCGCCTGCCTTGGCCACCCCGGCGGCGATGATGCCCACACCCGCACCGGAAACGAGTTTCACGCCAATGCGCGCCCTTGGATTCACGCCTCGCAAATCGTGAATCAGCTGCGCCAGGTCTTCAATACTATAGATATCGTGATGTGGCGGCGGCGAAATAAGCGGCGTACCCGGAGTCGCATGCCGGATTCGCGCGATGTATTCACTGACTTTGCGCGCGGGAAGCTGTCCGCCCTCGCCGGGCTTCGATCCCTGCGCCATCTTGATCTCGAGTTCCTCGGCGTGAACAAGATAGTCCGCCGTCACGCCAAAGCGCCCCGAGGCCACTTGCTTGATCTTGTTGGCCGCGGCGGGCTCAAAGTGAAAGGTGTCCGGGTCCTCGCCTCCTTCTCCGGTGTTGCTTCGGCCACCCAGGCGGTTCATGGCCAGTGCTAGAGTGCGGTGCGCTTCCGGGCTTAAGGAACCCAGTGACATCGCCTGGGTACTGAAGCGTTGCACGATCGATTCCAACGGCTCGACTTCTTCAAGTGGAATCTGCGTGTCGGGAATGGTGTCAAGCAGATCGCGCAGAAAAATCGGACCTTGCATTCCCGCGAGCTCTTCAAACGCCGAATATTTCTTCGCATCTGGCGCTCGCGTGTGCGCATGGAGCCGTCGCACGATCTCCGGGGAATTCGCGTGAAGCTCTGCTCCTTTGCGGAATCGATAGAGGCCCCCATCGGGCAGCTCTTCGGACTCCGCAGAAAAAGCCTGCTGATGCAGGCGCAGATAATCAGCGAGGAGATCGTCCAGTGATTTCTCCCCTGGGAAGTCGGCGGCGTCTTCGAAAACTTCGGCGCAAAGCTCTTCCGCAAGACCTACAATTTCGAAGAGCTGGCTGTTGCGGTAGCTCGCCAGAGTGGAAACTCCCATTCGCGCGAGGACCTTTCGCAATCCCGCGCTGATGGCCGCTCGCGCTTTTTCCGCTCCGCCCGGCTCGAGCGACTCGGCAAACTGGTCGGCAAGATACGGCACGACCGCGCTTGCGCCAGCGGCCACGAGCAAGGCGACGTGATGCGTATCAAATACCTGCGCCGATTCCACCACCAGCGGCACATCCGACAGGCCCTCCCGAACCATCGTCTTCCAGAGGGCGGCCGTGGCCAATAGCGCAGGCAACGGGGCGTGCTCCGCATCGATTCCTCGATCGGAAAGGAGGAGGAGTCCCGGGCGCCCGCTGCCGCCCAGAGGGGTAGTGGAAAGCTGGGCAAAGCTGCCGCGCGCTCCCGGGACTCCAGTTGCGGAAGGAAAGGTAAAATCAATCTGCTTGACGGGCCCAAAGATCGCTGAAAGCTGGCTCAATTGCCCCGCTGTGATGATCGGGCCCGGCAGCGTGATGCCATCATTCAAATGAACGTCGAGCGACATCACGTGAGATTCCCGCAACGGATCGATGGGTGGATTCGTCACCTGCGCGAAACGCTGTTTGCAATAATCCCAAAGAGTTCGGGGCAGCGCGGAAAGAAAAGCAGGCGGGGCATCGTCGCCCATGCTCCAGTCCGCTTCTTTGCCGTGCACCAGCGGGGAAAAGAGAATCTTGAATTGATCCTCGGTCCACCCGCTGGCTGCGGCGACGCGCTTCGCGTTTTCAGCGGCCGGAGCTGGCGCCTCTCCCGCCGGCGCGGTCAACTTCCTGTGAGGGACCGATCTGTGCGTCTGCTGAATCGCCAGGCGCTTCAAGATTTCCCGCCACCTCAAGAACAAGCCTGTTTCGGGATTGGCAAGGATCATTTCGCCAGGGCCGAGGCGCTGGCGTTCCGCAATACTTGACTCGTCCAGATCAACAAGGCCGGTCTCCGACCCGGCGATGAGCAATCCATCATGAGTCAGTGTGTAACGCATTGGCCGCAAGCCGTTGCGGTCCAGCTTGGCGCCGACAAACGGGCCGTTGGAAAAAACCAGTGCCGCCGGGCCGTCCCAGGGTTCGCTCAACTGTGACAGGGCGGTCAACGCGCCTCGCACATCGCGCGACAGCAATGGATCTTTTTCGAAGGCTGGCGGAACCATCGCGAGCATGGCTTCTTCTGGGGACAATCCTTCAAGCAGCCTCAACTCAAATCCGTTATCAAAACTCGCCGAATCGCTGACGTGTTCTTCCAAGATCCGGAACCAAGGGCCGACCGCGAGCCGCGAGCGAATTCCGCTTTCCTTGGCGCGCAGCCAGCGCCGGTTCGAGACGATCGTGTTGATTTCGCCGTTATGCGCGACGTAGCGGAACGGCTGCGCGAGATGCCAGGACGGTTGCGTATTCGTCGAATATCGCTGATGAAAGACGGCAAACGTGGCCGCAAACGAGGGATCACGCAGATCTTCGTAAAACTGGGGGAACTGCCAGGGCGTGAGCAGCCCTTTGTAAACGATGGTCTCCGAAGAGAGCGAGCAGATGTAGCAACGCGGCGGCAAAAGTGATTCAGCCCGTTTCCTCAACAGCGCCAGCCGCCACTCAAACCGTTCCGTTCCTCGCGACGGATGAAACGGCTCGACAAAAAACTGCCAAATCTCCGGCATGGTTTCGAGAGCCCGGCGCCCCAGAGAATCGGTGTTCACGGGGACTCGCCGCCATCCCAGAACCCTAAGCCTCTCCGTATCCGCCGCTGCTTCGATCGCGGAGCGGGCCTCGGCCACTGCCGAGCCGGGCAGAAAAGCGAATCCCAGGCCAAATGTTTCTGAGAGCTCAAGCCCCAACTCCTCCGCGCGTGCTCGGAAGAATGGGTGAGGAAGAGAAGTCAGCAGCCCTGCGCCGTCGCCGCTGGCACCATCGGCGTCTACACCTCCACGATGCGTCAGGCGCTCCAATGCCGTCAGCGCAAGCTGGATGATGTCGTAGCTGGGAGCGCCGCCGAGGCGAGCAATGAAGCCGGTGCCGCAGGCATCATGGTCAGGGTGGCCCCAATTGGGGTGCCGACTCCGGGCGGGCCCAGGTCTGCCAGCATCCGGACCGTCTTGGCCTCGACCGTTCGACAGGTACATACCAGTCTATTAAACGGTAGGGCCTGGGATGTACAACGCAGATTTTTGATACGCTGAATTGATTTCTTGGCGAGTGACGCGCCCGGGTGAGAATACCTAGAATTTTGTGACTTCCGAGAAGTGAAAGTCTCGCACCTTCATGGCCGGCACGACCATTTCAAAGGCCTCTTCTCCTGTGGCGCGCACGGCTTGTCCCAGGAGTTCCACATTTTTCAGCATTTCAATGAGCGACTGGTTGAAGCGAAAGTTCCGTGCCGCACCCGTAACTCGCCCCTTTTCAACAAGAAACAGCCCATCGCGGGTCATTCCCGTCATTACTTTTTCATACGGGTCGACTTCCCGGATGTACCACAGTCTGGTGACCAACAGCCCACGTTCCGTTGAGGCGATCATTTTTTCGAGCGAAGAATCCCCGCCGCCGAAGACCAGGTTCATCGGGGCTTCCCCATATTCGTTCGGAAGCGCAAACCCGTGTCCGGTTGGGGCCTTGCCTGATGCCTTGGCGGTCCCCCGCGCATACACCAAACTCTTAGGGATGCCCCTGTCGACGAGCAATACCCGCTGCCGCGGGATTCCCTCGCCGTCAAATGGCATGCCTTGCTGCAAGGGATGATAGACGTCGTCCGCGATCGTAATGTTTTTCCCGAAAAGCTGCTTCCCCATGCGATCGTTCAGGCAGGACCGCTTGTCGGCCAGGGCTGTTGCGGCAAAATCGTAGAAGAGGAATCCCACGAGATCGAGCACTGCCGCCGGTTCGAGAATCACGGTGAATCGTCCAGGAGTTAATTCTTGAGCGTTGACCCCGAGATGCGCTTTTTCGCTCGCGCGCTCGGCAAGTTTCAGGAGATCGAATTTTCGGAAATCGGACGAGTTCGCTTTCGCCCAGCTCGCCGCGGGATCTTCCTGCATTGTAATGGAAAACTGCGAATGCGTTTCGCGATACGCTGCGAAGAGTCCTCGTGAATTGCCGATCAGAGATTGACTTTGACCGCTCGAGAAAATTCCCGCGGCGACCTGGCCCTTCTTAAGGGCCAAATCACAAGCACGCCGGACAGCACGCGCGCGATCTTCGGCGGAAAGCTCCGCCGTTTGCGGGATGAACCGGTTCACTTTGCCATAGCGCTGTTTCCCAGGCATTGGCAGAAGCCGCGGATCTTTCGGCTGGCTGTGCGCGAGCGAGAGTGAAGCCCCGATTGCGCCGCGCAGCGAATCTTCGTCCAGCCGGTTGGTCGTGGCGCGTGCCGTGCGTCCATCTACAACCGTTCGAATCGAGACGGTGATTCCCTGTTCGGCAACATTCTGATGGATGCCATTGTTCGCGAAACGCGTCAGCGCGTTTGCCACTTCATCGACGTGAATTTCAGTTTCCTCAGCTCCGGTGGATTTGGCCAGCCGCAAAACGGTTCCGACAATGCGACGAAGTTCATTCGCAGACAGCAAGTCGGCGCCCAGAGCGTTTTCCCTTGAAGTCTCTTTCTTCGTTTTGGAAAGTGATTTCATTGATTCGAGAAGGCTGTCCCGATACGCACGTTCCGGAAGCGCGCCGGGGACGCGCCATGGCCCGTCCCCATCGTCTGCATCGGCTGGCCCTTGCCGCAATTCGGGGTGCCCCAGAGTCGCCAATGATCCAACTTGCAAATGGCGTCGCACGAATTCCAAAACTCGGTGGTGATGCCGCTATAGCTGGGATTTTTCAACATGCGTACTTTCTTTCCGCCTTTGATCTCCCAGCCGATCTCCGTCGAAAACTGAAACTGGTACCGCCGGTCGTCGATGGACCACGAGCGGTTGGTCTCCATCAAAATGCCGTCATGCGTATCGTCGGTCAAATCGTCATAGTCCCACGTGCCGGGCAGCAAACTGACATTGGTCATTCGAATGATCGGCAGCCGGTTCCAGCTTTCCGTCCTCATGGCTCCTGAAGAGCGCTTCAAGCCGATGAGATGCGCCGTTTCGCGGTTCGAAAGATAGCCGCGAAACTTGCCGTCCTTGATGATGTCCGTGCATTGCGCGGGAACGCCCTCGTCATCATAAGCAAACGTGCCCAGCCCCGGCCCGTGATCGAGCCGCGCGTCCGCCACCACATTGACGATGCTGGACGCATAGTTCAACTGATTGAGTTGGTCGAGTGTGAGAAAGCTTGTGCCTGCGAAATTTGCTTCCTGGCCGAGAACACGGTCCAGCTCGATGGGATGCCCGATGGATTCGTGAATCTGCAGCCCCAATTGGCTGCCCCCGAGAATCAACGTGCCGATTTTTTCTGGACACTGCGAGGCAGAATGCAGCGCGGCGGCTTCCTCTGCAATCACTGGCGCGTGCCGCAACAGATCCAGCGATTCGATCAGTTCGTATCCTTGTAGCGTGTGCTGGCCGCCAAAACTGTTCGGATACGACCGCTTCTGAATCTCCCCGCCCTGATACGATGTCGCCGCGATTCCGCAGCCCGAAATTACCTTGCGCTGATGAATCCGCGATCCGGCACTCGACGCAAACCATGAATCAATCTTGCGGAACTGCATGTCGGTTTCGCTCAGCGTGACGCCTTTCACGCGGCGCATTTCTTCGTCCGCAGCCAACAGCAACGCGAGCTGCTTTTCGAGAGGAATTTCAAACGGATCCTTCTGAAACGGGCTCTGCCAACTGTCAACGTAGGATTCTTCCGGCACCATGACAACGTCGCTGCGCTTCGCCAACCCTGAGGCTTTGGCAATAGAAACCGCCTGCGCGGCGCAGGCTGCGACACCGTCTCGTGTCAACCGGTCCGTCGAAGCGAATCCCCAAGCGCCATTCGCCAGCACGCGAATCCCGATCCCGATCGATTCGCTCTGCGCCAGCGTGCCAACCTGTCCATTTTTGGTAGTTAAGTCGCGCTGCCTCAAATGCATCACGCGGACGTCGCCATAGGGCGCGCCGCGCAGTTTCGCCGTATCAAGAGCGTTGGTGCAGAGATCCCACATCGGCAATCTTCAACCTGGAAGAGGTCCTCTTAGAAGGGCAGGGGCGCAGCAAGCCGCGCCCCGACAAAGCACGCTCAAGCGCTTATGAAAGCCGGCGAAGCTTACGTCCCCTCCTGCCAGGAAGCCAGGTAACGTTCCTGCTCCGGCGTGAGCTTGTCGAGCCGGTGCCCCATGGTATCCAGCTTGAGCCGTGCAATCTCTTTGTCCAAATGCTGGGGCACGACGTATACCTGCGGCTTCATATTCTTGTGATTCGCGCGCAAATATTCCGCCGAAAGCGCCTGGTTCGCGAAACTCATATCCATCACCGCGGCTGGATGCCCTTCCGCCATAGCCAGGTTCACGAGGCGTCCTTCTCCCAGCAAATAAACTTTGCGCCCGTCCTTAAACTGATACTCGTCCACGAGCGGCCGCACTTCGCGCTTGCCGCCGGACATCTTCTCGAGCGCGGGAATGTCAATTTCCACGTTGAAGTGTCCGGAATTGCAAACAATCGCGCCGCCCTTCATTTTCTCGAAGTGTTCGGCGCGAATCACGCTCTTGTTGCCGGTCACGGTGATGAAAACGTCGCCTTCTTTCACGGCGTCGGCCATCGGCATCACACGAAAGCCGTCCATCACGGCTTCGATTCCCTTCACCGGGTCGATTTCCGTGACGATCACGTCCGCGCCCAAACCTTTTGCACGCATGGCCACGCCGCGACCGCACCAGCCATAGCCCGCGATCACCACTTTCAATCCTGCGAGCAGCACGTTCGTGGCGCGAATCACGCCGTCAATCGTGGACTGGCCCGTCCCATATCGATTGTCGAAGAAATGCTTGGTCATCGCATCATTCACCGCGATGATCGGGTACTTCAGTGTTCCGTCCTTGGCCATGGCGCGCAGCCGGATCACGCCGGTGGTGGTTTCTTCCGTACCCGCGATCACATTCGGCACGAGATCCGTCCGCTTCGTAAGCAACACGGTGACAAGGTCCGCGCCGTCGTCCATGGTGAACTGCGGCTTGTGCTCGAGCGCCGCGCTCAGGTGAGAATAGTAAGTGTCGTTATCCTCGCCCTTGATCGCAAAGGTTGGAATGTTAAAGTCGCGGTTCAGCGATGCCGCAACTTCATCCTGTGTGGACAGTGGATTTGAAGCGCACAGCACTGCGTCGGCCCCGGCATCGCGGAGAGCGATCATCAAGTTTGCGGTTTCGCTGGTTACGTGCAAACACGCGGAAACTCGCAATCCTTTAAGCGGCTGTTCTTTCGCGAGCCGCTTGCGAATCGATTCGAGCACGGGCATTTGTTGCGCGGCCCACTCGATCTTGCGCTTGCCGGCGTCCGCCAGCCCGATATCCTTCACATCACCTTTTTTCAATTCTGCGATGGCCAATTTCATGCTCCTGAGTTTGAATTTCCTTTGGAAAGGGAGTGACTTCAAGAGCTCGCCCCGTGGCTCCTGATCGCCCCTTCCTGCTTGAGAGCGGATTGAAAAGTTACCGGCGAGCTCCGACTTCCGCCGTCACAGCGGTGCCTAGGCCCGCTGCCTTGCGAAGAGCGTCCGCCCGGTCAGTGCGTTCCCAAGTGAAGCCCGCTCCGGTCCTTCCGAAGTGGCCGTATGCCGCGGTAGCCTTGTAGATCGGCCGGCGCAGATTGAGTGTTTCGATGATGCTCTTGGGCGTAAGTGGGAAGAACTCCCGAATCAGTTCGGTGATTATTTCTTCACGCACGGTGGCAGTTCCAAAGGTTTCCGCCATCACGGAAACCGGCTCGGCAACGCCAATCGCATAGGCGAGCTGCACTTCAGCCTTCTGCGCCAAGCCCGCCGCCACAATGTTTTTCGCGATGTACCGCGCCATGTAGCAAGCCGAGCGGTCCACCTTCGATGGATCCTTGCCGGAAAATGCACCCCCGCCATGGCGGCTGTAACCGCCATATGTGTCCACAATAATCTTTCGTCCGGTAAGGCCCGCATCTCCCATGGGCCCGCCAATCACAAAGCGTCCCGTCGGATTGATGTGATACTTGGTCTTGGCGTCCAGCATCGATGCAGGAATGATCGGACGAATCACATGTTCTGTGACCGCATCGCGCAGATCCGTGTTCGATACCCTCTCGCTGTGCTGCGTCGAAATGACCACGCAATCCACGCGCACGGGACGCCCTTCGCGGTACTCGATGGTGACCTGCGACTTCCCATCAGGCCTCAGAAAATCAACTTTGTTGGCTTTGCGAACTTCCGAGAGGCGCTGCGTGAGGCGGTGGGCGAGCTGGATCGGCATGGGCATCAGTTCTTCCGTTTCATCGCAGGCAAACCCAAACATCAATCCCTGGTCGCCCGCTCCGCCCGTATCCACGCCCATGGCGATGTCCGGCGACTGCCGCTTCACGGTGCACATGACGGCGCAAGTATCCGCATCATAGCCATATTTCGCGCGGTCGTAGCCGACGCCGCGGATCGTCTTTCGTACAATCTCGTCGTACTCCACGTGTGCGGTGGTGGTTATTTCTCCGGCCACAACGGCGACGCCTGTGGTCACCAGCGTTTCACAAGCTACGCGGCCCTTGGGGTCGTGCTCCATGACCTCGTCAAGCACGGCGTCGGAAATCTGGTCGGCAATTTTGTCCGGATGCCCTTCGGTCACGGACTCGGAAGTAAATAAAAAGTTGCGTAAGGCTTCGCTCAAAACGAATTCTCCTTCTTGAATTGCGGACGCGGAGGGCCACCACACACTGAGTTACGATTTGTGTGTGCTCGTAGCCCTCCAAACTTAGCATCCACTTTGGAGAGAGTCAACGTATTGAGTTCAAATGCGTTAAGAGGCGGCTCGAATGGTCAATTTTGGCGCCTAGATGGAATCAGAGCCCCTTTTGGATAAGTCTCACGCGGGTTCCCCATCGTCGTCCGGTTCCACTTCCAACTTACCCTTGGTCTTCTTGGCCATGAGATAGGAGCGGATAAACGGATCCAAATCGCCATCCAAAACGCGATCCACGTCACCCACATTGAATTTGGTGCGGTGGTCTTTGATCATTCGGTAGGGCTGCATCACGTAAGATCGAATCTGGCTGCCAAACGAGATGTCCAGTTTGCTCTCGTCCAGCTTGTCAGTTTCCGCCTGCCGCTTCCGCACTTCTTCATCATATAAGCGCGAGCGGAGCATCTTCATCGCCAGCTCGCGATTTTTGTGCTGGCTGCGCTCTGCCTGGCACCCCACCACGATTCCCGAAGGGACGTGCGTGATGCGCACCGCGGTCTCCACTTTGTTTACGTTTTGTCCGCCCTTGCCGCCCGATCGAAATGTATCCACCCTCAAATCTTCCGGGCGAATGTTGATCTCGATGCGCTCGTCAATTTCCGGAATCACGAAGACGGACGCAAAAGAAGTGTGGCGGCGTGCCGCCTGGTCAAATGGTGAGATTCGAACGAGCCGGTGTACGCCAGTCTCCCCGGTCAGCAGGCCGTAGGCGTTTTCCCCCGAGAATTGCACCGTCGCGGATTTGATGCCCGCTTCTTCGCCCGGGGTCTCATCGAGCACCGACGTGCTCATTCCTCGACGCTCCGCCCAGCGCAAGTACATGCGCAGGAGGATGGATGCCCAATCCTGCGACTCCGTTCCGCCTGCGCCCGGCTTTATGGTCATGATCGCGTTGAGGTGATCGTTCTCGCCGGATAGCAGCGTCCTCGTCTCCAGCTCTCCGACGTAGTTTTCCGCTGCGCTGAGTTCCTGGTCCAGTTCCTTCAGCAGATCGTTCTTCTGGTCGGCGTTGGTCTCTTCCTGCACCAAGTGGATATACGTTTCAATGTCGCCGGAAATCGACGTGAGTTTTTCTTCCGCGGCAATCTGCTCTTCGGCGCGTTTCCGCTCGCGCAGAACGCCTTGTGCCGCTTCCTGATTGTTCCAGAAGTCGGGATCCGCGACGCGCGCTTCGAGCGATTTCAGGCGTTCGCGGTACTGCGGGACGTCAAAGATAACTCCGCACAAGCGTGATGCGCTGCTTTAGCCCTTCATAACGATGCTGCAGGTCTTCGAGAATCATGCGTGGCTTGGATCGTAGCCCGTTCGAGTGCGGGCGCTAATTTGCCTTTCGAAAAGTTGGCGCAACTAGGATAACGGAAACAATGACGCACATCCAGGCGAACCAGTCGCCAAAACGTGAATACAAAGTCTCGTCCGTTCGGAGGTCATACGGCAAATCCACAGCGGCGCGAACGTCTGGTGGCAGGGGTGCAAAAATGCGGCCGTACGGATCGACCGAGACAGTGTAGCCGTTGTTCGTCGAGCGCACGATCCACCGGCGGTTTTCCACGGCCCTCACTCGCACCATGTGCAGATGTTGCTCCGCAGCAGCCGACCGCCCAAACCAGCCATCATTCGAAATGTTAATCAGCAGTTGCGCTCCATTCGCCGCGAACCGCCGCACCTCGCCGGGATAGATCGCCTCATAGCAAATGAAAACTCCGAATGTGTTTCCGTCGGACAGCTTGCCCACGACGTATTTGTTCCCTTTGTGAAAGCCGCCGACTTCCTCAGAAACACTAGTCACCACTTGATGGATCAGAGGGAATGGTTCGTACTCGCCGAACGGAACCAAGTGAACCTTGTCATAGACAAATACGCGCTGGCCCTGGCCATCAAACAGCAGGGCGCTGTTGTATGGCACGAGGGGCCCGTGCCCCGCCGTATCACCTGGATCCACGGGAGTTTTCCATTCGATGGCCCCCGCAAGGAAGGGATGCCCGAAGTGAATCGCCAGCGTCGAAGCCAGCTTCGCAAATTGCGCATCTTGAAATGAAAACGGCGCGGGGGCCTCTGGCCAAACCAGCAAGTCCGGCTTTTCCTTCGAAGGGGCCAGGCCGATGCGCTCAACTTCCTCGAGATCCCCCCTATGCGTCTGAAACCACTCAGGTGGGTAAGAAGCTGCCTCCGGGAAATTGAGTTGTACCGCTCGAGCAAAATGGTGAGCTGGCGCTTGCGGCACGAGTCTTGGGCCAATCCAGTGAAGGATCAGGAGGAACGCGGATGCCGCCGCCGTGACTGCAATTCTCCGGTTCCGCCTGGTCTTTACCGACACAATCGCCCAGGCGAGCAACGCATTGAATCCTACAACGAGGAATGACAACCCGTAGATACCGGTGACGGTCGTGATTTGCAGCAAGCCGAGGTCTGCAGCCGCGGGGTACCCGAGCAGGTTCCACGGAAAACTGATCTCCGGCAGATGCGCGCGAACGAATTCAAACGTAACCCACAGGAAAGGCGCGCCAACGCAAGCCACTCCAATGCTCCGGCGTGATAGCCGGTGAACCGCCCAAGTAAACGCACCGATCAGCAGACTCCAGGCAAACGCGATCAGCAACAAAACGCCCCAGCCGCCCGCCACCGAAAGCCCGCCGTGCACAGTGAGCACCGTCGCGATCCACGGCACGGAAGTCAGTACGAAAACAAATCCGTGAAGAAATCCGCATGCGAACGCCACCTTCGCCGGCGCGCCGAAGATGGCGAAAAGAAGAATTCCCACGCAAATCCAGGAATAGATACTCCAGTAGAGTCCGGTAAAGGAAAGCGAAAGTGCCCCACCGGAAACCGCGGCGATGAGCAGACGCACGCGTTCCGGCGTTTTCGCACCAGTCTGCGGGAGAAGGGGAGTGAGCCAGTTGCCCACAGGCATCAGTGTTTTACGATGGCTTTGAAGCCCGCGTCCTCGAGGCCTTTCCTCGCGGCGTCAGCAGCCTTTAGATCGGTGTAGGGGCCCACCTGGACGCGGTAGTATTTGTCGCTCTGTCGAGAGAGAACGAATGCGGGAAAATTGTTCTTTTGCAGTCGCGTCGCGAGGTCCAACGCTTCTGCTTCCTTGGTCAGCGCCGCAACTTGTAGTGTATATGCTCCTCCCGGAATGAGCGGAGCATTTGTCATTTTCGGCGGGCCACCTGCGTTTCGGGGTGGTGCGGTGTTCCTTACGAGGACGGGAGCATGCTTATTTGCGACGGCGGGAGCCGGCCGAAGAGGTTTCAGGCGGTCTTCAGGCTTCTTGCTGTCGCCGGCATGATAAAACTCCCAATCCGAATTGGGCGGCGCCGCCGTGGTGTCTGTCGGTTTTTCGCCAGCAGCGCCATTGCCCGCGTGTTTCAAGACAGGCTCCGGCTTTGGCAATACCGGATTCACGGGCCTTCCGTGCAAATCCGTCGCGGCGCGCACTTGCCCATCATACTGGTTGCGTCCCATAACGTAACCCAGCGTAAAGAACACACCCGAAAACAGCAGCATCAGCATGAACAAGCCAATGACATGCCGGCTCTCGAGCACGCGTTCTCCGACGCCCCCTCGTTTTCCTCCTGAAGCCATTCTTACTTTTGCGGCCCCCCGAGATTCCTAGTCCACTGATTAATGATATCGATGGGCAGCGGAAACACAATCGTTGTGTTCTTCTCGACACCTATCTCGGTGAGGGTTTGGAGGTAGCGCAGTTGGATAGCTGAGGGCTGCGTCTCCAGGACTTTGGCCGCGTCCGCAAGTTTTTGCGAAGCTTCGTACTCCCCTTCCGCGTGAATGATCTTTGCACGGCGCTCGCGCTCGGCCTCCGCCTGCTTTGCAATGGCGCGCTGCATCTGCTCCGGAATGTCGACCTGCTTCACCTCCACTTTGGACACCTTGATGCCCCAAGGTTCGGTGTCCGTATCGAGTATCACTTGGAGCTTGGCGTTCACCTTGTCTCGCTGCGAGAGAATTTCATCGAGTTCGAACTGTCCGACGACACTGCGAATCGTGGTTTGCGCGAGCTGTGAAGTCGCATACGAGTAGTTCTGTACCTGCGAAAGCGCCTGATTGGCGTCGACCACCCGGAAGTAACAAACAGCATTCACTTTCACCGAGACGTTGTCGCGGGTGATGATGTCTTGCGGCGGAACGTCGAGGGTCTCAATCCGCAGCGGTATCCGGTACAGCGTTTCAATCGGCCAAAAAACCAGATTCAGCCCCGCGCTCTTCGCTTCCGGGATCAGGCGCCCCAGCCGCAGCACCACTCCGCGTTCCCACTCTTTGATGATGTACAGCGAATTCCAGAACCAGATCAATCCGAGGCCCACAATCAACGCCATCCCAAGAAAACCGATTTCCATCTTCCCCTCCTGATTCGAAAACTCGTTACTTTGCCGCCGGGACGGCCACCTCGGCCGGCTCGACGTACACCGTGAGCCCTTCGACTCGCAAAACCTTTACCGTCTTGCCTTCCCCCACTGGCTGCGAAGACTGCGCCCGCCACAGCTCGCCATGCACGCGAATCATTCCTTCTGCGCCCCCCTGCAGCGCCGTCACCACGACGCCATGCGCCCCGATTAGCTCTTCCCTTCCTGTCGCGGTCTTCCATTTCCGCGAGCGCAACACCAGACGCATCAGGAAAACCGCCAGCAACGCGAATGGTACCGTCCCCGCTAGCGCCACGCCAAAACTCACGCCACCCGATGTCAGTGGCGACCGTATCAAAAAGATGGCGCCCAGAAACATCGAAACTACGCCTCCAGCCGCCAGCACGCCGTGGCTTGGGGCTTTCGCCTCCAGTATGAAAAACGCCAGGGCCAGTCCTATCAGGAAGAGCCCCGCCAGGTTCACCGGCAGGAAATGCATCGCGTACAACGCCAGAATCAGGCAGATGCCGCCGATCACTCCTGGCGCAATCACACCCGGATGCGTAAATTCCGTGTAAAGCCCAAGCACCCCAAGAATCAGCAATACAAAAAACGCATCGGGCTCAACGATGCGCGCCAGGAATTTCTGCCGCGCGGATAGCTCAAACGGTATCCGAGCAGGACTCTTCAGCGCCAAGGTCACTTGTGCGCCGTCGAATCGCGTAATCGTCCGACCGTCCAATTGCCGCAGCAAGTCCTCTGGCGATTTCGCAATGAGGTCGATCATTTTCCCGTCGAGCGCTTCCGTTTCCGTAAATGCTTTCGACTCGGTGATCGCTTTTTCCGCAAGCTCCGGATTGCGTTTGCGTCGTTCCGTGAAACTCCGCAGAAACGCCATGGCATCCTGGTTGATTTTCTTTCGGAACACCTCGTCAATCTGCTGTGGAAATCCACCGATCACGATAATCGGCGAAGCCGCTCCCGCGTGCGTCCCCGGCGCCATCGCAGCGATGTCCGCGGAAAGCAGTATGTAGAATCCCGCGGAAGCTCCCCTCGCCCCCGTCGGCGAAACGTAAACAGCCACTGGAACCGGCGAAACCAAAATATGCTGGATCATGTCCTTCATCGAATCGCTCAGCCCGCCCGGCGTGTCCATGGTAATCAACACCAGCTCCGCATGCCGTCGCGCTGCATCCGCCAGTCCTTCATCGATGTAGGTCGCGAGAATCGGCTCAACTTCGCCGTCCAGGTTCAAATCGAGCACCACCCCGCCGCTCGGATGCTCCTCGGCTGTTGCGGAGGGCATGGCGAGTATCGCCGCGGCACTCAGCAAGAAGAGGAGAATGCTCGCCGCAATTTCTCCGCATCGATCAAAACCGAAGGAGCGCCACTCCCTACGAGCCCACCTGCTCATAGCGCATCTCCAGCTTTCTTCTCCGCCGGCTTCGCATTTTGCAGGTGTTCGAGCAATTGTTTCGCCGCCGCGTAGTTCGGGGCCAGCTTCAGCGCTCGCTCCACTTCCACCCGAGCCAGTTCCGGTTTCTTCTGTTCCAGGTAAATCTTCGCCAGCATTGTTCGGACAACCGCCGAATCCCGCGCCTCCAAGGAGGCCTGTAAATCCTTCACAGCATCTTCCATCTTGCCCTGGCGGCGCTCGATCTCCGCCAGTCCGCGGTGCGCCGCGGCATTTCCAGGATCCTCGGCCAGCGCGGCACGAAACTCTTTCTCCGCGACCTCGGCATGCCCAGCACTCATCTCCTGCCTCCCCCGGCGAACGTGCACTACCGGCTTATCGCTCTCGGAGGCGGTAGCAGCCGTTGCATCGGCAGGAGCCTCCGGCGGCTCAAGCTCCGCTCGCAGCGCCGTCACGTCCAATTCCATCTTGAGGCGAGCCATTCGCGCCAGGAATTCATTCTTCGCGTCCGCCTGAATCGTGGGCAGCCCGTTCGGCCCAAACATCTCTTCTGCTTCGCCGCGTTCCTGCTCAGCTTCGGGCTTTCTTTCCGCCTTCTCCAAAGAATATATCAGCATGGCGCGATCCTCCGCGTTATCGGGCTCGCGCTCCGCGGCTTCGCGGAAATGATCCGCAGCTGCTCCCGGATCGTTCGCCTGCAGCGCCAGCAGCCCCAAATTGAACGGATAGTCGTCTTCCTCCGGATCGAATTCGGTCGCGCGGCGAAGAGCATTCTGTGCCGCGGCCGTTTTCCCTTGCCGCATCTGTGCAATCGCTAGGTTATTCAAAATCTCCGGCAAATCCGCTCCCGCAACCGTGTTGGTCCGCGACGCCGCTTGCAGCGCCAAGGCTTCCTCCGCACGGTCCGGCTGGTTCAAAAACAGCCTGCAAACCGCACTCACAAACATCGCCTCCTCGTAGCGGTCATGCCTTTTTGGAACTTTGAAGTACCAAGCCAGTGCCGAGGTGTAGTCCCGCCGCGCGTAATACACTTCCCCGAGCGCAAAGTCCGGATCCGGCCAGTCGGGCTCCAGGCGTGCCGCTTCGTGCAGCTCGCGCAATTTGCTATCGTCTTCGCTCGCCAACAGGCCGCGAATGTAGTGTTCAAAGGCATCCAGTCGCAAAGCGCGCTGGCGCTTCCTGAAATCCGCTAAGCTCAACGGATAGTTCCGTTCCGCTGCCGACAGCAACCGCCATACCAGCCGCGTCTGCAAATCCATCAACGAATCCAGCGGCCCCTTCTCCTCGATTGGCGGTTGCATCGACACCGGACTTACCCTCAGCAGACGCGACTCCACTGTGAGCGACGTGCCATTCGACATGAACCGGCCGAGCACCACAAAATCCGCATCGAGATCTTCGGCAATATGCAGCATAGTCGCCCGGCTCAGTTTCGAATTGTGCGGCAATCCATATCGCTCCAACTCCACCTGCCGCCCCGCATGCGAGTACACCTGTTCGCCCGCCAGCGACAATCGCTGGATCGTCAGTTCCTCCAGTCCCTCACGCAGCCATTCAAATCGCGGCGAGGCTCCCGCATTTTCGAACGGAAATACCAAGTACACGCCGTGCTGATATCCATTGGTTCCGGTGGTGCGGGCAGGCACAGCACCCTGCTGCGCGAATGCACATGTGCCACTGAATATGAATACGCAGGAGAGGACTACTGAATTACGCGCGCTGAAGAAAGGGCGCCTCATGTCGCCTGCATTGTAGCAGACACAACTGCGCGTTTCGCGCCGGACGCCGAAACAGCTCAATCACTCTAAGAAACAATTCGTCGCTCAGGGTTGCGTAATTTCCGGCGGCTTTGGCGCAAGAAGTTCCTGGACCGCCGGGTCCTTCAACACGGCGGCAAACATAGGATCGGTCCTTGCGGCGGCCAACTCTTTGTAACCCTCATCCTTGGCCTTGCGCAAATACAGCAAGCACCGCTCCACGTTTCCAGCTGCCGCAAACGATTTAGCCAGCAAATAATAGAACCGCCCGCGGTCTCCCACGGAGCGATCCTGCAAGACCGATCCGCTCCGCGAACTGTTGTGCTCGAAAAACTGCGGATCCAGAGTCAGCGCTTGGCGGAACGACGAAATGGCTTGCTCGTACTTCTTGTCACCGAAATACGCGTAGCCGAGATTGCTGTAGAGCACCGCCATATCGCTGCGGATGGCCAGCGCTTTTTGGTACGCCTTGATGGCCTTCCCATACCTTTTCCGCTGATACCAGATCGTCCCAATGTTGTTTTGGGCATCTGCGTACAATGGATCGGCCTTCCACGCGCGCTCATAATACTTCAATGCTTGCGAGAGAGCCGATTGCTGGTGCAAGGCAATCCCCAGCTTGTTCAAATAAACCGGGTTTTGCGGATTCTGATCCGCCAGCCTCTTGTAAACCTGCGACGCCTCGCGGTAGTCCTTGCGCACCATGTAAAGATCGGCGAGCTGCTCATCGCTCAGTTCCGGCTTCACCACGATCACCGACGATTCCGCCGGCGACTGCGCCTGTGCCTGCGGTAAGTGTGGCGCTATCGGTGCACTCGGATTCTCTAGGAGCGACTGACCTGCGGAGGGTATCGAAAGAGCGAGGAGGAGAACACCTGCTGGAAACGCCATCAGATTCTTGCTCATGGCGAATCTCCCTTCTCCGGCTTCGGCTTAGCCTTGTCGGGGTCCTTCTTCTTATCTCCAAAGATACCAAATATCTTCTGCAAGGGGTTCTTTTTTTTCTCGGATTTGGCGTCGGGGTTAGCAGGGCCCTGCCCCGTCGCGTCCGGCTGCCGGTTCGGATCGTAAACCGCCACCGGCTGCCCATTGGCATCTGTCTGTGCTGTTTTCGGCTGGCCCCCAAAGACATGCGAGAGGAACGATCCCGTCGATGAAAGCAGGCTATGCCCTCCGTGGAGTTCGCAGAATTGCGTCGGCGCCGATCCTGTCACATAGACTTCTTCCCGCGTCGTCGGACAATTCGGCGTGGCCAATTGCAGCGTATCCGGATCGATCAGCACCGATTGCACTCCCTCGGGCATCGCAAAATCCTTAACGTCCCGGTAGGCTGCAAGTTCCGTTGCCCGGTTCATGAAATCCGCCCAGATTGGCGCCGCCACTGCCCCGCCGGGAAGCCCCAAATCGCGATTATCATCAAATCCGATCCAGATCACGCACAACAAGTTCGACGTGAAGCCCGCGAACCAGCCGTCACGCGAGGTGCCGGTCTTGCCGGCGGCGGGCAGCGTGAATCCGCGTGCACGCACTCCCGCTCCCGTGCCTCGATTCAGTACGTCCTTGAGCAGGCTGTCCACCAGGTACGCCACGCGCGGATCCAGCGCCATGTGCGTCTGTGGCGTGAATTTCTCAAGCGGCGCTCCATTCGCATTCACCACGCTTCGCAGAAACTGAGGTTCCGTGCGTGTTCCGATATTCGCAAACGTCGTGTAGCCAGCGGCCACCTCAATCGGCGTCATCTCATAAGCGCCCAGCGCCACCGCCGGTGTCGGCAGAATATTTGTGCCCAACCCCATCTGCCGTGCCACCTGCACCACCCGTCCGTACCCGATCAACTCGGCTACTTTGACCGTCGCTACGTTCAGCGAGTTCGTCAGCGCATCCCGCGTCGTGACACGCCCCATGAATTTCTCGCCGTAGTTATTCGGAGTGTATTCTTTTCCGTCGAATTCAAACGTCGTCGGCTCGTCATCAATCGTCGTCGCTGGGGTAATGACGGGCTGCACCCCATCTACCGCGTTGTCGAAAGCCGCCGCGTACACAAACGGTTTGAAGACCGATCCCGGCTGTCTTCGTGCCAGCGCGTGATTCAATTGGCTCTGACCATAATCCCGTCCGCCAATCACCGCCTTGATTTCTCCGTTCCGCGGGTCCAGCGCCACCAGTGCCACTTGCGCCTGCGGAATTGGCTCATTGTTTTTCTTCTTGGCCTGGTCCTTCTTCCACTTGTCGTACTTCTTCGCCAGCAGCACGTCCACATTCTTCATGCCCGCGTCAACCGCAGCCGCCGCGGCACGCTGCAACGCAGGATCGAGCGTCGTATATACCCGGAAATTCTCGCTGAGCAATTCGTTCTCCGGGTATTTGTCCAGTAGGTGGTCCTTCACCATGTCCACAAAATAAGGCGCTTCGCTGCCGGATACCGAAGTCCGTACGATTTTCAGCTCGGCCTTCTTCGCGTCTTGCAGTTCTTCCGCTGTGATGTACTTGTTCTCCAGCATCTGTGGCAGCACGCGGTCGCGAGCCTGCGCTCCGCGCTCCGGATGCCGGTCCGCTGAAGAATAGTAGTTCGGCGCTCGGATGATTCCCGCGAGGTACGCGCACTCCGACAGCGAAAGCTGCCGCATGTCTTTTCCAAAGTACGCCACGCTCGCTTCGGAAAATCCGCGGATCCCGAAGCTGCCGCGATTTCCGAGATACACCTCGTTGGCATACAACTCGAAAATCTGCTGTTTATTAAATCGTTGCTCCAGTTCCAGGGAAATCATCGCTTCGGAGAGCTTCCGTCGCCAGTTGCGATCCGTCGAAAGAAAGAATGTGCGCGCCACCTGCATCGTGATCGTGCTCGCGCCCTGGTAATGCTGGCTGGTATGCCGCAGGTCGGCCCACGCCGCTCCGGCGATTCGAATGAAGTCGAACCCTCCGTGCTCGAAGAACCGCTTGTCTTCCGCGGAGAGGATCGCATCAACCAGCAACACTGGGAGGTCTTCATAGCGCACCGGGCGGCGCTTCTCTCGCGCGCTATCAAAGAGGTTAGTGATCAGCTCCGGCTCGATTTCCGCCGTTCCCAGCTCTCCTCCACCCGCAAGAGGCCGAATCGAACGAATGCTCTTCCCTCGAAATTGCACTGCCAGCGCATTCTTCCCCGCGAAATAGGAAACTTTCGAAGGGCGAATATCCAGGGTGTTGCCTTGCAGCGTGAACTGGCCCAGCGTATTCGGATCGGCTTGCGGCCTGTAACCGACTCGCGTGAGATACGTGGTTAGATCGTCGGGCCCCCACGCCTGGTCCACTGATATGTGTTCCGGCGCTGAGAAAATCTGAGTGGTGTTCTGCAGGACGTTTCCGGAAAGCCGCGCATCGATCATCCGCGAAAACTTCATGTAGTAATGCGTGAAGATTCCGCCCGCCGTAAGGAACAGTGCGAAGACCACCCCGAGAATCGTCAGCCCAACAACCGAGGTAAAGAATCCTTTTTGAACGCGGATGCGCAAACTGTGGCTCCCGGAGGCTGGACCTTTATTCTCTCGCAATCTCCGTAACTAAGAAAGGCAGACTTCTTTGTCGCAGGCCCGTCAAGAAGGAGATGTGATTGACAGGGCCTATCAAAACGGCCTCAAATCACCGATTTATTTTCACTCGAGGGCGTGAAGTGCAGATCCATGTGATAAAAGAGCAGGTCCACGGGAACCGTGTAATTCAGCGAAATCTTCACCAGAGAGTTGTCCGCGAATATCCTGATGTCGTCGCGCTTCGCCGGAATTTCCAGCTCTTTCACTACTTTGTAAATGTTTTCGCGGATCTGCTCTTCTGAATAACGATTTACAACCGCGAACCGCGCTTGCTCCTGCATCTTGTCCGTAAGTTGATAATCTGCGACGTACGCCGGCAGGATTTTCACCGCGGAATAGATCGCCAGCAGAAGAATCGCCATGTAAGTAATGGCCTTCAGCTTGCCTCCCCCGCGTTCCCTGCGCCCGCACGCTATCCCCCGCCGGACGCGATGGCCTTTCATGAACACGACGTTCCTCTCCACAAATTGCTTCTACGACACCGCTTTCGCTGCGCCTCATCTCAAACTTTTTGTTTTCCCACTTGCTACGCTAGCACCGACCTGTAGGTGTGTCGAGCAATTGAGGCGGCCCATGTTTCCGGAGAGGAACGGGTGATTCGAACAGCCTTGAGCTGCGTGGCTTTCGAAGTTGAAGAAAACACGGACCAAGGGCCGCGTGGCAGACCACTCAGTAGGCTCGCGCGAAGATGGCCCGCTCGCTGGCAGGCTGGCCGCAGGTCACGCAGGGGCCGGAGCCCCCCGGCTGCTCCAATGGAATGCACCGCATCGTGGCGCGCGTTTCTTCCTTGATCTTGGCCTCGCAATCCGCGCTGCCACACCAGAAGGAAAAAGCGAAACCGTTCTCCACCACGCTTTTCAATTCGTCGTAAGTTTTCGCCTCGTGCGTGTTGCTCTTTCGAAACGCCAGCGCCTTGTCGTGCAGCGACTGCTGAATCTCGCCCAGTAATCGCTCAATCGTAACGGGCAGATCGGCCAGAGGCGCGCTGATCTTCCCTTCCTTGCCGGGCCGGTCCCGTCGCGCCAGCACGGCCGATTGATTGGCCACGTCTTTGGGTCCAAGTTCCACGCGCAGCGGAATCCCGCGCATCTCCCAATCATTGAATTTCCAGCCGGGGCTCTGCCCTTCGCGTTCGTCTAGCGTCACGCGAATATTGGCCTTCACCAGTTCGGCTTTCAGTTTGCGCGCGGTTTCAAACACCGTCCTTTTTTCTTCGTCCGTTTTGAATATGGGCACAATCACAACCTGATACGGCGCGAGCTTGGGCGGTAGCACCAGCCCCTGGTCATCACCATGAACCATGATGATCGCGCCAATGACTCGTGTGGACAGGCCCCACGACGTGGTCCAGCAATGCTGCAGGTGCCCGTCCTGGTCGAGGTAACGCACCTCGAAGGCTTGCGAAAAATTCTGTCCTAGGAAGTGCGAGGTACAGAATTGCAGAGCCTTGCGGTCGCCCATCATCGCTTCGAGGGAGTAGGTTGTGTCCGCACCGGCGAATTTCTCGGAGTCGGACTTACGCCCCGGAATAACCGGGATGGCGCCGTCGTTCACGGCAAAATCCGCGTAAACATCGAGCATCTGCCTTGTTTCGAATTTCGCTTCTTCGCGCGTGGCGTGCGCCGTGTGTCCTTCTTGCCAGTAGAACTCCAGCGTTCGAAGGAACAGTTTCGTCCGCAATTCCCACCGCACCACGCTATTCCACTGGTTCATCAACACCGGCAAATCGCGGTAAGATTGAATCCATTTGGCCCACATGTGTCCGATAATTGTTTCCGAGGTCGGCCGGATCACCAGCGGTTCCGCAAGCTCCTCGCCTCCGCCGATCGTCACAACGGCAAGCTCTGGCGAAAATCCCTCGACGTGATGTTTTTCCTTGTCGATGAAGCTCCGCGGAATCAGCAGTGGAAACGCCACGTTTTGATGCCCCGTTGCTTTGAAGCGCCGGTCGAGTGCTTGTTGGATGTTTTCCCAAAGCGCCCAACCGTAGGGGCGCACGATCATGCAGCCACGCACCGGCGCGTAATCGGCGAGTTGCGCCTTCAGAACCAGTTGGTTGTACCACTCGGAAAAATCTTGTGTGCGGGTAGGAAGCTTGTCTTCAGCCATGCGGCGCTTTGTCCGCTCCTCTCAGTTGCTCTGAATCGTGCTGAGTAAACTCAAAAGCGTATCGGACGCCTGGGAGCGTGTCAACGCGGGTATTGGCGAACCCACGGTTTGCCGGGCCTTGCGGAAGAAGATCCGCGACGCTACTATCGCATGCGCTCGACCTGGGAAGAATCACGCCCCGCCCGCGAAGTTCGCTGAGGGAGAAATCACGCCATGAAACGAATGTCTTGGATCGCAGTTCTCACCCTTTTTGCTGCGCCCTTCGCTTCCGCGCAGGATTGGGCCAAAGTCACGCTGGAAAAATCTCCGCGGCACCGCGAATGGGTGACGGTGAAGCACGACAACCGCTCGCTCGAGACTTTCGTCGTTTACCCGGAATCGAAAAACAAGACGCCCGTCATCCTAATCATCCACGAAATCTTTGGCATGACGGACTGGGTGCAAGACCTCACGGATCAGGTGGCGGCGGCCGGATATATTGCAGTGGCACCTGATCTACTTTCGGGGATGGGACCTAACGGCGGGCGAAGCAGCGATTTTGCCGAAGGCAAAACGATGGAGGCTGTGAGCCATTTGAACCCCGACCAAGTGACCGCGGACTTGAACGCCGCCGCGGATTATGCGCTGAAGATCCCCGCATCGAACGGGAAACTTTTCGTTGGGGGATTCTGCTGGGGTGGCAGCCAGACATTTCGCTTCGCGACCAACCGAGGCGATCTCGCTGCCGCATTTGTCTTCTACGGCGGGCCGCCGGAGAAAGATGCCATGGCGCGCATCAAGGCCCCGGTCTACGGCTTCTACGCTGGAAATGACGCGCGCATCGGCGCCACTATCCCGGATGCCATCGCGCAAATGAAGGCAGCCGGCAAAACGTACGAGCCGATCACTTACGAGGGCGCCGCTCATGGCTTCATGCGCGCGGGCGAAGCCCCGGCTGCCGAGGATGCGGACAAAAAGGCGCGTGCCGATGCCTGGGCGCGCTGGAAGAGCCTGCTCAGCAAATAGAAGCGTGGACGGCTCAGCATTTAGAGACGCATTCGTTGCGAATCGTGGGGGTAGATGCGGCCTGCCCCAAATCTGGCAGTTGTCGTGGAAGGTCACCCCTGCTTTTGTTCCAGTTCAGCCCACCGCGCGTAGAGACTATCCACCGACTTCTGCGCTTCGTCCAATTGGCTGCACGCGTTCTGGAGACTCATTCGATCACTGGTGATCGCAGGATTTTCGAGCGCCGCGCGCTTGGCGTGAAGGATCTGCTCCGCTTCGTTGATGCGGCTTTCCATGGCCGCAAATTCACGTGCTTCGACATAAGATAGTTTCTTTTTTGCTGTGACACGCCGGGCTGCGTCTTCACGAGAGCGAGGGCGCCGGTTTCCTTCCGCCGATTTCGCTGCAGCCATTGCCAACTGTGCACGCTGCCAGGATTCCCACTGCGAGTAGTCTGCAAAACGCTCCACCGCGCCAAAACCATCCAGACCGACTACCACTGTCGAAACACGATCGAGCATGAAACGGTCGTGTGTGACCAGCACCAGCGCCCCGGAATATTCGAGCAAGCTCTCTTCCAGGATTTCGAGCGTGGGGATATCCAGGTCGTTGATCGGTTCATCCAGCAGCAGCACGTCCGCAGGTTGCAGCATGAGTTGAGCAATCAAGACGCGTGCGCGCTCCCCGCCGGAAAGCCGCCCGACCCGCTGATTTAGGTTTTCACTCGAGAACAGAAATCTTTCCGCCCAAGACGCCACATGAATCACGCGATCCTGATAAATCACTGCGTCGCTGTCCGGCGCGAGCGCCCGGCGCAAAGTAATGTCCGGATCAAGTTCGCGATTTTGATCGAAGTACACGACTCGCAAACCCTCGGCGCGCCGCACCTTGCCGGTTTCCGGTTTGATATCTCCGCGCATGAGGCGAAGCAGCGTCGTCTTGCCGCTGCCGTTCTGACCAACCAGCCCCACTCGCATCCCCGAGGTGACGCTGAAATGAATGTCTTTGAAAAGTCTGCGGCTGCCAACACCGAAAGAAACATCGTCGAGAGTGATGAGCTGCTTGGTTTTGCGGTTCGTCGCGGAGAAATCAATCTCCGCGCTGGCGAGGCGGCTGCGGGCATGCATCTCCGCGAGTTCGCCGATCATCTCGTGCGCTTTGTCAATACGCGCTTTGGCCTTGGTGGCCCGCGCTTTCGGTCCGCGGCGCAGCCATTCGAGCTCCGTGTGCACGCGGTTCTCCAGCGATTCCTGCCTCTTTTTCTGCGCGTGCAGGTACTCTTCCTTCGCTTCAAGAAATGCGCTGTAGTTTCCGTTCACGCGCAGCGCGCCGTCTTCGTAAGCGCGGTTAAGCTCCACCATTTCGTTAACGACGTTTTCCAAAAAATAACGATCGTGGCTGACCACCACGCAGGCAAACGGCGCATTCCGGAGAATGGATTCGAGCCACTGAATCCCGGCGAGGTCCAGATGATTGGTGGGCTCGTCCAGGAGCAATATGTCCGGCGCCTGGACCAAAGCCTCGGCAACGCCGAGACGTTTGCGCCAACCGCCAGAGAGCGTCTCAGCGTGCGCATCAAGATCCGTAAAACCCGAACGGCCCAGCGTTTCGGCAAATCGTGAGGCGCGCTCGGCCACGCTAACCGCCGCGCGTTCCAGAGCGCTTTCGATCACCGAGCGGACGGTCACCCCCGGCGCAAACTCCGAAATTTGAGCGACGTAGCTGAGCCGCGTACCCTTGCGAATCGCCACATCCCCGTTGTCCGGTTTGACGCGGCCGATCATCATTTCCAGCAATGTTGACTTGCCCGAACCATTCGGGCCGATGACGCCGATGCGATCCCCTTCGGAAACCGTGAAAGAAATATTCTGGAAGAGCGGCGCGGCCCCGTATCTCTTCGATAGTCCTTGTGCGCTGATAATCGGAGGCAAATTTCTCGGTCTTCTCCTGCACATAGTTTAACCTTGAGAGTCATGGCAGTGGAAATTCGGCCGTCGGCTGCTTCCGAATCGAGTGAGCTTCACTCTTGACGCGCAACTTTGACGCCTTGGTTCTTGGCGCTGGCGCCGCGGGACTTCTCTGCGCAATAGAGGCCGGCAAACGCGGGCGCCGTGTCGCCGTGCTTGAGCGCGCCGATCGAATTGGGAAGAAGATTTTGATCTCCGGCGGGGGGCGCTGTAACTTCACAAACATCCATTGTCAACCGGAAAATTTCATTTCCGCGAATGAACACTTCGCGAAATCCGCGCTGGCACGGTACACGCCCGCGGATTTCATCGCGCTGGTCGAAAAGCATCGCATTCCTTATCACGAAAAAACGCTCGGGCAACTCTTCTGTGACCGCTCGGCGCGGGACATCACGCAGTTGCTGGAATCGGAATGCCAGGCGGCGGGAGTGCAAATTTTTGTCGAGAGCCGAATCCGGGAAGTGCAGCGCGCAACGAATTTCGTGGTGCGCACCGAATCCGGCGAATTTTATGCGCCGGTCCTCGTGGTTGCGACGGGCGGACTATCGATCCCCAAAATGGGCGCGACGCCGTTCGGATACCAACTGGCGCGCCAATGCGGATTGAAAATCGTGGAGACCAGGCCCGCGCTCGTGCCCTTCGTCCTGGCCGGCAAAGATCGCACCCGGTACTGCGGCTTGGCGGGCGTCGCGGCAAAGGTGCTCGCGAAGGCCAATCATCACGTCTTCCGCGAGAACATGTTGATCACCCATCGCGGCTTGAGCGGGCCAGCGATCCTGCAGGTCTCCTCGTATTGGGGGAAGGGGCAGTCCATCCAAATCGATCTGGCTCCGGATCATGAGATTGCGCCCGCGATTCGCGCGGCCAAGGTGCGCAATATCGCCGCGGCACAAAAGGCGTTTCAGGGAATACTGCCGAAGCGATTCGCCGAACGCTGGCTTGAATACTATGCACCAGCGGCCTGGGACAATGATGGCTTGGCAAAACTGGAGAAGCGGGTTCACGAATGGGTGGTCACCCCCGTGGACACCGAGGGCTACGAAAAGGCGGAAGTGACCGCCGGCGGCGTCGATACCGATGAATTGTCTAGCAAGACCATGGAGTGTCTAAAGGTCAAAGGACTGTTCTTCATCGGCGAGGTCGTCGATGTCACCGGTCACCTGGGCGGATTCAATTTCCAATGGGCGTGGGCGTCGGGTGCTGCGGCCGGACGCTCGTTATGAAACCAACAAATGAATCTCGCAGATTACGTTCTTACGAGGCCTTTGCTTCGGCGTAGGCCACGAACTCCTCGTAGGTGCCCTTGAAGTCTTCAATCTTGCCGCCGTGAAAATGCAGGATGCGCGTAGCCACTTCGTCGATGACGTCGTGGTCATGCGTGACCAGCAGAACCGTGCCATCATACCGTTGCAAAGCGATATTGAGCGCGTTGATGGATTCCAGGTCAAGATGGTTGGTGGGCTCATCGAGCACCAGAAAATTCGGCTTCTGCAGCATGAGCCGGCAGAAAATCAGCCGCGCGCATTCTCCGCCGGAAAGCGCGCGTGTCGGCTTTAGCGCATCTTCCCCGCTGAAGAGCATCTGTCCCATCAGCCCGCGCAGCTCCTGCTGCGAAGCAGACGGATCGAACTGCCACAGCCATTCAATGGCGGTCGTACCCTTGGTAATGGATTCGCTGTGATCCTGCGCGAAGTATCCGACCGCCACTTCGTGCCCCCAGCGCACTTCCCCGCCATCGATCGGAAACTCGCGCTCCGAATCGGAGATGAAGCCGGGCGCATTGCGCACCAGCGATTTCAGCATGGTGGTTTTGCCGACGCCGTTCCGCCCCATCAACGCTATTTTTTCTCCGCGCACGATGCTGGCGCTGAACCGCGGAATCACCTTCAAATCGTCATAGGATTTCTCGACGCTGCGAATTTCCAGCGGATGGCGCCCGGAATTGCGCTTCAGGTCGAATTTGATGTACGGGCGCTGGATGTTGCTCCTGGCCAGCTCGGATGTTTGCAGGCGCTCGACTTCTTTTTTGCGTGAAGTGGCTTGCGCGGAGCGCGTGCCCGCGGAGAAACGCGCGATGAATTCCTGCAACTGCGCGATTTTCTTTTCGCGATTGGCGTTGTCCGCCTCGATACGCGAGCGAATCTGCGTCTTGGCGACGATCATGTCGTCGTAGCCGCCCACGTACATGATGATCGTTTCGTAGTCAATGTCCGCGGTGTACGTGCAGACGCTGTTCAGAAAGTGGCGGTCGTGCGAAATAACGATCAGCACGCCTTCGTAATCGCCCAAGTATCTTTGCAGCCAGTGTACCGAATCGAGGTCCAGGTTGTTCGTGGGTTCGTCAAGCAGCAGCGCGGTGGGATTGCCGAACAGCGCCTGCGCCAGCAGCACGCGGACTTTCTGCCCGCCCTGCAATTCGCCCATTTTGCGCTCGTGCAGTGCCGCCTCGACTCCCAGGCCGTCGAGCAATACGCCCGCATCCGCTTCCGCCGTGTAGCCGCCTTCTTCCCCGACGATGCCTTCGAGTTCGCCGAGGCGCATTCCGTCCGCGTCGGTCAATTCGTCATGCGGTTTGGCATAGAGCGCATCGCGCTCCTCCAACGCCTCCCACAACGAAGCATTCCCCATGATGACCGTGTCAATCACGCGATACTCGTCGAACGCGAACTGGTCCTGCCGCAACACACCCATCCTTTTTGGCCGGGTAATCGAGCCGTTCGTGGGTTCCAGCTCACCGGTCAAAATCCTCATAAACGTGGACTTGCCGGCGCCATTCGGCCCGGTGACGGCGTAGCGCCGCCCGGCCATGAAGGTGCAAGTCACGTTCTCGAACAGGACCCGCGGGCCGAACCGCATAGTGATGTTATTGACCGCAAGCATAACCCTCCAAGTATAGCGTGAATTTTACGGTGGCGCACACCAGCAGGACGGCCGATGTTATTCGGTTGAGGAATGATTCAACAGCGGGGTATGGAGGTCAAAATGTAGTCCATGGCCTTGAACAAAAATTAGGGCAGTGCAAATGTAAACAGCGCCGACCCCGCTGCGACCGCCAAATATTGCTTTCCGCCGACCGCGAACGACATCGGCGAAGCATACACCGACGCGCCGCACTGGAAGTGCCATAAGACTTTGCCGGAGGCTGCGTCCAGCGCCATGAAGTTGCCTTCTGCGTCGCCGGTTAAAACGAGCCCACCCGCGGTGGACAACACCCCCGCCCACGTTGGCGACAAGTGCTTGAGTTCCCACTTGAGTTTCCCTGTCTCGGGATCGAGGGCACGCAGTGCGCCTGTAAACGGGGCGGCATCGTCGTTTGGAAAATACGCGCTGCCGTAATACGCGTGGCCCGCTTCATAGGGCTGCGGCGCAGTGCTGAAGATGTCGCACTGCTCGCGCGCCGTCACGTAGAACAGTTTTGTTTGCGGATCGTAAGTTGGCGACATCCAGTTCGTCGCGCCCGCCGCGCCGGGGCACACGCGATTCCCGTCGGGCGTGGGCGAAGCGTCTTTGCGCGCGACCGGCGTGCCCGTGGCGTCTTGCGAATCGCTCCAAGTCACTTTGGCAAAGGGTGTCGCGGAGAGGAGTTTTCCGTTGGTCCGATCGATCACATAAAAAAACCCGTTGCGGTTGGCGTGCACGATCAGATGTTTTTCACCCTGATCGATCATCACCGGAACTTGCGTGGCGTCGTAATCGTGTTCATCGTGCTTGGAAAACTGGTAATACCATTTCAATTTTCCCGTGTCGGGGTCGATCGCCAGCAAACAATTGCTGTAGAGATTGTCGCCCGCGCGTCCCTCGCCTCGATTCGAAGGCGAAGGATTGCCCGTGGTCCAAAAGGTCGTGTTCGTCGCGAGATCGAACGTGCCCGTGATCCACGCAGGCGCGCCGCCGATTTTCCACGATTCGCCTTCCCACGAGTCATGCCCCGGCTCGCCCGGGCCGGGAACCGTATAAAACCGCCATTTGCGCTCGCCGGTCGCGGCGTCGTAGGCATCAATGAAGCCGCGGATGCCGTACTCGCCACCGGAGACGCCGATGATCACCAGATTTTTGATTGCCAAAGGCGCGAGCGTAATGCTGTAGCCACCGCGATAGTCGACGGGAGTCACATCCCAAACCACATTGCCGGTCTTGGCGTCGAGCGCGATCACATGCGCATCGAGCGTGCCGAGAAACACTTTATCGCCCAGAATGGCCAGGCCGCGATTCACGCGCCCGCAGCAGGGACGAATATCGGCAGGGAGCGCCCGCTGATACTGCCAGATCGGTCGGCCAGAGCGTGCGTCAAGTCCAAACGCGCGATCGTCCTGGCCCGTTCCATACAACACGCCATCCACGACGAGCGGCGTCGTTTCGAATTTCCCGCCAGCCATGGTCTGATACGCCCACTTGGGAACGAGTGTTGCGGCATTCCCAGTGTTGACTTGATCGAGCGTGCTGAACCGGTGCCCCGCGTAATCGCCGGAATACATCAACCAGTTTTGTGGCTCCTTGGCCGCATCCACCAGCCGCTGCGACGTCACCTGCGCGTTGCTGGATTGCTCAAAGGAAGCTCCTGAGCCCACCAATACGAGTGCCGCACTCGCTCTTAGCGCCATTCTCGCTACAACTGTCGTTCCGAGCGAAGCGAGGAATCTGCTTTTGTTTCGTCCTATGGCCTTCACCTTTTTCATTGCGCACCTACTTCCAGCAAATACGCGAGAATGTCCTGCATCTCCTTGTCACTTAGCGTTTTCTGATCGTAGGCCGGCATCAGCGATTCGCGCGTCTTTTCGAAGGACTTCAATTTGTCCTTTTCAAAAAGACGAAGATTTTCCCGTGTGTCCATCATTTGCAGCGTGAAATGATCCTCGTTCAGCACCACGCCCATGAACTTCTGCCCGTCCGCCGTTTCCACTTTCACCGTTTCGTATTCCTGGGAAAACTCTTTCATCGCTTCGGAAATCCCCTGCGCCAGCCGGCGGCTGGGCTCGCGGATCGATTCCACAAGATAACTCGTTGAACGTGCCGAACCGGTGGTGCTCAGGTCGGGGCCCAGCCGACCTCCCTTCCCCTGAACCATGTGGCAAGTCGAGCAAGATGCGCTGCCATAAAAAAGCTCCTTCCCGTGCGCCGCATTTCCCATCGGCTGCACGGGCGCTTTCACTTGCACGCTGCGGATGTAGCTGATCACCTGCCAAATCTCTTCTTCTGTCATGCCCACGCCCTGTTGCGTCGCCCCGTTCGGCGGCATCGCCGTACCCGGCACTCCTTCGTTGATCGTTCGGAACAAGTCGGCATCGCCGTTTCCGTGGCGTTTCTGCGCGCGCGTTAAATCCGGCCCGCGGCCTCCGCCGCGTGCGCCCAGTCCATGGCAAAACGCGCAGTTCGCGCGAAACTGTGATTCGCCTGCCTTTGCCGCCTTCGGATCCCCGGCATATGGGTTCTTGTCCTGCGCAATTAAACCTGTCACCGCCACGAGAAGCGAAATTATTAGCGTGCAACCCATGACCCTAAATGACGTCCAAAGGGATGCCGATGGTTCGACTCGCCGGAAATTCGTTATGGGCATAGACATGATTCCGCCTCATCCCCCCGGTTTTGCGAATCTTGCTGAACCACGATCAGGTTTGATTCGCATGGGAATTGTTCCGCGGCAAATATACCACCCGTTTGGACTCCAGAGAGTGGCTCCGTTGAAATTTGGCTTTCGTGCACTCTATTCGCTAAAATCGCTGCGCTGTCCACTCTCGAGACCTGCGCGGCGAAACGCTGGCCGCTTCACGGTCACAACTAAGAAGGCCCCATGACAAAGACCACAGACGCGAATGAGCGGATGAACCGTCCGCTGGACACCGTGGACCCACAAATCGCTGGCTTGCTGCGTGAAGAAGCGAAGCGACAGGCCACTGGTCTCGAGCTGATTCCGTCGGAGAACCTCGTGTCGGAAGCGGTGCTCGAAGCCATGGGCTCGATCTTCACCAATAAGTACGCGGAGGGTTATCCGGGGAGGCGCTATTACGGCGGGTGCGAATATGCCGACAAAGTGGAACAACTGGCCATCGATCGAGCGAAGGAATTATTCGGCGCCGACCATGCCAACGTGCAGGCGCACTCCGGCACTTCGGCAAACGTCGCGGTCTACATGTCCATGCTGCAGCCCCGCGACACCGTGCTGGGGATGAACTTGTCCCACGGCGGACATTTGACGCACGGGCATCCCCTGAATTTTTCCGGCAGGATGTACAAGTTCGTAGCCTACGGCGTGCGTAAGGAAGATGAACGCATCGACTACGACGAAATCGACAGGCTCGCCAGCGAGCACAAACCGAAGATGATTGTGGCTGGTGCGAGCGCGTATTCACGGATCATCGATTTCGCGCGCATTGCCAAAGCCGCTAAATCTGTTGGCGCGCTCTTTTTCGTGGACATGGCGCACATCGCCGGCCTCGTTGCCGCGGGCCTGCACCCAAGCCCCGTGCCTCATGCGGATATCGTTTCGACGACCACGCACAAGACTTTGCGTGGGCCGCGCGGCGGAATGGTGCTCTGCAAGGCCGCGTTTGCAAAGGAACTCGACAAGCTGACATTTCCTGGCACGCAGGGCGGACCGCTTGTCCACACGATCGCGGCGAAGGCCGTTTGCCTGAAGGAGGCCATGGAGCCCCCGTTCAAGGAATATCAGAAGCAGGTAGTCGCAAACACAAAGGCACTGGCTGCGTCAGTTGCCAGGCATGGTTTTCGCATCGTGACCGGCGGCACCGACAATCATCTTTTTCTGATCGAAGTGCATCCGCGCGGTATCACGGGGACGGACGCGGAGAAGGCTCTGGACCGAGCAGGCATCACCGTCAACAAGAATTCGATCCCCTTTGATCCACTACCGCCCATGAAAGGCGGCGGAATCCGCTTGGGCGGTCCTTCCATAACCACTCGCGGGATGCGTGAACCAGAGATGGAACAGATTGGTGGCTGGATCGCGGAAATCTTGACCAATATCGGCAGAGCGGAGATCGAACAGCGCGTGCGCAAACAAGTCGCGGAACTCGCCGGCCGTTTCCCCATCTACGAAGCACGCGTAACCGCCGGAAAAATCCAAGCGGAGCGCGCGCGGGTCTAGCAGATCTGGTTGGATGAGGCGCACGCCATGAATGTTTTGAAAGCAACGGCCAGCTTCGAGCAGTGGCTGGCAAAACGAATTCCCATTATCCGCGAGGACCTGAAGCTCAAACACGAGAGCATGGCGGAAGCGGCCTTTCCTTTCTTCCGCGCCACGTTCTACCGGTGGTTGCAGTTGTGGCCGGAACAGTGTGGCGATTTGGCAAAAGCTGCGGCGGTGCTGGCTATCGGCGACCTGCACATCGAAAACTTTGGCACTTGGAGGGACCAGGAAGGGCGGCTGATCTGGGGAGTGAATGACTTTGATGAAGCTTGGCCGGCGGCGTACACACTGGACCTGGTAAGGCTTGCTACCAGCGCCTATTTGGCCATCTCTGCAGAGCATCTGTCGATGACGCGCCGGGAAGCAGCGGAGGCCCTTGAGGAGGGCTATCGGGATGCCCTGGCCGCGGGCGGTAAGGCGTTCATCCTGGCGGAACATCACCAGTGGTTGCGGCTGCTTGCGCTAGGCAAGCTAAGGGATCCAGTCCTCTTCTGGGAGAAAATGCAGCAGTGTCCACCTTATTCCGCGAAAGCGCCGGCGGAAGCGCGAACACTCATCGAGGAGTCTTTTCCGGCGCCTCGTCGGCCTTACCAGTTGAGACGCCGCATTGCGGGGCTGGGGAGTTTGGGACATCCCCGGATTCTTGCGCTTTCCTCCTGGCAGGGGGCGTTCATTGCACGCGAAGCCAAGGCGATCAGAACCTCCGCGTGGGCTTGGTTCCGGAACATCTCTTCCGAAGAGCTTTATGGCGCTAAGCTCGTTGATCGCGCCATTCGAGTGAAGGATCCCTGCGTGCGCTTTCATGGGCATTGGCTGGTCCGGCGGTTGGCACCGGATTGTTCGCGCGTCGAGCTCGCTTCCCTGCCCAAAGAAAGAGATGAAGCGCGGCTGCTCTATGACATGGGATGGGAGACCGCGAATATACACTTCGGGAGCCCGAAGGCCATTCCCAAAGTGAAGAAAGACTTGGCCGCCCGGCGTGGGCGCTGGCTGCACAAAGCGGCAAAGGGGATGCTCAAGGCCACTCTCGAGGATTGGGACAACTGGCAAAAAGGCTGGAAATCGTTTGAGAAAAAGGGCCTAAAAGCCGTCTAAGTGCGGATATTGTGTCGGTTCGACCTGAAGTGGAGACAGGGCGCTCTCCGTTCGTGAATACTCCGCTTCGAAGCGGGACGCTTCTTGCGAAAAGCCCCCTGCCACGTTAATGTTCCGGAAGAGGAGCTCGTTGCCACAGCCCCGTTTCTGGATAGTTCGCGGATTGCCGACCATGCGCCGCCGAGAATGTGCAGGGAGCGAACGACATTTCTACGCCTGTATCCGTCAGCCGTTTGTAGATGTGGTCTCCGTCGACGTAATCTCATACTTGAAGTTGTCCGGATCGAGACTGTCGAGTCGGCCTTCGGTCGTTTCCGCGTGCGGGTACATAAAGAAGCTGACTGGCGCGCCGTTCGACCCGGGCAGAGCGACATCGTGCGCGAAGTTGTACGCCATCCAGTTCATTTCCCAGGACCCGAATAGCCGCGCGCGGGCCTTCTTGACCATATCGTCCTCCAGCGGTCGATTTCCGGGCGGTTCCTCGAGCACGACCTTTCGCACGTCTGCAGGATCTAAAGGTACCCAGCCGTAGTCACCAAGGTAAACCTCTGCGCGGCAGTGCTGCGCTTTCGTCACGTTCTCTGACGAAGCACCGAGGCTCTTGTATCCCATTTCGGACTTGGCGACGCGGATGCCATAAACGTCTCGCGCGGGGAGGCCCGCCGCGCGCGCCAGCCCAACGTACAGTGCGTTTAGATCCGCGCACTTCCCGCCCAGATCTTTGGACTCCAGCATGAAACGAATGTCGCCGACGCCGCAGCCGCGCGCTTTCGGATTCCGAAAGGTGTTGTCAACAATCCACTCGTAGATTGCGCGCGCTTTATCAACATCCGTTTTCGCTCCCTTGGTGATTTCGCTCGCCGTCACTTTCACGATACCGTCGGTCGGCAGGAGCTTGGTCGGCCGCAAAAAGTGCTCCAAGTCCTCGCGGTCCCCTTTTGGTGCCTTGCTGGGCGCGGAGAGATCGACCGCATAGTTTTTGGTCGCGATTCGGCTTGTGAGGTTGAGGGTCGGCCGTACGCCAGCTGGAAATTCTGCGGCGATGATTCCGAGCGCGTCACCCTTGCTTTCGACCATCTTCGCGGTTCCGCCGTCGCAGCTGAAGGTATTCGCGAGCGTCTTCTGGAAGGGCGTTTCAGTAATGAGGGCCGCCGGCAACCATACGCACGTCTTCCCGGAGGTTTTCAGAACTTCGACGCGGGTCGTTACTTGAAATGTGCGCCAACGGTCAAGCGTTGTGACCTCTGAAAACAATCGGCCAGCGTTCGCGAACGCGAGGCTTGCGGACACGATGCTTCCTGATTGCAAGAACTTACGACGATTCACGGCCAATACCTCCTCCGTAACAGAATTCTCCTTGCCTTCTCTGCTGACTGATAACGTACACCCGGCACCGGCCGTATACAATGTTCGAGCCGGTTTTGGATCCAGCGGGCTTCCGCGCCTCTGACAGAATCGGAAAGCAAAAACATTCTTAGACACTTTTGCTTTGCCAGTTTGACCTTTGGACTCGTTCTGGCTGTCAGGCGTTGAGTGTTTCGCATACGGCAACGACGGTGTTAGTGTTCTGAGAGATTATCTGCTGCCGCGAGTTTCGCTCAGTGCTGAGTACGACCGGATTTTCGAACTGGAGGTCAAGCTGAGCAGGCGACCAGATTTTGCCGCAGTCGCCCGCTACACTCAATGACGCCACGTTGCGCAGGTCCGGTGACGGAGAGTAGTGCATGTACGATGTCACAATTCGGTCCTCATCGGCCACATCACACGTGGTGCAATCTGATGATGGTATTTCGCTCGGCCTCGGGCTGACCAACGAGTGCAATCTTTCCTGTGCCTTCTGCTACCGCGATCCGACTCGCGCGGACCGTCTCTCTCTGGATCAAGTAAAGGCAGTTATGGAAAGGCTGCCTGTTCGCTCCGTGAATCTGGGCACCGGCGAGAACGGCATGCATCCAGATTTTAAGGCGATACTGACCTACTTGCGCACCCAACCCGCCAAGCTGACCATCACTTCCAATGGCCACAGCGTGGCTGTTCTGGAAGACCACGAATTACGCGCCTTCCACGACATCGAGTTCTCTGTCGATTACCCAACTCAAGCCGAGCAGGACGCACAGCGCGGTCCCGGCAATTGGGCGCTCATTCATCAGCAGGCAGAGCGATGTGTCAGACTGGGAGTGCCCGTGACTATTATCGCCGTCATGATGAAGGCGAACTACTTGCGTCTGGCGGATGTGGCGCGAGTAGCCAAACGATTTGACGCTCCCTTACGAGTTAACGTGTATCAAGCAGTACGATCTGACGTTTATGCGCTGACCTATGAGGAGTATTGGGCGGGGTTCCGTCGCCTCTTTGCGGAGACCGATGTGATTGCTATTGGCGAGCCACTGGTTCGAGCCATGGTGGGCCTCCCACCGCTAAGAGCAGGATGTGGAGTTAGCACCGTTCGAGTAACACCGCGAGCCACCACCCAGCCTTGTGTTTACTGGCCCGGATTTGGCGAGCCACTTTCGGTTTTGATCTCGGCCGGGCCCGACATTTTGAGCTCCGCACCCTTCGAGCAGGCCCGGATGCTTCCCGAATTATGCGAGCCTTGTGAGTTTCGGGGCCCGTGTCATGGAGGATGTGCTGGGCGGCGACGCTTGCAAGGTGCGCTGCTACAGCCTGACTCTTATTGCCCAATTATTCGCGGGGAGCGGCCAAGCCTGGAGATCCGAATGGCGGCCAACCGCGATCTGCCGAAGCTTGGAAGTTCCTGCACAACGGTAGTGGTTGCTAGAGGCTGACTTGTGAAGCCCCGAGCAGGAACAATTCGATGGCCGTTCATTGCGAACGAAATCGGCCAAGCTCCTCGATGTCGCTATGACCCGGGCGGAGCAAGCCTCAGTTCAAGCAGTTTCTCGACCGAGGGGATTACAGGGAAGGAGCCACTATGATGAATCTAGACCCGGCTTTAAATGACACACGCCGAGCGGTCGACGAACCGTACGCGCGAATTGGGCTGGCAATAGTGCGGCTGACGATTGGAGCGATGTTTGTGTGGGTCTTCTTTGAGAACCTCGGGAAGGGTGCTTACACTCCGGCGGGCTACGCAGGCGTCATTAATTACTACATCCAGCGCGGTCACTCGCCGGGCGCGTGGAAAGCCATTCTTGGATTCATGGCCAGCCACGCCGCCATGGCGGCTCCGATGCAAGCCATGACAGAGATCTCCCTCGGAATCCTGCTGCTCATCGGTCTGCTCGCACGCCCGGTAGCTTTTGTGGCGTTCGGGTTCCTCACCAGCCTGTGGATCTCGGAATGGGGCACGTCATGGATTTGGGAACTACTGGTTCCGGTGCTTGCATCGCTTGCGCTTTCTGTCGGAAGAGCGGGCCGAACTTGGGGTGTCGACGGGTTGCTAGCCCGGCGGCGTCCCTCGTCCCCGTGGTGGTGACGAGCAAATCTGCGTGCGAGTGTCGGTGATCATTCCTACGCATAACGAAGCGCAGGCCATTGGCCGCGTGCTTGCCGACCTGCCTTCCAATCTCGTCACGGAGGTCATCGTTGTCGACAGCAATTCGACTGACGGAACGCCTGATCTCGCGCGAAGGATGGGGGCGCGAGTTATCCATGAGCCTCGCCGAGGCTATGGGCGCGCTTGTTTGACAGGGTTTGCGAATACGGAGAATCCCGATGTGGCCGTTTTCCTCGACGGAGATTATAGCGATCGCCCTTCGGAGTTGCCGATTATCTTGGCTCCGATCATCGAGGGGCGCGCCGACATTACGCTCGGTTCGCGCTTCGGCGGCAAAAGCAACCCCGGTGCGCTGCCGTGGCAACAATCCTTCGGCAATCGCCTTGCCGCCGGCCTGATCAGGCTTTTGTACGGAGTGAAGGTCAGTGACCTCGGTCCGTTTCGCGCTGTCCGGACAGATGTGCTGCGCGCCCTCGCTCTTGAAGAGGCGACCTACGGCTGGGCGGTGGAAATGATCTTGAAAGGGGCCATCGCGGGATTTCGCATCGAGGAAGTCTCTGTGAGCTACTACCCGCGCATTGGAAAGTCCAAAATTAGCGGTACGGTGAAGGGGACGGTAGGAGCAACGTGGTGCATCTTGAGCCGGATAGTGCGCTATTATTTTCGCCGTCGAAGGACGGGAACGCCGCGAGTTGCGTAAGTCTCGTTAAATCGCTCTCTCATGGAATCCTCTAGCCAGACTGCTGTGTGTTTTTCTCCCCCAAACCGCATCTTGGTGATTATGGCGAAAGCCCCAAAGCCGGGCATGGTCAAGACCCGACTCACTGAGAGCCTTCCTTCTTCCGCAGTGACAGCGCTGTATCGCTGCCTTTTAGAGGACAGCGTCGCGTTGGCAAAGTCATTGACGTGCGTTGAGGTCGCAGTGATGTGCCCTGGGTCGGATCAGAGCGAATTGGCGGACCTGTTAGGTGATACAGTGCAGATCGTAGCGCAGAAAGGCGAAGGTCTCGCAGCGGGACTCACCTCTGTTTTCCGACACTTCACTGCGGCCGGCCGGCGGCAGGTCATCGCGTTCAATAGCGACAGTCCACACCTTGCACCGTCGGTTCTGAACAGCGCGTTCGAAATACTAGCCATGCATGACGTGGTGGTCGGTCCAACGCACGATGGAGGCTACTATCTGGTTGGCGCCAAGGCCGCTCACTCGTCGCTCTTCGAAGGCGATGGTATGGGAACAAGGAGCGCGCTCGACAGATTGTTGATGCGCACGGAGGTCCTTGAACTCTCAACCGGGTTTACGGAACGCTTCTACGACATCGACGTCGCCAATGATTTGATTCTGCTTGCTCAGGAACTGCGGCTCGCTCCAGGAAAGGCACCAAGAACTGCAGGCTGGCTCACCGAATGGCAGCAAGTGGTTGCCCAACTTCGTATGAGAAGCCTGTGAGACTCACACCCTCGCACAGACTGTACGGACTCGGCGGCATCTTGCTTGTGGCGCTGACCATCTGCTCTCACAACTTCAGCCGCAGGGGTGAACCGTCATTCATCATTCCTCTGGCCCTTGCCGGCGTCGCGTATCTCGTGGCCATCCGCGAGCTATTTTCCACGCCAAAGTTTCCGAAGCACGTCATCTTCTTCGGTCTCACGCTCGCTGCTCTGTGGCATTTTCTGTTTCTGCGGATGCCACCGGGTTTAGACGACGACATTCATCGATATGTTTGGGACGGACGGGTGCAGCGGCTCGGCTATAACCCTTATATTGTGGTTCCAAGCGAACCTGCACTTGCCAGCTTGCACACATCTGAGACGCGTACGCTGAATAATCCGGAGGTGCCGAGCCCATATCCAGCGGGGGCGCAGCTATTTTTCCGCGCCGTAACTTCGATTCATGAGTCTACCTTTGCACTGAAAGTGGCATTTGTAGTTTGCGATCTGGCGATCGTGTTTGTGTTGCTCGATGTCTTGCGTTGTACCCGGCAGGGAGAGCATTGGGTTCTGGCTTATGCCTGGCACCCCCTGCTGGCGACTGAAGTGGCGGGCAGCGGTCACATCGATATTGTCGGCGCGCTGCTGCTGTTGGTGTCCGCGGCTGCGCTTGTGAGACGCTGGCGTGCCACTGCAGCCATATCTTTTGGGCTTGCTGTTGCGGTGAAACTCCTCCCGATTGTACTTCTGCCACTCTACTGGAAGCGGGTTCGCATGCGCGACAGCGCGCTGGCCGCAATCATCTTCGTACTTTTATATGTGCCCTTCCTCCACAACGGGCGGATTCCTTTTGGCTCGCTGGGCACCTATGTTCAGAATTTCCGTTTTAATGATCCCGTTTTTGCAACGCTGGAGCGAGTGGCAGCTCCGCAGCTGGTAGTTGGGTTGGCAGTGCTCG
>DATKEV010000046.1:0-3064 GCA_035511855.1 Candidatus Udaeobacter sp.
CGGCTAAAGTCTGACGAGACAGCGAGATGTATTTATGGCTGCTTCCACAGCCGCAGTAGCTTCTAGGGCCAGCGAACCCAACCGCTGGATGATTCTGTTCTTCAGCATCCTCAGCATGGTGGCGGTGGCGAACTTCCAGTACGGCTGGACGCTCTTCGTACCGCCACTCCAGGAGCACCTCAAGACAGAGCAGGCCCTCATCCAGGTGACCTTCACCGTCTTCGTTCTCCTCCAAACCTGGCTCGTCCCCTTCGAGGGCTGGCTGGTGGACAAGTTCGGCCCCAGGTTATTGGTGATGCTCGGCGGCGTCCTGGCTGGGCTCGGCTGGGTTGGAAGCGGTAAAGCCGAGTCGCTAACTGCTCTTTATCTTTCTTACGCTTTTTCCGGGCTGGGCGCCGGTATCGTGTACGGCACTGCCGTAGGCAGCGCTCTGAAGTGGTTCCCCGATCACCGTGGGCTCGCAGCGGGACTCACGGCCGCCGGCTTCGGCGCCGGATCTGCTTTCACCGTCGCTCCCATCGCCAACATGATCGCCGCAAAGGGATACCAAGCGGCCTTCATCAAATGGGGGATTATCCAGGGAGTGACCGTGCTCATCGCGGCGTGGTTTCTTAAGGCACCTCCTCCTAACTGGCTGCCGGGAACCTGGAGGCCGGAGAAGGCCGTCGGAGAGGTACAGAAGCGCCAGGCCAAAGCCAACTTCACGTCGGGCGAGATGGCCGCCACGCCCCACTTCTGGCTCATGTACGTGATGATGGGGATGGTTGCGACGGGTGGCTTAATGGCGGTGGCCCAGCTCAACCCAATGGCGGTCGACTACCAGGTTGATAAAATTCCCGTCCACCTGCTGTGGCTCACCATGCCGGCGCTGACCTTCGCGCTCTCCGCGGACCGCATTGTCAACGGACTCTGCCGGCCGTTCTGGGGATGGGTCTCCGACCACATCGGCCGTGAGAATACCATGACCCTCGCGTTCGGTTTAGAGGCAGCGGCCATCTACATACTGGTCAAATTTGCCCATAACCCGCTGCTGTTCGTTATATTCAGCGCGTTTACCTTTTTCGGCTGGGGCGAGATCTACTCGCTATTTCCAGCGCTGTGCGGAGACTTCTTCGGTCGCAAGCACGCCACCGAGAACTACGGCTTCCTCTACACCGCCAAGGGTACGGCCTCCATGTTCGTGCCCATTGGGTCCGCGCTGGCCGCAGGTAAGGCTTTCGACTTCCTAGCCGACATCCTGCTCCTGCTGGGCGGTGTCTTGGTGATATTCGCGGTATTCCTGGCTCCTACGGCGCTTCGCCTGGAGCTCGGTCGAAACACCAAGGCCATTCTGCTCGCATTGGCCGGAGTGTTGATTACCTACGGGATCGTCCTCACCGTGGTTCCCACGGCTTGGACTCCGTTCGCCGCGAAGTTCACGATGCCGAAGGCTGGCTGGGCAGGTGTCTTCTGGGTCGCGATCGTCTTCGACTTGGCCGCGACAGTGCTGGCCTACTTCGTCCTGCGCCGGATGAAGGCACCGCTCCCCCAGAAGGTGACTGGCTTTGGTCCGCAGGGGTCACCGGCAAAGGTCCGCGGCGTGGCCTAGCCGGGAGCCCCTACTTCGGTACAACATCGTTGTGATCCGCGATAAAGAGAATCAGGATTGACATGGACGAAGGATGTGGGGATGAATGATTATCGTTGCCCAAGGCACAAGGGCGCACACGGATATTCCCCGATAGCCGGCGTTCGCAGGATTCCAAGCAGGGCACGCAAGGCTGGCCGACATTCTGTCCGGCGCGATTCACGGAGATAAGGCGGATAGAATCCGCGCGGGAAGGAGCGAAGAATGGTCGGGGCATTCCTTGTGACTATTATTTTGTTGACTGTGCTTTTTGGCCAAGCTGTGCCTCAAAAAATAAAAACAATTTCGAATGGATACTTGAAGGCTAGTGAGTTTCTAGACTTAAGCGATACGCAGAAAGAGGCTTTTGCGATCGGGTTTTTCGACGGAATCTTCGTCGCCCCTTTGCTGGACGCCCCGGACAGGTCTTGGTGTCGGTCATATTTAAAGCTTCACCCTTGACGTGCTTTCACGCACGATCAATTCGGGCTCGACCGTGATGGTCCGAGGGTATGGTGTTTTTGGCGGTGCATTGATGCGGCGCAGGAGAGTTTCCGCCGCGATCACTCCCATCTCCCGCAATGGCTGCCGCACGGTCGTCAGACCGGGATTCTGGAACGCGGCGCTTTGAATGTCATCGAAGCCCACGACGGAAACGTCCTCCGGCACCCGTCGCCCCGCTTCCCGCAGTGCGCGGATCGCTCCGATCGCAGAAATATCATTGAACGCAAACAATGCTGTGAAAGTTTCGCCCGTCGCGAGCAGCCTTTGTGTGACTGCATACCCCAGTTCGGGCGACGGCGATTCACCATCGAGCTGCCCCACCAGCCGTTCATTAATCTCCAAACCAAATTCCTTCGCCGCCCCTCGCTCTGATTCCCAGCGAATTTGGGTGTCCGAGCTGAACTCCTGCCCTTTAATGAACGCGATGCTGCGGTGTCCGTGCTGAGCAAGATGCTCCATTGCCAGCTTCGCGGCGAGCGCGTGGTCCAATACGATGTTCGTTACGCCCTCCACTTCCCGGTGCCCGGAGACGGAAACGACGGGAATCGGCACGCCTTTCTGGCACGCCGTGTCCACGGCGATCAAGCCTTCCACCGCGCGCTGTTGCAGCAGGTGAGGATACTCCTCGATCAAATCGGCCCGATGGCGGTGGCTGACCACGAAATAAAAGTAGCCTTCGTCCAGCAAATGGTCTTCGATGCCAGAGAGCACCAGCGCAGCATAGCCCTCGCTGATCTCCGGCACCACCACTCCAACGGTAAAACTCCGCTGTGCGCGCAGCGAGCGCGCCATGAAGTTCGGGCGATAGTTGAGCTCCCGGGCAGCTTGCCGGATGCGTTCCTGTGTACGGTGCGGAATCGATTTTGCAGCGGGGGAACGATTGATGACGAGAGAGACGGTGGCAGGCGAGAGCGCGAGGTGCTCCGCCAGGAATTTCAGGCTAACGGACGGCGC
>DATKEV010000047.1:0-6547 GCA_035511855.1 Candidatus Udaeobacter sp.
CGGCCGAAGTAGAGCTCCTGGCGCGCGAGGTTGGACATGCGCGAACTGGTGGATTCGAGCGAGAGCATCAGCGAGCCCTTGAGGTGATTCTTCGAGCGGCGCAGCTCTTCTTCCGGGACCAGCGTTTCTTTCACCGCGCGAAATTCCTGTATCGTGAGATCGAGCACCTGGCCAACGGTTTCCTTGGCGGTTCCTGCGTACACCGTCATCATACCGGCATCGGAGTAGGGCGTGAGCTCGCTGAATACAGCGTAGGCGAGACCCTGCTTCTCGCGAATGTTCTGGAAAAGCCGCGAGGACATGCCGCCACCCAAGAGATTGTTGAGAACGGCAAAGGCGAAGCGGTCATCGTGGCCCAGCGGTACTGAAGGCACACCGATGCACAGATGCACCTGCTCGAGGTCGCGCTTGGTTTCGAGATTGATGGGCGCATGCGTTTCAGGCGCGCCGTTGGATTCCGCGGGGCCTGTCGGTTTCAGGTGGCCGAAATTGCGCTCCACCAGTTCAAGCACCTGCTCATGGGTTACGTTGCCCGCCGCGGTGACGACCAGATGATCCGGCGCAAACCAATTTCCAAAGCGGTTGCGCAGCGCCTCCCGATTGAATCTCTTCACGGTGGCGGGCGTCCCGAGAATCGGCCGGCCGAGGGAGTGCTCCGGCCAGAACCCGCGCGTAAAAATGTCATGGAGCAAATATTCCGGGTTGTCCATATCCATCTTGATTTCTTCGAGGACCACCTGGCGCTCTTTTTTCACGTCGTCGGAATCGAACTTGGGGCGCAGGACCAGGTCGGCGATGACGTCAAAAGCGATGGGGAGATGCTCATCAAGCACCTTGGCGTTGAAGCAGATCTGTTCCTTGGAAGTGAAGGCGTCGAGCATCCCGCCAACGGAATCCATCTCGCGGGCAATGGCCTCGGCGGAGCGGCGCTCGGTGCCCTTAAAAACCATGTGCTCGATGAAGTGCGCCAGACCGTTTTCCTCGCGGGCTTCGCGGCGGGAGCCGTTGCGCACCCAAACGCCTACGGAAACGGAGCGCACGTGGCCCATGGTCTCGGTGATGACCACCAGGCCGTTTGGCAAGAGATGCTTCTGAATGTCACGCGCTTCCGTTGCCATCCCTAGATTGTGACACAGGCGCATCCGCAGCGGCCAGTGGCACCTGATTCGCCGCGTCTGAGGCAAGATAAAGCTATTTCTATCAATCAGTTAGATGGTCGCTCGAATCTGTACCGTCAGACCCCGCGGCGAGCCCGGCCGGGCTCCTAAAGCAGCTTTTCCGAGGGGTTGAGCTTGCCGTACTCGCTGGTGTAGAACAGCGGAACGTCGGCATAGCTCCCCTTATCGCGGTAGTAGACTTCGCAGCTGTCGAAGGGCTTCGAGTAGATGTGGAGGCTGACGGCGCGCTGGCTGAATTCGGCAGCATTAATGACTTCGTGGACCGGTTCCATGGGATTGACGTAAGTGGGGTGCGCGGCGTCGAGATCATACAGCTCCGTCGGGACGATGCTGCAAGAGCCCTGAGAAGCGTCGCGCTGGTCCACGCGATAGTTCTGGATGCGCAGCCGGCCGATGGGCGCGGACATCCAGCAGTTCTGATCGCGATGATTGTGTATGCGGCTGTGCTGGCCGATGTCCCAGCAAAGCGTCATGCATTCGAACAGCTCGTTCTTGAAGATGAGATTGCGCGTGTAGCTGCCCTTCGAAAAGAAGCAATATTCCTCCAGCGATTCCGGAAGAACGCCATGCCGAATGACGTAATCTTGAACGTTTTGCAGCGTGAAGTTGCGTTCGGGGATCGCGGCCAGGCCCTTGACCCAATCGGTGATCGACATTTGTTGGGTCGCGACAGGTTGCAGCATCGGTTGCCTCCTGGAAAATTCCATCAGCACGGGGATTGCTTTGAAATTATAGCGCCATTCGCGCGCGAAGTAATGGGGCGAGTAACTAAGGAAGTCAAGAAAAGAGGTAATCTGTGGTGTGACAGTGTGGATGTCTGGCCGACGATTCGGAGCACCGAAGGGATCGATGGAACTTCTGGGCAAATCCAAAGAGGAATTGAAGGCCTTCTGCGCATCGCTAGGAGAGCCGCCGTACCGCGGCGCGCAGCTCTATCACGCGTTGTATGCCGAGCGAAAATTTGATTTCACGCGTATCACCAATTTGCCCGCAGGGCTAAGGGATCGCCTATCCCAGGAAGCGCACATCACTTTGCCGGAGGTGAAACAAAGATTTACTTCCGCCGACGGCTCGGTGCGGTATTTGCTCGGACTGCCTCCCGGCGAAGACAGGCGGTCAGCGAGACGCGCTTCGGTGGAGGCCGTGTTCATGCCCAGCGCGGGACGGCAGACCATCTGCATCTCGACGCAGGCAGGCTGCGCCGTGGATTGCCACTTCTGCCTTACGGCGCAGCTGGGGCTAATTCGAAACCTGTCCGTGGGAGAGATTGTTGGACAAGTGCTGGTGGCGCTGCGAGACGCGGGAAACGACACGATGACGCGCGATGGAAGCGAAAACGCCGCGAAGGATGCCGGCGCCACGGGAGCAGGCGGGCTCGCGCCCCAGACAAACATTGTGCTGATGGGCCAGGGCGAACCGCTCCTGAACTTCGAGGCGGTGATGGCAGCATTGCGCATCTTGCTGGATCCAAAAGGCCTGACGATTTCGCCGAAGCATGCGACACTTTCGACGAGCGGCATCGTGCCGGGCATCGAGCAGCTGGGCCAGGAAAGGGTTCGGCCGAAGCTGGCCATTTCGCTGAACGCTTCGAACGATGAGCAGCGCGATGAGCTGATGCCCATCAACAAAAAGTATCCGCTCTCCGCGTTAATGGAGGCTTGTAGGAATTATCCGCTGCGGACCTGGGAGCACCTGACGTTTGAATACGTGATGCTCGGCGGCTTGAACGATTCGCCGGACGATGCGCAGCGTGTGGTGCGATTGCTGGCGCCGCTCAAATCGGTCAAGGTCAATCTGATTCCATGGAATCCCGCTGAGCTTTCCTACCGCGAATCCTCCCCGGAACGTATCGAAGAGTTCCGTCGAATCCTGGTCGATCGCGGCGTGCCCGCGTTTGTCCGTTATTCCCGCGGACGCGACGTCATGGCTGCCTGCGGCCAATTGGCGCTTCTAAATATCTCGGATGCAAGCGGCGAGGCATTGCGGCAGCAGAAGTAGCCACTACGTGCAGTTGAGATCTTTCAGCGAACCTTATCGGTTCGCTTCCGAATGACAAGAGTCGCTCACCCAAGCGATCTCTTATTAGAATTACGAATGCCGATGACGGACATGAGGCGGCCGGCCATTGTGCCTTCCTTGCGGTAGCTGAAGAGCAGATCGCGGCGGCAGGCAGTGCAGAGATCACTAACAAAAATATTTTCGGCGCGAACTCCTGCATTGATGAGTTGCGCGTGATTCGCTTTTTTCAAATCGAGCAAGACATTTTTCGGAGGCGGCTGGTGGCCAGGGGGCATCATGCTGAGCCATTGCAAAGGATTCGGCTCGTCGCCGGTGCGCAGTTCATCGAACCAATCGGTGGCGTTCGGGAATTGCGATTTGAATTTGACCGCCACTTCCGTGCCAACTTCGTAACAGCAGCCGCCAATCGCCGGGCCGATCGCGGCAAGCAAATCCGCAGGTTTCGTGTCGAACTGCATCCGCATCTTGCCGATGGTTTTCGTGACGATGCGCTGAAGCGTGCCGCGCCAACCCGCATGAACAGCGCCAACCACTCGCTTCTTCGTATCGACGAGGAGAACGGGAAGGCAATCGGCGGATTGCACGCCGAGGAGAAAGCCCGCTTGATTTGTGATGGAAGCGTCGCCGCGGCACGGTTCGCGAGGCGTGGCGTCGAATGCATGAATGATGTCGGAATGAAATTGTTTGAGCGCCGTGAGCGTGAGATCGTTTGCGCCGAGTGCGGATTGAAACCGGCGCCGGTTTTCTAAAACGCTTTCGCTTGAATCCCAATCCGTGTAGCCGAGATTCAGAACCTTCTCGCCATCCAGATCGCTGATGCCTCCTGGACGCGTGCTAAAACCGTGGACCAGCCAAGAGATTCTTGCCAATGCGGGGACTTGGAGAACCCGCATGCCGCTGACATTGCGCTCGCTCCAAGAGCCGGCAGGCCGCTTGGCGGCGCGCGGTTTGCGCAGGGCTCGCTTATTCTTTAGTGTTTTCGCGGGAGCCACAACTCTATCAGTATAATCGGAGCCGGCCGCGGGACCGAACGCGCGGGCGACGGAGACATCTTGATCATCGGAATGGGCGTGGATATTGCCGAAGTGGATCGCATCCGGGGAGCGATCGGACGGCACGGGGAAGTTTTTCTCCGGCGCGTATACACGCCGAGAGAACGAGAGTACTGCGAGCAGTTCAAGAATAAATACGAACGCTACGCGGGACGATTCGCCGCGAAAGAAGCAGCGATGAAAGCATTGGGAACGGGATGGCGGCGCGGGGTGCGCTGGGTGGATCTGGAAGTGGTGCGCGAGACCGGCGGGCGGCCAACGTTGGCGCTAAACGGGGAAGCGGGCAAAATCGCGCAGCGACTCGGGGTGAAGCACGTCGCGCTGAGCATCACGCATACGGCGGCGCAGGCGCTGGCGCAGGTGATTTTCGAGAGTTGACAGTCGGCAGCTAACCGTTGAAAGGAAAGAGGAAAGAACAGAGGAGAAGAAAAACTAACGCCGAGGCGCGAAGTACGCAGAGGGTTCAGAGAGAGCAGAAGCGGGTTCACACGACCGCGCGTGTTTAAGTATCGCTGCAGGTCGCCCTATCAAGTAGTTCCCTTCTTCGATTGTAAGGACAACTTCTTGCCAAAGATCCGACGGAAGGAATCCTGGGACACGAACGCGCAGGTAGTTGCTGGACAGCGCGGGAGTGCTTCCGACATCGTTCTGTTCATCGCGATGGAGGGTGAGGACGCGGAGGGTGCGGCCGATTTGCGAGCGGCGAAAGGCCGCGGATTTTTTTTCACCGAGGGCCCGGAGTTCACGGGCGCGGCGCTTGGTGGTGGCGCCGGGAACTTGACTTGGCAGGCTGGCTGCGGCTGTGCCGGGCCGTTTCGAATACGAGAAAACGTGAAGATAGGTGAAGGGAAGCGGTTCGATGAAGGCGAGAGTTGCGGCATGGTCGCCTTCGGTTTCGCCGGGGAAGCCGGCGATGACGTCGGCACCGATGGCGGCGTGAGGGAGGTGCTCGTGGATGAGCTCGACGCGGCGGGCATAGTGTTCGGCGCGGTACCAGCGATGCATGGCCGCGAGGATGCGGTCGACGCCGGACTGCAGCGGCACGTGGAAATGCTGGGCCATGCGTTCAGTTCCGGCGAAGAGATGGACGAGATCGCGCGTGACGTCAAGGGGCTCGATGGAGCTGATGCGAAGACGCTCGACCGTTGTTTCATCGAGAATGCGGCGGAGCAGATCTTCGAATTCGACGCGGGGAAAAAGATCGCGGCCGTAAGTGCCGAGGTTGATGCCGCTCAGAACGATCTCGCGGTATCCCGCTTCGCCGAGGCGCTGGATTTCCTGGATAACGGTTTCCGGCGGCAAGCTCCGGCTTTTTCCGCGGACGAAAGGGATGACGCAGAACGAGCAACGCGAGTTGCAACCATCCTGAATTTTAATCGTGGGGCGCGTGTGATTGCCCTCCCCACCGAGGACCGGCGCGGCGAGAAATTCAGTGCGTTCGAAGATGTTGCCGACGACAATCTTGCCAAGCTGGGGCGCAGCAGGTCGCGCCCCTACAAATGAATGAAACGGAACGATGGATTCAGAATGCAACGCGGCGGCGGGGAAAAAATCCTTTGCCGATCCAGGGGGCGCGGCGGTCGAGAGCGAATCGACGAGCGCAGGAATTTCCGGCTTATGAGAGTTGCCGACGACCCAGGCAACGCCCGGCAACGCGTTCAGCTCTTCCGGGGCGCGCTGCGCGTAACAGCCGGTGACGATCACGCGAACGGCGGGGTTGGCGGCGTATAGCCTTCGAATGGCGTCGCGTGCCTGGGCATCGGCGGAGGCGGTGACCGTGCAGGTGTTCACGACGACGATATCAGCGGCAGCGGCTTCCCGAGCGGAACCTAGCCCGCGTTCGCGCAATTGCCGCTCGATGGCTGCGCCGTCGGCTTGCGTGGCGCGGCAACCGAACTGTTCAATGTAGAAGGTCGTCATCTCGTTCAAGGAAACGCGCAAAAAGAATTCAACACAGAGTTCACCGAGAGACAGATGAGCAGATACAAACCCGGCATAGGTCAAATTCAAGTTCTGTGAGACGTTTGAATAGAATAGCTGGTTCTGTGGCCCGCGGAAAGGCAAGTGAGACTGAGGTGGGGGGTTCGTTTCCGATTTGGCAGGCGGAATACGCCAAGCTTCTGTGCGTGACCAATGAAGAGCTTTGCTGGCCGGGGCACCCTGCTTTACTCGGTTGAGGCTGCGCCGCTACAATCTTCCGACATCCGTGGCACATCGAAGGCACAATCCGTCCGCGCTGAACGACCCCAAAGTGTCGGTGGTTATCCCTGTTTACAACGAGAAATCGACGATTGATGA
>DATKEV010000048.1:0-2759 GCA_035511855.1 Candidatus Udaeobacter sp.
TGCGGCTGTCGGCGTTGGATGGAGCGACGCTTGTTTCTGGAAATGGGGATGCCGCGCCTGCGTCCCTGCTCGTTCATCTGGGAATGACCGGCCAGATCGCGCCGAGTCCGGCGGGGAAGCCTCTGGAAAAACACACGCACGTCTGCCTGCTTCTCGATGATGGACGGGAATTGCGCTACACCGACGCGCGCCGTTTCGGGCGCATCGCCTACCTGACGAAAGATTTGCTTGCCGAAGAATTGGCTGGATTCGGTGCCGATCCACTCGACGTAAGCGAGGTCGAATTCGTGGAGAGAATTTGCGGGCGGCGCGCGCGGATTAAGGCGCTCCTGCTGGACCAGAGCGTGTTGCGCGGCGTGGGAAATATCTATGCGGATGAGAGCCTTTGGAAAGCAAAGATTCATCCCGCGCGGTTGGGAACGAAGCTAAACAGGAAAGACGCTGAGACGCTGCGCCGCGCGCTGCAAGACATTCTGCGGAAGGCAATTGTGCTGCGCGGCTCGTCGATTTCCGATTTTCTTGACGCCGAAGGCGAGCCGGGAGAGTATCAGCGGCACCATCGGGCCTATGGGCGCGAGGGAAAAAACTGCTATCGGTGCAAGGTGGCAATCCGGCGCGCGATTGTGGCGGGGCGGAGCAGTTATTTTTGTCCGAAGTGCCAGCCGCCGCCTCGCGGTTTCGCAATGCTGCCACTACACGAGAAAACAGAAAAAAAGTCCGAACGCAGAGACACAGAGCGCGCTGAGAATCAACACGGACGAAATCGGAACACCTGGCAACGGCCGCGAACGAGATTAAGAAAACGAAACCGGTTGCGAGGTTCCACCCGTCTATAGGAGCAAGTCAACAGAACTGCCGCACAATGATGGGCAGCAGGACGTATTGGCTGCGCAAGAGCGGCGAAAACTCCTTCAGTGAAATCTTGCTGAAGAATTCTAGGGAGATCGAATGAACTCACGTCGATTGGTAATGCTTGTGTGTGTTGCGGCGCTGGTCCTGGCCGGAGTGCGGGTAGGGTCGGCGAGGCCCGCGACAGACGATACCAACGCGTTCGCGGCGGCGGACGCGCAGATATTAAGCGAAATCCGCGATCACAGCCAGGCGATGGAGAACCTCGAGTACTTGTCCGACGAGATCGGGCCGCGGCTGACCGGCTCGCCGCAACTGAAGCAGGCGAACGACTGGACGGCGGCCAAGTTCCGCGAATACGGCCTGACCAACGTGAAGCTTGAACCCTGGACCATTGCGCACTCTTGGACCCGCGGGACGGCACATGCACGAATCGTTTCACCGGCGGAGCACCCTTTGACGATTGTGTCGGCGGGGTGGTCGCCCAGCACCAACGGAGTAGTCCGCGGGCCGTTGGTGTATTTCGATGCGAAAACGAAGGAGGAGTTCGGCAAGTTCCACGGCAAGCTGAAGGGCGCGATCGTCATCTATCAGGAACCGGAGAGTCTCTCCCCGCCGCGTCCGGGAAATCCCAATGCGCCACTGCTCCGTCCGATGCAGGCGCCGCCACCGGTGAAGGGACAGCCGGCGGAGCCTTCTCCGTTTGCCGCGCTTCAGGAATTGGGGCGGGCGCGAAATGAGTTTTTCAAGCAAGAGGGCGTCGCCGTGGTGCTGCGCGATTCGGGCAAACCGCACGGGCTGCTGAACATGACCGGAATCGGCGGGGAAAAGTTTGAGATCGGTGCAATCCCCACGGCGTTCATCACCGGCGAGGGCTATCGCTTGCTCTTCCGCATGCAGAAACACGGGAAAGTGGAAGTCGAGATCGAAATGACGAACTCGTTCAGCGACAAGCCCATGGACGTCTACAACACCGTGGCGGAAATTCGCGGCAGCGAAAAGCCGGACGAAGTGGTGATCCTCGGAGCGCATCTTGATTCCTGGGACCTCGGGACCGGATCGACCGACAACGGAACAGGCTCGATGGCCGTCCTCGAAGCGGCGAGAACGCTGGCCAAGCTGAACCTGAAACCGAAGCGCACTATCCGGTTTGTATTGTTCACCGGAGAAGAGGAGGGGCTTGTCGGTTCCGCGAAATATGTGGACGCCCACAAGGATGAGCTGGAGAAAATCTCCGCCGTACTGGTTCACGACACGGGCACGGGCCGTGTTCTGACGCTCGGCCTGCACGACAATTATCAGGACCGCGAAATCGTGGATCAGGTGCTGGCCCCGCTGAAAGAGCTGAAGCTGCTGGAACCCACAATGAGGAGATCCTTCGGAACGGACCATGCCTCGTTTGATGATGCAGGAGTTCCGGGATTCCTCGTAATTCAGGACGGCGCCGAGTACAGCCTGACGCACCACAGCCAATCGGACACCTTCGACAAAGTTTGGAAAGAGGAGCTCAACCAGGGCGCGCAAGTGCTTGCGGCCTGGGCTTACAATACGGCGCAATTGCCAGCTGTGCTGCCTCGCAGGCCCTTGCCCTATCGTCCTTCCACGGAAGGCGCCAAAGCGGAAACCCCGAAGCCCGATCCGATTTCAGAAATGGATACGAAAATTGTGGAACAGGTGAAAGCCGGCGAGGCCGAACTGAAATCGAATCTGGAATATTTGGCCGACCGTATCGGCCCGCGCTTGACCGGTTCCCCACAACTGGACAAAGCCAGCCACTGGACGATGGAACGCTTCAAAGAAGCTGGGTTTTCTAACGCGAAACTGGAGCCATGGACCATCGCAAACAGTTGGACGCGCGGCCCCGCAACCGGGCAGATCCTTTCTCCATCGCACCATGTGCTGACGCTGGA
>DATKEV010000049.1:0-20233 GCA_035511855.1 Candidatus Udaeobacter sp.
GGAATCTCCTCACAAAAAGTTCGAACTACTAGAATTCCAGGTGCAGGCGGAAGGTGGGGACAAGGACAGGGCCGCGGTCACGGTTGTAGCCGGGATTATTGATGTGCTGCACCCCGGGAGCGACATAAATTCCGCGCCAGAGGTGTGCGGTGTAATACGACTCCACGATGTTCTCCCGCCCGTAGTTCAGCCTGCCATCGCCAAGCAGGAAGCCGTGGCCGCCATCTGCCAGATAGATCTGGTGATCTTTTTTGATCCCGTTCGACACCAAAGCCACGCCGGCACGGTCTTGTTGGCGATGCCATTTCGCGCCATTCGCACCCACACCGGCGGCGAAGTTCGAATCAACCTCGGTATAGGCAAAGGACTCGGTTTTTCCGTCGTCCCATCCCCAACGGGCAAACGCCGTGAGGCTCCTTGTGAGATTCTGTTCTACGTTGACGCCAAAGCCATATTTCCGGGTGACATGCCAGGGGTGGCGCGTAATATCCGGGACCGGGACCAAGCCCCTTTGAAACTGCGAAATTGCATCGCGGTAGATGCCCATATTGGCGTGGTTTGTGTAGGCCAACAAGCGGAGCACACCGGCTTTCTTCGGCACCACGCCGTGGCGCAGTTCGAATTCCCAATTTTCCGCATGGACTTGCCACGGCCGCCACACCAGATCAATGCCGTTCGCGACCTTGGGCATCAGTCCTTCGGCGAAGCGCAAACCCCAGTTGCGGTCCTCGTAGTCCGCGACGAATCCCACGGTATAGCCGCGCGTATCGGCGGCGTAGTCCCAAACGCCGTTGTTGTCCAGGGTCCAGTTGGTGAATTGAAAATGTGTGTCAGACCCTGCCGAATTCTGATCCAAAAAATCCGGCATGCTAAACTTGCCGAAGCGAATTTCCAGGCGGCGGCGCGGCAGCTCATCGAACAGCGATAGAAAGCTCCGCTGGTTCTCCACATGATCCTCGCTCAACGCGAAAACTTTGTGGATCATGCCGCGGCCGAGGTACGGTGTCTTGCTCAACAGCGGATTGCGCACGATGTCCAGATCCGTATTCCCAGCCAGACCAAGGCCGGTGCTGAGCGCCGCGCCGCCAGCTTCTTCGATGTCCACGAGGATCTCGGTCGAATTGTTGAGCCGCACGCCGGTGTAAAGCGTCATCACACGAGAGGTGGCTTTCTCATAGTGCGGGCTGAGGCTGTTCTGCCCGCTATACGCGGCGTGAAAGTCGGGGTGCACTTGAAAGATGAAGTTTATCTGTCCGGAGAGCCAGAAGCGGGTGTCCTTGAAATGGGGGAGCATCGCTTCGGGATCGACACTGGTGGGCGGACTGGCCTGATCGTCCGCCTGCGCGGGAAGTGTCTCTGCCTCGGCCTGCGGAGCATCTTGCGCCCACAGTGCCGCCGGCGCAATCAAGAACACCCCGAAGATCGCGCAAATCACCGGAACAAATCGGAAAGTCGAACGCCGCATTTTTGGATATCCGAACTCGCTTCTGCCAGTTCGTATAGCTCACCATCGCATCATTCGAGACTAAGACGCCGCTCGTGAACGGAGGATGAACGCGGCTCGCGAAGCCGGCCTCGAACTCATCTACCCCTTTGTTCTACTGTTCATCACATCCGGAGTTACCTGAAATGAAGTAGAAGAGAGCCACCTTTCGGGCAGTTTCTCCATATCTTCTCTCGGAAGCTCCGTGGAGTCGACCAACGCGAGGGGCCTCCTCGATGAGAAGTGTACTCGCAACCTCCCCATTTGCTGCGTTCCTGCCCCGTCGAGGGCGGTCAAAAATTGCGGCGCTCGAACGGCGGAGGATTATCAGGGGCGGACGGCTTGGCCGGAGGATCCGCCGGAGCCGGGGGTGGAACGGGTTTTGTAAAATGGGAGTCGTCAATCAGGAGATTGAGCTCGACTTTTTCAATGACGAACTTGCGCTGCTGAGGTGCTTCCGGGAAGCCGGTGTCGACTTCGAAGGGGAATCGCAAGCCGTCAACTTCACGGTAGTCGTGCAGAAAATTTTGGATGGGGATTTCCTTGCCTTCGACACGTGTCGCGCCATCCCACTGGAGGACGAGAAAGCTGGAAGAGTCCACGTAGTAGGTTCGCGCGTCGCCATTCTTCCGGATAAGTTTGATTTTATAAACGGGCTTGCCGTCGATCTCGCCTTTGCCGGTGAGTTCGACCTGATTGCCTTTGGCTTTGTAGTCCACGAGCGGCCCGTCGAAATCGGATTCGTCGGAGATGGTGTTGAGATCATCGGCGGACATCGGCTGCGGACCTTTGTCTTCATCAAATGGATTAACGACCCAGCCGGCGGATTTGCCATCGTAGACGCGAACCAGGGAGCGGCCCTCGATGGTAGCTTCCATGTGCAATTTCAAGGGGCGCTTGAACTCCAGGAGAAACGGGCCTTCGACGCCGGGAGCGAAGGAAATGTGGCCGGTGACGCGCTCGGACTGGACGGCCTTGATTTTGTCGATGCCACCGCGGGCGTCGAGGTATTTCTTGATGATTTCGTCGGCGGTTTGTGCCGCTGCGGGCAGCGGCCATAGACAGAGAACCACGACGGAGAGAGATTTGATTTTCATTCCTAGCTCGTGTCGAAGACTCGGCACCCCGAAGCTCGACGCCATCCTTCATCCTAGAAGTAGAAGCGCATGGGGTCAAATGCGTTGCCAGGAAGAGACAACAGGAGGGGCGGGGATCTTCCGTTCACAAAGGCGAAACTATTTTTCCTTAAGCTCGCTTGCAGGTAGAGTGGGAGCCGCAGCGCGTGGCCAGGAAGAGAATTCATTCTGGATTGGGCGAGGATATGAAATTCAGAGCAAAGATTGGCTTTCTCTTGATTTGTGTTTTCTTTTGCACGAGTAGCTGGTCCGAGCAAGAGCCCGCCGGAGAGGGCCGACCGATCACGCCAGCCGGTACCCTGGTGAATGATCGACAGACGCACCTTCCGGCTGTCGGCGCCATGCCCATGGCCATGCTCCGGAGCCCGGACACAGGCGGGCGCGACGGAAAGGGCCGGTATCTGCTGGTAGCGAGCAGCGGGTTTGGCTTGCAGTTTGGCGAGGACACGAATCGAGCCCAGCAATCCATCGCGGTGATTGATTTGAACGCGAGTCCGGAGCCGCTGGTTATCCAGAACGTTTATTTTCCGACACCGCAAAGCGCGAACGTCGGCGCGGCGTTCGCCCCGGCGGCGCACAAGGATGGAAGCTACGACCTCTATGTTTCAGGCGGGTTCGAAAACAAGATCTGGGTCTTTCAGTTCAGTCCGTCCGCCGCTTCACCGATCCAACCGGATTCGCCGGGGCCCAACACCAAGGTGACGGCGCGGTCTATTGTCCTTGCGGAGCCCGGAGAAGTATCGCCAAAGGACTACAACGGGGGCAAGGCTGCTCTGTATCCAACGGGGGTTCAGACGGCAGAGAACGGGACATTGCTCGTGGCCAACAATCTCGGTGACAGCCTGACGGTGATCGAAAATCCGGCATCGCCAGCGGCGCCAAAAATGTCGCGGGTCGATTTGCACCACGCGTCAAAAGAGAAACAGAACATCTATCCGTACGGCGTGGTGGCGATGGGAACGGGCAAGAACGCTCGGGCGTACGTGTCATGCTGGAATGATGCTTCGATCGCGGTCGTTTCCCTGAGCGGACGGCCGAAGGTGCGGAAATACATCATGGTTGACCGGCATCCCACGGCGATGGTCGAGAACGCGGATCTAACGCGGCTGTTCGTGGCCGATTCGGATGCCGACAGTGTTTCTGTCATTGATACGACTACGGACCAGGAGGTTGAGCGGATTGATGTTCGACTGGCCGAGAATGCTTTGCCGGGAGCGACCCCCGAGGGAGTGGCACTCGGTCCGGATGAGAAGACTCTCTATGTAGCGAATGCCCACAGCAACGCCGTCGCGGTAGTAGCGCTTTCCGAGAAGGCCCGCGGCGCGAACGTGACGACGAAATCGAAGGATGAGGCGAAGTCAAAGATCCTGGGATTCATTCCGACAGGCCAATACCCATCGGCGGTGACGGTGGCGGACGGCCGATTGTTTATCGGAAATGGAAAAGGAACGGGATTCGAACCGTCCTCGATGCGAGTAAGCAATGGCGGGTTCACGCCCAATCCACCGAACGCGGCGTTTCCGCCGAATAAGGAAAAGAATCGGCAGGGCGGACAATACAGCGGCTCGATCGTGTCGGGCAACATCGGCGTGGTGCGCTTGCCGAATGAACCGGAACTCGCGCACTACACGCAGCAGACGATGCAGAATGACGGTCTGATGGATTTTCGGCCGCCGCGGCTTTTTGCGGGCGCGAGCCCGATCAAGCATGTCATCTACATCATCAAAGAGAATCGGACATACGATCAGGTCTTCGGGGATGTGAAAACTTCCGGTGATGGCCACCGCGCGGATGGAGAGCCAAGCTTTGCGATCTTTGGAACTGGCACAGCCGCACAACGGCCGGACGGCACAAAACAAGTGGTGACGCCTAATCAGCGTGCTTTGGCGGAGCGTTTCGGTTTGTTCGACAGGTTCTTCGTGAACTCGGAGGCGAGCCCCGACGGCCACAACTGGGCGACCGCGGCATTCTCTACCGACTATGTGGACAAAGGATTTCGCTGGGAGTATTCCGATCGGGGACGGACCTACGACTGGGAGGGATACAACCGGCTGCCGGACTATGAGCCGCCGGGTGATTTGGACACGGGCAAATTCCACGGCGACGTGCTGGAGGCCCTGACGGACTTGCTCGAGAAGCATCTTCCTTATCGGCAAGGATTCACGGATTTGGCGGAGCCCAAGAGCTTGTATCTGTGGGATGCGGCCGCGCGCGCCGGGCTGACGTACCGCAATTACGGCGAGTTTGTGACGGTCATCTCGGCGAAGGATGTGGAAGCAGCCCGAGAGAAAAAACACAAGAGCTATCCGGACATTTCGAACGCCATGCGCGCGATTGCCAACAAAGAATCGCTCGAAAAGCATCACAGCAATAGCTTCCGGAGTTTTGACGTGACGGCGCCGGATAGCATGACCGTGGATTGCTACAAACCAGCTGCGGCAGCAGCGGGATCATTCGATCCTGCAGTCACCAGGGACAATTCGAATGAGAATTGCCGGGGGAATTCGCGGTTGGGGGAGTGGCTCGCGGAGTTTCGCGGCTTCGTGGCGGAGCGCGAAGCGGGGCACGCGGACCCGATGCCTGCGCTCAACATCGTAAGGCTACCGAATGATCATACGACGGGGATGAAGAACGGATTTCCGACGCCGCAATTCATGGTGGCAGACAATGACTACGCAGTGGGGCGGCTGGTAGAGGCGGTTTCCTCCAGCGTGTATTGGAAAGATACGGCAATCTTCGCGATTGAGGACGACGCGCAGGCGGGGCCGGACCATGTGGATTCCCACCGGTCGGTGGGGCTGGCCATCAGCGCCTACAACAAGCCAGGCGCATTGATCCATAAATTTCACAATACCGTGAGCATGATCCGCACGATCGAGATGCTGCTGGGAATCGCGCCGATGAATCAGCTGGATGCTTCGGCCGTGCCCATGGACATTTTCGAGGAAACGCCGGATCCGACGCCCTACAAAGCAATTCTGCCGGTGATTGCGGCGGACAACCTTTTGACCGTGAAAGCGAAGGATAAGACGACCGCAGAATGGATGAAGAAATCGAAGACGCAGAATTTTGCGCACGCTGATCTGGCGGACCCGAGAGTCTTGAATGCGGTGATTTGGTTTGCGTCGAAGGGCGGCACATCGGGGGTTCCAGAAGCCGCGCAATTGCCTGCGTATGAGGCGATGAGATTCGGGATTGCCCGAGAGGCGGAAGCCGGGGACAGGCGCGCCAAGAAAGACGATGACAATTGACCTCGCCGATTTCATCCAGAACTAAACAGCGGTGATGAAGGAGCCGTCGGGAGCGACATAGCCATAAGCCATTCGCGGAGTGTTGAAGGCGAAGCCGGGATTACCCTGGCGATCGAGAAGAATGAGGCCACCCGTGGCGTGCGTGCGTTTGCCGAGAAGATGAATGGCCTCGCACGCGGCGAGGTGGGCAGAGGATACTCCCGACGAAACGGCGTCGGGCGAATCCACACAGATGGCGGGGCGGCGGAGAAGATCCACCGCTGTTTTGGCCATGACGATCTTCATGATGGCTTCGCCGTACCCCGTCGAGGACGCGCCTCCTGCTTCCAAGTCGGCGTAGCAGCCGCAGCCGATGAGCGGCGAGTCGCCGACGCGGCCCGGAAGCTTGCAACAGGTGCCGCCAGTGGATGTAGCAGCGAAAAGCTCGCCGTCGCGGTCGATGGCTACTGCGCCGACGGTACCTTGCTCATGGCCGCGGTGATGCTCGGCGGCGTGCTTGTCTTCCTTGCATTTCATCCAGCCTTCGCGCTCGGCCGGACTAATGAGATCTTCGGGATCGCAAAGGGGCATGCCCTGTTCCTGGGCGTAGCGCTCGGCGCCCTCGGCAATGAGCATCATGTGAGGGCAATGTTCGAGGATCTTGCGGGCGAGCAGAATCGGATTTTTGACACGCCGTAGACCGGCGGCGGCACCGGCGCGGAGCGTGGCCCCGTTCATGACCATGGCGTCGCATTCCACGCGACCGTCGAGATTGAGATGAGAACCGTAGCCCGCATCGAAGACAGGGTCGTCTTCGAGAATAATAACGGCGGCTTCGAGGGCGTCCAGCGCGGAACCGCCCCGCGAGAGGATCGACCAGCCCGCCGAGAGGGCCCGATGGCAGCCGGCTTTCGAAGCTTCCACGGCTTCGTCAGGAATGTCCCACGCACCGCCGTGAACAATGAGGGAGGGCTTCATCAAAAAGAGGATGGCAAAGGGGAAAGAGTTTGTCTAGGAGTGGCCGAGGAAGGTCCAAAGAAGCGGGAAAGAATCAGGCACAACGTTCGTCGATGAGAGCGGTGTGACCGACCGGGGGAATCGTCAGATGAAAAGATCGAGAACGAATAGAAGAAAGCCAATTGTAAAAAAAATGATTGCGCCGTTGAAGTGGCTGAACGGAAGGCGCTTAAGGAAGCGAAGGAAGGAAGAAGGGGCGGCCTTGAGACGGGATTCCTGGCGCGGGCTATAGAACGGACCGATGGTCGTGTAGCGCGAGAAACTGCGGCGGAACAAAGAGATTTCGTCGTGAACCCAGACAGATAGCTCTTCCCGCCGACGCCACGCGAGAACTGCGCCCGTCATGAAAAGAAAGTAGCCCACAAAGGTCAGAAGCCCCAGCGACGGTCCGATTCCCCAAAACATATAGCCTCACAGGTGGCCCATCTCCAGTCATTCCTTAGGACGCGGGGACCAGCCGGAACGTTACTCTGCGTCGTGGATGGTAACCAGGCGGACCACTTCAAACTGTTTCTGGCCGGCGGGGGTGACAACTTCTATTTCGTCCCCCACCTTGCGGTTGAGGAGGGCACGGCCAATCGGGGAATTGGTCGAGATGAGGCCCTTTTCAACGTCGGCTTCCTCGCTGCTGACAAGCTTGTACTCGATTTTGACGTCGCGCTGCACGTCGATAACGATAACGCGCGAGCCGTAACCGGAGCGATCTTTAGGGATGTTGCTGAGATTCAGCATGCCGAGGTCGCCCATGCGCTTCTTGAGCTGGCCGATCTTCGCGTTCACGAAACCCTGACGTTCCTTGGCGTACTTGTACTCGGCGTTTTCCGATAGATCTCCGTGCGCGCGGGCAACGGCGATTTCCTTCGGAAGTTCGACGTTAAGCTCGTGGGAGAGCTGATCGATTTCTTCTTGAAGCTTCTTCCTAATTTTGGCTAGAGGATCGGACATGGCTTTCGGTCATCGATTCGGTAAAAAAGTATGCGGAGTCCGGGAGATGTCGGCTGTTCCCCGGACTCCGCTCTAAGGAAATATTATAGACGGGAGCGAATTAAAGTCACAGGAGAAAGTGGCGAAACGACTGCCGGCGACGATGGCCTCCACTCTCTAGAGCAAGAGATGGTCGGAAGGCGTCGCGTTATTTTGGGGAACGCTCCTCGACCATCAGCGAACCTTGACCTCCAGGCTCTCCGATTGGGTGTTGCCGGCAGCATCCGCGATGGTTAGCGTGTAGATTGTTGTTTTTGAAGGAGTTACATCCACGCATCGAGAGTAGGACGGCCAGACGGGACTCGACTGCGGCTCCAGCTTCACGCTCTTGGCGTTGGCCACGCCGTAGCAGAGTTGAACCGATTGCCCGCGGCGAATCACCGCTCGACTGGCGTAGAAATTCTGGATGGCCAGTTCCTTTCCGCCCATTTGCTTGAGGGTCATGCGGTCTTCCTCTTGGTGCTGTTGTGTCCGCTGCTCCGTTCGCCGACGCTCAAAATCGCGGGTTTGCTGCCAACGAGAGAAAAGAATCCAGCCGACGGCGAGTGCCGCGCCGATCAGTATCAACGAGGAATAAAGCAGGGGGTTCCTGACGATCGACTTGGACAGTGGATCCGGTCGAACCAGCATCGCGCCACCTAGGAGGATTGGCCTCCCCAGAAAATTACCGCGAAATCGCATTCCTTCCTGAAGATGCCACTCTTATGGCGTGGGCCGACCCTGGTGGGGGCCGAGAAAGAGTTAGAAATAGCCGAAACGGTCGACGAGGGCCAATAGTACCCCCGGACTAATTGCGCAAAGAGGGACGGGATACCAATACGAAACACCTTCTGTTTCAGTATTTTAACCCCACGTGCCACTGCGCGACACTTATAGGTAGATCGTCAGGCTCCGTCCCATTTTAACAGGTTCAGGCCCGCTCAGGAGGCTGACGGGAGAGAGTGTGCGCTACACACAAAATAAAGAGCTAGTGGCGCGGCAGATCGAAGGGGAAACCGTCATCGTTCCCATTCGCAGGGGCGTGGGCGATATGAATTCGGTTTACACGCTCAATCCCGTGGGAACGTTCCTGTGGCATTTTATGGCCAAGAGCCGCAGCGTGCCCGAGATGGTGGAACGAATTTCGAATGAGTTTGAGGTGACGCCCGGTCAGGCGCTTGGCGACGTAGAGGGTTTCGTGAGTTCCCTTTTGGAAGAGAAGCTGATTCAGGGGTGGACTGAGACAGACGAGGCAGAGTCTGCTAGAGGCCTTGAAGAAGCAGAAAAGAAAGAGGCGATTGTTGCAAGCAGCCACCTACGGTGAATTTTCGACCCTGATTCACCAACGCATGATGGGAAGACGTCGACCGGTCGAGGTGTCGATCGAGGTGACCCGGCGTTGCCCGCTTGAGTGCCTGCATTGCTATAACAACCTACCCATGGGCGACGTGGAGGCGCGGCGCCAGGAACTGACCTTTGACGAACATTGCCGGCTGCTGGATGAATTGGTGGACATGGGGTGCCTTTGGATTCTGTATACCGGCGGAGAGATTTTTGCGCGCAAGGACTTCCTGGATATCTATACCGAGGCGAAGAAGCGCGGCTTCCTGGTTACGCTGTTCACCAACGGCACGCTCATCACGGAGCGCATCGCGGACCACTTGGTTGAATATAGGCCCTTTGCAATTGAAATCACTTTGTACGGCGCGACACGGAAAACCTATGAGGCGCTCACCGGAATACCTGGCTCCTATGATCGCTGCATGAAGGGGATTCGGCTGCTCAAGGAAAGAAATCTTCCGCTGAAACTGAAGACCGTTCCGACAACCATAAACCACCACGAAGTGTTCGAGATGAAGCGCTTCGCCGAAGAGGAACTGGGCGTGGAGTTCAAATTCGACCCGCTGGTAAATCCACGCATTGACTGCTCGCAGAGCCCGCTGCATGTGCGGTTGACTCCGGAAGAAGTCGTGGCGCTCGATTTTCGCGATCCCGCGCGGCGCGCCGAGTATCAAAAGATGGCCGAAAGCGAGATTTTCAGCGCCCCCAAGAGGCCGACGGGCGGAGAGGCTCCGAAGAAATACACCTGCGGTGCGGGACAAAACGGCTGCGCCATCGATCCGAAGGGCTTCATGACCATCTGCGTACTGTCGCATCAAGATGGCTACAACCTACGGGAAGGCGGGTTCCGCCGAGGCTGGGAAGGGAAATTGGCGGAACTTCGAAACTCGCCGCGCACGCGCCGGACAATCTGCACGGACTGCCAGATTCAATCCCTGTGCAGCATGTGCCCGGCGAACGGCGAACTGGAAAATGGGGACGCCGAATCACCGGTGGAGTTCCTTTGTCAGGTTGCACACTTGCGGGCCTACACGCTCGGTTTGGATGTGCCTGAACACGGTGACTGCCCGTGCTGTTCCGAGGGCGCCCACCATGGGTCGCTCAAGGCTTCCGCCGAGCGTTTGCAGGAAAGGCTTTCCGAGCCGGATTTCGCTCCGGTACAGGTCCAAGGACTTTTGCCTGTGTTGCAGGCACCCAGCGGTTGCGGGGGCGGGTGCCGCTCTTGCGGCGCAGAGGCAAGGTGAAGCTTAGGTAGCAACAAGAATCGATGAGCAAGACACTCCCAAGCGGAAACGGCGGCAAGACGCCCTATGAACCACCTCAGGTGGTGCGCGTGAGTTTGCGCCCGGAAGAAGCCGTCCTCGGCCATTGCAAAGTTACGGGTTCTGCAGGTCCCGCCAGTGGCTCTTGCCGGACGATCGTGGCCTGCCGAACACAGGGATCTTGATCGCAAATGCTGCACATACAAACAGCCATGACTCCTGCGCCCATCCGCTCCCGTTTGGCTGGGGACGAGGGAATGCGCTTGGCCGTCGAAATCGGGGGATTTTCGTTCGGCTTGCGCGGAGAAAGCGAAATGCGGCTCGCGCTGGATCGCGAACACATCCCGTTTGTGCTCCGACAGTCTTCTCGTGGAAGCTGCGATATCGAAATCGATGTGAACTGGGCAGACGAACTGGAAGCCCCGAAGACCAGCCCCAAGTTTGAGTCGGGAGGATTGTGGGCCTCCTATCCCGTCAGTTGGGGGCATCAATTCTACTTTTCCACTCCCAGCCTTGGGACATCGCCCTATAAGGCTGCGTGGTTTGGGGAAGAGTTTGAACGCGGCCACATCCTCTTGAACCGGCGCTATCTCGCGGATGCCGAGGACGTTTTTCCGCTCGAGTATCCCATCGACGAGCTGATCATGACGCACCGACTGGCGCGAGGCCAAGGCGTAGAAGTTCACGCCGTCGGCTTGGTGGATCGCGATGGCCGCGGGTATCTGTTCCTTGGGCATTCCGGCGCAGGGAAAAGCACCACAGCGCGGCTATGGAGGCCCGAGGCCGGAGTACAGTTGCTGAGCGATGACCGCATCATCCTGAGGAAGCACGACGGCGAATTCTGGATGTATGGCACGCCCTGGCATGGCGACGCGGGGATCGCTTCACCTGGACGCGCCCGCCTAACCTCCCTTTTCATTTTGGAGCAGGCCTTAGAAAACAAATCGGTTCCCTTGAAACCGAGCCAGGCGGTCGCGGAGCTATTCGCACGCTCTTTTGCGCCGCACTACATCGGAGAAGGCTTGCAATTCACACTGGAGTTTCTCGAAGAAGTTGCCGAGCGGATTCCTTGTTCCATATTCCAGTTTCTGCCCGATTCGAGCGCCGTGGAGGCCATTCGCCGTGAGCGCGCGTGAACCACAAGTGAGGCGTGACAGCCGGCTCTTCGCGAAGGTTTCTGAAGCGCTGCTCGAGCGCGGGCACAAAGTGAAGTTTCAGGTGCAGGGACAAAGCATGCAGCCGAATCTTCTCGATGGCGATGAGGTGGTCGTGGCGCCTGCGGGTGCGGGCGAATTGCGCCGCGGCGACGTTGTTTTGTCAGAGAGTCGCGACGGGCTGCGCGTGCACCGTGTGGAAGTTTCGGACCCGACGACGAGAAGTGTGATCACCCGTAGCGACACCGGCCTCGAAACAGACCCTCCGGCCTTGCGCGTGTTCGGCAAAGTAACGGCTCGCCGGAAGAACATGCAGGAAGAATCTTCGAGTGTTTGGCGAGTGCGCCTGGTCGATCCTCGGCGGATCCTGATGCGCAGAATCCGGATGGCCGCAGTGACGCGACTGCGCCGGGCGGCTCGGTTTCTTTTTGCCTCTGCCGCGCTCATTTTCCTGGGCACAGCTTTCGCGGTCCCCGCGGCCTACGCGCAAGCTGATCTGACGATGTCGCAGACGACTTCCGTCTCGGTTGTCGACACGGGCATCAATTTCAACTACACCGAAATCGCCACCAATAATGGGCCCAATGCGGTTCCTCTGGGAACACTGGTTGTTTATCAGCAGACACCGCCCAATACCACGCTGCAGAGCATTACCGTTGACGCCAACTGGAATTGCCCGAACCCCGGCGCAACGGGTCCGATCATATGCACGTACGCCCTGGCGTTGGCTAGCGGCGCAAACACGGCTGCCCACCCCATTGTCTTCACGCTCAGAGTCAATGCCGGAACGGCATACGGGACAACTATTCTTAACTCCGCCACGGTTACGTCGCAGACGACCGACCCGGTGCCGAGCAATAACACCAGCGTTACCACCGTGCTTGTCGAGGCTGCCAATCAGGCAGACCTGGCTCTCTCGATGACCGCAGCGCCGACACCCGTGTTCTTGTCTTCCACCCTGACGTACACGATTCAAGTGCAAAACCTTGGCCAGGCAAACGCCGCGACGGTGCACGTTGTGGACACCATTCCTGGAACGACAACTTTCGTTTCGTCGAACGCTCCGGCGGGCTGGACCTGCGCGGGCACCACCACGGTCACCTGCTCACTTACGGGTACGATGGCCGAGGGAGCCTCGGCAACCATCACGATCTCCGTGACGTCTCCATCGACACCAGGGCCTATCACCAATACTGCGACGATTAGCTCAACCACTCCCGATCCCGTTGCTTCCAATAACAGTGCGACGGTCATAACCGTTGTCCAGCCGCTGGTTTGTGCGACACCAGGCAAGGACGGCGCGGGCGGCACCTTGTCCGGTGTGGTGAACACCTATTACCGGGCTTCTCTAAACGGCACCCTTGCGGCTGGATCCACGTCGGTGACACTGGCTGCGGGTTTGCCGGCGGGCGGGACGCCCATTGCTCCAGGAGACTTGCTCCTGATCATCCAACTGCAAGATGCCTTGATCAATAACACCAACTCGTCATCTTACGGCAATGGCTTGCCCGGCGATCCGGCGACGGATTCCACAAACTTGCAGAGCTCTGGACAGTTTGAGTATGTGACGGCCACAAGCGCCGTCCCGCTTGCTGGTGGCGCCCTGACTTTCACCGGCACCGGCACCAACGGCGGACTTCTGAATACTTATGTGAGAGCTGATTACAATGGGCCCGGAAATAACGGACAACAAAGATTCGAAGTGATTCGAGTCCCGCAGTACACCTCAGCGACACTTAGCTCGGCTCTCGTACCGCTTCCCTGGGACGGAAATCTCGGGGGGGTGCTGGCCATTGATGTGGCCTCACAACTCACTTTGGGTGGAACGGTTAGTGCGAATGCACTGGGATTTCGTGGTGGCGCGGGCAGGACTCTGGCCGGGAACGGCGTCGGCACGGCCGACCGCAACACGGATTATGTAACGCAGTCCGGCGACAACGTGAACGGATCGAAGGGCGAAGGCATCGCTGGAACTCCAAGGTATATCGCGATCCCCTCGTTGATGAGTTTGACGTACACAGGCACGAATACCGCCGCAGAAGGATATTCCAACGGAAGTTACGCTCGTGGGGCACCGGGGAATGCCGGCGGCGGCGGGACGGACGGCGATCCCGCAGGCAACACCAAAAATTCGGGAGGCGGCGCGGGCGGCAACGGCGGCACTGGCGGCCTGGGAGGATACGGCTGGAACAGTTTCACGGCGCTGAACTCCACCGACGGAGGCTTCGGAGGCGCAGCGTTTCCGGCCACGACCGGCGCCGTGGTCATGGGCGGCGGCGGTGGAGCGGGCACGACGAATAACGGTTCCTATTACATTTCAAACGCCAGCAATGCCGCCAACTGTGGCGCCAACTGCACAGGAATCTACAGCAGCGGCGGCACGGGTGGCGGAATCGTGATTGTGCACACCGGATCCGCGGTCTCGAGCGGTACGATCACATCCAACGGACAATCGACGCTCAGCACCCTCAACGACAGCACGGGAGGAGGCGGCGCTGGAGGCTCCATCATATTCTTCGCGAATACCGGCGCGCTGGCGGGCTTAACCGTAAACGCCAATGGCGGCAGCTCGGGCAATGCGTGGCCTATACAAGCTCCTGGCGCCTTTTCTGGCCAGCGCCACGGCCCTGGTGGTGGCGGTGCTGGCGGCGTGATTCTTCTGTCCGGGGCTCCGGCGGCGATGACCGTGAGTGGCGGCACGAATGGCTACACGAACACGAACCAGGATTCTTTCGGTGCGACCCCTGGCCAGACTGGTGTGACAGCTACGAATCACATAATCACCGAAACCCCGGGGGCGCAATCGGGAGCGTACTGTGCATCCGCGGATCTTGCGGTAACAAATTCAGGTTCACCCGCCGTTGTGCAGCCCACTGGAAATATTACCTACACACAGACGGTGACGAACAACGGACCGCTGGACGCTTTGAACGCCGTCTTCGCGGAGGCCGTTCCCGCCAACACCACGTTCCAGTCCATCACGATTCCCGCAGGCTGGGGCTGTGTGATTCCTGCGGTGAATGGCACCGGAAACATCTCCTGCACGAACCCCGATGTCGCCAATGCAGCTAGCAGTCAATTCACGGTCGTGGTGAACGTCAATGCGGGAACCGCGAATCAAACGCAAATCGTGGACGTGGCGACGATCACCTCGGGCACCACCGATCCCAAACTCTCGAACAACTCGGCGACGGCGATCACGATCGTGGGAGTCGCCGGGACAGCGGACCTGACGGCGACAGAAACTGTGCCTCCAACGGTACTGGCGGGTTCGAATGTTACCTATACCGTGGTCGCACAGAATCAGGGAACCTCAGCGGCCACCGGAGCAGGAATTACGATTGCCATTCCTGCAGGCACGACCTTCGTGTCATTGCCCAACCCTGCCGGCTGGAGTTGTTCAGTGAGTGGGTCGAATGCAACGTGCTTTGCGATCGGGGCGTATGCTGCAGGGAGCAGTTCAACGTTCAACCTCACTGTCAACGTTCCCCTCGCTACGGCTTCGGGTACACAGCTGACCTCCACCGCGACGATCTCTTCCGGTACACCCGACCCGAATCCGGGAAACAATACTTCCAGCGCGACCACAACCGTGGGAACGGCGGGTCAAGCGGACCTGGCGGTCGCGGCCTCAGGTTCGCCGAATCCGGTAACGGACGGAAACAACATCACCTATGTGCAGACGGTGACCAACAACGGGCCATCGAGCGTCGCGAACGCAACATTTACAGACACCATTCCGGCCAACACCACCCTTGGGGCCCCATTCAGTGCGCCTGCTGGGTGGAACTGCAACGCGATCGCCGTCGGCGGCACGGGCACGTTTACCTGCACCTTGACCGGAACGCTGGCAATCGGGGCAACGGTCAATTTCCCCTTGGTGGTCAAGGTGAACTTGGGGACGGCGCCGGGAACAACGATCACAAATTCGCCAGCCATCGCCACGACGGCGGGCGATCCAAATTCCGCAAATAATAGCGCGACCGTGACGACCGTAGTTGCTTCACCCTCACAGGCGGACGTGGCCATCGTGAAAACCGCCGCACCTGAGCCTGTCGATCAGGGCACCAACCTGACTTACACGCTCGAGGTGACGAATAACGGTCCGGCCGTAGCGCAGGGAGTGACGGCGACCGATGTGATTCCGCCGCAGGTGGCGTATTCGTCGTCGTCAACGACACAGGGAACATGCAGCTTCACGGTTGCGACAACAACGGTTTCATGCCCGCTGGGCTCCATCAATGTCGGCGGAACGGTGGTCATCACCATCAATGTTATGGCGAATACGTTCAGCTCCGCATCGACCTCCTCAAACACCGCGACCGTCAGCTCAACGACGAGCGATCCCAATCCCGGGAATAACTCGTCCACCGCCGTCTCCACCATCCAGGCCCCCACGGCAGTGGACCTGACCTCTTTCAGGGCCACGAGACGCGCTGATGGCAGCGCGGTAATCGAATGGCGCACGCGAGAGGAAGCGCGCAATCTCGGTTTCCGGATTTATCGCGAAGACACTGCCGGCCGCCGGCAAATCACCCCTTCGCTCATTGCGGGGTCAGCGTTTCTTTTGCGCGGGGCCAAACCGCAGCACGCGGCCAAGCAGTACCAGTGGATCGACCCAAATCCGTCGGGCAGCGCCAGTTATTGGCTTGAAGATGTGGACGTGAATGGCGCGCGAGTAACGCACGGTCCGGTGAATCTCGAGGCTGGCTCGCCAGAGCACGCAGCGGAACTGGAGACGGCGCTCGCGGCACGACTGTTGAGCCAAATCAGCGCGGCACCTGTGGAAAGATCATCCGGTGACATAAGCCCACTGGTTACGCCGCGCCCCGACCTCCCCCCGTTGCCGGAGGGGGCGGCGCGGGTTTCCGTGGCCGATCATCGGGCGGTCAAGATTTCGGTGAAAGCGGAAGGCTGGTACCGTGTGACCGAGTCGCAGCTTGTTGCGGCGGGATTCGATCCGCGCACCGACGTTCGGTCGCTGCGGCTGTATGCCGAAGGCCTCGAACAACCGCTGCTCATTTCCGGCCCACATGCCGGGCCGTTGACCCCTTCGGGCGCAATCGAATTTTATGGCACGGGAATCGATACGCCCTTCAGCGGGACTAGGGTTTACTGGCTCATTCGCGATGCCCAACCTGCCAACAGAATCCTCCCCGCTCGTCCAGGCCTCTCCGGTAGTGCCGCGCCGAATAGCTTTCCGTTCACCGTTGTCCACGAAGACCGCATCACTTATTTTGCGGCTTTGCCAAATGGCGAGAACCGAGACAATTTCTTTGGCGCTGTGATTACCAGCGACCCGGTGGATCAAGACCTTCATGTGGCGCACAGCGATCCGGCTTCGAGCCTGCCAACTACGCTGGATCTAACACTGCAAGGCGGCACCTCGGGTCAGGCGCACCGTGTAAGCGTCGAATTCAACGGCGCATCCATCGGGGAGATGGATTTCGCAGGGCAAGAAAACGTCAAGCAATCGTTCCCCGTGGATTCGGCGCTTCTTCATGACGGCACGAACATCGTCAGACTGACCGCGCTCGAAGGGGACAACGACGTCAGTGTCGTCGAATCCATTGCCCTGCACTATGCGCACACCTACGAGGCGGATGCCAACTGGCTGCGCGCCACCGTGCCGTCGGGCGAGAAAGTGAGAATCGGCGGTTTCACCAACTCTCAAATCCGCGCCTTCGACATCACCGATCCGCTCGACATCGCAGAATTAGGGGGGGAGATTTCGTACGCGAAAGGAATTTACTCGATCGCGCTGGACATCGCTCGCGGCGTTCCCGCCGAACGCACCATCCTTGCGTTCTCGGCCGACCGGATCTCGCAGCCGGACTCTCTGGCTCCGCACACACCGACCTTCCTGGATGATCGCCGGGGAGGCGCGGACATCGTGATGATCACACATCCCGATTTTGCCGCGAGCCTCACACCGCTCGTCAGACTGCGGCAGGGGCAGGGCCATCATGTCGAGGTGGTTACAACGGAACAGATTTACGACGAATTCAATTTTGGCGAGCGCAGTCCTTTCGCCATCCGCAGCTACCTCGAAAACAGCGCTGCCGAGTGGCCGAGGCGTCCGCAGGCGATTCTCTTGGTGGGTGACGCATCATTCGATCCGCGCAACTACCTGGGTCAGGGCGAGTTCGATTTCGTGCCCACGCGCCTGATCGAAACCGCAGCCTTTAAGACCGCATCGGACGATTGGTTCACAGATTTTCAGCTGACGGGATTCGCTACGATTCCGACCGGGCGCTTGCCGGTGCGTACGGCGGCGGATGCCAGCTTGGTCGTCTCGAAAATTATCGGTTATGAACGCGGCAGTTTCGCAGGAAGCTGGAACGGCCAAGCCCTCTTCGTTGCCGACCAGAATATTGACGCCAATTTTACGAATGCCTCGACGACCGCCGCAGCTGACATCTCGAGTTTACTGCAAACGAACAAGATCCTCGCCGATGGCCGGGATCCCTCCAGTGTTAAGCCGCAAATTTTGGCGGCGCTGAACAATGGCGCGCTGATCGTGGACTACAACGGACATGGCGCCGAACAGCAATGGTCATTTTCAGATCTGCTCGACGTTAACGACGCGGCTGCCCTCTCGAATGGGGGGCGCCTGCCGGTTTATCTGTTGATGGATTGCCTGAACGGCTTCTTCCAAGACGTCTATGGTCAGAGCCTGGCAGAATCCTTGTTGCTTGCTCCTAACGGAGGGGCGGTAGCCGTGTGGGCTTCGTCCGGCTTCACCGATGAGCCGCCTCAGGCCTCGATGAACAAATCGCTCCTGCAGGCGATAGCAGCAAATCCAGAAGTTCCCCTCGGCAAGCTGATGCTGATCGCAAAAAAGGGAGTTACCAATAGCGACGTGCGCCGCACGTGGATCTTGTTCGGCGATCCGGCGATGAAGTTGCAGATTCCCGAGAGGATTCCGAAGGATGCCGGCAGGAGAGACCGGAAATAGCTCAGAAAAGAAATGAGCGCTCGACCACGCACGTTCGGGACTAAACCCAGTTCGTCGAAGAGAAGCTGAATCCCGTTCCTTAATCCGGGGTTTTTCGGATCGACAGAGAACCCTCTCGATCACAGGCACTTCCTTTTTTGAAAAATGATTTGCTCGAGAGGGGCAGATTGAAACCTCCGTTGGTGAGCCTTGGTATGTCTCTTAGCAAAGTGGAGGCAAAAGACTGGCTTTTTAGACTGGGTATCAACGGGCATATTGAAGATGCTCCGATCTCAGATCCGTCAGCAAATTCCAATGCGCCGCTTCTGTTGACCGGTTTTGAGCTAACCACTGCCTTTCGCCGTCAGTTTTCGGCGGGCGGAAGAAAGCATCTTCCCTCGCCAGGCGGCTATCATCTAGCACAGACCTGAGTTCAAGAAGGGATTGCATTCTTCCCTTGTCGTAGTCTGTAGTTCTTTCGGCTACTTCCAGAGCGAGACTGACAACGAATCCCAAACGATTTTGGAGGTTTAATTTCCTCGCCTGGGTGACCAGCCATTTTGATCCACTGTGAGTGTAGTGCAGCGCAACCCAGGGGAGAGCCTCTGCGACACGAGCTTCGAGCTTCTCTTGCGCTAACGCCGTCAACAAAAGCTCTGCCGGATTTTTCTGCTGTACACGCGGGCGCAGGTAAGCAAAACCTGGATATCCGAGTTTCGCCAAAGACTCGGCTAAGTGCTGGTTATCCGTGCGGGCTGGCACAAATTCTTCTGAAAGAGGCAGCGTTTCGGGCGAAAGACCGTAAAGCGCGGTAACACGCCGACTGAAGGCAGGTGTAAGCCGTCTCTTTCCGTTTTCAAGCAGGTTGACGTATGCCTGCGTCACTCCCAGATACTCTGCGACTTGGACCTGGACCCAGCCTTTCCTTAAACGAGCAGTCTTTAAGTCATGGGGCTTCATTTCTTCCAGTTTATAACATGATTGTTATATCTTGTCAATTACAAGGCGGGTCCCGCAGCAATGCGCCTCCCGTTACGGAGCGCGCACGCGGCCGGGCGTAGAGGACAACGAACATCTCGGCACGACCGTTCGATCCGTTGTTGTTGCTTTTGCATCTGCAAAGCTCATAATTGAACGCAATCGAAGGATGACTCCAAAGCCCATGGAATGCCCGGTCTGTCTGACGCGCAACTCTGCTTTTGCATCTGAGTGCGAAAAATGCCACACGCCACTCGCCAGTGCACTCCCTGAAGAAACGCTAAATGAAGGCGGCGCTCCCGAGGATTGGACGGTTGCGGGCAGTTCCAAGACCTCCCCTGGTGCTGCGGCTGGGTCCGACACTCTCGATATAGGGACAGTGCTGGCTGGGCGGTATGAACTTCTCGAGCTGATCGGGCGGGGAGGGATGGGCGCCGTCTATAAGGCGCGCGACACGGAGCTCGACCGCGTCGTTGCCCTGAAGCTCATACGCCCGGAACTCGCGAGAAATCCAGAGGTCCTTCGCCGCTTCAAACAAGAGTTGATTCTCGCCCGGCAGGTGACCCACAAGAATGTGATTCGGATTTTCGATCTCGGGCAATCCGAGGGGATCAAGTTCATAACCATGGATTTCGTGGAGGGCCAGGACCTCCGTCAGCTGCTGGCCGAAAAAGGCAAGCTCGCACCCGAGCAAGCTGCTCGCATCATGCTGCAAATTTGCCGGGCTCTGGA
>DATKEV010000050.1:0-6508 GCA_035511855.1 Candidatus Udaeobacter sp.
CAATCTCCTTGCCGAAGGCGGTCCAGTATTGCGATCCGGTGACAATGCCCTGGTCATAAGGTCCTCTAGTTTTCAGGTAGTGTTCGAGGAAGACTTCGGGATTCAGCCTCAAAAAGGCGGCCATGCGGCCCATAACCCCGGCACACGCACTGGTGGGAATTTGGAATGGTTCAACGCGAAGCAATGTGTCCACTGTGGACTGCCTAGAAAGGCAAACCCTATGTCGGCTCCATCCTCGTGAGTACGATGAGCAAGATGTCCGGTTTCGACTTACCGGGCAGCTCGATGTTTTCCGCCGCAAGACAAGAAAGGAGGAGTCGTCACTCGTATCTTAGCGCCACCATGGGGTCGACACGCATCGCTCGCCGCGCAGGAATGTAGGACGCGAGCAGCGTGGCGAAAGAGAGCAACGCTCCGACAACAATAAACGTTAGTGGGTCCGTAGCACTCACGCCAAAGAGCAGACTCAACATCAGCCGCGTGACCGCCAGCGAGACGGCGACGCCGATGATCACACCGAGCCCGGCCATGCGTGCACCTTCTCCTAGGATTAAGGCCAGAACGTCGCCATTCTGAGCGCCCAGCGACATGCGAATGCCAATCTCCTGCGTCCGGCGCGTCACGGAATAGGCCACCACTCCGTAAATGCCAATGCAAGCAAGCACGAGAGCCGCGGCGGCGAACAGGCCCACAAGGAGAAGCAGAAAACGCCGGTCGGCGAGCCACCCGCCGATCTCCTGTGCAAACGTGGAGAATTTCACTGGAGCTTCGGGCGCGAGGTCATGAAAGATTTCGCGTGCAGCGGAAACAATCTCCGCGGCCGGTGCAGCCGTCCGCATGAGAATAGTAGGCGATGAATTAGAGTTTATTCCGCGCTGGCGGTAGTCCACGTAGATGATGGGGCTCGGCGGTCGGTTGAGGCCTTCGGCACGAACATCGCCAACGACGCCAACGACCGTCATCGGCTTCAAAATGCCATCCATATTTCCGAAATTGATTTCTTGCCCGATGGGATCTTGATTGGGCCACTGTTGGCGAGCTAAGGTCTGGCTGATCAGCGCGACGTGCGGCGAATTTAAGCCATCCTGGCTGCCGAACATCCTCCCGCGGATGAGCGGAATGCCTAGCGTGCGAAAATACTCTTCGCTTGCGACGCAATACAGAGCGTGCCCGACGATGGCGGGGTTCAGCGCCATGCGCCCCCATTCCTCAAACGTACTCGGCGACTTTTGCCCATTGAGGATCAGAAAACCTCCATCAGCCAAATTATCGCCTGCCGCAACGGGAATGGCGCCAGCCATGCCAACAGTTTCAGCCCCGGGAATTGCGCTAAGTCGCGTTACCACTTCGTCGAACAGATGGATTTGCCGCGCGATGGCCACCTCGTCCGTTCCCCATTGCCCTTGCGGAACCGGCGGTGAGAACTCCATCGTGATCAGGCTCTCTTGGCGAAACCCAGGGCTCGTTGAAATAAGCCGCACAAAGCTGCGGCCAAGGAGTCCTGCTCCGACCAGAATCACGAGCGTGGTGGCAATTTCTCCGACGACCAGAAAGACACGCAGCCTTTGTGTGCTGGCCGATCCGCTGTAACTGCGGGAGCCGGCACTCAACGCCGGCTGGAGTTGTCCAACAGCAGCACGCAACGCGGCCAATAAACCCAGCGAAACGGCCACAGCGAGAATCGCGGCCAGGGCGAACAGCAGAACCGGTAGATCGACCGTGATGCCTTCCCGCCGCGGCAGGTTCATCGGAAGAATCGCCGGCAGTGCCTTAACCGCCCCGGTCGCAATCAGAATGCCAAGCGCGCCGCCAGTGAAAGAAAGCGCAAAAGACTCGGCAAGGAACTGCTGAATCAGACGACCACGCCCGGCGCCGAGCGCTGCACGTACCGCCAGTTCTTTTCGGCGGGCAGCGGTACGCGCCAGAAGCAAGCCCGCGACATTCGCGCATACGACCAGCAGCAGGAGGCCGACCGCTCCGAGAAGCGTCAGGAGCGAGCTGCGCACGTCTCCCACGAAGGCGTCGGCGAGCGGCACAACCGCGGCATCACTCAAATCAACTTCTTTTCCGTATTGGTCTTTGATCCGGTGCGCGATCGCGCTGAGATCGGCGCGCGCTTGCACCACTGTGAATCCGTCGCGAACGCGGCCAAGCCCTCGCCAATTGTGCGCAGTGCGGCTGGTGAGTTCCTCATCCAGCTCGCGCGGAATCCAGGCGACGACCCCGGACGGAAAATCGAAGCCCGCCGGCATGACGCCCACGACCTGATAGCCGCGTCCCTCCATGCTCAGGTGAACTTTGGAAAGATCCGTCTCAGCGCCGATATATCTCTGCCAATAGGGGTAGCTGACGATCATGGCCGGCGTGCCGTGCAAGCGTTGCTCCTCGGGGGCAAAAGCGCGGCCGCGAAAAGGTTCGACCCCGAGGACTCTAAGAAAATCCCGCGAAACTACGGCGATGTTAACGCGTACAGGCTCACTGCCACCGGAGACCGAGGTCAATCCGAAGCCGTAGGCGGCGAGATCCGCGAGCGTGTGGTTCTGCGCAACAAAATCATCAAAGTTGGGATCTGCGAAATCCATGCGGTGGCCGTCGGGAGCCTGCTCCCACACGCGGACGATTTTTGCTGGATTCGGATACGGCAGCGCCCGTAAGAGGACGGCATCCACAACGGAGAAAATTGCCGTGGATGCGCCGATGCCGAGCGCCAGCATCAGGATGGCAACGACGGTGAAGCCCGGCGACCTGATCAGTGTGCGAATCGCGTACTTGATGTCCTGCCGGAGCGAATCCATCGCAAACCCTCTGAGTCAAGCGGCTCAACAGCCGGGCAATCCGAGACCCGGCCCACACTGGTTCATACGACGGAAAAAAGAACACTTTTGTTCCATAAGTCTTCATAAAAATGTGGCCGCCGGTTCGCGGGCGTTGAAGGTGAGGGACAAGGTCTCCTCGCGGGTCTTTCGTGCCGCCAACCCGACTCTTATTGCACTCGCGGCGGTGGTCGCGGGACTCCGTATCCGGGCAGCCGTCATCCTCAGCGCCCGGGAAACGTAATCGTCGATGTGGAATGGCGCAAAGGCTGGTCGAGCACAGCCTTACGCAGTTGGAGATGATGTGAGTCGGCGGATAACCCAGCCGAGCGAGAAAATGATTGCCCCTGCGAGAAGGACTCGAAAACGTGGCGGGTCACTCCAGGAATTGTCAAAATCTCTGCCGAGGATCAGAAGTGGCCAAAGGAGTAAGGCACCTGTGCCGAAATCCTGAACAACTTGAGCGGCTTGGGTAGGAAGCGGCGGAAGGGCCTTGCGAACAGCAGGGTCGGAGAGCTTGGCGAGTTCCTGTTCTGAAAGACCGAGCCCCTCAGACGAGTTGCGCAGAAGGAATACGCCTTTAACTAAAAGAGTAAGACTGCCGAGAGCGAACAAGAAAGGAAATGACGGTCCACTGACCGGGCCGTCGCGCGGCACTGGTTTTTGTTTGGCGCCGGATAGGTAGGTACGACTGCTCCGACCAGTTGGATGAGAGTCTATATTTCGGCCCATCGGTGTCAAGTTGCATTTGTGGGCGTATTCCCCTGTGTTAGCCGTTGAAGCACTCAGAACTACAACCAGACTGACATTGCATGCACAGGTGGTCAGGCGTACGTTATCGGTCAGTGGGAGTCGATCACGGAAATCTCGGATAAAACCGGCTAGCACACCATCGGCACGAGCTGCCTGAAGCGAACCGCAAGCGGTTGCACTCATGAACACTGGCGAGATCCAAACTCTTTATGCCTACAATCGTTGGGCAAACCGTCGTTTGCTTACAGCCGCCCGACTTCTACCATGGGGTGATTTCATCAGAGACCTCCACAGCAGTCATGGTTCGGTCCGGGGAACCCTTGTCCACATCGTGTGGGGCGAGTGGCTGTGGACCCGGAGATGGCGGGGCGAATCACCGAAGCAGATATTTGTTCCAGAGGACTTCCACGATTGGGGGCTACTTGACTCTCGCTGGACTACCGTGGAAAACGAGCAGCAGGCTTTCTTAGAAAATCTGAACGACGAACTCTTGAATACCCGCGTCTCGTACGAGAACCTCCAAGGCCACCGATGGGAGTATTCTCTGGCTCACATGATGCAGCACGTCGTAAATCATTCTTCCTATCACCGCGGTCAAGTGGCTGCGTTCTTGAGACAGCTCGGACAGACGCCTTCCGCCACAGACCTCCTCGTTTTTCTGGACGCATAATCTCAACAGTGGCGAGATGTCGCCTTGTCGCCCTTGAATTTGCCTGTGGCAAATTGGTCGTCGTTATCGGCGCTTGCCTCCAATCGCCAGCAGATGACGGGGAACCCTTCCATAATCCGGTAAGGGAAGGGTTGCCGACAGCTCGCCCAGTACCGTCGAGTTTGCCTCGCGCAAAACTGATGAAGTAGACTCGGGCAGAGTTCGGGGTAGTAGATCGCTATTTATGAAGTTTATAGCACGCCAACGCAAGTATTCTTTGTTGAACTTCCTTTTATTGTTAGCTGCCATAGGTGCTTTTGCTGCGGGCGCACGCGCACAGGGTCTCAAGGTGACCCTCCTGGGTACTGGCTACCCGCAGCCACGAATGGACCGCTTCGGTCCAAGCATCCTGGTGGAAGCAGGAAAAGAGAGGTTGCTGTTTGATTGCGGTCGCGGCGCGGCGCAACGCTTGGAGCAGATCCGAGTACCGTTTGCAGAAGTCAGCGCGTTGTTCCTCACCCACCTGCATTCCGATCACGTGGTTGGCATTCCGGACCTTTGGTTAACCGGCTGGATTCTTGGGCGCGAGGCGCCGCTTCGCGTGTGGGGGCCGGCGGGCACCAAAGAAATGATGTCGCATTTGGAGCAAGCCTACCAATTTGATATACACATCCGGCGCGATGTGGATGAAAAATTTCCGGCACAGGGTGTGGCGGTTGAAGCGAAGGAAATCGCCGAAGGCATCGTCTATCAAAACAACGGAGTGAAGGTAACAGCTTTTACGGTCGATCATGCTCCCATCAAGCCCGCGCTTGGGTACCGTATCGACTTTGCGGGGCACTCCGTAGTGCTCTCCGGAGACACCCGATACTCTGAAAATTTAATCCGGTTCGCTCAGGGCGCGGATGTATTGATTCACGAAGTGATCGATCCTGAAGCATTTCGCGCGCAAGCCACTCTCCTCAGCCCGGAGCAAGTACAAAACGTGATCGCGCATCACACAACCCCGGAACAGGCCGGGAAAGTCTTCTCGCAAGTGAAGCCCAAATTGTCCGTGTACTCGCATATCGTGCCGGGAGACGCGCCGAACTTGATCCCCCTTACACGAAAAACGTATTCGGGCCCGTTGGAAGTTGGCGAAGATTTGATGAGCATTGAGACTGGGGACGAGGTAGTGGTACGCCGTCACCCGCTCTAGGTCTTTTCTGCCCGCTCGTGGTTCTTCACGAATCAGACCTGATACTCCACTCGGTCATGTTTTTTTGACAGTCAATCCAAACCAAGGGCTTCGAATGCTGGGTATTGGGACGATTGTCGGATAACCGGCAACGTGGTCCACCTTGCAGCGTGGCCGTCGTACCCGAGTGACGCGCAAGCAGGAAGTAATCCCAAGGTAGGGTTTGCCGACCATCCGTGCTTGTGGCGTTGAACATTTCTTTCGGGTTGCGCATTGCTTTCGACTCTTACCTCCGGGTCACTGGACGACAGTCGGTTTTCCCATCTGGGAAATCACCAAGGACGCACGAGATGGGAAAGGCGTGAAGGAGGGCTGCCAGATGTATACTGCGATTCGCTGAGGAGTCAAAATGGAAAGTCCGGCTGGAAAGTCAGAGCTCATGACCGGCAAGGTCGGAGTAATCACAGGCGGCGCATCCGGCATCGGGCGGGCAACCGCCCTCGCTTTTGCACGAGAGGGCGCCAGAGTGGTCATCGGGGACATCGATATTGCGGGCGCCGAGAATACCGTTGCAACGATTAAAGACTTGGGCGGTAAGGCAGACTGCTTACGAGTCGATGTGGCCAAATCGGCTGACGTGCAGGCCCTGGTCATGAAGGCGATTGGTCAGTACGGTGGCTTGGACTTTGCCTTCAACAATGCCGGCCTAGTGGGGTCGGTTGCCGGCATCGTAGAAACGACCGAAGAGGATTGGAACCACGTCGTGGCAACGAACTTGACGGGTGTTTGGCTCTGCATGAAATACGAGCTCTCTGATCCAGGCATCCGACGGCAATTTCTACGGCGTCGCAACCGGCACCAACTTTTACTACCCAAGTATAGTATTCAAGGTCCCGCCGGATGGGCACTTCACGACGCTTTTGACCGCCCCGTACAACCGGTGCATCGTCCACCTGTTACATCGGGTGCGGCACGATTTTCCGTCTCAAGACCGACGGCACGTACACCATCTTGTATTCACCCGTCCAGGGCGAGACCAGAATCTGTGGTAAGCTATTGAAAACACGCCGCGGAGAGGTGGCAGAGCGGCTGAATGCGGCGGTTTGCTAAACCGTT
>DATKEV010000051.1:0-3093 GCA_035511855.1 Candidatus Udaeobacter sp.
CCTCCGAGTTTAGAACGAGCGCGGGCAGTGCGTCTTGCATAGTAAGCTGCCTAAGTCCTTCACTAAGTGTAATGTCGTGAGATGGAGAAAAGTTCCTTGGAGAACGGACGAAATTAAAGAATACGCAGAAAAGCTGAGACAAGCAGAGCTGAACTGGTCAGGCGCCGATGGAGGAACGGAGGGCGTTGGCGAGGGATTGGCTGAAGCGCTGGACATCGGCTTCGTGTTCGGCTTCAACCATGACGCGGGCGAGCTGCTCGGTGCCGGAGTAGCGAAGGACGACGCGGCCATTGTTGCCGAGCGCGGATTGGGCTTCGGCAAGGGCGCGGGAAACTTCCGGGAGCGTCTCGAGCGGCGGTTTCGAGCGCACCTTCACGTTGATGATGAGCTGCGGGTAATCCTTGAGGCCCTCGACAAGCGATTCGATTTTGCCGTGCACGGAAACCAGCGAAGCAATTTTTGCGGCTGTGAGCAGGCCGTCGCCGGCTGGGCTGTCGTCCAAAAAAATAATGTGGCCGGACTGTTCGCCTCCCAGCACGTTGCCGCTGCGCAGCATCTCTTCAAGAACATAGCGATCGCCAACAGCAGCGCGGGCCAGCGCGATATTTTCACTGGCAAGCACGCGCTCGAGACCCAGGTTGGACATGGAAGTAGCGACGACGCGGTCGCCTTTGAGCTTATTCTGGGATTTGAGGAAGCGCGCAGCGGCAAGAAGCACGCCGTCGCCATTCACGACTTTTCCAGATTCGCAAACGAAGAGCGCGCGGTCGGCATCTCCGTCGAAAGCCACTCCAAGACGCGCCTTTTCCGCGACAACCCGTTTCTGCAATCCCTCGAGATACAGCGAGCCGCAGCCGGCGTTGATATTTCGGCCGTCGGGTGAAACGGCCATCGTCACAACATCGGCCCCGAGCGAACGAAACAGCTCCGGACCGAGCTTGTAGGCCGCGCCATTGGCGCAATCGAGAACGATGCGGAAACCGGCGAGCTTCGCCCCAGAAACAACTCGCTTGCGCAGAAAAGCGAGATATTCCGCATCGAGGGATTCATCGGCGGTGAGCGGTGGCGGATTCTTTGGTGCGGCTTCTCCCCGGTGCTTCAAGATTCCGGCTTCCAGCTCTTCTTCGACGGCGTCGGGAAATTTCATCCCCGCATGCGAAAACAATTTCACGCCGTTGTCTTGAAAGGGATTGTGCGATGCGGAGATGACCACGCCGGCGTGAAAATCATTCTGGCGAACCAGACATGCCACGCCGGGCGTGGTAATCACGCCAGCAAAGGCAACACTAGCTCCAGCCTGCGTGAGACCCGCTGCAAGCAAGGAGGCGATGTGCGGGCCGGATTCACGCGTGTCCATGCCGATGAGGACATGAGCCGCACCGTGCTCGCGCTTCAGATACCCGCCAAGAGAGCGTCCCGTGGTGAAAAGAGTAGCGTCGTCCAGAGGTGGCGTACCCGGGACGCCGCGAATCCCGTCGGTTCCAAAAAACTGTTTGGCCATGGGAAGGAGCCTGTCTTTCCACGCGCTGTGCCGGCCCGGTCGCGGCCAATTTGCGTGGGTAAGATCTGAGAGAAGCTTAACACACGCGAAAAGGCGGCCTTACGTCCCCGGCCAGCACATGTCGTTTGCATAAACGCAAGGCTCGGAAGGCGCAATCAAGTAAATCATTGAATTTGCTATATCGAAACACCCGCACACGGCGGCGTAACGGATTACGAGAGTATGTTAACGTGTAGCACCGGAGCTGCTTGTGTCCGCTGCGCCAACACCACCATCGCTCGTTCGTTTCACAACTTCCAGCTTTAGCGCGCGAATCGTCGCGGCGGCGATCATCCTGCTTTTTTTTTATTACGCCGCGGGCGTGGTCATCACCCTGCTGCTCTCGATTCTCCTGGCCTACTTTCTGGACCCGGCAGTGGAATTCCTGGAAAGATTCCGTCTTCCCCGAACGCTGGGCGCGATGGTCATGGTGCTGATCTTGATCGCCGTGCTGGCTGCGGTGGGCTACGGGCTATGGACGCGGACCGCGGATTTCGCCGAAAACTGGCCGAAATACAGCAGTGTCCTGCAGCAGGCGGCCGGCGCGGTGGAAGGCAAAATCAGGGGCATCGAAGGGCAGGTTTCGCAGATTGCTCCGGATCAAGGCGCGCCGGCCGCGACGACGGTGCGCGCTGAACCCACTATCGTGCGCACATTGATTTTTCGCGGCATGGGCTCCCTGTACGCGCTGTTTCTGGAAGTTACGTTCATGCCCTTCCTGGTTTTTTTCATGCTTGCGGAGAAGCGCGAGCTTTGGCACGGGACGTTGCAGCTCTTTCCTGCCTCGCGTCGGACGCAAGTCAAAGAGACGCTGGAAGATTTGCGGGATGTCCTGCGCGACTACCTCGCGGGAATGAGCATCGTCACGCTGATCGTGATTTCCACAAGCAGCCTGTTTTTCTGGATTATCGGGATGGACTATCCGATCCTCACAGGAATCGCCTCGGGACTTCTGAACATGGTGCCGTACATCGGCGCGGTGCTGGCCTGGCTGCCGGCCTTTATCATCGCTTTGGCGAAGTGGAAAACGCTCGGGCAATTCGTGTTGATTGCCGTGACGCTGACGACCATCCACGTCTTGGCCATCAATCTGGTGGCGCCACAACTGGTGGGCCGCCGCGTCCGCCTGAATGCGGTGGCTATCACGGTCGCGTTGCTCTTCTGGGGCTGGGTATGGGGTGGCATGGGGTTGGTTCTGGCGATTCCCATCACCGCGGCGTTGCGCGTGATTTGCGATCACACGGAATCGTGGAAACCGATCGGGCGCTGGCTCAGCGCTTAAACAGTCGAACATGGGAATGGTGAATCGTGATTGGTGGCCGCTGGAAGACTCGCTACGTAACAAAGCTTGCTTGTGGCATTGTAGTCTGCGCGCTAAGTGGCTTGCTCGCGGCACAGACGGCCCAAGCGTGGGGCTGCAAAGGGCATCAGACGGTGGCCTTGATTGCAGAGAAACACCTGACGGCCGAAGCGCGCCAAATGGTCCAGAAGCTTCTTGGCGACAATCCTATCGACCCGAAACTTAAGCGCTGGTGCGGCAATGCTACGACGGA
>DATKEV010000052.1:0-46954 GCA_035511855.1 Candidatus Udaeobacter sp.
GCACCTGGCAACGGTTGTGGCTGGGGCCCGAAAACAATGGGGAAGGCAGAGACTGCATCCCGCAACAAAAACGTTTCTGGCGCTGCGGATAGCGGTGAATCGAGAGATGGAGGAACTCGGGCAGTTTCTTTCTCGGACCCCCGCCACTCTAGTCTCGGGCGGCCGCTGGGTAGTGTTGAGTTACCACTCACGCGAAGACCGCCTGGTGAAGCACGCGTTTCAGGAGGGAGAGCGGCAGGGAACGCTCCGCGTGCTGACGAAACATGTGATCCAGCCCACCGAAGAAGAGATGGCGGGCAACCCGCGTTCGCGAAGCGCGAAGCTGCGGTGCGCAGAAAGAGCATAAGCATGGCACGCAAAAAAAAAGTACCGGCAATGCTGGAATTTCAGACGGTGAAGCGGATCGACAACTCGCGCCTGGTGCGCCACGTCGAGCCGGTGAAGATGCGCAGTTTTTATCGCACGGTGGCGCTGAGTGGCATCGTGGCGGTGTTCTTCATGCTGTACGTCTACCAGCACTTCCGCTGCATTGACTTGAGTTTTCAGCTCGAGGGTCTCCGGACCAAGCAGGCGGATGCGGCTTCGCTAAACTCCTCGTTGAAGCTGGAAATCGCCAGCCTGCGGAACCCCCTGCGCATTGACGTCATCGCGCGGCGACAATTGGGATTGACCGAACCGCTGCCCGCGCAAGTGCAGGAGTACGAAGCCCCGAGCGGCGCGGAAGTGGCCGCGGTGCGCTACGTACAATCGAATCGCGCACCGTAACTGATTTTCCCGCGCTTTCTCGGACAAAGAATTTGCGGTCAATTGCATGGACTTCCAGCCGGAGCTCTTGCCCATCTGAAGACGCTATGCCACAAAAGCGTGCCCACGCCGTAACCGGTGACCGTAGCGCGGCCAGCCGATTGCTGATTGTCGCTGGCCTGGCGGTGCTCGGGATATCAGCGGTGTTTGGGCGCCTGGTTTACCTACAGCTCTTCCGTCATACCGAATACTTGTCGCGGGCACAAAGGCAACAACAGCACACCATCGAGATTACGCCGAAGCGCGGCTCTATCTTCGATCGCAATGGGCATCCGCTGGCGATGAGCATTCCGGTGGATTCCGCGTTCGCGGTTCCGTCCGAGATTGTCGACCAGCCGCTCGCGGCGCGCCTGCTCTCCGGTGTGCTGGGGATTCCGCGCGATGTGCTCGAAGCGCGGCTTGCCACATCGCACTCCTTTGTGTGGATCGCGCGCAAGCTCCCTCCCGATAAGAAGGAAGCCGTCGAGGGGTTGAGCCTGAAGGGCGTGTACTTCCAAAAGGAGAATCAGCGGATTTATCCGAAGCGCGACTTGGCGGCACACGTTCTGGGCTTTGTCAACCTGGATGAAAAAGGCATTGGCGGCATCGAGTCCGAACTGGAAAGCAAGATCGGCGGCAAGAGCGAAAAGATCATTGTGATGGCTGATGCGCGGCAGCGCTGGTTTGACGGGGGCGAAGCGCAACGCGAGCGGGGCGCGAACGTAAAGCTCACGCTGGACGAAAAGATTCAATACATCGCCGAACGCGAGCTGGCGGCGGCCATTGGCAAGACGCATGCGCTTGCGGGAACCGTCATGCTCATGAATCCCAACAATGGCGAAATTCTTGCTCTCGCGAACTGGCCCAAGTTCAACCCGAACACCGCGACGGACGCACCCGCTGAAACTCGGCTGAACCGCGCCGTGAGCGCTATCTACGAGCCGGGCTCGACGTTCAAGCTGATTACGTTGGCGGCCGCGTTTGACCAGGGGATTACGCGTCCTGCGGAAGTTTTTAATTGCGAGAATGGCGCAGTGTACGTGGCCGGGCACCGCATCCGGGATCACAAGTCGTTTGGTTTGCTGACGGTGTCGGACATTCTGGCGCAATCGAGCGATGTGGGGGCCATCAAGATTGGGCTGCGGCTGGGCGCGCCGAAATTTTACGACTACATCCGCGCGTTCGGCTTTGGACAGTACACTGGCGTGGATTTACCCGGAGAGAGCAGGGGAATACTGCGGCATCTCGAGAGTTGGACTCCCGTTTCGATCGGATCGATCTCCATGGGGCAGGAAGTCGGCGTGACGCCAATTCAGCTCATCACCGCCGTGTCCGCAGTTGCCAACGGCGGAATGCTTTACCGGCCCCATGTGATCGCCGATTTGCGGCGCGGCGCGCTGCTCTTGCCCGCGGAGGGGCCGCTCGCTCCCGCGGAACCTCGGCGAGTCATTCGCCCTGAAACCGCCGCGACCTTGCGGAGACTGATGGAAGGTGTAATTCTGAACGGCACCGGGGGTCTGGCACACCTGGACGGATGGACGGCCGCCGGCAAGACCGGCTCCGCGCAAAAAATCGATCCCGCAACGGGACGTTATTCACCGACGCAACTGATTGCTTCTTTTACCGGTTTCGCCCCCATCAGCAATCCAGTGGTCACGATACTTGTTTCGCTGGATTCGCCTGTGGGACGGCACGAGGGCGGCCAGGTGGCCGCGCCGGTGTTCAAGCGGATTGCAGAGCAGGTCTTGCCTTATCTGGACGTGCCGCGCGATGTGCCGACCGGCCGTCTAGTCCAGACTGCTTATAAGAGTCGCGACATTTCGGACAGCGCGGCGCTCGAGGATTTCACGCCCGCGGACTTTTCCGCGCAGCCAGATCCTCTCGAAGCCGCGTCTTCCGTGTCACACTTGCAGGAGCCGGCGAACCAGACGCCTGCCGTGACGGTGGCGGTGGATGCGGGTGGCGATATCCCCGTAGCGGACTTTGCGGGCAAAACCATGCGCGAAGTGACGGAAGCTTGTCTGCGCTCGGGGCTCGAACCAGTTTTGATTGGCAGTGGTCTTGCGGTGAATCAGTGGCCGGCGAGGGGAGCAAAGGTCCGACGCGGCGCGAAGATCACCGTGCAATTCGGAGCACCAGCGGAGAAAATCGCGAAGACCGCTCAGAAGGTCAGGCAGTAGGATGAAAATTGAATTGAGCCAAGAAGAAGATCAAGTACGGGATGCCGCCACGAAATTGGTCAAAAGCCAACGAATCGCTCCAACGGGCGCCACCGCCTCGGGCATCAAAATGAACGTGAACGCAGTGTTTCGAGGGATTGAGACAGCTCTGTCCGCTGGCGCAGGCGGGGTGGAGATCCGTCAAGTGGCATGCGATTCGCGAAAGGTAAAGCCGGGTGCGTTGTTTTTTGCGTTGCATGGAGCCAAAGCTGACGGGAACACTTTTATTCGAGACGCCATAAAGCACGGCGCCGCTGCCATTGCCAGTGAAGATCCAAGACCGAGCACTGTAGCGGCGAGTGTGACTTGGATCCAGATTCGCGAAGCACGCAAGGCGCTGGCTATCGCGGCGGCAAACTTCTTCGGCCATCCGGCGAGTGCGTTGCAACTGGTCGCTGTTACGGGCACGAACGGAAAGACCACAACGACTTCTGTCATTGACGCGATCGTGAAGGCTTACGGAGCGAAGACGGGCTTGTTCGGGACAATTGCGTATCACACGCCGCTCGGCAACTATCCCGCGCCGAATACCACTCCGGAATCGGTGGACTTGCAGGGATTTTTTGCTGAGATCCGCGACGCCGGGGGAAAGTACGCCGTCCTCGAGGCAAGTTCTCATTCTCTCGCGATGGACCGCCTTTGGGGTTGCCATTTCCACGTCGCCGTGTTCACCAACCTCACGCGCGAGCACATGGATTATCACAAGACTTTTGAGGATTACTTTGCCGCAAAGAAAAAGCTTTTCGAAGGCACAGGCGCTGATGTACCGGAAGTCGCGGTGTTGAATGGCGACGATGAGTTTGGCAGGCGCTTGACCGGGCTCGCGAGGAAAACCGTAACGTATGGCCTCGAATCGCGTGCCGACATCACCACGAAGAAATTTCAACTGACGTTTGAAGGACTATCGTTTGCCGCGCATACTCCGAACGGAAAAGTGCATGTCGTTTCGTCACTCGTAGGGCGTATCAATGTTTTTAACTTGCTGGCGGCTATTGGCGCAGCGCAGGCGCTTGGCCTTTCGAATGAAGTGATCGAAATGGGCATCACCAATCTGAAAAGTGTTTCCGGCCGCTTTGAGCGAATCGATCTCGGTCAGCCATTCCTTGTGATCGTCGATTACGCGCACACAGATGACGCGCTCGAAAATCTTATTCGAACGGCACGCGAGCTGAATGCCAAGGGCCGCATCATCACGCTCTTCGGCTGCGGCGGCGAAAAAGACCGCACCAAGCGCCCGGTGATGGGCGAAGTCACGGGCCGGCTCAGCGATCTGACGATTTTATCCAGCGACAATCCGCGCAGCGAAGATCCTCTGAAAATCATCAGCGACATCATCGTCGGCCTACAAAAAACCGCAGGAAAGTATCTGATCGAGCCGGACCGGGAAAAAGCGATCGGTATTGCCATGGATGAAGCCCGCGCGGGAGACATTGTGCTTCTCGCGGGAAAAGGCCACGAGAACTATCAGATTCTCGCGGACCGCACGCTTGAGTTTGACGATCGTGAAGTGGCCCGGCGCGCCCTGCGCGAACGTGGTTTTGAAGCACCGCCATCCGGTCCGCAAAGCGGCGAACCGCAGGGCGGCTCAGGGTTTGGCACGTAGCGCGCTTGGTCTGTAGTGACGACGAGGGCGCTCGGGTCCCGGCACCGACGGGACGAGCCAGTTTCGACCTGTCGAAAGGAGGAGCCCTCAAACGTTGAAAACCAAACCTGGCGTGGAGTCAGCGGGTAAGACGAACCCTTTGAGGAAGTTATGCAATGGACGGTTGCACAAGTGGCTGGCGCTTTGGGTGCTCGGGCGGGGACGGGACTCAACCCCGTGGCCCGGGTGGCCGGCGTCTCGATTGATTCTCGCACGCTACGTCCAGGAGAACTGTTCATCGCCATCCACGGACCGCGTCACGATGGACACGATCACGTGGCCGGTGCGCTGGAGCATGGAGCGCTCGCGGCAGTGGTGGCGGAAACGCAGGTTTCGCGGTACCCAAGCGAAGTCAGCCGCCGTTGCATCCCGGTGGCCGACACTTTCGAGGCGCTCAAGCAACTGGCGCGCGCAGTGCGCAGCGCCTGGAGCGGGAAAATTGCCGGGGTCACGGGCAGCGTCGGCAAGACCACTACAAAAGAGATCCTGGCGGCGCTGCTGGGCACGCGGCTACGGGCCCTGAAATCGGAAGGGAATTTAAATAACGAGTACGGGCTGCCGCTGACCTTGTTCCGCCTGGAGGAGACGCATCAGGCGGCGGTGCTGGAGATGGGCATGTCCCGCCGTGGGGAGTTGGCGCGGCTGGCGGAAATTGCGCGGCCGGATGTTGGCGTGGTGACACGCGTTGCGCCGGCGCATCTGGAATTTTTTTCGTCCGTGGATGAGATTGCGCTGGCGAAGCGCGAACTGATCGAAGGGCTGAACGGGCACGAGTCGACCGCGGTGTTGAACGCGGACGATCGACGCGTCGCGGCATTTGGCGTTTTTGCTCCCGGCCGCGTGCTGACATATGGCATCGAGAACCCGGCGTTCTTCATGGCAACGGAGATTGAAGACCGCGGGGCCCTCGGTTCGGCATTTGACTACGTGAGTCCCGAAGGCCGCGTGCGGCTTGAGCTCACCGTGCCCGGACGCCACGCGATTTCGAATGCGCTGGCCGCGCTGGCGGCCGCGAGTGTTTGGAACATCGGCGCGGCTGAAGCGCAGACCGTTTTTCGTTCGCTGCGCGCGCCAGCCATGCGCGGAGAACTGCTGCAATTTTCGAACGGAGCGGCCCTGATCAACGACAGCTACAACTCAAGCCCGGCAGCGTTGCAGGCGATGACGGAATTGCTTGCGGCGACTCCGAATTTCCGCCGGCGCATCCTGGCTGCGGGTGAGATGCGCGAACTCGGAACCGCTTCGCCGGACCTGCATCGCGAAGCCGGAAAGGTTGCGGCCAACACCGGGAAGATCGATTGGGTCATCGGCGTGGCCGGCGACGCGGCCCAAATTGTCGAGGGCGCGGTAGCGGCGGGAATGCCACGCGCACGGACGAAGTTTTTCTCCACCCCGCAGGAAGCCGCCGAATTTCTGCAATCCTTTCTCGTGTCCGGGGATCTTTTGCTAGTGAAAGGCTCTCGCGGCGTCAAGATGGAACAGATTGTTGAAGCGCTGATCAGGCACGCTGCTGCCGGCGAAATCTCGAGCCAGGAGGTACGGCACTAAGATGCTCTACTACCTCCTTTACCACACGCTGCAGCGTTACTTCAGTCCCTTGAATGTTTTTCGCTACATTACCGTGCGCACCGTGTATGCGAGCCTCACGGCGATGTTCTTGGCGCTGGTCTTCGGCCCCTGGCTGATCCGGCGGCTGCGCGAATTGCAGATCGGCCAGTTCATCCGGGAAGAAGGCCCCGAGGCACACAAAACGAAAGCGGGCACGCCCACCATGGGTGGTGTCCTGATCGTTTTCTCCACCGCGGTGCCCGTACTGCTTTGGGCGGATTTGAAAAATCCGTTTATCTTGCTCACGCTGTTTGCGCTGATCGGTTTTGCAGTCATCGGTTTCATCGATGATTATGCGAAGGTCTCACAGCAGCGAAACCTTGGCCTCACCGCGAAGAAAAAGATTTATTTCCAAGTCTTCGTCAGCCTCGTGGTCGGCGTCGTGCTTCTCGAGCTTGCGACGTCCAGGGCATATTCCACCCAGTTTGTTTTTCCCTTCTTCAAACGGTTCAGCCCGGACCTCGTGATCCATCCCTTGCTCAGTCAGGCACATTTTTCGGGGCATCTCTGGCCGCTGGCCTTTGTGCCGTTTCTTGTTGCCATTGCAGTCGTGATTGTCGGCTCCTCGAACGCCGTGAATCTAACCGACGGGCTCGATGGCTTGGCCATCGGCTGCACCGTCATTGCAGCCGGCGCACTTACGGTGCTGACCTATGTCAGCAGCAACTATCGCTGGGCGACGTATCTTGAGATTCAGTACATTCCGCGCGTAGGTGAACTCACCGTGTTTTGCGGCGCGCTCGTCGGTGCTTCCCTTGGTTTCCTGTGGTACAACGCGCATCCCGCGGAAATTTTCATGGGTGACGTCGGTTCGCTCTCGCTTGGCGGTACTCTCGGCACCATCGCCGTCATCATCAAGCAGGAAATCCTGCTCTTTTTCGTTGGCGGTATTTTCGTCATCGAAGCGCTTTCCGTGATCTTGCAGGTCGGGTCATTCAAGTTGCGCGGCAAGCGCATTTTCCGCATGGCGCCCATCCATCACCATTTTGAATTGCTTGGCTGGAGCGAATCGAAAGTGATCGTACGGTTCTGGATTGCCGCGCTGGTTTTCGCGCTGTTCGCGCTGACGACTTTGAAGTTGAGGTAGCCAAAGAGGTTTTTGCGGCCAAGATGCCGAATCCGTGTGAGTTGCGAAACAAGCGCGTGCTGGTCGTGGGACTGGCCAGGACCGGTGTGGCCACAGCACTCTTTTGCGCCGCGCGCGGCGCCACCGTAATGGCAACGGATACTCGCATCGAATCCGAAATCGGTGAACAATGTAACCAACTTCGCGAGGCAGGCGTAAGCCTCGAACTCGGGGGACATCGGGAAAATACTTTTATCGAGCAAGACTTGATCATTCCGAGTCCCGGCGTGCCCGCCAATGCTCCGTTGTTGCAAGCAGCTCGTTCGAAGGGCGTTACCATTTGGAGCGAGATCGAACTTGCCGATCGCTTCTTGAGCGGACGCCTGATCGGCATCACAGGTTCCAACGGGAAGACTACGACCACCACGCTGATCGAACACATTCTGAAAAATGCGGGGTTCCCCACCATTCTTGCCGGGAACATCGGCACGCCTCTCATTTCCTGCGTGGAGAAAACAAACCACAAGACCATCACAGTCGTTGAGCTGAGCAGTTTTCAGTTGGAGCTGATCGATACCTTTCGCCCGGACATCAGTGTCTTTCTGAATCTCACGCCCGATCATCTGGACCGCCATCGCACGCTAGAGGCCTATGGCGCTGCCAAAGCGCGAATTTTCGAGAACCAAACGGAAGCGGACAGCGCCGTTCTGAATGCAGATGATCCGCCGGCCACCCGTTACGCCCCGGCAAAACCACATGTTTACTGTTTCAGCCGGAAACAACGCGTGGCGCAGGGAGCGTTCGTCCGCGAGAAAGAAATCATGTTTCGCCGTGACGGGGCGGAAGAGTTTGTATTGAAACAACAGGACATCCCTCTGGCGGGAGCGCACAACGTCGAGAACGTGCTGGCCGCGGTCGCCGCCGCGCGTCTTGCAGGAGCGAACCCAGCGGCCATCGCGAAAGGTGTCCGCTCTTTTGCAGGCGTCGAGCACCGCCTGGAGTTTGTCGCTAAGATCGGCGGCGTCCGCTACTACAACGATTCGAAGGCGACTAATGTCGACGCGACGCTAAAAGCTCTCGACTCTTTTACCGGCCGCATCTTGATCGTTTTGGGAGGGAAAGACAAAGGCAACGACTATACCGTTCTGCAGAAAGCACTGCGCGAGAAAGCCATTCTCGCTCTGCTGATTGGCGCCGCGGCCGAAAAAATTGAAAACCAAATCGCAGGCAGCGTGGCCATCGAGCGCGCCGGCACCATCGAGCGCGCCGTGGAAGTCGCCTCGCATGCGGCGCGGCCGGGTGACGTCGTTCTGCTCGCCCCTGCGTGCGCCAGCTTCGACCAGTTTCAGAATTACGAGCACCGCGGCCGGGTGTTCAAAGACCTCGTACATCAACTCGAAAGACAAGCGGCCAGGACAAGTTCGCGAGCGAGGTGAGGAATCGTGCCGAGACGACTCGAAAATGACCGCTGGCTCTTTGGAACGACACTCGCGCTCTGCCTCATCGGCGTCGTGATGATTCTTAGCGCGTCGGCGGTCACCGCGGAGCAGCAGTACCACCACTCCTATTATTTTCTGGCTCGCCAGGCGGCGTGGCTGCTGCTCGGGCTCTCCGGCATGTTCCTATTGATGCGCACGGACTATCGCAAGCTGCGCGAACCACAAGTCGTGTATCCGGTCGTATGCGTTGTTCTGCTCCTGCTCGTAGCGACATTTTTTCTGGACAAGTCGCACGCCACGCACCGTTGGATCAAGCTGGGGCCCGCCAATCTCCAGCCTTCAGAATTGGCGAAGCTGGCCGTTGTCCTGTATCTGGCGTGGTTTCTCGATCTCAAGCACCGCCATCGGGCGGGAATGGAATTTTGCAAAGACGATTTTCTGCGAACGATTTTGCCTGCCGCGGGACCGATCCTGCTCTATGCTTTTCTCATACTTCTCCAGCCCGACCTCGGTACTTCGATGGACATCGTGCTGATCGCAGTCACGATTCTTTACGTCGCGGGTCTCTCCTGGAAATGGATTGCCGCGGGCACACTCGTCGCCGTGCCCGCGCTCATTCTTCTCATTACACAAGTCTCGTACCGGCAAGCGAGGTTGCTCGCGTTTCTCGATCCCGCTTCTGATGCACAAGGTGCGGGTTTCCAGTTGCTGCAATCGCTCATCGCCGTCGGCTCCGGCGGATTTACCGGCGTTGGACTGATGGAGAGCAAACAGAAGCTTTTCTATTTGCCCGAAGCGCACACCGATTTTATCTATGCCGTCATCTGCGAGGAGCTTGGCTTCATCGGCGCCATGATCGTGGTCGCGCTTTTTGCCATTTATGGCTGGCGCGGATTGCGTGCCGCTTTTTCCGCGCCGGACAGTTTCGGCCGCTTGCTCGCGCTCGGTATCACCGCAATGGTGCTCAGCCAGGCGTTGATCAATTTTGCCGTCGTGCTCGGCATGGTGCCGACAAAAGGAATTCCGCTCCCTTTCATAAGCTATGGCGGCTCGAGTCTGCTGGTCATGCTGCTGGCTACCGGCGTGCTCCTGAATATTTCGCAGCAAGCGGCCGAAGCGTGAGGAACGGAAGCGTCCAGTGAAATTGCTGATTGCAGGTGGCGGCACGGGCGGCCACGTTTTTCCGGCAATCGCGATAGCGCGAGAGTGGCTCTCGCGCGGAAAGGAAAGGGAAGTCGTGCTGGTCGGAACCGAACGCGGAATCGAGATGAAGCTGGTGCCGCAGGCCGGCCTGCTGCTCGAGACGCTGCGCGTTGCGGGGCTGAAAGGCAAAGGCGGAGCCACGCTTCTGAAGAATTTGGCGATGCTCGCACCGGCGATGCTTGACGCCCGCCGCGTGTTGAAGAAGCACGAACCCATCGCCGCGTTCGGTGTCGGCGGTTACGCCGCTGGGCCCATGCTGCTGGCCACTTGGCTCGGCCGCGTGCCCAACATCATCCTTGAACCTAACGCGGAACCCGGCTTAACAAACAAAGTTTTGGCGCGAATCTCATCCAGGATCGCGACCGGGTATGAAGTTTCTGCACGGACCTGGGGAAAAAAGGCCATTGTGACCGGGTGCCCGGTGCGTCCGGAGTTCTTTTCCATCACGCCCCGCAAACCGGAAAACCCGTTTCGGCTGCTCATTACCGGCGGCAGCCAGGGCGCCTTGCCCATCAACCGCGCTTTCGTTGACGCCATGGACCGCCTGGCCGCGCGAAAAAGTGAACTGAGCATCGTGCACCAGACCGGAGAACGCGACTACCACGCGGTGCGCACCGCGTACGCGCGCCGCGAAATCTATGCGGAGGTTGTGCCTTTTCTTACAAACATGGCGGAGCGCTTTGCCTGGGCCGATGTCATTGTCTGCCGGGCAGGAGCCATCACGGCGGCGGAAGTCGCTGCCGCGGGCCGCGCTGCCATCTTTATCCCCTTCGGCAGAGCTACCGACAGCCATCAATTACGCAACGCCCAGGAAATGTCCCGCGCGGGCGCCGGCCGCCTGATTTCCGAATCGGAGCTCACCCCCGAAAAGTTGACCGCTGAAATCTTCTCTCTCCTCGACCAGCCTCTAAACATTGAAAGACTTTCCACAGCCGCGCGCGGACTTTCCCGTCCTCACGCCGCGCGCGATATCGTCAACTTGATTGCAGAGGCCGCCAACTTGCAAGGAAATGGGCAGAGGGCAAATCCATGATGGTCTCTTTTCGCAATTTTCAACGCATCCACCTTGTGGGCATTGGCGGCATCGGCATGTGCGGTATCGCCGAGGTCTTGCTCACGCTTGGCTATTCCGTCTCCGGCTCGGACTTGAAGCCTACAACCATCACCGAGCGGCTGCAGAATTTGGGCGCAACGATCTACGAAGGTCACAAGGCTTCGAACGCCGACGGCGCGCACGTTGTTGTAATTTCGTCGGCGGTAAAGCCGGACAATCCGGAAGTCGTCGAAGCGCACAAATGCAAAATCCCGGTCATCCCACGCGCGGAAATGTTGGCGGAGCTCATGCGTCTGAAATACGGCATCGCCGTTGCCGGCGCGCACGGCAAAACCACCACGACCTCTATCGTCGCCTCGGTCTTGGCAGCGGCGCATCTCGATCCAACCTTTGTGGTAGGCGGTCGAGTCAATCAGGCGGGTACGACCGCGCGGCTCGGCAAAGGCGAATACTTTGTCGTCGAAGCCGACGAGAGTGACCGTAGCTTTCTGATGCTCGCGCCCGTGGTCGCCGTGGTCACGACCATCGATCGCGAGCACCTCGACCAGTACACCTCACTCGAAGATATTCAAGGAGCTTTCGTTCAATTCGTGAATCGCGTGCCGTTTTACGGCGCAGCTATTCTTTGTATCGATGAGCCCAACGTTCAAGCCATCATCCCGAGCGTCAAGCGCCCCATCATTACCTATGGCACGTCGAGCCAGGCCGATCTGGTCATCAGCGAAATCAAACTCGAAGGCCTCGGCAGTGAATTTCGCCTGACCTACAAGGGCGAAGATCTCGGCCTTTTCCGCCTGGCGCATCCTCCGGGAATTCACAATGTGCGCAATGCGGCTGCCGCTGCCGCCGTCGCGCTCTACCTGAATGTTCCGGCGGACCTAATCCGAGAAGGCCTCACAAAATTTGCAGGCGTCAGCCGCCGCTTCGACATCAAAGGCATAGTCAACGACATCACCGTCGTCGACGACTACGGCCATCACCCCAACGAAATTCGCGCGACGCTCGAAGCGGCCCGGACCTGTAAATTCAACCGCCTCCTGGTGCTCTTCCAGCCACACCGGTACACGCGCACGCAGCACCTTTGGGACGAATTCTGCCGCGCCTTCAATCAAGCCGACGTGCTTGTGCTGCTCGACATCTACGCCGCCAGCGAAGCGCCCATTCCCGGCATCTCCAGCGAAGCACTCGCGACCGCCATCCGCGAAGCCGGCCACAAAAATGTCCATTATTACCGCTCGATGCAGGAAGGCATCGAGTTCCTGTTGCATCAAGCGCGCCCCGGCGACGCCATCTTGACCATCGGCGCGGGCAATATCAGCCGCGCCAGCAGCGAGTTCATGGTTCTTCTGGGAACGGAGCATCCAACGCCTCATGCGCATTAGCGATCCCAAAATCGTCTCTCGCCTCGCCGAACTCGGCGTCGAGCTGAAGCAAGGCGCCTCCCTTGCCGGCCTCACCTCACTCGGCATCGGCGGCACGACCGACTTGCTGCGCATCCACAAGCACGAAAGCATTCCCGATCTTCTGACACTGCTCGATGGGAACCACGTTCCCCACAAGTTTCTCGGTGGCGGTTCGAACCTGCTCGTCGACGACGGCGAACTTCCCTGGGTTGTCCTGCAACTCGTCAGTCCGGAGCCCGATGTCATTTTGGAAGGGAATTTCGCGCACGTCGACGCCGCGGCGGACCTCGGCCGCATCGTAACCTACTGCGCCAAGCACGACCTCGGCGGCATGGAGGGCCTGATCGGCGTTCCCGGGACGGTTGGCGGTGCCCTGCGCATGAACGCCGGCGCCTACGGCATGCAAATCGGGAGCTACGTCCGCGAAGTCAAGGTCTACCGTGCCGCCGCTCGCAAAGTCGAATTCCTGCGGCGCCGTCAGATTTCTTTCGAATACCGGCACACTTCTTTTGCGCCTGATGATATGATGCTCGCGGTGACTCTGGAACTACCCTCCAAGCCATACAACGAAATTCTAAAAGGGATTCGTATCTGCAACGAAAAGCGGCGTTCGAGTCAGCCGCTTGGTCAAAAAAGCGCCGGCTGCATTTTCAAAAATCCTCCAGGCGCGTCCACAGGTCGCATGATCGATGAATTGGGGCTGAAAGGCCTGTCCCTAGGCGACGCACGCGTCAGCGACCGTCACGCCAACTTTTTCGTCAACGCCGGCCACGCTTCCGCCAGGGACATGCTCGCTCTCATCGCCGAGGTGCGCCAGCGCGTGCAAAAAGCTTACGGTGTCGAACTCGAGAACGAGGTGGTTGTTTGGAACGGCTGAAGCCCATGCAACGGAACGCTTCCGCGGCTATGGAAGCCGACGCTTATCGGCCCGAGCTGATGGCCGATGATGAGCCGCGCTATTTGCGCCGCCAGAGGCCGGTGGAAATTCGCCGCAAGAAATTCAGCGGGCGGGGCTGGCCGTTTTATCGCCGGCTGTTGATCTTCGGTGTCGCGGGAATCGCCAGCGTGACTGCGGCCGTCTACGCCACTAGGTTCTTGTTGTATTCGCCCAGCATGCTGTTGCTCAAACCGGATCAGATTACGGTAAACGGGAATCACACCGTCAGCCGGGAAGCGGTCCTCCAACAGTTTGTCCACGATCGCAACCGCAGCGTTTTGCAGATCCCTCTGGACGTCCGGCGCAGCGAACTCGAAAAGATCGCCTGGGTCGAGTCCGCCAGCGTCCAGCGAATTCTACCCAATCGCATCCGAGTCGAACTGACCGAGCGCACGCCCATCGCCTTCGCGCGAAACGGCAACGAACTTGCGCTCATCGACGCGCACGGCGTGACTCTCGACCGCCCGCAAGGCGAGGAATTCCACTTTCCCCTCGTCAGCGGCGTTTCCGAGGATTTGCCCCGCGAGCAGCGCGAAAAGCGCATGCAAATTTGCCAGGAATTCCTGAAAGACGTCGACCTCGTGCGCCCCGGCTCTTCCGATAGCGTCAGTGAAATGGATCTTTCGAATCCCAAGGATCTGCGCGTCGTGATGTCCGGTCTCGCCAGCGCCAACGACACGCAAGCCGTGACCATTCATTTCGGTTCTGGCGAGTTCACCGGCAAGTACAAGATGCTCGTCGACAATTTTTCTCAGTGGCAGGCCAATGCCGGCCACGTGCAGTCCATCGATTTGCAGTATGCGCGGCAAGTGGTCGTGAACCCTGATGCGAGTCCGGGCACGGCGGTCGCAAAAAGAAAATAGGTTATCCTTGGGGGCGGCGGCTTGGCGAAGAAAGACAAATATCTCGTTGGCTTGGATATCGGCAGCACAAAAACCTGCGTCCTCATCTCCGAAGTCGAAGGCGAGCTGATCAAGTTTCTCGCGCTGGGCGCGGCCGAATCGAAAGGCCTGCGCAAAGGCCTTATCGTCAATCTCGATTCCACCGTCAGCTCCATCCGCCGCGCCGTGGAGGAAGCCGAAAGTGTCGCCAACGTCCCCGTCGAAGAAGCGCTCGTCGGTGTCGCCGGCGGGCACGTCCGCGGCGTGAACAGTCGCGCCGGCGTCACTCTCGGGCAGCGTCCGCGCGACATCGAACGCGACGACGTGCGCCGCGCCGTGGATGCCGCGCGGAACATTTCTCTTCCTGAGGATCGCGAAGTTCTCCACGTCCTCCCTCACGAATTCATCGTTGACGCCCAGCACGGCATCCGCGATGCCATCGGCATGGTCGGCCAGCGGCTGGAAGCCAACGTTCACGTGGTCACCTCTTCCGTTGCCGCCACGCAGAATCTCGTCACCGCCGCGAATAAAGCCGGCATTCTCATCAGCGATACGGTCCTCGAGCCGCTCGCTTCCGCCGAATCCTGCCTCGCGCAGGATGAACGCGACCTCGGCTGCTGCCTCCTGGACATCGGCGGCGGCAACGTGGAACTCATCGTCTACGGCGGCGGAGTTGTCCGCTACACCGGCTCCGTCGCCATTGGCGGCGATCATTTCACCAACGATCTTGCCGTCGGCTTGCGCACGCCGATACCGGAAGCCGAACGCATCAAGCGCCGCCACGGCTGCGCCGCCTCCGCTTTCATGCGAGAAGACGGCGCCATCGAAATCGCCAGCGTCGGCGACCGTCCACCGCGCACCGTCTTCGCGCACATGCTAACCGACATCATCGAGCCGCGCGCCATGGAATTGTTGTGGCTCATCCGCGACGATTTGCAACGTACCGGGCTCCTCGGCCAGATTCCCGCGGGATTCGTTTTGGCAGGTGGAGGCGCGCGCCTGCACGGCTTGGACGAGCTCGCCGAGCATTCCTTCCATCTGCCGGTGCGCATCGCGGAACCCAAGGGCTTGGCTGACCTGCCGGAACAGGTAGCGCAGCCGGAATATGCCACGGCCGTCGGGCTTGTGCTTTACGGCGCGAAGACGCGGCGTTCCGCGCCCCCGCGCTCGGGGAATTTCGTGTCCAAATTAAAAGCCATGTTCGCCGGCGCCTCGTGACCCTGCCCTCGGCGGCGCAGCGAACTCGGAGAAGATCGAGGGGAATATGACATCGAGAGAAGCAGGAATCCGGATGAGCTTCAGCGAGGAGCTGCATCCGGCGAAGATCAAAGTCATCGGCGTCGGCGGGGGCGGGTGCAACGCGGTGAATCGCATGATTCGCGCCAAGCTCGAAGGCGTCGAATTCATCACTGCGAACACTGACCTCCAGGCGCTGAAGCTATCGCAGGCGCCGGTGAAGTTGCAGCTCGGCGCGAAGCTCACCAAGGGCCTCGGCGCGGGCGCCAACCCTGAGGTCGGCCGCAAGGCCGCACTCGAGGACACGGAGAAAATCATCGAGGCGCTCGAAGGCGCGGACATGATTTTCATCACCTCCGGCCTCGGGGGAGGCACGGGCAGCGGCGCGGCTCCGGTCGTAGCTTCACTCGCCAGCGAGCTCGGCGCCCTCAGCGTCGCCGTGGTCACCAAACCGTTTGCCTTCGAAGGCAAGCGCCGCATGATGCAGGCCGAGCAGGCCCTCCAGGAACTCATCAGCGCTGTGGACACCGTCATCGTCATTCCTAACGAGCGCTTGATGGAAACCGTCGAGCGCGGCACGAGCTTCTTCGACGCCTTCCGCATCGCCGATGACATTCTGCGCCAGGCCGTGCAAGGCATTTCAGACATCATCACCGTGCCCGGCATCATCAATCGCGACTTCGCCGACGTGAAGGCCATCATGCATGGCCAGGGCTACGCCGTGATGGGCACCGCTGTCGCCACCGGCACGAACCGCGCCGTCGACGCCGCCAATCGCGCCATCGCCAGCCCGCTGCTCGAAGACAATTCCATCCAGGGCGCGCAAGGCATCCTCATCAACATCTCCGGCAGCTCCAGCCTTACGCTCCATGAAGTCCACGAAGCCTCCAGCGTCATCCACAAGGCCGCGCACGAAAACGCCAACATCATTTTCGGCGCCGTGCAGGATGACAACATGAAGGACACCGTCAAGATCACCGTGATCGCCGCGGGCTTCAAGGACGCCAACAAGAAAAATATCCACCAGAAGCCTTCCTTCATGCCGAAAACCTGGAAGGCTGGCCGTGAGATGCCCGATGCGCCTTTGCAGCAGACCCTGCCGAACGTCGTCCACCAGGTTCAGCAAAACGTCCGCGACGTCGGCTCGGAAGTCGCCGCCGACGATCTCGACGTGCCGACTTTCCTCCGGCGCCAGGCCCAAAAAGCCTAGCGCAAGCTTGTCGCTCAGCCCATTTCGCGCCGTAGGATATGACCCGCCGCACTTCACAAAGGCATGCCTATGAGAAAGCTTTTCGCTCGGTTGCTTGGAACATCGTTCGCCCAAAGTCCCTTCGATGGCCCCTGGATGATCAATACAGACGCAATTCGTTCGCTAAACTTTTTACTTCGGCTTCAAATCGGCGGTAGTCGTGGCTCGAATAAGGGAGCGCCGCGCTCAAGCCAGAGTGAAATTCCCGGGCACGCGTTCGCAGGGCAATCTGCCGAATATTCGACGCACTGATTCCGGCTCCTGGCACAATGATGATCCGTTCCCCCGCGGCTTCGATCAGTTCAAAGAGCACAGTAGCTCCCTCGAGCGCGCCTTTCGCGCCGCCGGAAGTCAGGATTCTTTTCGCTCCCGTTTGAATCACATTTTCGACTGCTTCAGGCAATTCGGTGATCTCATCAAACGCCCGGTGAAAGGTTACTGGCAGGGGCCGCGCAAACTCCACTAGTTCCCGCGTTCGCTCGACATCCACGCAGCGGCCCATCTTCAATATCCCCAGCACCACGCCGTCCAGGGACAACTCTTTAACGATGGCAATCTCACGCTTCATCTCCGCAAACTCAGCATCCGAATAGACAAAGTCTCCCGCGCGCGGACGAATCATCGCAAAGATCGGGATTCGCACCATCTCGCGTACGCTCCGCATAAGTAGCGCGTCCGGGGTCACGCCGCCGACCGGCAAATTTCCGCACAGCTCGATACGGTCCGCGCCCCCGCGTTCCGCAGCCGCGGCACCTTCCACCGTTTCCACACTGATTTCGAGAAAAAGCCTGTTCTTCACGATCTCGACAGAATAAATCATCAAATCTCCAAAAGGATTGCAAATTACGGATATACGGTGATTCATCGCAAGAAGAAAACCACAGGAACTCCTCGAAATATCGCACCTTACAATCGCTTTACACGTTTGTTGCGGTTGTGTTAGCCTGAACGAGTCGAAGAGAAGAGGAATATTCAGGGGACGACGGAGAGGGCACTTGAGCGCAACGAAATCAGTGTTGATCGAACAATTCCGGACCCATGTCAAGGATACAGGCTCACCCGAAGTGCAAATTGCGCTTCTCAGCGAGCGGATCAACTATCTGACCACGCACCTCAAGTCCCATGTGAAGGACCACGCATCCCGTCGCGGATTGATCATGATGGTCAATAAGCGCCGCCGTTTGCTGGACTATCTCAACCGCCGCGACCCGGATCGGTACCGCGAGATTGTTGAACGTCTTAGCCTGCGCAAGTAATCGCCCCGCACTTTTATCAAAATCGGGGCGGTATCCACTGCGTTCTCAAGAAGTGGCAAATTCCACACGGAGTCTGTCGTCAGGCATCCGGCTGACCTAGGGCCGGTATTTCTCGTGGTGTTGTCCGTCGCGTCTCGCTCGCCCAGCGCCGCTCTTACCTCTTTTCTTCCTCATAGCTGGTCGCAAAACGGCCATCGTTTCATCCAGGGTCGCTCGAGAAACGATGCACCCTGAAAATGCTCCGCCTGAATGCGGAGCCAAAGGAAATCATTTATGTTTGAAAATACACACACACCTGCACCCCATCGCGTAACAGTGGAAGTGGGCGGACGCCCGCTGGTTCTGGAAACGGGAAAGATCGCCAAGCAAGCCAACGGCGCCATAGTGGCGCGCTACGGCGACACCGTCGTGCTCACCACCGCCTGCATGGCCTCGGCGATGAATGACCGCGACTTCTTGCCACTCACCGTGGATTACCGTGAGAACACTTACTCCGCAGGAAAAATCCCTGGAGGATTTTTCAAGCGCGAAGGCCGCCCCTCCGAAAAAGAAATTCTCACCTCCCGTTTGATTGATCGCCCCATGCGCCCGCTTTTCCCGGAATCCTGGCGCAATGAAACGCAAGTCGTCTCCATGGTGCTCTCTGCCGACAGTGAGAATGATCCCGACGTCATTGCCGTAACTAGCGCGTCCGCTGCCGCATACTGCTCGGACCTCCCGTTTGAGAAGCCCATCGCCTGTGTCCGCGTTGGCCTGGTGGACGGGCAGTTGGTCATCAATCCCACTGTCGTCGACCAGAAAAAAAGTTTGATGAATATCATCATCGCCGGCACGGAGGAAGCCATCGTGATGGTGGAATCCGGCGCGCTCGAAGTTTCCGAAGAAGCTGTTGCGGATGCCCTCGAATTCGGCCACGCGCAAATCAAGAAAATCGTCGCCGCCATCAAGGAGCTTCACGCCCAGCTCAAGCCCAAGAAAGTCGTCGTCGAACCGCTGCCCTTCGATGAAGCCATTTACAAAGATCTTCAAAAAAAATACGGCGACAAACTCCACGACGCGCTGAACACAGAAAAGCATCCGAAGAAGGAAAGCTATCACCTCGTCGATGCGCTGAAAGACGAAATCCTTAAACTGATTCCCGAAGAGCCCAAGAAAGAGATGGACGAAAAGCGCACGCTGACCAAGCGTGCTTTTGAACGCCTTCGCGAAAATATTTTCCGCGATGACGTTTTGAACGCTCGCCGCCGTCCCGATGGCCGCGCCTTCGACCAGATTCGCCTTATCACCTGCGAAGTCGGCTTGCTTCCGCGCGTTCACGGTTCCGCGCTCTTCACCCGCGGCGAAACCCAGGCCCTGGCCACCCTGACTCTTGGCACCAAGGAAGACATGCAGCGCCTCGACCTGCTCTTCGAGCAGGACCAGTTCAACCGCTTCATGCTGCACTACAACTTCCCGCCGTTCAGTGTCGGTGAAGTGAAGTTCCTTCGTGGCCCCGGCCGCCGCGAAATCGGCCACGGCGCTCTTGCGCAACGCGCCCTCTTGAATTTGCTTCCGGCCGAAGCGGATTTCCCTTACGCCATGCGCCTTGTCTCTGACATCCTGGAATCCAACGGTTCCTCTTCCATGGCCACCGTTTGCGGCGGATCGCTCGCCCTTATGGACGCCGGCGTTCCGATGAAGGCCTCTTGTGCGGGGATTGCCATGGGCCTCGTCGTCGGCGATAAAGGCAAATACTCCATCCTCACAGACATTGCCGGAGCCGAAGATCACTACGGCGACATGGACTTCAAGGTTGCCGGCACGCGAAGCGGCATCACTGCGTTGCAAATGGACATCAAGGTTCTCGGCATCAGCATCGCTATGATGCGCGAAGCTCTGGCCCAAGCGAAAAAAGCCCGTCTCCAGATTCTCGACACCATGGAGAAGACCCTTAGCGAGTCGCGCGCCGCGATTTCCGCCTACGCCCCGCGCCTCTTCAAGCTGAAAATCCCGCAAGACAAGATCCGCGACCTCATCGGTCCGGGCGGGAAGAAGATCAGGTCCATCATTGAAGCCACCGGCGTCAAGATTGACGTCCTCGAAGACGGCACCGTGCACATCTTTTCCACCAGCGGAGCCGGCGGCGATGCCGCTCTCGCCATGGTTCGCGACGTAACCGCCAGCGCGGAAATCGGCAAGACCTATCTTGGGAAAGTCGTTCGCCTCGCGGAGTTCGGCGCTTTCGTCGAGCTTTTCCCCGGCACCGACGGCCTCCTGCATATCAGCGAGATTTCCGAGCACCGCATCCGCGACGTCCGCGATGAACTGAAGCTCGGCGACCAAGTCCTCGTGAAAGTTCTCTCCATCGAGGGCAATAAGGTTCGCCTTTCGCGCAAAGCGCTCATTCGCGAAGCCCGCGAAAAGCAGCAGAAAGCCGCCGCTGGCGGCGCCAGCCACAACCCCGGTTCCTCCGAAGTCGGCTCCGGCGGTGGTTTCGGCGGCGATTCCGGATCCCACGAATAACCTTTCAGCTCATTTTCCTTGGCGGCTTGTGCTGGGTTCGGTGTAGGGGCGCAGCATGCTGCGCCCTATTTGTCTGAGGCGGAATCTCCCTCGCCCTGAGTCTCAGGCAGCAACCCCGGTTCATCCGAAGGCTGGGATTTTGTAGCGCCCGGCTTCACCCCGGCACGTTTCTCAATATTCCTTCCGATTCTCCGGCGCGTAATGTTCCTGCAGGTAGGCCGTGATTTTCTTGGCCGTCGCCTCTGGAATGGGAGCGCCGTACGCCTTCATCATTTTGTTGACTTCGGCTTCCCAGATCGCCCCTGGCAACGGTGGCTGCATGGTGATGTATCGCGTGCTGTGGCAGGTGAAGCAAAAGCTCTGCACCTCCTGTCGTCCATCTCCTTCCGCCAGTTCCGGAACGAACGACGGATAAGGCCCTACATCGTATTTCGCATCCAAAGCGAACACGGGCGTCGCTCCTTGTCCAATGCTCGTTGAATTTGTGGAACCGTAGGACCCGCTCCGCATCTGTGCGAAGACCAGTCCACCTGCGAGGGCCATCGCAATTACAACCGTCGTGAAGATAATCTTTGAGCGTTTGCTCATCATCGCTTTCCTCAATTCGCCTTTCCGGCAACCAGCTCTTGTCTTTCAATCTTGTTCCACAAGTAGCCCCCCGGGTTCCAGACCGGCTCGTCCGGTTGCACGTTTCCTTTTTCATCCGTGGCCCTGACGGCAATCGAATACCGGCCGGGCGTTTTCGGCGTCCAGGCCGCTTGCCAGCCCCGGAAAGAATAAGTGCCGCGATCCTCGCCGAGTTCCGCTGCCTTCCAAGTGCTCCCACCGTCATCGGAAATTTCCACTTTGTTCACCTTTCCATATCCGCTGAAAGCGATCCCGCGTAGCGTAACGTCCAGTCCGGCGGGAATTTTCGAGCTCCCGTCCGGAGAGATCAGAAACGACCGCACCGGCATCCGTTCGATCGGAATGGTTTTCACTTTTCCTGTTTTCATATCCTCCGGTGTGGTGGTGCCTCGCGGCGTGTCCGGAATGCGATAGGCTGTTTTCATCCAGAAGTTATCGTCTGGGGTTTCCAAAACGCGAATCCACGAAAGGGACTTGGTCCAGTACGTGGCGAAGTAGCCGGGAACCACTAGCCGCGCCGGAAAACCGTTCAACAATGGCAATGGTTCACCGTTCATCAGATACGCCACAATCGTTCCGTCCAACGCCGCATTCGTCAGGTCTAATGACTTCAGAAACCGGTTCGAGCCCATGCCCTTCGGCCCCGCTCCCGTGTCCAGCCCTTCAACCTGCACCTGCGCCGATCCGCTTTTGACGCCCGCGGCGTCCAGCAGCTCGCGCAGGCGCACGCCGGTCCAAATGGCGTTTCCCATCGCCCCGTTGCCCCACTGCCCACCAGGCACGCGCGGCTGCAGCCGGCTCCGACTATTCCCGGAACATTGATTGACCGCGGCCACCGACGCCGGTTTGAATTTCTGCATCAGATCGCTGAGGCTGAACGCCATCGGTTTATTGACGTTGCCTTCCACGCGAAGTTTCCACTCCGCTAGATCGACGCTGTTAGGAATTTCCGCCAGGTGCCAGCGCACATAAAACGCTTCATTGGGGGTAAAGATGGTACGGAAATAATACCGTGGCGTTTCCAGTTGTACCGGACGGTCGGTCAGCAGGATGAGCGGCGCTTTCTGCGGCTCCGTAACATACGGCCCTACCGAGTTCCAATGAGGGTTTGCTCCTGGCCCTGCGAAAGATTCGAGTGGTTTCGCACCGTCCGACGCCTCCGCAAAAGAGCGGGTCCCCTGCGCCCAGCTTGCCAGCGCCAGACCGCCCCCGGCAGCCCCCAAAAATTTCAGCGTGCTCCGCCGCGATAGTTTTCGAGCTATTGATTCCATGTCTGACCCTCTCGCGGAGTTAAATATCCTTCATAGCATTTTCTGAGTCAATCCTTCTCTCGCCATTCCTTTTCGCGCCATTTCTCTTGTGTTTTTTTCGCCCCCGCAGCCGACTCAATTCTGCCCGCGGTATTTTATAGCGGCTTCTAACTAATCCATATTCGTTTCCGTCTGACTTTTCTCAATCTAAAACAAAAAGCCCCCGAGATAATCGGAGGCTTTTTTCTTAACTCTTCTCTGCGAAAAAGAAGGACAAAGAAAAAGAAAGAAGGGAATTAACGCAGAGGCACAGAGGTCACCTACTTCCTTACCTCTTAAACCACTGCTTCCTTCTTGTCAAAATGCACCGCATCCAGCGCTCCCCACAATGCATCGAGCGCTTCATTCGTTGTCGCCAGAATCTCTTCCACATTTCCGGAAGCATGCTCTCCGAGCCAGCTCCGCCACGCCGCCCGGTGCAGTTTGTCCGTCTCCTCGTGGACCGCGAAATACGCCAGTTCCTCCGGCCGGGTCACGCCATAAAACTTCTTCAACCCATCCATCTTCGTCGCGGCGATCTCCGGCACCTGCGATTCATACGCATACAGCGCCGCCACTGCTTCCGCTACTGTCCGGTCGCCGCAAATTTCGCGGAACTTCTGCACCACCGCCTGCGTCCCCGGCAGACCAGGGCAGCACGTAATGTCGTCCTCGGCCACACCCACCGCCGCCGCAAAATCCCGCCACAGCTTCGGATGTGTCCCCGCCGGATTCTCTTCCTCTGCTAGGTTCCCCCGGATCAATTTCTGCAGCGGCCCTTCCGTCCGCGCCGCGAGCACTCGCAGGTGTTTCGGAAACGCCTCCACGTGCCGGTAGTATTGCGCCGCATATAGTTGCAGTTCTTCGCGGCTCAGCTTCCCTGCTTGCCAATCTTGATAAAACGGATGCTTCAGCAAATGTTTCTCCGCAATCGCCGCATCCATCCGCGCCAGCAATTCGCCATTGCTCATGGTTCGTCTCCTTGGTCCTCAAGGCAAATCTCAGAACGCTGTACCAGAAATGTGGCGCAGATTGTAGCAGAATTACCGAAGATTTGCTGTCAGGAAGGAACTACGAACTTGCAGCGTGCACGCGTTCGATCTCCGCGCCGACGCCGCGCAACTTCTCTACAATGTGTTCGTACCCGCGGTCGATATGATAGACGCGGTCGATCAATGTTTCCCCGCTGGCCACCAGTCCCGCCAGTACCAGGCCCGCGCTCGCTCGCAAATCGGAAGCCTGCACGACGGTTCCCGAGAGTGCCGATGGGCCGTGCACTCTCGCTGTATGCCCTTCGATCGAGATGTGCGCACCCATTCGAATCATTTCGCTCGCATGCAGGTAGCGATTCTCAAAAATTGTTTCCGTGATCACCGACGTGCCTTCGGCTTGCGTTGCCAGTGCCATGTACTGTGCCTGCATGTCTGTCGCGAATCCCGGATACTCTTCCGTCGTCACGTCGACGGCAAGTAGCTTCTCGCCATGCCGCACGCGAATCGCCGTGCCGTCAACGATATCGATTCGCGCTCCCGCCTGCCGCAACTTCGCAATCACCGCGCCCAGATGCTCCGGCTCACAATGCGTGACCGTCAAATCCCCGCCGGTGATCGCTCCCGCCACAAGAAACGTCCCTGCCTCGATGCGGTCCGGAATCACCGTGTGCTCCGTGCCGCGCAATTCCTTCACGCCGCGGATCCGCAACGTCGAAGTCCCATCGCCGCAAATCTCTGCGCCCATCTTCCGAAGCATCACGACCAAGTCCGTCACTTCCGGCTCGCGCGCCGCATTTTCCAGCACCGTTTCACCATCCGCCAGCGCTGCGGCCATCAAAATATTTTCCGTTCCCGTCACGGTGATTTTCTCAAACACGATGTGTGCACCCTTCAATCGTCCCCTTTTCTGCCCATTGATTGGCGCGCGCGCTTCGATATACCCGTGCGAGGTCGTCACCTCCGCGCCCATCTGCTCCACGGCCTTCAAGTGCAAATCCACCGGCCGCGCTCCGATCGCGCAACCGCCCGGCAGCGAAACGCGCGCCACTCCCACGCGCGCCAGCAGCGGCCCCAGCGTCAGGATCGATGCACGCATGGTCTTCACCAGTTCGTACGGCGCCTCTGCATGATTCAGAGCCGGCGCCTCGATCACGTAATCGCTCGCCGGCACCTCGGTCACGGAAACCCTGGCGTCCATGAACGCCAGCAGCTTGCTCATGGTAATCAGGTCGCGCACTTTCGGGATGTTGTGCAGCGTCACCTTTTCCGAAGTCAGCAGCGCCGCGGCCATCACCGGCAGCGCCGAATTCTTTGCGCCGCTGATCGCGACCTTTCCGCGCAGTGCCTTCCCGCCTTTGATCAGAAACTTATCCATCCTGGTTCTCACTCAACTCTTCTGTAGAGGCCGGACTTTAACCCGGCGTTTTTCACTTTTCCTTACTGACAACTGAAAACCTATTCTCCCAGCGCCCGCCGCAGATCCCTTCCAGCCGTCTGCAATCTCTTCTTGGCCTCCCGCGCATCGACGCCCCGCTTCAGCATTACCAGCGCGAGGCGCAAATTGTGTCGCGCCGCCCGCAGAGCGTGTTCCGCCGCAGACAGATTCTTCCCGCTGGCTTCTTGCAACATCCGCACCGCCCGCTCCGCAAGCTTTTCATTTGTCATCTCCGCATCAATCATCAAGTTCTCATATACATGCCCTAGCCTCGCCATCGACGCAGTACTCAGCATGTTTAGCACCATCTTCTGCGACGTTCCCGACTTCAGCCGCGTCGACCCCGTCACCACTTCCGGCCCCACTTCCGGTGCAATAACGATCTTCGCCAGCCGCGCCATCGGCATGCGCCGGTCCGCGTTAATCGCCACCGTGGTGGAGCCGCGCTTCCGTGCAAATCGCAGCGCCCCCAGCACATACGGTGTCGTCCCGCTCGCTGCGATCCCCACCACCACGTCATCGCGCGTCAATTTTTTTGCGCGCAAATCCCGTTCGGCGTTTCGAACGGAGTCCTCCGCGCCTTCCACCGCTCCCGTTACCGCACGCCTTCCCCCCGCGATCAACGCCAGCATGTGTTTCGGCGAAATCCCAAACGTCGGCGGGCATTCCGCCGCATCCAGCACGGCCATCCGCCCGCTCGACCCCGCTCCCACATAAATCAGCCGCCCGCCCTTTCGAATCGCGTCCACAATCGCATCCACGGCCCGCGCAATCGCCGGCAACTCCCGGCCCACGGCCACCGCCACTTTGTGGTCCTCGCGATTCATCAGCCGCACAATCGCCGCCGCGGACATCCGGTCGAGATTTCTCGAAGCCGGATTGCGCTTTTCTGTGAGCCGATGTTCCGTGGGTCTGCGTTTCCTAGGCTGGGAAGTCATCCCCGCATTATATCCGCGCTCCCAAAGGCCCCATGCGCTCACCCCAAGAAAAACACATCCTTAGTTAACGCGAAGGAAAGCAACTCCCGGCCAACCAAATCTCTTCAGCGGGAATCAGCTATGCTACAAACAGTTGGTTCCAGCGCTTAGTAAGGCGGAATTTCTGGGAATCCTATCGATGGACGTTCTCAAAAAGTTGTTTGAGCAGCATTTTCACGCACCGCCTGAGAGTATCCAGCCGTTGCAGGGCGACCTCGGCGGTTCGGGACGCAAAATCATCCGCCTAGCGAACGCAACGGCGAGCGCCATCGGCGTTCTCTACGGCGTGCGCGAAGAAAACGTTGCCTTCCTCGAATTTTCCAAACATTTTCGCCGCCACGGCCTGCCGGTGCCGGAAATCTATGCCGAAGATTTGACCCAGGGCGCTTATCTCGAAGAGGACCTCGGCGACACGACGCTATTTGAATTTCTCTCGAAAAATCGCACTGGCGAGAACATTGCTCCTCCTGTGGTCGAAACCTATCGCAAAGTCGTCGGCGTCTTGCCCCGCTTTCAGGTTGAAGCCGGCCGCGACCTGGACTACAAATTCTGCCATCCGCGCGCCAGCTTCGATCGCCAGTCCATCGCTTGGGACCTGAACTATTTCAAGTATTATTTTCTCCGCCTCGCCGGCATCCTCTTCAACGAACAAGCCCTCGAAGACGATTTCGGCCGCCTGACCGACTTCCTGCTGAGCGCTCCGCGCGACTACTTTCTCTATCGCGACTTCCAATCACGGAACATCATGTTGCGCAACGGCGATCCTTTTTTTTTGGACTATCAAGGCGGCCGCAAGGGCGCTCTCCAATATGACATCGCCTCACTTTTGTACGATGCCAAGGCCGACCTGCCCCCCGAAATGCGCCAGCAGATGCTCGATCATTATGTCGACCGGCTTTCCGGTTTCATCAAGCTCGACCGTAGTGAGTTCATGCGCCACTACTACGCCTACGTCTATATTCGCGTCATGCAGGCCTTGGGCGCTTACGGCTTTCGCGGCTTTTACGAGCGTAAGGCTCATTTTCTCCAGAGCGTCCCCTACGCTCTGAAGAACCTGCGCTGGCTGCTTCACCACGTCAGGCTCCCCGTCCCCCTCCCGGCGCTGATGGACGCATTCAAGGGCATGCTGGCCTCGGAGAAATTGCAGGTGCTCGCTTCCGAAGCCGAAAACCTGATCGTTCGGATCTTTAGTTTTTCATTTCACCAGAGCTTGCCCAAGGACGAAAGCGGCAACGGGGGCGGATTCGTTTTCGATGGCCGCAGCCTCCCGAATCCCGGACGCGAAGAGCGCTTCAAAACTCTCACTGGTAAAGACGCTCCGGTGATCGACTATCTCAATCAGCAGGAGAGCGTCCATCAGTATCTCGCCTGCGTCCTATCACTGGTGGACGCCAGCATCAGCAACTATCAGCAGCGTGGTTTCAAGAATTTGATGATCTCGTTCGGCTGCACCGGCGGCCAGCATCGTTCTGTTTTCCTCGCCGAGCAATTGGCGAAACGTTTGCGCGCCAGGAATGGGTTGGAAGTGGCGGTGCGGCATCTTGAATTGGAGAAACTGGGCAAGCGGAAAACGCCCCAGTGAAGGCCTTCGTATGAAAGCCCTTACATGAAAGCAATGATCCTCGCTGCCGGCCTCGGCACACGCTTGCGCCCGCTCACCGACACTCGCCCCAAGGCACTTGTCGAAATCGGCGGCCGTACACTCCTAGAAATCGCCCTCACCCGCCTGCGCGCCTTCGGCATCACCGAAGTGATCGCCAACGTCCATCACTTCGCCGACATGGTGATCGAATATCTGAAAGCTAACAATAACTTCGGTATGCGCATCGAAATCTCCCGCGAAGACGTTTTGCTCGACACCGGCGGCGGCCTCAAAAAAGCCGCCTGGTTTTTTCTCGAGGATTCCAACCCTCCCGACGAGCCGTTCCTCTTGCACAACGTCGATGTCATCAGCACAATCGACTTCCAACGCATGCTGCACTTCCACAAGGAAAATCACGCGCTCGCCACCCTCGCCATGCAAACCCGCGAAACTTCACGCTATCTCCTCTTCAACGACCAGCTCCAGCTCTGCGGCCGCCGCGTCGGGCCAGGCTCCACGGATGTAAACGCCCAGGAACCTGAAATTGTCCGTCCTTCACCGCATTTGCAGCCGCTCGCATTTTGTGGCATCCACGTCATCTCTCCTAGCCTGTTGCCCATGCTCACTGAAGAAGGCGTCTTCTCGATCATCCCTTGCTATCTGCGCCTCGCCGCGCAAGGAGAGAAAATCCTCGCCTTCCGCGCCGACCAATACGATTGGCGCGACCTCGGCCGCCCCGCCGACCTCGCCCAAGCCGTCTTCCTGTTAACGGAATAGCCGTCCACAGGCATTATCGACAGGAAATAATCGTTTGGTTACGCCACGGCGATGGATTGGGTCGAATGGTCTTTGGGAGCTAATGCCCAGGAATGAGCGCTGGGATAACCTCCCGCCAAAAACGGACAACCGAGAACTGCTTCACTGCGCCGGCGCCGCCGCGGACGCAAATCCGAGGGCCTGCATCACCGCGTCATGCAGCGCGGGGCGGACCTGGGCAATGTTCATGTTCTCACGCGTGGGGTGCACACGATTCGTCAGCAACACCACAAAAAGTTGCCTGTCCGGATCGATCCAGATCGAAGTGCCCGTGAATCCGGTATGCCCGAAGCTGTGCGTCGAAAAATAATGCCCGCTCGCGCCGCCTTCCGTCGGCACGGCCCAGCCGAGGGTGCGCGTCCCACCCGAAAGTTGCTGCGGCGTCGTGAATTGTGCAATCGTCGCGCGCCGTAAAATTCTCTGGTGCGCGTACATGCCTCCGTTTAGCAGCATCTGGCAAAAAACGGCCAGATCTGGCGCCGTGCTGAAAACCCCCGCGTGCCCCGAAACGCCGCCGATGGCAAACGCATTTTCGTCGTGGACTTCGCCCTGAACCAAGCGGTGCCGCAGATTGTTGTCGATTTCTGTCGGCGCAATCGCCGGCCAAAGTTTCTTCGGCGGCCGGTACATCGTGTCTTTCATCCCCAGCGGCACAAAGATGCAACTCTTTGCCAGATCATCCAGCGTCCGCCCCGTCAGGCGCTCGATGATCTCCGCCATCAAAATAATTCCCAGGTCGGAATATACCTCTTTCGTTCCCGGTTCGTAATCGAGCGGCTCCGCGAAAATTTTCGCCAGCGTGTCCTGCTTGTTCTTTGACGTTCGCCAATATTCCTTGAACGGCGGCAATCCCGAAGTGTGCGTCAACAAATGCCGCACGGTGACGCGGTGGCGCCACTCCGGTTGCGGCCCGCTCGTCCACTCCGGCAAGTACCGCTCGATCTTAGCGTCCAGATCCAATGGAACCGCAAAGTCGCCTTCCACCAATTTCGCGACCAGCGTCGTCGTCGCCACCACTTTGGTTAGAGAAGCGATGTCGTATATCGTTGTCGGGGCCGTCGCTTGCGACTTTGCGTGATAGCTTAATTTCCCGAACGCGTGGATGGCCACTTTGCCGCGATAACCGATGGCCAGCGTTGCTCCGGGAAACGCCTTGTCGGCGACCGCTTTGTCAATGACTTCATACGCTGGTTGCAGTTGCGCTTCGGCGCGCACGTCCATCGACTGCAGCGTCGCGGGATTTGCCGGCAACTCGATCCCAAAGCCCGCCTTCAAGCTTGCGCCCGGCACGGTCACGGGCAAATGCCCGCGCACCGGGATTTGACCAAACAGCGCGCGCGCCACGGAGATCTGCGCGACATCGCTGATGCCCAACGCGGCAATCCAGGTTTCGGCCTGCGGAAATCTTTCGATCAAGTACGGGCTTCCAAATCCCACGGAAATGACAGGCTTTCCGGTTTTATAAAGCTGCTCCGCCAGCGCCGCCTGCTCCGCGGGCACGTCGACGTTTCCTTTGCGGTCGCTCACCCGCACAAACAGCGCGAGAACCGCGACGTCATAAGAATCCGGCGGCGGCAATTTCAGAACGCCGGCGTTCACGAAACGCGTGTCGGCGCGCAGCGTGGTCACGGAATCAAATCGCGAACGCAATTCGCGCTCCAGATCTTCGCCTGGATAAGGTTCCGGATCTGCGTAAAACGCGAGCAGCAGCGCCCGCGATGCCTTCGCGCTATCGAGCGGCAGCCGGTGCGGTGCGTCGCGAAGCAGCGTCACGCCGCGATCCGAAATGTCTTGCGCTTCTTTCTGCCATGCCACACTGCCGAATTTCTGGTTGATCGCGTTCACATCCACAAGCCGGTTGTTGTTCAGTCCAAGCCGTGCCTTGGCTTCGAGAATGCGCCGCACGGAGGCATCCAGCCGCTCTTTCGATATGCGCCCCGACCTCACCGCCGCTTGCAGCGCTTCGAACGCGGCGTCGGGCACCGGCGGCATCAGCAGCGCATCGGCGCCGGCGACCACCGCGCGCACCGCTGCCTCTCCTGGCGCGTACCGCACGGTGATTCCGCCCATGTCCATCGCGTCCGTGACGATCAGCCCTTGAAACCCAAGCTGATTGCGAAGCAAATCGGTGAGGATATTGTGCGAAAGCGTTGCGGGCGTGTCGGGATCGGGCTCGAGCGCCGGAACGTTCAGATGGCCGGTCATGATGCTGTCGACCTGCATCGAAATGGCGGCGCGGAAGGGAACCAGCTCGAGTTCATCGAGGCGAGCGCGGTCCGCGCGAATCACCGGCAAATCGATGTGTGAATCCGCCGCGGTATCGCCGTGGCCGGGAAAATGTTTCGCCGTCGCGAGGCCGCCATTTTCCTGCACGCCGCGAACGAATTCGCTCACAAATTGAGCGACGCGCGCTGGATCTTCGCCGAAGGATCGCGTGTTGATGATCGGATTTCCAGGATTGTTGTTTACATCGGCGTCCGGGGCGTAGATCCAATGAATCCCAACGGCGCGCGCTTCCAGCGCGGTGATTTTGCCCATCGTGTATGCGTCTTTGATGTCGCCGCCGGCAGCGAGCGCCATCGCCGTGGGAAACGATGTACCCTCGTCCAGCCGCATTGCCGTGCCGCGTTCGAAATCCGCACCGATCAGCAGCGGCAATTTCGATTTTGCCTGTAGTTGATTGTTCAAGACCGCGGTCGGATACGCCTGGCTCTTTACGATTCCCAGCGGCGAAGATTGCGTGATGTTGATGAATCCTCCGGCGTGCAAATCCTTCACGTCGCGCAGGATCTGCTGGTAGGCCGCGGAATCGGTGGCAGTAAAACTTCCGTGAACCGTGATGAAAAGGAGTTGCCCGACCTTTTCGTCCACGGTCATTTTGCGCAGCGTGGATTCCACCCAGGCATGCGCGGCGGGCGACAATTTTTTCGGATTCTTTCCGCTGGCCTTTGCAGATGCAGAATTCTCTTTGGCGACAGCGGATTTTTCGGCGGGCCTGCGGCTTTGGCTGCTTGCTTTATTGGCCATAAGGAAGACTATCGAGACAGAAATCGTCAACAAAATGCGGACCGGGGGCCCTCCCATCAGTTCGAATCCTCCCGTGGCCGCCGGCAGTCTGCATTTATAGATAGCACACGCACATCATGCTCTCAACGCAACCGCGGCCAGCGCGTTCCAGAATATCATTGTATTGTTACAAGGGGAGGGGAAGCGTTTGAGCGGACACAAGAGCGTGCGATTGGTGTTCGTCCTTGTCGCGATCTACATTGCACTGCTTTCGCTCATTACGACGTGCGCAGAAGCCACCTCGAAGCACCCCGGCCGGCCGGGCCGCGTGCAAACCGGCCTCGATGTTCTCGAAGCACAAAAGTTCGCTCCTCTTCGTGGGAAACACGTTGGTCTGATCACCAATCACACGGGGCTCGACTATCAGGGCCGCAGCACCATTGAGGTGCTGGCTCACGCTCCGGGCGTCCAGCTCGTCGCGCTCTTCAGTCCCGAACACGGCCTGGCGGGGCGCAACAATGAAAAGTTTTCGTCCACTAAGGATCCTTCGACGGGGCTCCCGGTTTACAGCCTTTACGGTGAAACCTTGCACCCCACGGACGAAATGCTCCAGGGCATTGATGCCCTGGTCTTCGATATTCAGGACGCCGGTGTGCGCTTCTATACATACACCGCAACGATGGGCTACTGCATGGAGGAAGCCGCGAAGCGCAACATCGCCTTTTTCGTTCTGGACCGGCCCAATCCGCTTGGCGGCGATATCGTGGAAGGGCCGATGCTGGACTCCGACAAAACCAATTTCGTCGCGTATTTTCCTCTGCCTGTGCGTTACGGCCTGACCATCGGCGAGCTCGCGCAACTATTCAACGCAGAAAAACACATCGGCGCGGACCTGCACGTCATCGCCATGAAGAACTGGCATCGCAACTATTTCTTTGAAAGCACCGGCATCAAGTGGATTCCGCCCTCGCCGAATCTGCGCACCACCAAGGGCTCGATTCTTTACCCCGGCATTGAGATTCTGCAAAGCGGCGGAGTCTCCGTAGGCCGCGGAACGCAGACGCCGTTCGAGGAATTCGGGGCGCCTTGGCTGAATGGTGACGAAGTGGCGGACGCGCTGAACGCGCGTCGTCTCGCGGGACTGCACTTTGCCTCCCAGCCGTTCATTCCCATTGTTGGTCTTTACAGCGGCGAGCGTTGCGGCGGCGTTGCGCCGCGCATTACAGAGCGCGGCGCGGTGCGCTCGATGCGCATGGGCCTGGAAATTGCCGCCATCTTGCAGAAACTGTACCCGCAGCAGTTTGATCCTGCAAAATTAATCGAGCTCGTCGGCCATGCCGACACAGTGCAGCAACTGCAGTCGGGCGTCGCGCCCGAGAAAATCGTCGCGAGCTGGTCCAACGATCTCTCCGCTTTCGACCAAATCCGCCGAAAATACTTTCTCTACAAATAGAATCATCGTCAGCGGCCGGTCTCAGCGTTCAGTTCGAGTGCGACGGGGGTGTAACTGTGAACTTAACTTCGGTTCCTTCAGTCATCGGGAACACCTTGAAGACCTGGACTTTTTACATCCAGGACTACTCGCTGCTCGCCATTCAGGCGGTCCGGAACGTTTTTGCTAGCACGCGTTACTTCGGCGACTTGGTCGAGCAGATGGACTTGATTGGAGTGGGTTCGTTGCTGATTGTGTCAGTTTCGCTCCTTTGTGTTGGCGGCGTACTTGTACTGAACGCCGCGTCCCAATTTAGCCGTTTCGGCGAAACGGTTTTGGCGGGTGATGCCGTTTCGCTCGCGCTCCTCCGCGAGCTCGGCCCAGTCTTCACGGCGCTTCTGGTTGCGGGCCGGAACGCCACCGGGATGGCTTCCGAGTTGGGCTCCATGGTTGTTAGCGAACAGGTGGACGCGATGCGGAGTTTTGGCATTGACCCCATTCGCAAGCTGATGACGCCGCGGGTGCTTGCGACAGTGTTAATGCTGCCGCTGCTCGTGGCCGTGGGGGATTGTGCGGGGCTGCTCGGCGGCTACTTGGTCGCGAGTGTCACGCTGCACCTGGGCGCGGAGCAGTTCTTGACACGCGCCATCAACGCGCTAGTTTTCGGCGACCTATGCATGGGTTTCTCGAAGCCCATTGTTTTCGGATTCATCATCGCGACAGTGGGCTGCTATCAGGGGTTCCGTGTCAAAGGTGGGACAGCGGGCGTGGGTCGCGCTACGATTACCGCCTTTGTCGTGTCCTCGGTGGTTGTTCTCGTCGTGGATCTGTTCCTCACCAAGCTTCTGCTTTACATCTTCAAGTTGTGACATGGGTTGCCCTTCTTTCGTGGTGGACAATCTGGCCACAGTCTGCGGAATTTAGAAATTTGAGTTCGGTGCCGTGATTTCCGGCTGGTTTTGCGGATGCGCGCTGGTTCTGGCTGGCGGCCGGATCTTCGGCCCGAGTTGCTCGCCAGCACCGCGAATGTGATACATTCCACCTCATGCGCATCGTTTCGTTGCTGCCTTCGGCTACGGAGATTCTCTTCGCGCTCCGGTTTGACCGGGAAATCGTGGGCGTCAGCCACGAATGCGACTTTCCGCCACAGGCCCGCGCAAAGCCGGTCGTTATTCACTCGCGCCTGCCGCACGATGCTTCTCCGGCGGAAATCGACGGGCTAGTCCGAGAATATGTGCACCGCGGCGAAAGCTTGTACGCCGTGGATATGGAAGTCCTGGAAGCGCTAGCGCCGGATTTAATCATCACGCAGGATTTGTGCCATGTCTGCGCCGCTTCGCCCGATGATCTGGCGACGGCGCTCGCGCGCTTTGACCGGCGGCCGGAAGTTCTTTGCCTGAATCCGCAGGACCTGGGAGATGTCTGGCGTGACATTCTTCTGGTCGGCGAAGAAACCTGCCGCGGTCCTCAAGCCGAGGCACTCCTCGAGAAAATTGGCGCGCATTTGGGCGTGCTCGAGCAGCAGCTGGATCCATCGGCGGCTCGTCCCCGAGTCGCATTTCTCGAATGGCTCGAACCCTTCTATGTTGGCGGCCACTGGGTCCCGGAGATGATTCACGTGGCCGGCGGGCAAGACGTTTTCGGCAAGGTCGGCACGCCATCGTTCCGCGTCGCGTTGCAGGACGTCGTCGAAGCGGCGCCAGAAATTCTCCTTATCGCACCTTGCGGCTATAGCGCGCAGCAGGCGCGAAACGAGTATTGCTCGATGGATTTTCCCGAGCAATGGAATGCCATGCCTGCCGTCCGCAGCGGGCGCGTCTACGCGTTGAAGGCAAATAGTTATTTTTCGCGGCCCGGCCCGCGGCTGATCACCGGCATCGAAGCGCTTGCGAAACTTTTCCAGCCGCACATCAAAGTCCCGCAGCAAGCGGAAGCCGCCCTTCTCTCCATCACCGAAACTGCGCCCGCATCCCGCGCCGCGTCCGTTTAAGTTGCGGGCGCTCACCTTCCTGTAGAGCATCGACCCCGAAATAAACCTCTTTGACAAAATAACTCGCATATATAAGAATCCTATAGATAAGAGGGAAACCTATGATTGGAGCAGGAATCAAGCGGGGCACGGCCGAGCTGGCGATTCTCAGCGTGCTGGAAGGTGGTGCGCTCCACGGCTACGAGATGGCCCGGCGCATCGAAGAGCGAACCAAAGGGTCTCTGCGCTTCACGCTCGCGGCCTTGTATCCCATGCTTTACCGCATGGAACTGCGCGGCTGGATTCGCGGCAACTGGGAAACGAGCGGGAACGGCCGCCGCCGCCGTTGCTACCGCCTAACCCTGGCAGGGAAGAAAAAACTCTCCCCGCTTCGCAAGGAGTGGGCGGAACTTTTCGGTGCGCTGCGGCGCCTCACCAAGGTGTCGCCTGCCTGATTGGAAGGCGCTTGTCGAGCGCCACCTCGCTGCTCTTCCGCTGGAGCCAGCGGAGAGGGCCGAGGTGATTGTCGAACTGGCGGCGCATCTCGACGAGGTTTTCACAGAATTGCGCGGGCAGGGACTGACAGCGGAAGAGGCGTTCCGGCGCACTTTTTCTCAAGTCGAGGATTGGCAGGATTTGCGCCGAAGGATTCAAACTCGCCAAGACAAAGGAGCGCGTCATGTCGAGTCGCGTCAAGCAATTTTGGCTGCCCAGCCTATTGACCCTTTTAGTGTCGATGGGCCTTCTAGCGCTGATCCAGATTTTTGGCCCCAATCCTTGGCTGGTCGCGCCACGCAACAGGAGCGGCTGGTCACTGGTCGCTCCCGTCCTGATAGTTTACGTTCCCTGGTTGCTGTCACTTCCTTTGATCGGAGCAATGGGGGCTTATCTGTCAAATCGGGCGGGCGGCTCACAACGCGCGGTGTTCTCTTCCACCGTTTTTCCCGTCCTGCCCTATTTGGTCTTTTTCCTGATTGGCGGTCCTTTAATTGCGATATCCAATGAACACCTCGTCCACAATTTCATGTTCATTGGCTTGTTCATTGGCCTATTCGCGTGGGTCTTGGCCCCCGGAGCGGCTCTTCTGACAGGTGGCTTGTTAGCGCAACACTTTCTTTCAAGACGGCTCGATTCCCGGCGAATGGCTAGCAACTGAACTCGGCCGGTTCCATCGGCGATAAAAGGGAAGACCTACGAAAATCAGCAGCAGGCCGATCGTTGAGCGGCCGGGACGTTCGAGCCAGATGTTGGACGTCAAGGCGAGGGCACCGGCAACAAAAATGCCGGGCACCCAGGGATAGCCCCAGCAACGATATGGCCGCGGCAAGTCCGGTTCCGTTTTCCGCATGCGAAACATCGCGACAACGGCGAAGGCGTAGAAAATCCACGCGGCAAAAATAAAAAGATTGGTCAGCTCCTCGAACGTTCCTGTGAGCGCCATCAGACTAGCGAGCACGCCCTGAAACAAGAGGGAACGGCCAGGCGTGCGGAATTTTGGATGGATGCCGTCGACAATTCGAAAAAAGATTTTATCCCGCGCCATCGCGTAGCCCACGCGCGCTCCGCTCAACACCGACGAATTCATCGAGCCCAGTGCGGAAATGGCCATGGCCAAGGTGATCCAGCTCGCGGCAGTGCTCCCTTTGATGTGTTCCACCACGTCCGAGGCGATGTGCGACGACGCCGCCACGGATTCGAACGGCAATACCTTCAAGCAAGCCGCGCTGAAGAGAAGATAGACGACCGCGACAAAACCGACTCCGCCTACCAGCGCGCGCGGAAAATTCTTCTGCGGGTTTTCCACTTCCGAGCCCACAAGATTCAAGTCTTCCCAACCGTCGTAAGCCCATAGCGCCGCCGCCAGCGCCGCGAGAAACGCGCTGAAAATCGCGCCGCCTCCTGTTCCCACCGCGGGCCAGAACGGTTCCACTCCGCCGTGCTGCGTGCTCGGCGGGGCAAAGAATGCCACGCCTATCACTATGAACACGGACATGATCTTGATGGCCGTCAAGAATACCTGGACCGCGCCGCCAAGCCGCACGCCCAGATAATTCACGCCGGTCATAATCAGCAGCCATACCACGGCCAAGGGTTGCGCCCACGTGAACACAAAATCGTAGGGCCTGATCCAGCCCGTGAGGCCCGGGATGGCGATGTGAATGGTGAAGAGCGGCAGCGCGATATCGGGAAGCAGGAAACTGAGGAAGCGCATCATGCCCGCGGAAATGGATGCGAGAGAGCTGGGCCGTCCGACGATCGAATGCATCCATCCAAAGAGAAATCCGTAGACGGGCCCGAAACCGCGGCGCAGATAAGCGTACTCGCCGCCTGCTTCCGGAATCATCGAGCCCAATTCTGCAAACGAGAACGCGCCGAAGATGGAAAGGATCGCTCCGATGATCCAAGCGGCAAACACGACGGAGACGCTTCGTCCTTCGCGCGCCATCTCGGCGGGCTTTAGGAAAATGCCCGTACCGATCATGGTGCCAACAACGATGGCCGCGGTGGCCCACGCGCCCAGTCCTCGCACCAGCTCAAGCCGTTTTTCGCTCATCGCGCTCCAGGGGCAGCGTTTTCATGCGGCGGCCACTTTGTTCGAATGCATGCGGCTCACCAACGCGCCAACCGCAAACGTCACGGTCGATCCAATCAGCACATACCACGTAAACGCCACATTCGTGAAACGAAAAACGCACAAAATCGCGGCCAGTCCGGTCAGCATTCCCAGCTGGGCTCCAAGCGCGGTGGCGCGACGATCGAGCGTGCCGAGTAGAAAAAGACCGAGCAAGCTTCCGAAGGGAAGCGATGCCACGGTTAGCCCCGCTTCGAGCATCGGACCCCATTTGACCAGGCCGAAGCCGATAAGCGCGATGCCCCACGCCAGGGTCATGGCACGGGAAAGGCGCAGAAAACGAGCCGGATCGGCAATCTGCCCGCGCAACATCGAAAAATCCAGGACGCTGGAGGCAGCGAGGGAATTCAACGCGCCGCTGGCGTTGGACATCGCGACGGCCATGATCGAGGCAAGCAGCAAGCCGGCGAGGCCCGTGGGCATTTCTCGCACGAGAAAAAGAGGAAGGATGCGATCGGCGCGCTCGCCTGGAGCGAGGAGTGGCGCGTGCTGCGCAAAGACGAATAGGAGCACGCCAATCAGCAAAAACACGGTGAATTGCACCACAACGATGATGCCGCTGGTGAGCAGGGCTTTGCAGCTGTCGGCTTCGCTTTTCGCCGCGAGCAGGCGCTGCACGATGGTTTGGTCGGTGCCGTGGCTGGCCATGGTGAGGAAAGCGCCGCCGATCAAGCCGGACCAGAACGTATATTTCGTCGCGAGATTCCACGACAAATCAAAGAGCTGCAATTTGTGGCCAGCCGCAGCGGCGGTTTGGGTTATTTCGCTCCAGCCGCCGGGGATCTTGTGAAGGAGCAGGAAAAATGTTACGGCGCTGCCGGTCAGATAAAGCGTCATCTGCGCGACGTCGGTCCAGATGACGGCTTTCATGCCGCCTTCGAAAGTGTAAATCACGGTGAGCGCGATGACGATGAAGACGGCCAGCCGCTCCGAGGTGCCCAGCACGACGCTAACGACCAGGGCGATTGCAGAGACGCGGACGCCTTCGGCAATCGCGCGCGTGACCAGAAACGTGCTTGCGGCAACAGCGCGCATTTTTTGTCCGAAGCGTTTTTCGATCAGAGCATAGGCGGTGAAAAACTCGCCGCGGAAATAACCGGGAAGCAACAGCAAGACGATCAACACGCGGCCAATGAGATAGCCGAAAATCACTTGAAGAAACGTGAGGTTGCCGCCGTAGGAGATGGCCGGCGTGCCGATGATGGTCAACGTGGAAGTTTCGGTGGCGACGATGGAAAACGCGAGCGCCCACCACGGCGCTGTCCGGCCGCCCAGAAAATAATCGCGCGCGCTCTGCTGGCCGCGGCGGAAATGAATTCCCAGCGCGGTCACGCCGAGGAGGTAAGCAACGACGATCGCCAGGTCCAGCGGATGGATGCGCATCGATTAGCTTTTCCGCTGCGCCAGCCCTGCGGCGGAAAAGTGCGTCGAGAATAGTGGCAGACCTCCATCGCGTCAAGAATTCCCTGGGGAGCGTGACCGCCCGATTGCCGTGTTTGTTCGATACTGGAGAACCGCTCATTTTTGTGCAAGCGTGACGCCTCGAACTTACGTTTGTCCAGTGTTCTCGCTTATCCTTCTCTCATGCTTGTTGTTCCTGGTCTCGATGGCGGCGGCAAGAAGACGGACGTCCTGATGGACGAAAGCGGCGCGCTACTGGTGCGAGACGCCTTGACGAGTCCTCTTGTGCTTGGCGAGAGTTAAGTCATGCTAGATCCCAACAGCAAGGATCGCGAGCGGGCGCAGACGGCTACAAGCGAAGAACTCGCCGCACTCTTGCACCATACTTCGGTGGACGTGCTGCTGGCGCTGCTGGACAATCCGGCGCTCGATGAAACGCAACTGTGCTTGCTGCTCGAACGAAAAAATCTTCCCCGGGAAATTCTGGAAGAGGTGTTGCGGCGCAAGCCCTTGCTTAAGAGCTACCGGGTCAAGCGCGCGCTGGCGTTTCACCCGCGCACGCCGCGGGTGAACGGCCTGCGTCTTCTCCGCGATCTTTACCTGATGGATCTTGTGCAGGTGGCGCTTTCGCCGGGCGTTTCCGCGGAACTGAAGCGCAATGCCGAGGATCAATTGGTCTCGCGCTTGCCGCAGCTGCCCCTTGGGCAAAAAATCACCTTGGCACGGCGCGGCCCAGCCCGGGTGGCTGGCGCCCTGGTCGCGGAAGGGCACGCCCAAGTGATCTCTATCGCGCTGGATAACTCTAGCCTAACCGAAGCGCAAATCCTGAAAGCGCTTTCCCGCGACAAACTTCCGGGTGCGGTGATTCCCGCGATCATCCATCACAGAAAATGGTCCATCCGCTATAACGTTCGCCTGGCCTTGGTTCGCCATCCATCCTCGCCTTTGGCCACAATCCTCGGCTATCTTCCCGAGCTGACGGTTTCCGACCTTCGTGAACTCGCGGTGCCCGCTATCGTTTCCGAGAATCTTCGCAAGTATCTCCTGGCCGAGGTGCAGCGCCGCATGCGTGCCAGCGAAAAAGCGGCGAGCCGCACAGCTGCCATTGATGACCCTTCTGTCCCTAAGCCGGACTAGGCGGCCGCTTCCTGTTGTGCGTCGTTCGAAACGTCAGTGTCCCATTAGCGCGATTCGACAAGTAATCACGAATAAATTGCCGGGAACAAAACATCGGTTCCCGGCGTCGTATGTTTTGTGGTGGAAGAAAGCGTATATTTATGGCTAAGGAATGGCGTTCTCGTCCGGGCGCCTCGGCACGTAATCCCTGGCAGGGGGTTGCAGCAGATCTATGGACAGTGGGGATCATCCGTCCCGGCGCCTCGAGCGCCGCTGGGCGCCACGCTACTCGTTCCGCGCGGACCTCGAGATCGAGTGGGGTTCCGCGGTTCTGCGCGCGAGCACGCGCGATATCAGCGCCAGCGGCATGTTCATCGAAGCCACAGACCTGCTTTGGGTGGGAGCGGGCTTTACGGCCCGGCTGAACATCGATCAACCCGTGAAGCTCGATTGCTTCGTGAAGCGCGTCGAGCCAGGCCGGGGAATGGGGGTATCGGTCGCGTATCCCGAAACCGAAAGCCAGAAGCTCTACCACGATTTACTTTCCGCACTCTCCGGAAGCGGCGCCTAGCCCCATTTTATATTAAAGTGTTTTCGAACGAACGCGAGACGACACGTGCAAAATGACACGCTGCCTTGATTGCGGTTCTGAGCGGACGGCGGATCAGTGTCCTTCCTGCGGGCTGACTTCCGCGGCGGCCGAGGTCATGTTCCGGCGGCGGTTCCTCAAACGCACCGCGGTATTCCTTGCGGGTTCGCTGTTTTTCCCTTACCTCAGCCAGATTTATCCGCCTCTCGATTTGGACCTGATGCTAGTGTTTTTCGGGATCATTTTTTTTCTCGCCCTGACGACCGCAGTGATTCTGGATCGCCGCGCCCGCCGGCACCAGGAACTGGAATTCCTCAAGCGTATCTATTCCGGGTTCATCCCATTGCCCTGGATTCTGGCGGCGACGCTTTTGCTGAACGGAAAACTGGACTCCCAGAAAAAAGTGGCCTATCACCCGACGATGGTGGACAGCCGGTACAACATGCCGGGGATTGTGCGCGGCACGCGCCGGTTGTTTGTGCGCTCGTGGCGCGAGGGCCAAAAAATCGAGCGGCTGGCAGTAGACTCCGACGACTATGATCGCTTTCATTCCGGGGATTCGGTGGTGGTCGGTGTTGAGCCGGGAGCGCTTGGTATTCCTTGGTATTACGGTGTCTACCGCCGCTGAGGGCAGTCCTCAGTTTTCAGTGATCGGTTCTCGGCGATAAAAAAAACAAAGAGCCGCGAATGCTTCCCGCAAATCTGGCGACCAGTAAACTGGCAAGTGAAAACTGTCCACTGTTCTTTAGTAAGCAGGGCGGCCGTTGATCAGCAGGGGAAGTTGCAGTTCGAGGAAGTGGCCGTCTTTGCCGAGGCGGAAGCGCACGCGCTGCATCGAACCAATGTCTCGCGTCTTCCATTCGGGAGTCTCGATCGGCTGATCGGGCTTGTCCGTGGGCGACCACTCCACGTTTTCACCCGCGGCCTTCACTGTTTGCGGATCGATTTCGTAAGCCTCTTGTTCCTTCAGGTCGATGAGCAAATAGCGTTTCCAAAGATGGACCAGCAAGAGGCCCTTCTTTTCCGTGTGATAGATGTTCCAGGATTTCGGGGCTTGGTCATTGAACTTCACGATGGCAAAAGCGACAGATTTCCACAGCAGTTTTTTTTCCGGGGGCTGGGTTTGTGCCTGCAGGATGAAACCACAGGTCAGCCAACAGCATATGGCTAGGAGCGCCTGCGCGCTCATTCTCCTCAATTCTTAACCTCGCCGAAGGACTTGTCGAGGAGACGGATGGCTTCGTCGACGTCGGCCTTCGTGGTATTCAGCATCGGCGCGAGCCGCAAAGTGTTGCCGTACAGGCCGCCCTTGCCGATGAGCAAGCCATTCTGGCGCGCGCGTTCCATGACTTGAGTCGTCGCCTCCGGAGCGGGCTCTTTGCTCTTGCGGTCTTTCACCAGTTCGAGCGCCTGCATTAAGCCCATGCCGCGTACGTCACCAATCAGCGCGTACTTGGCCTGCAATTCTTCGAGCTTCCCGCGGAAGTATTTGCCGACGACATCCGCGTTCTCCAGCAGTTTTTCTTCTTCGATCAGCTCGATGGTGGCCTTGGCCGCGACGCTGGTCACCGGATTACCTCCAAACGTCGCGATGTTCGCGCCCTGGAAGCTTCCGGCGATTTCCGGCGTGGTCACCGTGAGGCCGATCGGCACACCGTTAGCCATGCCTTTCGCGCTGGTGATCATGTCCGGAATGACTTCCCACTGCTCGATGCCAAACCATCTCTTCCCGGTGCGGCCCCAGCCGGTCTGCACTTCGTCGGCGATGAACAGCGCGCCATACTTCTTCACGATCTTGAAGACAATCTTGAAGTACTCCTTGGGTGGAGTGATGAATCCGCCGACGCCTTGAATCGGCTCGGCGATGAACGCCGCGATGTTCCCGCTCGTCCCCGTCTGGATGAGGTTTTCGACGTCGTCCGCGCAAGCTACTTCGCAATCGGGATATTTCAAATGCAGCGGGCAGCGATAACAGTAGGGGTTCACGGCGTGGGCAATGCCTACGCTGATGACCCCGCCCTTGCGATAGGGTGCGTGTGCGGTGACGGCCTTGGCCAGCGCGGAGCTGCCGGAGTAGGCATGGCGCAGCGCCACCACGTCAAAGCTCCCGGTCGACATGCGCGCGAGGAGAATCGCGGCTTCATTCGCCTCTGTCCCGGAGTTGGTGAAAAAACTCTGCTGCAAATTTCCGGGTGTGATCTGCGCAATCTTTTCCGCAAGCGCCACGATGTGTTCCGTGGGATAGAGGGTCGAGGTGTGCTGCAAGCGGTTAACTTGCGCGTTCACTTTGCTGGAAACCTTCGGGTTGCAGTGGCCGACGGAAACGGTCAGGATGCCGCCAAAGAAATCGAGGTACTTGTTACCGTCCAGGTCCCAGATATGTTGCATCTCGCCGCGATCGGCGACCAGGGGCTGTTGGAAATAGTTGGTCACCGAGGGCCACAGATATTTTTTATGCTTGGCCACGACCTCTTCGCTGCGCGCGCTCCGCGTGAGCTGTGATGCGGGTACGAAGTGTGCGGGCGTAGTCACGGATGAATCCTCTTTGCGTCCGGTTGGATGCCATTGAGTTTACGATGCGTTCCCGGCTGCGGCAAGCGCGGCACTGCTTTTGCATCCCGGTTCTTGAACCGCTCGATGACCAGGTAGAGCATGAGAGCCCGCCTATCGACCCGCGCGCGGAATTGCTTTTGTGATTTGCGCTGTCTTCCCGTTCCTGATGTCCTTGGGTAATTCCTATCGCGTGATTTCGCCTCCCAGCGATAGAATCCACTCCTGGTTTCTTGCCGCCGCGAAAATGCCTCCAAACATCCACCTGCGCCTTGCCGTCCCAGAAGATATTCCAGTTCTGCGCGAACTAATTGATGCCTCTGTGCGCGGATTGCAGACGCAAGACTATACTCCGGCGCAAATCGACGGCGCACTCGAGACCGTTTTCGGAGTGGATAGCCAGCTCATCGCTGACGGTACCTACATCCTCGCCGAGGCCGGGCCGCCAGGCCCTGACATTCGCGAGCCAAGCCGCCCGGAAGCAAGGCCCGTAATTGTTGGGTGCGGAGGTTGGAGCAAACGCAAGACGCTTTATGGCAGCGACCACTGGATCGGAAGGGAAGACGCATTGCTCGACCCGCGTCAGGATGCCGCGAAAATCCGCGCTTTTTTCATACACCCGGATTGGGCGCGGCGCGGTGTTGGCACCCTGATTTTGGAAGCCTGTGAAAACGCCGCGCGAGCCGCAGGCTTCACGAGATTCGAAATGGGGGCTACCTTGACCGGCGCAAAGCTCTTCGGCGCGAAGGGCTATGTTGCCGTCAAACCCATCTCGATCCCCTTGGTGAACGGCGAAGCCCTCCCCGTTATTCACATGGAGAAGCAAGCGTAGGTCCATCCCGGATAGGTTAAACCAGCCGAATCTACAGAGCCTCGCACATCGAACGGCAGGCGCGGGTATAATGCGACGCCATGCTCTCGGGCGGAGATCTATTTCGGCGGGGGTTTCGAATCATCGCGCGTGTGTTCCCGCGCTGCAGCATCATTTCCCAGGCGATTGCTTTCAATCTCTTCCTGGCGTTTTTTCCAGCTCTTTTGATTGCCGTGGCCCTGGCCACAACACGCATCGGCGGGCGCACCAGTTTGTTCGAATTGATTCGAGACCTGACCGAATTTCTGCCACCGGGAAGCCAGACGATCGTTTCCGAATTCCTGGTGAAGCGCGGGCCGGACGCCTGGAAAATCGCTCTTGTCGGGTGGACCGGGACGCTGCTTGCGGGCTCGCAGGTGATGAAGCTGGTGATGCAAGGCATTCACTCCATCTACGGTGAAACCATCAAGTTTGGCTTTCTTCATCGGCAACTTCGAGGCCTGGCGTTGCTGCTGGTAACCATTGCCCCGCTGCTCACAGCCGCGATCCTCGGCATACTCGGGAAGCCCTTGCGGCATTGGCTCGCGCACGAACTCGGCAAGCACAATATGATTTTTAAAGGTTGGTGGAATTTCTTTTTTCCGGCGGCCGCGATGGTGCTCGCGTGGCTGGCGCTGACGGTCATTTACCGAGTGGCGCGGCCTCGTGAGGACAGTTTGCGAAATGTCATGCCCGGCGCCCTGGTGGCCACCCTGCTCTGGTGGCTGGTGGACGTAGTATTTGGATTTTACGTTCGCCGGGTCCCTTATAGCGTGGTTTACGGCGGCCTGGCCGCGGTCATCGGCCTCATCATCTGGATGCATCTTTCCGCGTTGATTATTTTCCTCGGGGCGGCTTGGAATGCGGAGATGGCAGAAGGCCGCGAGGCAGCGAGGACCTAATGACTCAGCCAACGGTGCGCGTGGAATGTTATTCGGGATATAAGGCTGACGAACGCCCCACGCGGCTGCACCTAGGAGCGCACTCCTTCCAAATCGCCCAGATCGAAGACCGCTGGTATTCGCCAGGGACATCATTTTTTCGCGTTGTCGCGGAAGACGGCGACCGTTATGTCTTGTGCCACGAGGAAGCGCAGGATGTATGGAGTCTCAGCGCCTTCCGCCGAAAGCCGGGACGAGTCTAGCGACATTGACAGTTTGTTGGATTACCAATAGATTCAAGCCATCTGACGGAGTGGAAGGTCACCGATGACGATGCCACTCGGTCGGTCTTCGAGCAGTCTCCCAAAAAGCAGCTGGTTCACTTTTCTCGGCAGCATCTTATTTTTCGTTTGCTTGCCTGTAGCCCGCGCCCAGACGCCCGCAACGTCGCCCGCTCCACCATCCCCTCAGGCAGGGACAGCTCAAAACGCCCCAAAACCGGATGCTAAAGGGTCCAACGACGAAATCGTTTCACATGATTCGCCAACCACGTTCAAGGTGCGCGTCAATTTTGTCCTGGTGCGCGTCGTCGTGCGCGATACCAACGGCAAAGTCATCACCAATCTGAAAAAAGACGATTTTCAGCTTGCGGACAACCGCAAGCCGCAAGTCATTTCCAGTTTTTCGGTGGAAACGCCCGCCTCTCATGTGCCCACAGTGAAAATGGATTCGGCAGAGGCGGCCTCCGAAGGAACACCGGTGAAGGCGCCAGAACTGCCCCAAAGATTTGTCACCCTATTCTTCGACGATCTTCATCTCTCCACCCAGGATGCCATGCTTTCGCGGCAGCCGGCCACGAAGCTGTTCGCGGCCATGCAGGCTAGCGACCGCCTCGCGATCTTCTCCACCTCCGGCCAGGTGGAACAGGAATTTACCTCCGACCGGGAAAAACTGGAGGGGGCGCTCCAGCGAATCTTGCCGCACCCGCTCTCGCAAGGCTCTTCCGTCGACTGTCCGCCGATGACCTTTTATGAGGCGTACCAGATCGTGGAAGCCCACGATGCCACCGCCCTACAGGTCGCAACCCAGGACGCCGCGAATTGCACGGGGAGTGCGCAAGGGGCCGCGAGTCTGGCGCAGATGGCCGCGCAGCGTGAGTTAACGACAGGAGAATCCGAGGTGCAGTTCTCTTTTCGCAATCTGGACGGGCTGATTCAGAGAATGAGTGCACTTCCTGGGCAGCGTGTCATCGTTTTGATGTCGCCGGGATTCTTCGTGACGCCTTCCATGCATGAGTCTGGCGAGATCATCGACCGGGCCACAAAAGCCAATATCGTGATCAATACAATCGATGCCCGAGGCTTGTACGTTTCCTCGGTCTATGATGCCTCCGGGAGCTTTTTGGGCGCCAACCCGGATACTGCGGCGATTCGCACCTCATTCGTCGCCACCGAAGAAATGATCCAGAATGAGGTTCTGGCAGAACTGGCGGACGGCACGGGGGGAACCTTCTTTCACAACCGCAATGACATTGATCAAGGCTTGCTCCAGGCCGCGGCCGAGCCCGAGGTTTCCTATGTATTGGGGTTCTCGCCGCAGAACCTAAAGCTTGACGGCAAGTACCACCACCTGAAAGTGACGTTCACGAGCAAGCAAAAATGGGTGCTACAGGCCCGCCACGGGTATTTCGCTCCGCATGGTGAATCCGACCCGGAGGCCACGGCGAAAGAAGAGATTCGGCAGGCCATTTTTTCCCAGGAGGAAATGCGTGATCTGCCTATCGACTGCCAGACTCAATTTTTCAGGGCGGCGAATGGCGTGCGGTTGGCGGTCGTCACGCACCTCGAGACCAAGTCACTTAAGTTCCTCAAGGCCGAAGACCGGAATAAGGACAGGTTGTCCGTTTCTACGGTGATCTTTGACGAAAATGGAAACTTGCTGACCGGCCAGCAGAAGATCATCGACCTGAGGTTGAAAGCTGCCACCCTCGAGCGAGTGAACAAGACAGGCCTCAGCGTCAAGTCCAGTTTTGATCTGCAACCGGGAACGTTTCTGGTTCGAATCGTGGTTCGGGATTCCGAAGGGGCCCAGATGGCGGCCCTGAATCGGGGAGTGGTGATCCCCTACTGAAGGCAGCTGCCGTTACGTGTAGAGTACGTTGACACGAAAATTACGCCAGCGTATAGTCAAGCCATCGGTCGGCATCATAGCATCCCTAGCAGTGGATCGCCTCCCGCTCGCGTTCACGCGAGGATGCTGGGCTCAGAAGGATGGGGGATGTTTCCGTCGGTACCGTTGCCGGTGCTCCGCCGCTTCACTCCAGTCGTTTTCC
>DATKEV010000053.1:0-3196 GCA_035511855.1 Candidatus Udaeobacter sp.
CAGAGGAGTTGTTTATGACAATGCACGGTACGAAGCGTTTGAAGCTCTCAGGCTTTTAATAGAATCCCAGGTTGATCATCGAATGAGATTGCGCGCAACAATGGCATGCGCCGTTTTTGAAGCGTATCTTTATGATGAACCAGTTATAGGCCGGGACCCAAGATGGAGAACGTCATGAGCTCCGCGCAATCGCAACTCAAGCCGGACCACAAAGTACAACCGAGTCACGCTGTGGGCGTGGTGCACCCGGCCGGTTCTGAATCCAAAGATGGGTCGAGTACGACGCCCGCATCGCAGGCGGAATCCCTGTTAGCTACGAAAAAACTAGCGTCCGGAACAAACACTGATCTTGGAGAGCGGAAACCCGCCAAGAAGGCCGTCCGCCCAAACGAGCAGAGCCTGCGTCTGATCGACGACAGCATTCCTGGGTTTGTGTCTATCTTGAATGCGGCAGGCGAGGTCGAATTGCAGAACCGTCAAGTCTCGGAATATACGGGCAAGACGGCTGAGGAAATGAAGAATTGGGCGGCCAACGAAAACCCTTCATCCGGATGACCTTCCTCATGTGATCGACGCCTGGAGGCGGCGATCGAAAGTGGAGAGCCGATAGATCTTGAGCATCGTAGCCGTGGAGTCGATGGCGTATACCGTTGGTTCCACGCACGTGGTCGTTTGCATAAGGAAGGCTTTCGAAAAAATAGCCAAATCCGAAGCCGAGCTTCGAACAATCATCGATGCAATACCTCAGCTCATCACGGCTATTGTGTTGCCGAGCGGGCCCAATTGAGGAAGTCATGCCGAACGCCGCACCTGAATCCTGTATCGGGACGCGGGCACGGAATTGCCGAAGCGCTGTGAGATGGCGCGACGCGCGGCCTCGAAGCGGATCCACTCGTCTCCGTCATGAAGACCGGGAATCGTCACCAGTTCGCCATGGTCGAGGCCGACCAACGCTGCATCGACCATGTCTTCCACCGACATGACGATCGACGGGGGCAGTTTTTGCCAAGGCAGGCCAGCGATTTCCCACAGGTCGGTTGCCGTCGCGCCGGGCAGCACTGCTTGGACGCGGATCCCTTTGTCGACGAGTTCGTGTTGCAACGAATGACTGAAGGCGAGGACATAGGCTTTGGTGGCGCCGTACACACCGTTGAGCGTCTCAGGTGAGATGCCAACGACGGAACTGATGTTGATGATCGTGCCCGTGGCACGTTTGACGAATGCAGGTGCCGCGGCGTAAGTCAGCCGCGTGAGGGCGATGCTGTTGAGTGCGATCATCTCTTCCATTTTCTCGATGTCGGCATTGAGAAGAGGCACGACGGCGCCGATACCAGCGTTGTTGACGAGCATTGTGATGCTCAAGTCTTCTCTCAGCTTTGTTTCCACTTTCGCGAGATCTGTCTTGTTGTTGACGTCTGCCACGATCGGAGTGATGTGGCGTCCGTTCGCGCTCGCGAGGCTCGCAGTGAGCGCGTTGAGGGGCGCCTCGCTGCGGGCTACGAGAATCAGATCGTATCCACGCTTTGCGAGACGGTCTGCGTAGACAGCTCCTATGCCCCTAGAGGCACCTGTCACCAGGGCGGTGCCTTTTGATGATGAATTGGTCATATCCTTTTTCCCTCGGTCTTCAGTTAAGTCTCTTTTGCATTTCATATGGATTACAGTTATAATCCATTCTCCGACTGCGTTTCGTATAGTCGGGCTTTGGTTACAAACTTTTTTTGGGGCCCCATGCGTCATTCCAAGGCTGAAAAGGCAAAAACTCATGAGCGCATCGTTGCTATCGCTTCAAAGAGGTTCCGCGAAAAGGGGCTTGCCGGGATCGGAATCGCAGATCTGATGAAAGAATCCGGCCTTACCGTGGGCGGCTTCTACAAACACTTCGATTCGCGTGACGCGTTAGTGGCTGAAGCGGTCGGCGGTGCGCTCGAACTCTGGAAGTGTCAAGTGGATGCCGCCGCCTCGGGCGGTCCGCCGGTCACCTACGAATCGTTAGTCGATGAATATTTGAGCGAAGCACATCGCAATCATCCAGGTACAGGTTGCCCAATCGGCGCTTTGGCAGGGGACCTAGCTCGCGGCGACAAGCGCACTCGCGCACTCGTCAGCCGGAAAATTCGGGACAACATTGAGTTGCTCGCAACTCTGATTCGCAACACGAACGAGACGGATAGAGGCAGTGCAAGATCGCAAGCAGTCTTCACCTATTGCGCGCTGGTCGGTGCGATCGGTATGGCTCGCGCCATATCGGACGAGGAGCTTTCGCGCGAAATCTTGAAGACCGCGGCACAGCGTCTGAAGAATCCCGCGTCCTAAAGTCACACTACAGCATCCCTCGCCGGACAAAGGCGGGCGCCTCCTCGCTTGGCCGGTTGGATCACATGATCCGGTCCTCACAAACGCTAAAACGCTCATCTCGTCACCGGCTATAAGCACTCTCCTCCCCCTTAATGCTATAAATCAGTGCGGCCATGTCCGACCAGGAACAGCGTCTTGAAATGCACACAGATGCCGTACGTGTGTCCCAAGGGCGCCCGAGCGAGGGTGGAACCGAATGGAGTACATGGCGGACGCTGCACCTGCCTATGTTTCGGAATCTACTGGTTGCCGACCTGGTCTCAGATGTAGGCACGTTTATGCAAGGTGTTGGTGCCGCATGGCTGATGGTTTCGCAAGGGGCTGGGCCGCTGCTTGTGGCGCTGACACAGACTGCCTCGGCATTTCCATTTTTTCTGCTGGCGCTGCCGGCAGGAGCTTTGGGCGACATCCTTGATCGGCGGAAACTGATACTGACGACGGAAGTGTGGATGTTTTCTGTCGCGATCATGCTTGTTGTTCTGACGGTGCTGCATTTAATTACGCCCTGGGTGCTGCTCCTTTTAACGCTTGCTTTGTCGATCGGAGATGCGCTCGAAGCGCCGACCTGGCGAGCGGTCCTTCCAGAAGTAGTGCCGCAAGAAGGATTGATGCCGGCTATTGCTCTAAACGGCATTGAATTCAATCTGGCCCGCGCGATCGGTCCAGCATTGGGTGGATTTCTGATTGCGGCGTTGGGAATCGCCACAGTGTTTTCGCTGAATGCCGCATCGTATCTTGGCGTGCTATGGGTGATTGCACGGTGGAAGCGACCGCCACACCAGCCAGGCCCGCTGCGAGAGACCGTGTCGGGTGCGATCCGCGCGGCGGTTCGGTACAC
>DATKEV010000054.1:0-9170 GCA_035511855.1 Candidatus Udaeobacter sp.
CGGATCCACAGCTTTCCGCCAGCATCCGTAAGCAGTTGCAATATCGAAACGTTCGAAGCGTTGGTGATGGAAGTAAGAGAGACAGGCTTGAAATCAAAGCCGTCGAAACGTAGCAGGCCTCTGTCGGTTCCAATCCAGAGGTATCCATCTGCGGTTTGCGCCATGCCGTTGACCGCGCCGCCGGGAAACCTGGTTTCGGTCGTCCATTGTTCGCGGACGTACTGCGAAGGCAGACGATTAGGATCGAGTGCACGTGCATCGGTGACAAGGCCCGCTAGCACGATTCCAATAAGAATCCATCGAGTTTGCTTCAACCAGCAAATCAAGGGAGGTACTCGAATTTGTCGATTATGATCTCATTTTCGTTTTTCAGGGGTATTTGGCCTTGATGAAATACATACAAAGCGATGCGTACCGATTCTCCCCCCGGTGAAGGCACACCGGAGGTAAACACATGCTGGTCAATGACACGACCGGCATCTGTATTGCTCGATCCTGCTACCGTCGAAAACGTCACTTGCCCCGGTTCCCAGCGGAAGGAATGTGTGTAGACACCAGCCGGCATCCGAAAGGCAACAAAGTTAGCTGGAACGTAGTAAGGCTGGACAACATAATGTACGTTGTCATTATCAAGGTATCCCCAACGACCAAGCTCAACGTCCAACTCGCGCCGGTTGCTCTCTGTGCCAACACCATCCCAGGTGACTAGCGTTAGAAGAGCAGAAGGTTCGAGATGAGAGACATCGCGCACCTGGAACCTGTATGTTCCGTATCCCAGGCTGCGCGTGAGCTTCAGCTCCCCCGCAGTCCACTTTCCCGGGCTTCCCGAAATGCGAAGATGCAGTGCACCTCTTTCGTCCGTCCAAACGTTCGCAGGATCGAAAAAGTTTCTTGACCCAGCGCGGAAAATTGGCCCGGTGCTCGTCGTCCACTCGTAACCGCTAAAGTTCAGTAGCTTGGGCAACGGGAGTACCGGCGCGGGGCCTTCCCCGTTAACGACTGCCAGAGCCACCACGCCGTTGCCGACGATCGGTAACGATTCAGTTTGTTCAGGCGGATTGTAGGTTGGATCAACCAACAGAGCGGCATATTGTATTCCCAAGTGGACTGAAGCTTTCCACCGGCCGTCAGCTTCGATATTCGTAAACGGCTGACCTGATTGCCGGCACACGCCCCATCGTCCATCTGTCTTTGCGTACAACACGATTCGCTGCCCGGGTCGAGCCCCTGTGGCACGACCTTCGACTATGTCTCTCTTGTAGTCACCATCTTCGATTATGTCTATTTTGTAGTGGCTCTCCTGAGCGGCGGGGACCTTGCTGAAAGCAACCGTTGAAGCTGAAGGTTTTGGTGAAGAGTGGCATCCGGTCAGCACAAAGTACACCAACAGCACTGAGAATGTTGCGGTACGCGGGATTATGTGTGGGCGCGACACCATCGATCTCCGTCACGATCCGAGGTAAGGCGGCCAGGGCTGCACCCACCATGGCCCGCTGTGCGCGTAGATAACGATCTGCTGTCTTGGGTGAGCGTTGCTGTCGCGCCCCGCGAATGTATCGATTCTCTCTCGTCCACCTTGCGCCGCCGGCGGAATATGGGTGAACTCGATGGATGGGCCGGCGCTGCTTCTCTGCGAATGGCATCCCTGACCTGCAAGGTTGAGACTCAAAATGCCGAGAATAAGGATGAGCGCCCATGCCAGCTTTTTCGGTGCAACAGTGGCCACGCATCCCGCATTGCCACGTCGAGGGTAGTTCCTTGCGAGCATGTCAGACCCCAGGATTTTAGCTCGGGCTATCAAAGCAAGTCTGTTCTGAAAGCAGACTCAAATCAAGGTTCGTTGGGCACTCCACAAGACGTTGGCAGCGCACGTATAGCGACTAGAGAGCCCTCTAGCGGCTACGAATGTCAATCCGTTTCCTGCCAAATAGCCGGGCATCTACAGACCATGCGCCTGGTCCGAGCATTACCAGGCTTACTCCGAGCGGCGCGAGCAAAAGGTGCATGCTGGGTGTGCCACCTCTACCGAAGATAATCCAAACCTCGATGATTGCTTGCAAAGCTCCTGCAACAGGCGTCCACAATCCGGCCAGCAGCAGGCTTCCGACGCCGATCGCGACGAATCTTGCGTAAAGCCCCTCATGGGGCGCTCCCCAAAATCCGGAGCAGCCTTCAAGTAATAACGGGATGGCTGCCGCTAGGCGCAGGACAAGGAGTCCAGCGCCGGGCCAACCGCCAGGAAACATCGTAAACAATCGTTGCAAGTTTTCCCCTTACTTCGCCCTAATTTCACACTCGTACGAGGCGAATGTAACGGGATAGCGGACCCTGCGAATCCCCAAAAGTGGGGGACACTTTAGACTCTTTTGGGTGGTTTATAAGGAATTTACAATTCGATGATTCCGCGCTTCAAAGCTGCGGTCACCGCGTGGGTTCGGTCATTGACGCCAAGCTTGGAAAGGATGTTCTTGACGTGGCCCTTGACCGTATCCTCCGAGATCGCTAGCTGATCGGCGACCAGCTTGTTCGAACTTCCCGCTGCAATCAGGGAAAGAACCTCAATCTCTCTTTCACTCAAAGAGTCATCAGTAGCATGGCTGGCGAGTTCGGCGGCGACCTCCGCGTGAATGAATTTTTTGCCGGCTCGAACAGCCCGAATCGTGTCCAAAAGATCCTTCCGCACGTTGCCTTTTAAGATATACGCCTGCGCGCCGGCTTTCATCGCCCGCTTGCACAGCGCGTCGCCCGCGTAGGTCGTCAACACAATGATCCGCGCCTCTGGAAATTCGCTCCGAATCGCAATGAGCGCATCGATCCCATTCATTTCTGGCATCTGCAAGTCCATCAAAGTAACGTCCGGCCGGTGTGACCGGAACTGTTCGATGGCCTCGCGCCCATGCGACGCTTCGCCAACCAAACTCATATCCTTCTGATTGGCGATGAGCGCCGCGACTCCTTCGCGTATCAGAGCGTGGTCGTCCACCGTCAGAACGCGAATTACAGCAGGACTAGTGCCCGTCTTAGGACTGCTGCCCATCGGATTCCCCAATCTTCTTTCGCCATAACCAGAATCTGCGACGCGGTTCGGATTTGCCGTAAGCAATTGCGCCAGGAACACTCAACTCAATTTCCGTCCCAGCTCCGTGTTCGCTCCAGACTTCCAGCTTCCCGCCAAAGCTCTTCGCGCGTTCGCGCATCCCCGGTAGCCCCCAGTGTCCTGCACGCGCTCCCTGATTGGCAATCTCAGGATCAATCCCACGCCCGTCGTCTCGAACATGCAAAAGAAACTCGGAATCACTGTAGGTAATCTCCGCTTCGATCTTCTGCGCTCGGGCATGGCGGAACGCGTTTCGCAACGCCTCGCGCGCAATTCGATAGATTTCGTCGCGCAGCATGGGCTTCAGCTCTCTCTGTTTCCCTTCCAGCAGCACGCGCACGCGCGGCACCAAGCCGTTGCCGCTCTGCAGCGCCAGTTCCTTGCCAAGTGCGGTCAGTGCCTGCCCAATGTCGCTGTCGCCCATGATGGGCTCGCGCAAGTCCGAGACTGTGTCCCGGCCTTCCGCGATGGCTTTGTCTCCCCGCTCCAGAGCGATATCGAGCGCTTGCATGGCTTTGCTCGCTTGCCCGGGAAGCAGGTCACGCACCGCTTGCAACCGGAACATCAATCCTTGAAAGCCTTGTAGCAGCGAATCATGGAGTTCGCGAGCGATGCGCGTCCGCTCGTTGACGCGCGCTTCCAGTCCTGCGTTGAACTCCCGCGCCAGTTGCCGCAGTCGCAATTGATAGAGCCCCCAAAGCAATGCCAAAAACGCCGCTACACACGACAAACGGAACCACGTGGTCTGGTAGTACGCCGGAGCTACGGAAAAATCCAGGAACGCTCCGGTCTCGTTCCACACACCGCTGTTGTTGCAAGCCACGACGCGGAAGCGGTAGTTGCGGGGAGGAAGATCGGTGTAGAACGCTTGCCGGCGATTTCCGGCGTCCTTCCAATCGCTATCCTTGCCTTCCAGCTTGTAGCGAAATAGAACCTTCTCCGGCGCGACGAGGCTGAGCGCCGCATAGTCGACCTCCAGATCGCGAATCAGAGGTGGCAAACGCAACTGAGGAGATGCATCGTAGGTTTTGCGGTCGGCCGTGATCTGATCGACGTACACCGGCGGCGGCAGTTTATTAAGCGGAAGATGATGCGGATCAATCACACTCACTCCGTCGTACGTCGGGAACCATATTTTCCCATCCGATGACTTGGTCACACGCGGTCCGTAACTGCCATAGACTCCAACGCTCGCCACTCCGTCGGAGTTGTCGAAAATCATAGCTTTGATAACGTGCCTCGGATCATCTACCCACGCATACCACTCCGAATGTTCAATCCGGGCGAGGCCACAGGGCATGTACAACCACATGGCACGATCGTCGTCCTCCACCGACCAATGGACCTCATCGCAGGGCAGGCCGTTCTTGCTCGTCAGGGTGGTTATGTGTCCGTCCTTGATGCGGCTTAGCCCTCGTTCAGTCGCCGCCCACACTGCGCCCCGCGAGCCGAACCGAAGGTCGTTCACGCGGCCATTGGCCAACCCGTCAGCGGCACTGTAGGAAGCGCGGATTTGCCCATCCTTGAAATACGCAATCCCACCGTCATAAAACCCGAGCCAGACACCACCCTGGGACCGATCGGGCAACAAAGCTCTTGCCCCCAGGTACTTTTGATTGAACCGAGCCCACGGAATCGATTGAATAGCATTCCCTGGCGCAAAATAAAAAAGGCCCTCGGTTCCGGTGCTGATCCACATCTTCCCGTGGCCATCTCCAGCAATGGACCATGCATTTACGGCCGGAACGCCGGGAACGCGCGCGAATCGGCCAGTCTCGAGGTAGGACACACCGTCCGTGGTCGAAACCCACAGTCGCCCCCGGTCATCCAGCCCCAGCGTCCGAACGAGGCCTGAGATCCCGCTGTTCGTGGTTTCTCTTAGCACCTCGCCGCCACTGCGTTCTTTCTGATCTTTTTGCCCGCTTCGGCCCGGCACGCTCTCCTTCCCGTACACGGTGACGTGTCCGTTCTCCCAGCGATTCAACCCACTGGCGCCACCGATCCAAATGCTTCCATCGGGGGTTGCTTGAATGGCCCAACTGGAGCTTGAGAGACTCTGGTCTCTTGAAATCGTCGGGAAGGCGTATTCACGGAACCGGTCGAGCCCGCTTGCCGTGATGACCCAAACACTGCCTTCGCGGTCTTCAAAAATACGGTGTACGTATTGGCCCGAGAGTCCTTCGGCGCTTCCGAATGTATCGGCCCTGCCCTGGTGCAAATGCACTAGACCGTGCCCCGTGCCGACCCACAAACTGCCATCCCTGCTCCGGAAAAGGCGAGGGGAGCTGGGCGGCCCTGCGTCGACCGGAAGTGCATAACTCTGAATTTTCCCGTGGACAAGCCGTTTCAGTCCGTCGCTGGTGTCCAGCAACAGCGCTCCCTCTTCGTCTTCAATAATCGAGATGACCTGAACTCCGCCACGGGGAAACATGGAGTGCTCGGGAGTCCCGGGCGCCCAGCGCCACAGTCCCGTTTGAGCCCCCACCCAGAGATTGCCTCTGTGGTCCTCGTATAAGCCAGCTGCCCACGCGCCAAGACTCCCGGCCCCGTAACACTGCACCTTCGCGCCTTTGAAGGCGCAGAGTCTGCCGGGCGCGATCATCTCGAACCATACCGTTCCCTCGCGATCTTGAAGCAGTGGACCGACCTGACCGGCAACTTCTGGATACTGCGTGAGTTTCCCGTCCTTCCAACTTGCCAACCCTTTCAGCGTGGCAATCCATAGCGTGCCGTCGCGCGCCACCAGGAGAGGGCCGATGCCGTTGCTGGGGAGTTGCTCACCCGCCGGCGGCACCCACGGGACGGCACGAACACCGTCGAAGCGAACTAAACCCAATTCCGTGCCCAGCCACAGGTAGCCGTCAGGCGTCTGCGCAATCGACTGGATCTTTCCCTTGGTGAACCCGTCGCGAATCCTCCACGCCGTGTGAGCGTATTGGCTCACATCCAGCGCCGGATCTAGCGCCAGAGCATACGGGCACGACGCCAGCAGCCAAGCCAAAGCAATGCCTGGCGCGAGACAAAATCGTCCTCGTCGGCTGTTTTCCACGGATCAAAATCTTACTCTCATTTATCTCAGCGGAGGGGCCTCACCTGCATCCCTCTTTTGAGGTGTCGGAAGGCGACCCCTTTGAGTGTCACTGAGCGACCCCTTTGGTGTTGACACAATCAATAGGCCGAGACTACGCTCAACGTTTCCTCGTCTCGCTAGATTAGATTATGCGCTGTGTCCTCGCCCTCGCCTTCTTTTTCCTTGTTGCACTTCCATCTGTTTTTCGCGCCCAATCCACGGACGCCTCCCTCACGGGCCACGTCACCGACCCCTCCAAGGCCGCCATCGCCGATGCCAAGGTCGCCGCCATCAGCGTCAGCACGAATTTCCGTTATCAGACCGCCACGAACGCCACGGGCGAATTCTATCTGCCGAATCTACCGCCTAGTCTCTATCGCCTCGAAATCGAAAAGTCCGGCTTCAAGAAGCTACTCAAGCCCGATGTTATCCTTCACGTCCAGGATGCTCTGGAAATCAATTTCGAGATGACGGTTGGTTCCGCGTCGGAGACCGTCACGGTCGAATCCGGCGCGCCTCTCGTGAATACCGAGTCCGCGACAGTCAGCACGGTGATCGACCGCACGTTCGTAGAGGACATTCCTCTTAACGGCCGAAGTTTTCAGACGTTGATCCAGCTCACGCCGGGTGTGGTGATGACCGCTACATCACTGCTTGACCAGGGGCAGTTCAGCGTGAATGGACAACGCAGGGACGCCAACTATTTCACCGTGGATGGAGTCAGCGCCAATTTTGGAGTCACTGGCTTTTTCCCACTGCAGCAGAGCGGTGGCGGAGCTTTGCCTGCGCTTACCGCCTGGGGTGGGACAAACAGCCTCGTCTCCGTGGATGCCTTGCAGGAGTTTCGCATCCAGACCTCTTCGTTCGCGCCGGAGTTTGGGCGCACTCCCGGCGGACAAGTCTCCATCGTGACGCGCTCGGGAACCAATGCCTTTCATGGAACTCTCTTTGAATATTTCCGGAATGACGTGCTGGACGCGAGGGATTGGTTCGCAAACTTCAATCATCTGCGAAAACCTGCGGAACGGCAGAATGACTTTGGAGGTGTTGTTGGCGGCCCGGTCTTCAAAGACAAGACCTTTTTCTTCTTTTCCTACGAAGGGCTGCGGTTACGCCAGCCCGTGACGCAGACAACCGCCGTCCCGGACGCGGCCTCGCGACAATTAGCTCCCGCCGATATGCAGCCATTCTTGAATGCCTATCCCGTTGCCAACGGCGCTGCCATCAGTCCGGGGCTGGCACAATTCAATGCCAGCTATTCCAATCCCTCGTCGCTGGACGCTTACAGCATCCGCCTGGATCACATTATCAGCTCAAAGTTAAGCTTGTTTGCTCGTTACGACTACACTCCCTCCGACCTAGACCAGAGGGGCGCCCCCTTCACCTTGACCGCTCTCAGCACCAGAGATTTGGGGGATTCAGCAGTACACACATTTACCGTGGGGATCACGCAACTGATCAAGCCGCAAGTCACCAACGAGCTGCGCGCAAATTACAGCAATCAAAGACTCGGCAATGACTATGACTTGGATGATTTCGGCGGAGCTTTGCCGCTTCCTGATTCCCTCCTGTTTCCTATGGGGTTATCCTCCAAAGATAATGGCTTCTTATTCCTCATCAGCGGCGTAGGCGAGTACGGGAAGGGCAAAGCGGCAACGGATGAGCAACGCCAGATCAATCTGATCGACAATCTGTCCGTGACGGCGGGCAGTCACCAATTGAAGTTCGGCGGAGACTATCGTTGGCTCGCTCCCTTCAGCAGCCCGTTCTCGTATCGGCCCTTTGTGCAGTTCTTAGGAGTCGCCTGCCCTCCGGCGCCATCGTCCTGCGCGGGATACTCCCTTTCAGGAACGGCTCCCGGCGCCGCCTCAACAACCGCGGCTTTTGCTCAACCATCCACATTTCAAGCCGTCGCCCTGCTCTCGCAAAACTTTTCGTTCTATGGCCAGGATACCTGGAAAATCACGCCGCGATTGACAGTCACTTACGGCTTGCGGTGGGACATTAATCCCCCTCTAAAGGGCAAGAATCCAGCCAGCGATCCATTCGCCGTGGTGGGGCTGAACGATCCGGCAACGATTGCCTTGGCCCCTCGCGGCACTCCTTTGTACGACACCAGGTATGGAAACGTGGCGCCGCGAATCGGCCTCGCCTATCAGCTCCGGCAGGCGCCGAATTGGAATACCGTCCTGCGCGCAGGTTTCGGAATGTTTTACGATCTTGGCCAAGGCACCCTGGGAGGGGCTACCGGTTCCTTTCCCTTTAGTGCCAGCAAGAGCTTTTCATTGGTACCTTTCCCGCTGAGCCCGGAGAACGCTGCTCCTCCAGCCTTCACCACCAATCCGCCTGTTTCAAACATCATCGTTGCCGACCCGCATTTGAAGTCGCCACGCACCTATCAGTGGAATGTCGCGGTGGAGCAATCCCTCGGAAGCAGCCAAAGTCTATCTCTGACGTACATCGGTGCGATTGGACGCGACTTGCTTCGCGTAACCAATTTATTTAACCCGAATCCGGATTTTCAGTTTGTTTCGCTAACCAGCAACACCGCGACCTCGGATTACCATGCTCTACAGCTAAAGTTCCAGCGGCATTTGTCGCGCGGCCTCGAGGCATTGGCATCGTATTCCTTCTCCCACTCGATTGACATTGCTTCGACAGATTCGTCCGCTAACACCGTTAACACGCCGGGCGCGATTGCCAATCCGAATATAGACCGCGGGAACTCCGATTTTGACATCCGGCACTCCTTCACCGCCGGCATAACTTACGATCTGCCGTCTCCGAGATCGCATAAGGTTGTACGTTCACTATTCGGCGGCTGGTCGCTGGACACTTTCATTCTGGCTAGATCGGCTCCGCCCCTTGACGTTGTGACCGGAACCGTCTTTGCCGGCGGCGTTGCCCTGAATCCACGACCGAACGTGGTGCCCGGCGTGCCGCTCGAACTCTTTGGCTCGCAATATCCTGGCGGCAAAATCCTCAACGGCGCGGCGTTTTCTG
>DATKEV010000055.1:0-3680 GCA_035511855.1 Candidatus Udaeobacter sp.
TGCACGGGCCACCGTTGGTGTGGAGTTGAACAATCAGAACACCGTTGGCGTCTCGTGTCAGCTTTACGTAGTGATACGCAGTGAAGTAGTCAGCTTGAAGTGGTTGCATAGGAGTCTCCTCTCTGTTTGGTTGGGAAGGCAATGAACAACGTTGCCGTTTAGTTTTCTAGGTTTCATTTCGCTCCTTTCGTGGCGATAGTTTTGCTTTGGGATTTGAAAATTGAAATCAGCTCAGAGAGTCGACGTTCGTAGTCGTCGCAGGTAGGGCAGTTGCCCTCGGCATCGATCCATTCCGGGTGCTGCGCGAGCAGGTCTTTGTGCAGCTGCCGCTGCAACTCGCCATAGGTTCGAGCGGATAGTTTCGCTTCAGAACGCGAGCCCGAGCTTTGTTCCCCAGGTGATCCGTTATTCATTTTCATTTCCGATTTGTCTTCCAGTTGTATCGCGCCATTCTTGCCATCGCGGAAATCGTATGATTCGCTTGTAGTAATCGGATTTAGCGATAAGCGTCTATTATGGAGCTTCGACATCTTCGCTACTTCGTTGGCGTCGCTCATCATTTGAACTACAGCGAAGCCTCCCGCCGCCTGCACGTGGCGCAGCCCGCGATCAGCCAAACCATTCTGGATCTGGAAGAGGAACTCGGCGTTAAATTGCTGCTCCGCACGAAACGAACTGTGCAGCTTACGGCGGCAGGAAGCGTCTTCTTGCGTGAGGCGGAGCAGATCCTCAATCATGCAAAGGAAGCTGGTCAGATCGCGCGGCGCGCCGCACGCGGGGAGACGGGCAGTTTGGGTATAGGATTTTTCGGCACTGCCTCCGGTCCGTTCTTGCCTTCCCTCGTACAGTCGTATCGGCAAAAATTTCCTGACGTGCAACTACAGCTTTATGAAATGACTCCCGACCAGCAGCTCGCCGCCTTCGACGACGGACGGATCGACCTGGGCTTCTCGAGAAAACTACCGCCAGACCGCCGCGCAGAATTTGAAGAAGAAAACGTCTACATGGACGAACTCGGAATTGCGCTGCGTCCTATTCACCGACTGGCACGGCAAAAAGTAGTGCGCCTGAAAAGTCTAGCGGGCGAGCCATTTGTCCAATTCCACCGCAAAGGGGCCCGAACCTTGTTTGACGAAGTCGTTTTTGTTTGCCGGCGAGCCGGCTTCTCGCCACGCATCGTAAATGAGCCGGACTTTATGGCGACCGTCCTCACTCTTGTAGAAAGTGGGCTTTGCGTCTCAATCGTGCCTCGTTGCGTCGCGAGCCTGAAACGGCCGGTCGTTATTCGTTCAATCATCCCAAGGTCGGCTCGGATTCCTTTGTGCGTTGTATGGCGCAAGTCTTCCGACAATCCCGCCGTGACAGCGTTCCTGGACATTCTGAGAGCGTCGCGACCGAAGATCAGAAAGCAGATGGAAAATTTGATCCGCCAATCGAACGAAGCTGCCTAACGAACAATTTTTGCAATAAAAAAATCATCGGACCCTACGGGCTCCGGTACCTTTTTGTCACTTACGGCTTTTCTTTAGCCGAAACGGAAAATCTCGAAAGACCATTTCTCCTGGGTCGAGCCCCTGAGAAAGGGCATTTGGAACCTTTTTGAAATGATGTGGACCGCAAGTAACGAGAAGCTGAACTTGGAAACATCTTAATAATAGTTGGCACTCGGTCAGCTATTGGTTGCCTTCATTAATTCCGATGACTTCGGGAATAATTAGATACAAAAGGCGGTAGTAAAGGAGAGATTCCGTAGTCTGAGAAGGCGATCGAGGTCGGCAAAATGGGAACAGATAAAAAGACACAAATAAGAATCATCAAGCAAGGAATGGCAGGCAGTATCCCTGAGTCGAAAGCGGTGTCAGAAGAGAGGCAAAAGAAGGATGCGATGGCCGACTTGATCTGTAGCGTCTCCGGGTGGGTGGCCGAGTTTAAACGAAGGCGGCGGCCCGATCCGAGGATCACCTTTCAAACTCAATTTAAAGAGGCTTAGACCCTTGTATGAGAAAACATTTTCTCAGATGCCTTCTGAAGCTAGCCTCCAGCCGCGTTGGTCAACGCTCGAGTATTCAATCGCTAATGATGAACCGGCTCTCGCCTGGCCTGTTCCTTGATGCGGTCAACTCGTATCAGCGCACTGCGGCAATCAAAGCTGCTATCGAACTCGATCTCTTCACAGCCATCGGTCAAGGGCACGAAACATCTCAGGAGCTTGCTCTGAGTTGCGGCGCCTCCGAACGCGGCATGCGTATCCTTTCCGATTATTTAGTGGTCATGGGATTTTTGAGGAAGAAAAGGGGTAGATACGGTCTAACCATTGATTCCGCAATGCTGCTGGATCGTCGCTCTCCCGCGTATCTGGCGGATGCAATGGAGTTCTTCCTCTCGCCGATGGTGACCGACGGATTTAGAGACGTCACGGCCGTCGTTCGCAAGGGTGGGACTTTGCTTCCAGAAGCTGGAACAACCATGCCTGACCATCGTGTGTGGGTCAAATTTGCCCGGGCAATGGCTCCGATGACCGCAGTCCCGGCGAAAAAGATGGCCAGACTTGTCGATAAGAGGCCGGAACAGAAGCTGAAGGTGTTGGATGTTGCTGCCAGTCATGGAATGTATGGGATTGAGATTGCTCGACGCAACAAACGAGCTGAAGTGGTTGCAATTGATTGGGAGTGCGTTCTCGCCGTAGCAAAGGAAAATGCTCTGAAAGCGGGAATAGATAATCGCTATAGCACAATCCCTGGCAGCGCCTTCGAGGTCGATTACGGCTGGGGTTACGACTTGATACTTCTCACAAACTTCCTTCATCTCTTTGATATGACTACTTGCGAAAGGCTGCTCGAAAAAGTCCATGCGGCTCTTGCCCCGCGCGGTAGAGCGGTCACGGTTGACTTCGTGCCCGATGCGGGCCGCGTTTCCCCTCCCGGACCAGCGGCTTTCTGTATGACGATGCTCGGTACCACGCCGAACGGCGACGCATATACCTATGATGAATTCAAGCGAATGCTCAGCAACGCAGGATTCGTGCGTTGCGAGCTTCGCCCCCTGGTGAATAACTTTCAGCAGATGATCATCTCTTATAAGTAGTAGGACCGCGCTGTCACTGTGCTGCCCGATCCTAAGTTGAGTGTTAAGGAAAATTGGGCTTGGCCGGTCCATCCGTGATTCCTCCTGCGATGGATCCGGCCCGCTTCCAGTTATCACAGCCTAAGGTTCAATTGCGGTCTTTATCGTCTTTGTCCGGAAGTTTGCGAACAACCGAACCCGTTTCATTCGCAATCAGTTCTTATCGGTCAGATTCTCTTTGAGAATCCGTTCAACTTCGCGGATCGCTTCTGGATCGTATTGCGCTCCATGACCTGAGTGCACAATTAATTCTGACTTCGCACCATCAAGATGGGAGCTCCAGTACGGGACGATGCCATCCGAACTATTCGGTGTGTCGCCCCGGCCACGGTCTCCAATGATCGAGTGATAGGGAATGTTTGGCGTGATCGGCAGCTTGTTGACCGATTGGACGAAACGATCGTTGGCTCGAGCGTGTCGATACTGTTCGGCATGCGTTTCAGTGTGCTCGCGGCTGGATCAGCGATCAACAGTGGTTTCGCAGACGCGTAGATGGAGGCAAAGGATCGCGGAGTCCGGACAAGGGCAGAGCCGATACGACCTATCCAGCCGGCGGC
>DATKEV010000056.1:0-2487 GCA_035511855.1 Candidatus Udaeobacter sp.
TTGCGCGGGCGATCGCCGCGCTGCTCGCCAATCCGCAGCCGCACATCGGCAAGATCTATCACCTGACCGGTCCGCAGTCCGAGAACATGCATTTCTTTGCACAGGAGTATTCGAAGGCGCTGGGCCGCACAATCACCTTTCAGGACATTCCCGTCGAACCATGGCGGGACGAGCTGCTCAAGCGGGGCTGGCCGGTTCACGTGGTGAACCACCTGGCGGCGATGGGCGATCTGCATCGCGCGGGGCGTTTCGACCGGCTGTCGGACGACGTGCTCACGCTGACGGGGCAACGGCCGCTGAGCGTGCAGGAGTTTGTCAGGATGAATGCGGCTACATTCACCGCATCGGCAAAAGCAAAAGAGGCCTGAGTGTCTGCGAGCAAAATGACAAAAAAAGAAGGCTTTGCTGTCCCTAGGCGACGCCGAATCGAGCACTTATGATGTGATTCTTCTGAGTTCGCGACGAGGTGCTCGTCCGAATCCGCTTGCAAATTGGAAACACGCCATCTTTTAGCACTGGGTCGTCGGTGATCCGGAAGCAATCGGAGCCAGTTTTCGGGGGATTAGTATCTGCAAGTCCGGTTCGAGGAGGCGGTCCACTCTGATCTCCTCGAACCCCGTTTCCGGTTTGCCGACAATCCACCAAGAATCGTCGGTTTTATTGACGCGCCGTGGGCTCCAGAGTACGCTGACGCAGACTTGGTTGATTAACAGGCAGAAGGCAATTCGCTGATCTTGAACCAAGGGACACGTTGCATCCAATGCCGGGGCACCGACTTCAACATCTCAAAGAAAGGAAAAAGGAGAAAATCATATGAGCACGATAACAGTCAAAGATGGCACCACGATTGACTACAAAGATTGGGGATCCGGGCAACCGATTGTTTTCTCTCACGGCTGGCCGCTCTCAGCGGACGACTGGGACACGCAGATGCTGTTCTTCCTCAACCACGGCTATCGCGTCATAGCCCACGACCGGCGCGGGCATGGCCGTTCGTCGCAGCCCGGTGATGGCCATGACATGGATCATTACGCCGACGACCTGGCGGCGCTGACCGCACATCTCGGCCTCAAGGAAGCGATCCATATCGGCCACTCGACCGGCGGCGGCGAGGTGGTGCACTACATTGCGAGGCACGGCGAAAGCCGCGTGGCAAAAGCGGCGATCATGAGCGCGGTCCCGCCCTTGATGGTGAAGACGGCTGCCAATCCGGGTGGGCTGCCCAAAGACGTGTTCGACGGGCTGCAGAAGCAGCTCGCGGCCAACCGATCCCAGTTTTATTACGATGTGGCGTCTGGACCGTTCTATGGTTACAACCGGCCCGGCGCGAAACCCTCTCAAGGTGTGATCTGGAATTGGTGGCGCCAGGGCATGATGGGGGGAGCCAAGGCGCACTATGACGGCATCGTCGCCTTCTCTCAGACGGACTTCACCGAAGACCTGAAAAAGATCACCGTGCCGGTCCTCGTGTTACACGGCGATGACGACCAGATCGTGCCTTATGCCGATGCTGGACCGCTGTCGGCAAAGTTGCTGAGGAATAGCACGCTGAAAGTCTACAAGGGCTTTCCTCACGGCATGCCCACAACCGAAGCCGACACGATTAACGCCGACCTGCTCGCGTTCTTGAAAGGTGTATTCAAGGCCGCGGCGTAGTACCCGGTTTGTCCGGCTCTCCACCATCCTGCACGCGGATTGCATTTAGGTGTTGGAACGGGGACGAATTGTGGAGAGCGGCCGCCACGAAGATCTGCTCGCAAGCAAAGGTCTCTATTGCGCGATGTGGCGGCAACAGGTGGGGGAAGGCCGGGAGAAGTTGCTCAACCCTGCGTGACCGATGGAACGTATCCTGCAAGTCGATACTAACCCCACCGGCTATGAGCCGCGTTACGTAAATCGCTGGCCGTAGGCCCTGTTGGTAAGTGGACCGTCGAAGCTTGCGGCACGAGTTCGTTTAGCTGTTCGTTTCTCGGCGGAGCCCTCTATGGGCCCAGTTCTGGTACCCATGAACTACCGATAATGATTCGGTCGGGCCGCGCAGCTTTTGTGCGGTCCGATTTTTTCCTGTCCCACCCGCCCACCCTAAGCGTCACAACGCACTCTTTCTCCCCAACGCCATCGTCTTTCAACAGGAGGCTGATGGCGCGGTGCAGGCAGTGTGCTACGCTAATTTGGTTATGAGTACCACCCTTCCCATTCCGCTGAGCGCATCGCTAACGGCGGAGCGGCGCGAGCTGCTCTTTCCGACGCTGAGCCCGGCGCAGATCGAGCGCATCGCAGCCCATGGCAAACTAAGGCGCGTTTCAGCGGGCGAGATCCTGGTCGAGCAGGGCGATCAAAACCTTCCGTTTTTTGTCGTGATCAGCGGCGCAATCGAAATCCTGCGTCCAAATGGCAACGAGGAAGAGCTAATTGCGGTGCACACCGCCGGGCAGTTTATGGGCGATGTAGGAATGCTTTCGGGCCGGCGCAGCTTGGTGCGCGCGC
>DATKEV010000057.1:0-2449 GCA_035511855.1 Candidatus Udaeobacter sp.
TTTCGCCAAAGCGCTTTAGCGCCGCTCCGCGAACTTGCATCAGCCGGTTCAATTCATCAACCGCATTCGTCCCCGAATCCCACAAATGAGCCAGGCTGCTCGATGATCCCGCCGGTCGCGCGTCCTGATCGGTCAAGTAACGCAGCCCGCGTCCGAACGCATCCATCAAAATCTTGTTGAGAGCGGCGTGTTCATCGGTCCCCGAAGGGAAATCCTGATATCCAAACGCAATCGACACCTTGTCCCATTCCCCGATTCCCGTCGCATACGCCGCGGACAAATCCGGCGTGCCGTCCGTGCCCAGCTTCACGTAAGGAGGCGGGTAATCCATCACCGAAGAACGGTTGACCGTGCTAGCCGAATAGTTGTGCATCAGTCCCAGCGTGTGCCCCACTTCGTGCGCCGCCAGTTGCCTCAGACGGGCCAGCGCCATCTCCTGCGCTTTCGCAGCTCCCGACTTTCCTTTCTCGTACGGTGCCAATAGCCCTTCCGCAATCAGAAAGTCCTGCCGCACGCGCAGCGACCCAAGCGTCACGTGCCCCTTGATAATTTCGCCCGTGCGCGGATCAACCACTGCCGCCCCGTACGACCATCCCCGCGTCGCGCGATGCACCCACTGGATCACGTTGTAGCGCAGGTCCATCAGGTCTGCGCCTTCCGGCAGCATCTCGACGCGGAACGCGTTCTTGTAACCCGCGGCCTCGAACGCCTGGTTCCACCAGCGCGCGCCTTCCAGCAGCGCGGAGCGAATCGGCTCCGGCGCACCGCGGTCGAGGTAGTAAACAATGGGCTGCACCGGCTCGCTGACCGCCGCCTTTGGATCCTTTTTCTCCAGCCGGTGCCGCGCGATGAACCGCTTCACGATGGGCTCGCTGATCGGCGTGGCGTAATCCATGTAGCTAATGCCGAAAAAGCTGGACCGCGGATCGTACGCCCGCGGCTTGTACCCGGCCGGTGGAAGCTGCGCGAACGAGTGATGCTCGCGCACGGTGATCGATTCCGGAGAAGGCGTCACGTCGCGTACCCACCGGCCCGGTTCCTCTCCCGCAAACGTGAGCGTCGCCTCCACCTCTGTATTCAGCGGAAAATTCTTCGTTTGCGGCAAATAAATGGCGCAGCGCGATGCATCCAGGTGATAAGAGCCCTGCTTCGTCCGGTGGAGCGCCGCCGGAACGCCGTGCGCATCGCGCAGGAAAAAGTCCGTGGCGTCCACCAGCGCGTGATCTTTCTCCTCGGCTTCCACCTTGAAGCCCCACAGCGCGGACTCCGCAAATGAATCGTGCACCGCCCGCCGTTCGTCGGGATCGTTGCTCACCGCACGGTAATCCAGGTTTTCCTGGATCAACAGCACCTTCGGGCCGCTGCGCTCGAAGCGCACAACACGCGTCGCGCCAAGCTGACCCCGGTCCAGACCGATATCATTTGATCCAATCCCCGCCGGAAGCCCGCTCTGGTAAAGAAACTCGCTCCCCCACTTGTCAATTTCCAGCCACAGCTTCCCCTGTTTCGCATCCCAATAAAGGTTGAAGTAGCCTGCAAGCTTCTGCGCCCCCGCCGTCTTCACCGCAATCGTCGGCGTCTGCGCCGTTTCCGCTCGCGCCGACGGGGCATGTGGCACCGCCAGCGCAACACTCACCAACAAGGCACTCAGCCAAGCCTTCGCCATATCCCATCCCCCAAACTTGCCGAACGGTTTTACAACAGAACTCGGAATATGGCGAACTCTCATCGATGCCAAGTTTTCCTTGACTCACCTCCAGCTGCTGGTATAATTAACCCTGTAGAAAACTACATTTGGAGTCCGGGAGCTTCTTCTCGCTTTTCTTTTTAAGGCAGCCATTTCGGCTGTTGTTCGTCCAAAACAACCAAAACCGCGCCCTTTAGAATCAATGAATTACGAAATACAATTTCTGTAAGTCCTTTCTTTTGACATTCATACAAAATGATGGGGGGTAGGCTGTACGGCCTCTTGCCGGTTCTTCAATCGATTCCAACATTCCGAAGTCCGTGAACAATTCCTCGCCAAAGAAGGTTGCCACTTGGCAAAACTGGCTTTGTTATACTGAAACTTGAAGGTGACTTCTCGAACTGTGAGCAAACTTCGCATCTCTATCGTTCAATACCTGAACACCGCGCCGCTCGTCTGGGGTTTCACCAACGGCCCCCTGCGTGGCAAGTATGATTTGTCCTTCACCGTGCCGTCACAGTGCGCCGAACAGTTGCGCACCGGCAACGCCGACGTCGCGATCATTCCGGCCATCGAATATCAGCGCATCGATGATCTTGCCATCCTGCCGGACATGGCCATCGCGTCAAAGAAACAGGTTCGCAGCTTGCTCATCATCGCCAAGAAGCCCATCGAGCAGGTGAAGAGCTTCGCTCTTGATGCCAGTTCGCGCAGCACCCAGGCGCTCACGCGCATCCTGTGCGCGGAAAAGTGGAAGATTGC
>DATKEV010000058.1:0-5692 GCA_035511855.1 Candidatus Udaeobacter sp.
ATTAGAATATTATGGCTTGTAGATATCTTTTTGTTATACTCCCGGTCCTGTCCCTACGGAGACTCCCGTGAATGACCGTGTCCGCCCCCTCTCAGCGCGCGGCAAGTCCGTCAATGACGACTGGCGCGCGTGGCTTCCGGAAGCAAAAGCAGTGGTTTTCAATCAGCAAGTACACCAGCTCGAATCCAGCTACGTAATGTTAAGCGTTTCGCTTGATGAGGCGATTGAGCTGCGGCAACTGGGACAGCCCGGCAAGTCCCTGCAGGCCGTGGGCATCACTTCAGGCCTCTGCCGGCTGCTGACCCAGACTCTTTCAGGCTTGCTGCGTGCTTTGTCGGAGCACGCCAAACACTACGGAACCGTTCCCAATGCCGCGCCTCTCGATCCCGCCAATTTTCAAGGCCAGCGGGGACAGCGTTCCGCGCGCATGAGCAGTCTGCTCAATCACGTCCTGCTTTCCCAACGGCTCCAGTTTCTCCACAAAGTGAGCACGCTGGAGGAGATGGTCGAGGACCTCGGCAAGGACTTTCGCCATGCTGCCGATGACCTTTCCGATGGGCTATCTTTGAATCCCAAGAAAATGTGGGCTGACGTGGACGCCGACCATTACGACCTGAATACCTGCTTGAGAGAGGCCATTGTCGTCTTGAAATCTTTCCTGATTGCCTTGCCTGAGAGCCAGCTTGGAGCTTTCCAAAACACCGTTCTCCGGCAATCCAAGGTGCCGGAAGCCGGCGCTCCTTCCACCCAGGGTGTGATCCGCCATAGACGGATGACCGTGATCGCGGGAGAATGATCTAGCCTGCTCGCCCGCGGGATCCGGCATGCGTACCCCGGAGAACTAAGTCTCCGGAGCGGTGTTTATTGGACATGCGGGCTTCTGCCAGGACAACTCAAGGGGGTACCCGGCGCATCCGAAGTGGTGGATGCGCCGCTATTGGACCGTTGGCCCGGAATAGACCAAGCGATCCCGATGCGTCGAGCTCTCGGCAGCCACCCAAACCGGTGACTGAAGCGGAGGCCATCCGTCTGGCCCAGGCCGGAGATGCTGCGGCTTTTGAATTTCTGTACCACTTGCATAGTCGCCGCGTCTACGCTTTGTGCCTGCGCATGGTAAACAATCCGTCCGACGCGGAAGACCTGATGCAGGAAGCTTTCCTTCAGCTCTTCCGCAAGATTGGCACCTTCCGCGGAGAGTCGGCCTTTTCGACCTGGTTGCACCGGATGACGGTCAATGTGGTGCTGATGCGGCTGCGCAAGAAGTCGCTTCCCGTGGCTTCGCTCGAAGAAACGACGGATCCCGACGAGGAAACGGGCGGCCCCAGGAAAGACATTGGCGCGCCGGATTTGCGCTTGAGCGGAGCCGTTGACCGAGTCAATCTGGAACGTTCGGTTGAAAAGCTGCCGCCGGGTTACCGGACGGTGTTCGTATTGCATGATGTACAGGGGTACGAGCACAACGAGATCGCGGACATTATGGGATGTTCGGTAGGAAATTCGAAGTCGCAATTGCATAAGGCCCGTACGCGTCTGCGGGACCTGCTCCAGGAAGAGGTACGCCAGCAGGCACGGCAGGAACGGCACGCGGCAAAAACCCAGACAGCTCATGATGATTGAGCTACAATGGGCGCAATTCAAGGGTGTGTGAGCGGCTTCGAGAACGGACATCGGGATTTGCGCCGAGTCGGTTTGAGAGAAGTCGAGCGGGGCAGGCATCCAGCGCCAGGCTCCACGGAGTGAAAGGCCATGCAGTGTAGGGACGTGGAAGTTGTAGTGGAACAGGAAGGCCTGGCGCCGCTGCCGGAAGCAGCGCGAGCGCATGTGGCCACTTGCAGCCATTGCCGCGAGCTTGTCGCCGATCTCGCAACCATTGTTTCCATGGCGAATGAATTACCCGCCGAAGTCGAACCACCCGCCCGCGTGTGGGTTTCCATTCAGGCCCAGCTTGAACTCGAAGGAATTATCAAGGTCCCCATCATTCCCGCTCACGGTGAACGCTCGTCCTGGTGGCTTGGCCTCAGCGATTTGTTTCGTAGCCGCGCTCTGGCGACGGCAACCGTGGGCCTGTTGATCGTCGCTGCTGGAGTCCTGCAATTGCGGCAACCGCCCGATGCCCCTTTGGAAGCCGAGAGGAGTGTTGCCGGACCGGCATTGCAAATTCCCTTCGCGCAAACCGCCAAAGTTCTGAATGAACAGGAAATTGATCTCAGAAACATGCAGCTTGTTGAAACTTCTGCTGTGGACGCCTCTTTCCGCCAGAACCTGCAGCAAGTCGATGATTTTATTGCTGAGTGTGAGCGGCGCGTGAACGAAGCGCCGCAGGACGAACTAGCGCGTGAATATCTTTCCTACGCCTATCAGCAAAAAGCGGAATTACTGTCTGCGATGATGGATCGCGGGGGGAGTGTCCACTAATATGGGAACGAGAATGGTGAGTTTGTCCGCTCTGCGCTCGGATGTAAACCGCGGCGCGCTTCCTCTATTCGGCGCTGCAGTTTTTCTCTGCTCGGGCCTGACTGCCGCCGGTGCCGCTAGCCAGCATATCGTCGAGAAGCATTTCGCAGTCCACACTCGCCCGGTTGTTGTGATCCACAACGTGGCCAACGGCCGCATCGAGGTGAAATCTTGGAAAAATTCCGAAGTCGACGTCCTGGCCACCCAATCTTCCGACAAGATCGGCTTTGACATCGAGCAAGCCGGTGACCGCATCGACGTCACCGCCAACGTTCTCGACGCTTCGGCGCCGCCGCGCGAGTTGGAAGCCAGTCTCCAGCTCACTGTCCCCGAAGAAACGGAATTGCAGCTTAAGACCGAGACCGGACTTATTTACGTCGAGCAGGTGATGGGCGACATGACACTGGAAAGCGTCGCCGGCGACGTCCACCTGAAGGAAGTCTCCGGCTATATCATTGTTCGCACCACGGAAGGCTCTCTGGTCTGCACGCAGTGCGCTGGGAAACTCGATTTCAAGTCCATCAGCGGGGGCGCGCAGGTTCTTCAGCCGGCGCTGACCAACGTCAGCCTCTTCACCACTTCAGGAAATATTCTCTTTGATGGCGATTTCGTCCGCACCGGCCTTTACACCATGAAGAGCGGCAAGGGCCTCGTTGAAGTCCGCTTTTCCGGCAACGATTCCTTTGACCTGAAAGCGCAAACGGCCATGGGCACAGTCGATAACCAGGCGGCCGCGTACCTGAAACCCGATTCGCACGGCATGATGCACCGTGCGTCGAAGTTCACTAAAGGCCTCTTCGGCACCGTCGGGCAAGGTCTCGCTAAAGTCGAACTCTCCTCCTACAGTGGTACAATTCGCATTCTGAAGCGCGATTAATTTCTCGCGCCATCATCGCGTGACAACTTCGCCTCCTTCGCGCGGGCCGCAATCCCGCGTCTCGATTCTATGCTTGGCCGGTTTTATGGGCTCCGGCAAAACCACCATTGGCACTCTCTTGGCGCGCCAGCTCGCCTGGCGCTTTGTTGATCTGGACGACCGCATCGAAGAATCCGCGGGCCTCGCGATTCCGCAAATTTTCGAACGCCTCGGCGAACCTGCTTTCCGCCAAATCGAAGCCGGCCAATTGCGCGCTGCGCTCGGCCGCGCCACTGAGATGAAAGAAAGCACCGTTCTCGCTCTGGGCGGTGGCACCTACGCTCAGGCTGGCTGCCCTGATTTTCTCCGCGCTGCCGGCGTTCCGGTTTTGTGGCTGGATTCTCCCGTCGAGGTTCTTCTGGCGCGATGCATGACCATGACCGGCCGTCCGCTCTTCCGCGATGAAGCCAGTTTCCGCGCTCTCCACGCCCAGCGTCTTCCCTCCTATCAACTTGCCGATTACCGCGTGGACAGCTCCGGCGAACCATCTCAGGTTGTCGCGGAAATTCTGCGCCGCGCCATTGTTGCTTCCGGTGGAAACACCTCGCATCTGGTGGTTGAGAAACCTCTTCCCTGAGAGAGAATGGACGCGGGGGTAAGAAGCGCTGTGAAACTCAGAACCACATCGATTGCAGTGATACTTGGAATCGCGGCGTGCGCCGCGTTTTCTCTCGCGGCTCAGAAAAAGCCCGCGGTGGCGCCGGGCCCTGTCGTCTTCGCTCAAGACAAAGGCAAACTCACCATCAAACTCGGCGGGCAGACCGTCGGCCACGAGGATTTTGAAATCGCTCCGTCCGGCGGCGGCTGGCTCGCCAAGGGTGTTGCGGAGATCAAGCCACCCGACAGTGCCGCAAGCAAAGTCTCCGGTTCATTGACATTGCAGCCCGACGGCGCGCCGATCAGCTATCAATGGAGCGCTCAGGCGGAAAAAACAAACGGCGCGCACATCCTCTTCGCCAACGGCGTGGCCAGCATCACCCTGGAGATGCAGGGGGCGCGTCCGTTCCAGCAGGACCTTACATTTAATACGCCGCTCATCGCGATCCTGGACAATAATCTCTACCACCAGTACGCGGTCCTTGCCCGCATCTACGACTGGTCCAAGCGCGGCGTGCAAACTTTTCCCGTGCTGATTCCTCAGGAATTGACGCCGGGTTCGATCACTGTGCAATTTGCCGGATCGGCCAGCGCCGATGGCAAGACCTACGAAGGCCTCAAGGTCAACACTTCGGACCTCGAGATTCTGCTTTTGCTCGACGGCAATCACCGCCTGATGCGGCTGGAAGTTCCTGACGCGAAAGTCTCCGTCATCCGCGAGTAGTCCCAGCGCCCACAAAACTTTTTCCGCAAAGAAAAAACGCGGCGTTCCGGTGATCGCCGGGACGCCGCGTTCCGTTGTGCTCTGACTTGAAAACTTATCGCGCCAGCGGCCGTTGGAAAACGGGCTTACCCTGCGCCCCAAAGGGCGCGCCCGTACGCCGCAGCGGATAGCCCTGCGGATTACCATGGGCGTGCGAGTGCGCAAGCCCATTCGAATGGCCGATGCCGATGTGACCGTTGCCATTGCCATTCGCCGACGCGGGCTGCGGCAGCCGCGCCGGATTACCGATAGGGCGGAGATTGCTCGGCGCTGCATGGACGTGGTCGCTGATGGCCTGCAGCCTCTTCAATATCGACTGCCACTGCTCCCAATCGAGTTGCCGCAGGAACGGCCGCAGGCCCTGGATGAACGGATCTTCCAGCAGCGCTTCGCCGTCCGATTCCGGTATGAAGAACCGGTTCAAGCCGACGTTGAGCGCCTCGGAAATCTTCTCCAGCGTGCCGAGGCTGGGCGTCATCTGGCCGCTCTCAATGCGGGACAGATAGGAGCGCGAGACCTTGGAGCGCGACTGCAGTTGGCTCTGAGTCATGCTGCGCGATTCGCGCAACTGGCGAATGCGCTGGCCGATGTTCTCGACCGTCTCCTGGTTGACGAACTTTTCTGTCGCTGGTTCAGCGGCTGCTTCCTCTGCAGGTTCCGGTGGAGGAATCAGGAACTCCAGACGCTGGGGCAAGGCGCGCACGCAACGGCGGCAATTTCCCGTGCGCGTCCGGTACTGGACGAGACCACAAGTCTTACAGCGAATGACTTCCCGATCCAACTCTAACGAGCTCATCTCTTTTTCTAATTGTACGGACACCGGTACTCCTCGCTGACTGTTTGTCCGGCGTGCGGATAGGGGAGGAACGCTGGAACGTTCTTCGGAAGGCAGTGACTGGCGCAGTGGGAGTATTGGTGAATCGCCAAATTCTGTCAAGAGTATTTTTGAACTATTTTTGCCG